>NZ_CP152000.1:0-877500 GCF_038595035.1 Bacillus sp. FSL W7-1085
ATGGAAAATATTTTGGATCTGTGGAATAAAGCACTTCAAAAAATAGAGACAAAATTGAGCAAACCTAGTTTTGAAACATGGATGAAGTCCACTAAAGCCCATTCTCTTCAAGGAGATACGCTGACTATTACTGCACCTAATGAATTTGCGAGGGACTGGCTCGAGTCAAGATACCTTCACTTAATTGCAGATACCATCTATGAACTGACAGGCGAAGAGCTCAGCATCAAATTTATCATTCCTCAAAATCAGGACGAAGAGGAAGCCATGCCAAAATCTCCAATCAAAAAAATGTCGAAAGAAGAACCCGTTGAAATTCCACAAAATATGCTGAATCCAAAATATACATTTGATACTTTTGTTATTGGTTCAGGC
Source organism: Bacillus sp. FSL W7-1085 (assembly GCF_038595035.1). Classification (NCBI taxonomy): domain Bacteria; kingdom Bacillati; phylum Bacillota; class Bacilli; order Caryophanales; family Bacillaceae; genus Bacillus; species Bacillus sp. FSL W7-1085. Next base: position 376 of record NZ_CP152000.1, read on the forward strand.
AACCGTTTTGCTCATGCAGCTTCACTTGCAGTCGCAGAAGCACCAGCAAAAGCATATAACCCGCTTTTTATTTATGGGGGCGTTGGTTTAGGAAAGACTCACTTAATGCATGCGATCGGTCATTACGTCATCGACCATAATCCATCAGCAAAAGTGGTCTATCTATCATCTGAAAAATTTACAAATGAATTTATCAACTCAATCCGGGACAACAAAGCAGTCGATTTCCGTAATCGCTATCGGAATGTAGATGTGCTTTTGATAGATGATATTCAATTTTTAGCAGGAAAAGAACAAACACAAGAAGAGTTTTTCCATACATTCAACACACTTCACGAAGAAAGTAAGCAAATCGTCATTTCTAGTGACCGGCCGCCAAAGGAAATTCCGACACTTGAAGACAGATTACGCTCTCGATTCGAATGGGGCTTAATTACAGACATTACCCCGCCAGATCTAGAAACGCGTATTGCGATCTTACGTAAAAAAGCAAAAGCAGAAGGTTTAGACATTCCGAATGAAGTCATGCTTTATATTGCCAATCAAATCGACAGCAACATTCGGGAACTGGAAGGTGCTTTGATTCGTGTTGTTGCTTACTCTTCTTTAATTAATAAAGACATCAATGCAGATCTAGCAGCTGAAGCCCTAAAGGACATCATTCCTTCATCAAAACCTAAGGTGATTACAATTAAAGATATTCAAAGAATTGTAGGGCAGCAATTTAATATTCGATTAGAAGATTTCAAAGCGAAGAAACGTACGAAATCAGTTGCTTATCCAAGACAAATTGCGATGTATCTCTCTAGAGAAATGACAGATTCCTCTCTACCTAAAATCGGAGAAGAATTTGGTGGACGAGATCATACGACCGTCATTCATGCTCATGAGAAAATTTCAAAATTAATCGTTGAAGATGAACAGCTTCAGCAGCATGTCAAAGAGATCAAAGAACAACTAAAATAATCAAGCTGATAAGATAAGTACGGGAAAATGTGAATAACTAGAGCATAGTCATACACAGTCTGTCCACATGTGGATAGGCTGTCTTTCCTTTCTTTCTACTGACTTATCCACATATTCACAAGCCCTACTAGTACTTCTACGATTTTTATTAAATAAATATATATACATGTCATTAAGAAAAATTAGGAGGACCACTATGAAATTCACGATTCAAAAAGATCGTCTTGTTGAAAGTGTCCAAGATGTATTAAAGGCCGTATCCTCTAGAACAACGATTCCTATTTTGACAGGGATTAAAATTGTTGCATCTGATGAAGGAGTTTCTCTCACAGGGAGCGATTCTGATATCTCAATCGAATCTTTTATTCCTCAAAGAGATGGAGATTTAGAAGTCATTACAATTGATCGACCAGGAAGTATTGTGCTGCAAGCACGCTTCTTTAGCGAAATCGTTAAGAAACTGCCTATGTCTACTGTCGAAATTGAGGTAGAACAAAATCATCTGACCATCATCCGCTCTGGTTCAGCAGAATTTAATTTAAACGGCTTAGATGCTGAAGAATATCCGCATCTGCCACAAATTGAAGAACATCATGCTTTTCAAATTCCAACAGATTTGCTTAAAAACCTTATCCGTCAAACGGTTTTCGCAGTGTCCACCTCAGAAACACGACCTATCTTGACAGGTGTAAACTGGAAGGTTGAAAAAGGTGAATTAATATGCACAGCAACGGATAGCCATCGTCTTGCTTTAAGAAAAGCGAAGTTGGATATTAACGAGGAAAGCTCGTACAATGTTGTCATTCCAGGAAAGAGTTTAACAGAGCTAAGTAAAATTCTTGATGATGGACAAGATCTTGTGAGCATCGTCATTACGGAGACACAGGTTCTCTTTAAAGCACAGAACGTGCTATTCTTCTCAAGATTGCTGGATGGTAATTACCCAGATACAGCTCGCCTCATTCCGCAAGAAAGTAAAACGGATGTAGTGGTGAATACGAAAGAATTCCTTCAAGCGATTGATCGCGCGTCACTTTTAGCAAGAGAAGGGCGTAACAACGTTGTGAAGCTTTCTGCTGATCCTGCGCAAAGCCTTGAAATCTCTTCTAATTCGCCTGAAATCGGTAAAGTAGTTGAAACGGTGCAAGCAGATGACATTAAAGGGGAGGATCTCAAAATCTCTTTCAGTCCGAAATATATGCTTGATGCTTTAAAAGTATTAGAGGGAACAGAGATTCATGTCAGTTTCACTGGCGCAATGAGACCATTCCTATTACGCACGCCAAATGATGATTCCATTTTGCAATTGATTCTTCCAGTTAGAACGTATTAATTTGGTCTAAAATGGCTGCTGTGTGAGCGCACAGCAGCTTTTTTCCTCGTTTCCTCAGCTTTCTTTCATCCCAGTTCGCTTTCCCCCTTTCCTTCTTGTCTTGTTTTTTAGTACAATTAGATATTAGTGATATTGAAAGAGGTCGATACAATGCCTAATCTGATAACGATTGAAACAGAAATGATTACATTAGGGCAGTTTTTGAAATTAGCGGAAGTCATTCAATCTGGTGGAATGGCGAAGTGGTTTTTAAGTGAACATGAGGTGTTCATCAACCAAGAGCCAGATAATAGACGGGGACGCAAATTATACCCAGGTGATGTTGTCGAGATAGAAGGTCACGGCACATTTCAAGTTGTGAATTAGAAACGGGTGACAATACATGTACATTCAAAGTCTGGCGTTAACTTCATACCGAAACTATGAACACACCGAGCTTCAATTCGACAATAAGGTGAATGTGATGATTGGTGAGAACGCCCAAGGTAAAACGAACCTGATGGAAGCGATCTATGTATTGTCGATGGCAAAGTCTCATCGTACGTCAAATGATAAAGAACTTATCCGATGGGACGAAGACTATGCTAAAATAGAAGGTAGAGTCATCAAAAAAAATGGTCCACTCCCCATGCAGCTCGTGATCTCAAAAAAAGGAAAAAAGGGCAAGGTCAATCACATTGAACAACAGAAACTCAGTCATTATGTTGGTGCCTTGAACACCATCATGTTTGCACCAGAGGATCTCAGCCTTGTGAAAGGTAGCCCGCAAATCCGCAGAAGATTCCTCGACATGGAGATTGGACAAGTGTCTGCTGTCTACTTGCATGATTTATCGCTCTATCAAAAAATTCTCTCTCAGCGGAATCATTACTTGAAACAACTGCAAACAAGAAAGCAAACGGATCAAGCGATGCTGGAGATTTTAACAGAGCAGTTGATTGATGCGGCAGCGAAGGTTGTCAAAAGACGACTGACTTTTACGAAACAGCTCGAAAAATGGGCGCAGCCGCTGCATTTTGGGATTTCAAGAGAGCTGGAAACGCTCACGCTCCAATACCAGACGGCCATAGAGGTATCAGAAGCGTCAGACTTGTCGAAAATAAAAAATAGCTATGAAGAATCGTTTCAGAAACTAAGAGACAGAGAAATAGACCGAGGGGTGACGCTATGGGGGCCTCACAGAGATGATCTTCTTTTCTTTGTGAATGGTCGGGATGTTCAGACATATGGCTCTCAAGGGCAGCAAAGAACAACAGCTCTTTCACTAAAGCTGGCAGAAATTGATCTGATTCATGAAGAAATCGGTGAATACCCAATTCTTCTACTCGATGATGTTTTATCTGAACTTGATGATTACAGACAGTCTCATTTGCTCCATACCATTCAGGGACGTGTACAGACCTTCGTCACCACAACAAGTGTTGAAGGCATCGATCACGCCACCTTGAAAGAAGCGGAAATTTTCAGAGTAGCCAGTGGAAAAGTAATTGACTGATAAATGAGGTGTGGGTCTTGTATATTCATTTAGGTGATGATTGTGTTGTTTCTACACGAGAGATTGTCGCAATTGTTGATTACAAAATGAGGTCATCTTCTGTTGTAGAGGAATTTCTTCAAAAACAAGAAGAACAAATCATTTCGTTGTCACAGGGGACACCCAAATCCATCGTCGTCACAACTAAATCTGTTTATTACTCTCCTCTTTCCTCAAGCACGCTCAAAAAACGTGCTTCATTTGTGATTGAAATTGAAGTCTAAAAGCTCAATTCATATAAATATATCGTTTAAGAAAAGTGTAGGTGAATGTACGTGGCAATGGAACAGCAACATAATAGTTATGATGAAAATCAGATACAGGTGCTCGAAGGACTAGAAGCGGTTAGAAAACGTCCAGGAATGTACATTGGGTCAACCAGTGCAAAAGGACTTCACCATCTTGTATGGGAAATTGTCGACAACAGTATTGATGAGGCTTTAGCTGGTTATTGTACAGACATTACAGTGCAAATTGAAAAAGATAATAGCATCACAGTGAAAGATAACGGTCGCGGAATTCCTGTTGGGATTCATGAGAAAATGGGACGTCCTGCTGTAGAGGTTATTATGACTGTTCTTCACGCTGGTGGTAAATTTGACGGCAGCGGTTATAAAGTATCTGGCGGTCTGCATGGTGTAGGGGCATCTGTTGTTAATGCGTTATCTACGACCTTAGACGTGACCGTATACCGTGATGGGAAAATTCATTATCAACAATTCAAACGCGGTGTTCCAGTTGGAGATTTAGAGATCATTGGTGAAACAGATGTAACAGGGACAACCACTCATTTTGTGCCAGATCCAGAAATTTTCACTGAAACCATTGAATTTGATTACGACACACTTGCTAACCGTGTACGTGAGTTAGCTTTCTTAACAAAAGGCGTCAACATCATCATTGAAGACTTACGTGAAGGTAAAGAGCGAAGAAACGAATACTGCTATGAAGGCGGTATTAAGAGCTATGTAGAACATTTGAATCGCTCGAAGGAAGTCGTTCATGAAGAACCTGTTTACATCGAGGGTGAAAAAGACGGAATCACCGTTGAAGTTGCACTGCAATACAACGATTCCTATACAAGCAATATTTATTCTTTCGCCAACAATATCAACACGTATGAAGGCGGAACACATGAAGCAGGCTTTAAAACAGGTCTGACGCGTGTCATCAATGATTATGCTCGTAAAAATGGCGTATTCAAAGATGGTGACTCGAATTTGAGCGGTGAAGATGTACGAGAAGGCTTAACAGCCATTATCTCTATCAAACATCCAGACCCTCAATTCGAAGGACAAACAAAGACAAAGCTCGGTAACTCAGAAGCAAGAACCATTACCGACTCCCTCTTCTCCGAAGCACTTGAGAAATTCCTCTTAGAGAACCCTGATGCTGCAAAGAAAATTGTGGAGAAAGGTGTGATGGCAGCTCGTGCAAGAATGGCTGCCAAAAAGGCACGTGAGCTGACAAGACGTAAAAGTGCACTGGAAGTCTCTAGCTTGCCTGGGAAACTGGCAGACTGTTCTTCTAAAGATCCTTCCATCTCTGAGCTTTATATCGTAGAGGGAGATTCTGCGGGCGGATCTGCTAAGCAAGGTCGTGATCGACATTTCCAAGCGATCTTACCGTTAAGAGGGAAGATCCTAAACGTTGAAAAAGCACGACTAGATAAAATTTTATCTAACAACGAGGTTCGTTCAATGATTACAGCGCTAGGGACTGGAATCGGAGAAGACTTCACTTTAGAGAAAGCACGTTATCACAAAATTGTGATCATGACTGATGCTGATGTTGATGGAGCGCATATTCGAACGCTACTCCTAACATTCTTCTATCGCTACATGCGTGAAATCATTGAAAACGGTTATGTGTATATTGCACAGCCGCCTTTATATAAAGTGCAGCAAGGAAAGCGTGTTGAATACGTGTATAACGATAAACAGCTAGATGAACTGTTAAAAACACTGCCTCAAACACCGAAACCTGGACTTCAGCGTTATAAAGGTCTTGGAGAGATGAATGCTACTCAGCTTTGGGAAACAACAATGGATCCTGATGCGAGAACACTTCTTCAAGTGACACTTGAGGATGCAATCGATGCTGATGAGACTTTTGAAATGCTAATGGGAGATAAAGTAGAGCCGAGACGTAACTTTATCGAAGAAAATGCACAATACGTAAAAAATCTTGATATTTAGATAGGTATCCCCCTTGAGAGCAACCTTATTTCTTGTTTGGAATAAGGTTGTTTTTCAAGAAACAGGGGCGTGAAACGAATGTCCTGGTTTTCTACGTTTCGTTGATTTTCTAGTAAATAAATGTGTATAAAGGCAAGATTATTGATATAATGGAGAATAGTCTTGTGAAGATAAATACATATTTTACTCCCACATAATTTATTTCATGTGATACGTAAAGGGAGGTTCTTATAGTGAGTGAACAACATACACCAAATGTACGCGAAGTGAATATTAGCCATGAAATGCGTACGTCCTTTTTAGATTATGCAATGAGTGTTATTGTTTCGCGTGCATTACCAGATGTGCGAGACGGATTGAAGCCCGTGCATCGAAGAATTTTGTATGCGATGAATGACCTAGGTATGACAAGTGATAAACCATTTAAGAAATCTGCACGTATCGTTGGGGAAGTTATCGGTAAGTACCACCCTCACGGTGATAGCGCTGTATATGAAGCGATGGTTCGGATGGCGCAAGATTTCAACTATCGTAATATGCTGGTTGAAGGGCACGGGAACTTTGGTTCTGTCGATGGAGACGGTGCAGCAGCCATGCGTTATACCGAGGCACGTCTTTCTAAAATTTCGATGGAGATCCTGCGTGATATCACAAAGGACACCATTGATTATCAAGATAACTACGATGGCAGTGAAAGAGAGCCAGTCGTTATGCCTGCTAGGTTCCCGAACTTATTAGTGAACGGGGCAACTGGAATTGCTGTAGGGATGGCAACGAATATCCCGCCTCACCAACTAGGTGAAGTGATTGATGGGGTATTGGCAATTAGTCAAAATCCTGAAATGACGACACAGGAACTAATGGACATCATTCCAGGTCCAGACTTCCCAACTGCGGGACAAATCATTGGCCGAAGCGGTATTCGTAAAGCGTATGAAACAGGACGCGGCTCTATTACATTACGTGCAAAGTCAAATATCGAAGAAACATCTAGTGGTAAGCAGCGCATTATCATCAATGAGATTCCTTACCAGGTTAACAAAGCTCGTTTGATCGAAAAAATCGCTGACCTTGTCCGTGATAAAAAGATTGATGGCATTACAGATCTTCGTGATGAATCTGACCGTAATGGAATGAGAATTGTCATTGAACTACGAAGAGACGCAAACGTCCATGTTCTATTAAACAATCTTTATAAACAAACGACACTTCAAACGTCCTTCGGTATTAACTTGCTTGCACTTGTTGATGGACAGCCGAAAGTGTTGTCTCTCAAACAATGTCTTGAATATTACCTTGAGCATCAGAAAGTGATCATTCGTCGAAGAACGGCGTATGAATTGCGTAAAGCGGAAGCAAGAGCTCATATTTTAGAAGGCTTAAGAATTGCGCTTGATCACTTAGATGAGGTCATTGCCTTAATTAGAGGCTCTCAAACTGCTGAAATTGCAAGAAATGGTTTGATGGAAAACTATAGCTTGTCTGAAAAACAAGCACAGGCCATTCTCGATATGCGACTCCAGCGTTTGACTGGTTTAGAAAGAGAGAAAATAGAAGATGAATACAAAGGGCTTGTTGAATTGATTGCTGAATTGAAAGCCATTCTAGCAGACAATGAGAAAGTTCTAGAAATCATTAGAGAAGAATTAACAGAAATCAAAGAACGCTTCAATGATACGCGCCGCACAGAAATTGTGACAGCGGGTATAGAAACAATCGAAGACGAAGATTTGATTCCTGTTGAAAATATTGTGATCACACTGACTCATAATGGTTATATTAAGCGCCTGCCTGCATCAACATACCGCAGTCAAAAAAGAGGCGGTAAAGGTGTACAAGGAATGGGAACCAACGAAGATGATTTCGTTGAACAGCTGATCTCAACATCTACGCACGATACGATTCTCTTCTTCTCTAATAAAGGGAAGGTCTATCGAGCGAAGGGCTATGAGATCCCTGAATTCGGACGAACAGCGAAAGGGATTCCGATTATTAACCTTCTTGAAGTAGAAAAGGGAGAGTGGATAAACGCCATTATTCCAGTCAGCGAATTTGATGAAGATTCGTATCTCTTCTTTACAACAAGACACGGTGTATCGAAACGAACGTCATTGTCTCAATTTGCAAACATCCGTAACAACGGTTTGATTGCACTCAGCCTGCGTGATGAAGATGAATTGATGGCTGTTCGTTTAACCAATGGTGAAAAACAAATCATCATCGGAACGAAAAAAGGAATGCTCATTCGTTTCGACGAGACAGATGTTCGTGAAATGGGACGTACAGCAGCTGGAGTTAAAGGGATCACACTTTCTGAGGATGACATCGTCGTTGGAATGGAAATCCTTGAGCCAGATGCAAATGTATTGATCGTAACTGAAAAAGGTTATGGTAAATTAACGCCTGAAAAAGAATATCGTGTCCAAAGCCGTGGTGGTAAAGGTCTGAAAACGTGCAAGATCACTGACAACAACGGTCCGCTTGTTGCAGTGAAGGCGACTAACGCTGAAGCTGAAGAAGACTTGATGATTATTACAGGTAGTGGTGTCATCATCCGTATGGCTGTTTCAGATATCTCCACAACAGGCCGAGTCACTCAAGGTGTCCGTCTGATCCGTCTAGGTGATGATGAACATGTCGCTACAGTGGCATTAGTAGAACAATCACCAGAAGACGATGAAGAGAATAGTGAAGAAAACGTAGAAAATGTAGAGTCAGATCAAGAGCAATCTGAGTAAAGATAAAGCCGGTTTTTCACCGGCTTTATTTTTTTTTGAAAAAACATGATTTTTTTTGAAGTTTATAATGCTTTTTTCATAGATATGTGTTAATCTTTCAAAGGAGCAAAAAGAGGCTCTATTTTTTATCTCTTTCATAACAAAAACTTCTTAAAAAAATAAAATGTTTTTCAAGAAAAATGTTGACTATTGATAGAGATATATGATATATTTAAGTGGTCGCTTTGAGAGAGTGACAAACAAGTTCTTTGAAAACTAAACAAGACAAAACGTACCTGTTAATTCGAGTTTTTATAAAAAAATCCTATGATACATCATAGGTAGTCAGTCAAACTGGCGAAAAGCAAAACTTCGGTTTTGTACTTTTTCGGAGAGTTTGATCCTGGCTCAGGACGAACGCTGGCGGCGTGCCTAATACATGCAAGTCGAGCGGACAGAAGGGAGCTTGCTCCCGGATGTTAGCGGCGGACGGGTGAGTAACACGTGGGTAACCTGCCTGTAAGACTGGGATAACTCCGGGAAACCGGAGCTAATACCGGATAGTTCCTTGAACCGCATGGTTCAAGGATGAAAGACGGTTTCGGCTGTCACTTACAGATGGACCCGCGGCGCATTAGCTAGTTGGTGAGGTAACGGCTCACCAAGGCGACGATGCGTAGCCGACCTGAGAGGGTGATCGGCCACACTGGGACTGAGACACGGCCCAGACTCCTACGGGAGGCAGCAGTAGGGAATCTTCCGCAATGGACGAAAGTCTGACGGAGCAACGCCGCGTGAGTGATGAAGGTTTTCGGATCGTAAAGCTCTGTTGTTAGGGAAGAACAAGTGCAAGAGTAACTGCTTGCACCTTGACGGTACCTAACCAGAAAGCCACGGCTAACTACGTGCCAGCAGCCGCGGTAATACGTAGGTGGCAAGCGTTGTCCGGAATTATTGGGCGTAAAGGGCTCGCAGGCGGTTTCTTAAGTCTGATGTGAAAGCCCCCGGCTCAACCGGGGAGGGTCATTGGAAACTGGGAAACTTGAGTGCAGAAGAGGAGAGTGGAATTCCACGTGTAGCGGTGAAATGCGTAGAGATGTGGAGGAACACCAGTGGCGAAGGCGACTCTCTGGTCTGTAACTGACGCTGAGGAGCGAAAGCGTGGGGAGCGAACAGGATTAGATACCCTGGTAGTCCACGCCGTAAACGATGAGTGCTAAGTGTTAGGGGGTTTCCGCCCCTTAGTGCTGCAGCTAACGCATTAAGCACTCCGCCTGGGGAGTACGGTCGCAAGACTGAAACTCAAAGGAATTGACGGGGGCCCGCACAAGCGGTGGAGCATGTGGTTTAATTCGAAGCAACGCGAAGAACCTTACCAGGTCTTGACATCCTCTGACAACCCTAGAGATAGGGCTTTCCCTTCGGGGACAGAGTGACAGGTGGTGCATGGTTGTCGTCAGCTCGTGTCGTGAGATGTTGGGTTAAGTCCCGCAACGAGCGCAACCCTTGATCTTAGTTGCCAGCATTCAGTTGGGCACTCTAAGGTGACTGCCGGTGACAAACCGGAGGAAGGTGGGGATGACGTCAAATCATCATGCCCCTTATGACCTGGGCTACACACGTGCTACAATGGACAGAACAAAGGGCTGCGAGACCGCAAGGTTTAGCCAATCCCACAAATCTGTTCTCAGTTCGGATCGCAGTCTGCAACTCGACTGCGTGAAGCTGGAATCGCTAGTAATCGCGGATCAGCATGCCGCGGTGAATACGTTCCCGGGCCTTGTACACACCGCCCGTCACACCACGAGAGTTTGCAACACCCGAAGTCGGTGAGGTAACCTTTATGGAGCCAGCCGCCGAAGGTGGGGCAGATGATTGGGGTGAAGTCGTAACAAGGTAGCCGTATCGGAAGGTGCGGCTGGATCACCTCCTTTCTAAGGATATATGGAGCAGCGTACGTTTTTCGTCTTGTTTAGTTTTGAAGGAACTTGCAAAAGATCCTACAACATCATATCTTCGATATGAAAGATGGGCCTGTAGCTCAGCTGGTTAGAGCGCACGCCTGATAAGCGTGAGGTCGGTGGTTCGAGTCCACTCAGGCCCACCATCTTCTATTAAATCGGGGCCTTAGCTCAGCTGGGAGAGCGCCTGCCTTGCACGCAGGAGGTCAGCGGTTCGATCCCGCTAGGCTCCACCAACGTGTTCTTTGAAAACTAGATAACAATAAGTAATACATTCACATTGAATGCAATGCAAAGTTCATCACACATAGTGATTCTTTCTAAAGTAAGAAATGGTTAAGTTAGAAAGGGCGCACGGTGGATGCCTTGGCACTAGGAGCCGATGAAGGACGGGACGAACACCGATATGCTTCGGGGAGCTGTAAGCAAGCTTTGATCCGGAGATTTCCGAATGGGGAAACCCACTGCTCGTAATGGAGTAGTATCCATACTTGAATACATAGAGTATGAGAAGGCATACCCGGGGAACTGAAACATCTAAGTACCCGGAGGAAGAGAAAGCAAATGCGATTCCCTGAGTAGCGGCGAGCGAAACGGGAACAGCCCAAACCAAGAGGCTTGCCTCTTGGGGTTGTAGGACACTCTATACGGAGTTACAAAGGAACGATATAAGCGAAGAGGTCTGGAAAGGCCCGCCAAAGAAGGTAACAGCCCTGTAACTGAAATGTTGTTCTCTCCAGAGTGGATCCTGAGTACGGCGGAACACGTGAAATTCCGTCGGAATCCGGGAGGACCATCTCCCAAGGCTAAATACTCCCTAGTGACCGATAGTGAACCAGTACCGTGAGGGAAAGGTGAAAAGCACCCCGGAAGGGGAGTGAAATAGATCCTGAAACCGTGTGCCTACAAGTAGTCAGAGCCCGTTAACGGGTGATGGCGTGCCTTTTGTAGAATGAACCGGCGAGTTACGATCCCGTGCAAGGTTAAGCAGAAGATGCGGAGCCGCAGCGAAAGCGAGTCTGAATAGGGCGCATGAGTACGTGGTCGTAGACCCGAAACCAGGTGATCTACCCATGTCCAGGGTGAAGTTCAGGTAACACTGAATGGAGGCCCGAACCCACGCACGTTGAAAAGTGCGGGGATGAGGTGTGGGTAGGGGTGAAATGCCAATCGAACCTGGAGATAGCTGGTTCTCTCCGAAATAGCTTTAGGGCTAGCCTCAAGGTAAGAGTCTCGGAGGTAGAGCACTGATTGGACTAGGGGCCCCTACCGGGTTACCGAATTCAGTCAAACTCCGAATGCCGATGACTTATCCTTGGGAGTCAGACTGCGAGTGATAAGATCCGTAGTCGAAAGGGAAACAGCCCAGACCGCCAGCTAAGGTCCCAAAGTATACGTTAAGTGGAAAAGGATGTGGAGTTGCTTAGACAACCAGGATGTTGGCTTAGAAGCAGCCACCATTTAAAGAGTGCGTAATAGCTCACTGGTCGAGTGACTCTGCGCCGAAAATGTACCGGGGCTAAACGTATCACCGAAGCTGCGGACTGTTCTTACGAACAGTGGTAGGAGAGCGTTCTAAGTGCAGTGAAGTCAGACCGGAAGGACTGGTGGAGCGCTTAGAAGTGAGAATGCCGGTATGAGTAGCGAAAGACGGGTGAGAATCCCGTCCACCGAATGCCTAAGGTTTCCTGAGGAAGGCTCGTCCGCTCAGGGTTAGTCGGGACCTAAGCCGAGGCCGAAAGGCGTAGGCGATGGACAACAGGTTGATATTCCTGTACCACCTCCTCACCATTTGAGCAATGGGGGGACGCAGGAGGATAGGGTAAGCGCGGTATTGGATATCCGCGTCCAAGCAGTTAGGCTGGGAAATAGGCAAATCCGTTTCCCGTGAAGGCTGAGCTGTGATGGCGAGCGAAATTTAGTAGCGAAGTTCCTGATTCCACACTGCCAAGAAAAGCCTCTAGCGAGGTGAGAGGTGCCCGTACCGCAAACCGACACAGGTAGGCGAGGAGAGAATCCTAAGGTGATCGAGAGAACTCTCGTTAAGGAACTCGGCAAAATGACCCCGTAACTTCGGGAGAAGGGGTGCTTCTTAGGGTGTTAAAGCCCCGAGAAGCCGCAGTGAATAGGCCCAGGCGACTGTTTAGCAAAAACACAGGTCTCTGCGAAGCCGTAAGGCGAAGTATAGGGGCTGACGCCTGCCCGGTGCTGGAAGGTTAAGAGGAGCGCTTAGCGTAAGCGAAGGTGCGAATTGAAGCCCCAGTAAACGGCGGCCGTAACTATAACGGTCCTAAGGTAGCGAAATTCCTTGTCGGGTAAGTTCCGACCCGCACGAAAGGCGCAACGATCTGGGCACTGTCTCAACGAGAGACTCGGTGAAATTATAGTACCTGTGAAGATGCAGGTTACCCGCGACAGGACGGAAAGACCCCGTGGAGCTTTACTGCAGCCTGATATTGAATGTTGGTACAGCTTGTACAGGATAGGTAGGAGCCTTGGAAACCGGAGCGCTAGCTTCGGTGGAGGCATCGGTGGGATACTACCCTGGCTGTATTGACCTTCTAACCCGCTGCCCTTATCGGGCAGGGAGACAGTGTCAGGTGGGCAGTTTGACTGGGGCGGTCGCCTCCTAAAATGTAACGGAGGCGCCCAAAGGTTCCCTCAGAATGGTTGGAAATCATTCGCAGAGTGTAAAGGCACAAGGGAGCTTGACTGCGAGACCTACAAGTCGAGCAGGGACGAAAGTCGGGCTTAGTGATCCGGTGGTTCCGCATGGAAGGGCCATCGCTCAACGGATAAAAGCTACCCCGGGGATAACAGGCTTATCTCCCCCAAGAGTCCACATCGACGGGGAGGTTTGGCACCTCGATGTCGGCTCATCGCATCCTGGGGCTGTAGTCGGTCCCAAGGGTTGGGCTGTTCGCCCATTAAAGCGGTACGCGAGCTGGGTTCAGAACGTCGTGAGACAGTTCGGTCCCTATCCGTCGCGGGCGCAGGAAATTTGAGAGGAGCTGTCCTTAGTACGAGAGGACCGGGATGGACGCACCGCTGGTGTACCAGTTGTTCTGCCAAGGGCATCGCTGGGTAGCTATGTGCGGACGGGATAAGTGCTGAAAGCATCTAAGCATGAAGCCCCCCTCAAGATGAGATTTCCCATTCCGCAAGGAAGTAAGATCCCTGAAAGATGATCAGGTTGATAGGTCTGAGGTGGAAGCGTGGTGACACGTGGAGCTGACAGATACTAATAGATCGAGGACTTAACCTATATTCTAATGTGAAAAATGAACATTGTTATCTAGTTTTGAGAGAACATTCTCTCCATCAGGTTTGGTGGCGATAGCGAAGAGGTCACACCCGTTCCCATACCGAACACGGAAGTTAAGCTCTTCAGCGCCGATGGTAGTTGGGGGTTTCCCCCTGTGAGAGTAGGACGCCGCCAAGCTTTTCAAAGGATCAGTTCCAATCGGAACTGGTCTTTTTTGTGTTTTCTTCTAGCAGCATCATGATATAAGCCGGAAACTTGTCCTCGGCAATCTCCATATAACGTTCAATCATGACATAATCATCACTAATGTATTGAGATAAAAGCTCGTACCACCATTCTGTTTCGTAGCGGGCAATCATACTGAGATTATACATTAACAAGTAATGGCTGATGATCTCAGGAATCCCTAAAAAGGCATCTCGCGTTGATGGAATGAACCATTGATTCATTTCTAAATCATAATGAAGATGAGTAGCAAGAGCAGGGTTTTCTTCTGAAAATACATCAAATGTTAGTTTTTTAGCTTCTCGTTGCTTAAGCTTCCAAGTTGTATGGAACTCAAAATATTCAATAAAACGTTCGGCAGACATATTATAGAGCAAGGGAATATGATCTTGAATCAATATGCCATTTGCTTGCTCTACTTTCACTAAAGTCGCGGGCTGTTTTTGAAACTCAAGAATATGACCCATTTCAGGTATTTTTGAAAGGAGATTGATCATCGTAAATCGTTCATCTTCAAGACCATTTAAATGAAATAAGTGCTTTAATACATGCATACATAATCCGTTTCGCTGAATCTTGACTTCATCCTCACTAAAACGATAATGTTGCTTCTTTCTTTTTCTTGAGGTGACACCATGAGCTAAGACAGAGGTTTGAGAAGGATAGTCGGGATCCACTGTCAGCAAACATGCCTTTAACAGCTGTGCCATTCCATAAAACAATAAAATCGGTTTTAGTTCAAGTGGAGCTGATGCGGCTTGGTCATAAAATGTATGACCGTGCTTTAAAAAGTAAATAAATCGTTCACAGTTTTTATAGGCCTGCTGGTTTGCCTCCTGAATGTTCCGTTTCTCGTACTGTTGAAATAGAAACTTTTGGGAAGTTTCAAGTGAGTAAAAACGTTTTAAATCCTTCCATCCTGAACTTTTCATCTTCTTCCTCAACTCTCTTTATATTTTCTAAAAATTGCAACTGTTTGTTGCTTCCTTGACATGCTGTTTCCTAGTTGATAATCTACATATAATATTTTGCCGAAAAGAGGGGGATTTACTAATGTGGGAAAGTAAATTTTCAAAAGAAGGTTTGACGTTTGACGATGTGTTGCTTGTTCCAGCAAAGTCTGAGGTGCTTCCGCGTGATGTCAATTTATCAGTTGAGTTAACAAGCACTTTAAAGCTGAACATTCCAATTATTAGTGCAGGAATGGATACTGTGACGGAATCACAAATGGCGATTGCAATGGCACGTCAAGGTGGTCTTGGAATCATCCATAAGAACATGTCTATTGAGCAGCAAGCTGAACAAGTGGACAAAGTAAAACGTTCAGAGCGTGGTGTTATTACAAATCCATTTTTCTTAACACCGGATCATCAAGTATTCGATGCAGAACATTTAATGGGTAAATATCGTATTTCTGGTGTACCGATTGTTAATAACGAACAAGATCAAAAGCTTGTTGGGATTATTACGAACCGTGACCTTCGTTTTATTTCGGATTATTCAATGAAGATTAGCGACGTGATGACAAAAGAGGAACTTGTGACAGCTTCTGTTGGGACAACATTAGAAGAAGCTGAAAAAATCCTTCAGCAATATAAAATTGAAAAATTACCTCTTTTAGATGACGAAGGAACATTAAAAGGTCTCATCACCATCAAAGATATTGAAAAAGTGATTGAATTCCCTAACTCCTCTAAAGATGCACATGGCCGTTTAATTGTTGGTGCCGCTGTAGGTGTCACTGGCGATACAATGACTCGTGTGAAAAAATTAGTAGAAGCCAATGTTGATGTGATCGTCATTGATACAGCACACGGTCATTCTCAAGGTGTTCTAGACACTGTATCGAAAATCCGTGAAACGTATCCTTCTCTTAACATCATTGCTGGTAACGTTGCAACAGCTGAAGCAACAAAAGCATTGTTTGAAGCTGGAGCAGATATTGTAAAAGTGGGTATTGGACCAGGATCGATTTGTACAACACGTGTTGTTGCAGGGGTCGGTGTACCACAAATCACAGCGATTTATGACTGTGCAACAGAAGCAAGAAAGCATGGTAAATCTATTATTGCAGATGGTGGAATTAAATATTCAGGTGATATCGTGAAAGCATTAGCTTCTGGTGGACATGCTGTTATGCTGGGAAGCCTTCTTGCTGGTACATCTGAAAGCCCAGGAGAAACAGAAATTTTCCAAGGTAGACGTTTCAAAGTATATCGTGGTATGGGTTCTGTTGCTGCAATGGAAAAAGGAAGTAAAGATCGTTACTTCCAAGAAGATAATAAAAAATTCGTTCCAGAAGGTATCGAAGGACGTACACCGTATAAAGGACCAGTTGTTGACACTGTTTACCAACTTGTTGGCGGTATTCGCTCTGGTATGGGCTACTGTGGAACACAGGACTTACGTACTCTTAGAGAAGAAGCACAATTCATTCGCATGACAGGTGCAGGTCTTCGTGAGAGCCATCCACATGATGTACAAATTACAAAAGAATCACCAAACTACACAATTTCTTGATAAATTGTGACAATCAAATTACATTTGACAGGGTCTATGACTCTGTCTATTTTTTTTGTCTTTATTGTGATAAAATTTATACTGTTGTGTCGAAATAAGCCCTTGTGGATTAAATATATATGAAAAACGTCGAAAAAAGATGAATACGGAGGTATGACGATTGAACAGCAAGATGTTGAAACAGCTTATGGTCTCTATCCTTGCATTGGCATTGATTGTTACTGCATTTACCCCAATGTCCAAAGCAAAAGCGGCTGAAGATCCATTCAATGTGAATGCGAAAGCAGCCATCCTTATTGAAGCTTCTACAGGTAAAATTCTTTATAGTAAAAACGCAGAACAAAGACTGCCTATTGCAAGTATGGCAAAGATGATGACAGAGTATCTATTACTAGAGGCGATTGCTGAAGGCAAAGTGAAATGGGATCAAACATATACGCCAGATGATTACGTGTACGAAATTTCTCAGGACCGCAGTTTATCCAATGTTCCATTGAGAAAAGATGGTTCGTATACTGTCAAAGAACTTTATCAAGCAACGGCTATTTATTCAGCAAATGCAGCAGCAATTGGTCTAGCAGAGGTAATCGCTGGATCAGAATCAAAGTTTGTTGAAAAAATGAATGCAAAAGCAAAAGAACTTGGCTTAACCAATTACAAATTCGTGAATGCAACTGGATTAGAAAATAAAGACTTACATGGCAAACAGCCTAAAGGTACGGGACCTGATGAAGAAAGCGAAGTTTCCGCAAAGGATATGGCTTTGCTTGCACAGCATCTCATCAAAGATCATCCAGAACTTCTTGAAACAGCAAGCATCGCGAAAACAAAGTTCAGAGAAGGCACAGATGACGAAATGGACATGCCAAACTGGAACTTTATGCTTAAAGGACTTGTGAAAGAATATGAAGGCGTAGACGGTCTGAAAACGGGATCTACTGATTCAGCTGGTTCTAGCTTCACAGGTACAGCAAAACGTGGTGACATGCGTGTGATCGCAGTTGTCCTGAATGCTAAAGGGAATCTTCATACAGCTCGTTTTGATGTGGCGAAAAAATTGTTCGATTATGCCTTTAAAAACTTCACGATGAAAGAAATGTACAAAAAAGGCCAACAAATCAAGGGACATGAAAACATCGAAGTCGATAAAGGGAAAGATAAAGAAGTACCCGTCGTGACGAAAGAAGCTTTCTCTGTACCGGTTAAAAATGGTGACGAGAAGAGCTATAAAGCGAAAGTAAATATTGATAAAAAGAACCTAGAAGCTCCTATTAAAAAAGGAACGAAGGTTGGCATGCTGACGACTTCTTATTCTGGTGATGAGAAGGACTACGGCTATTTGAGTAAAGACCAATCAGGTGTTGAGCTTGTGACGAAAACAGGTGATGAAAAAGCAAACTGGTTCATCCTTGCAATGCGTGGTGTAGGTGGATTCTTCGCTGGCATTTGGGGCGGAATCGTCGACACAGTAAAAGGTTGGTTCTAATAAAAAAACTGCTCTCACATATAGAGAGCAGTTTTTTTATCGTTAAAAGAAAAGAGATTGTTTGTGGTTTTGAGGTGTAGACAAGGCCTGCTGAAAAATACCACATAACTTTTCCATACCTTCCGTCAGTGCCTTTTCATTCACATAAGAAAAACTGAGACGTATATAATTCTGCTTCGGCTCCCCAGGATAGCAAACAGAGCCAGGCAGGAAGGTAATTTGCTGCTTCCGTGCCTCATGTAATAGGGCACGTGTATCGACCCAGGAAGGAAAACTAAGCCACAAATTGAGCCCGCCCTGTGGGATTTGCCACGTGACGTCCTTTGGCGCATGCTTTGTCAACACATCCATCATCAAATCGCGTCTCACCTTCAAGGCAGTTCTTAATTTTTTCGTATGATCGATCATTTTCTTGGAAGTGAGAAACGGTAAGATCGCCTTTTGGGTGAGAAGCGGGCTCCCTAAATCATTATTGGCTTTTGCAGCTAATAAACGGTTAAATATAGAGCCTGACGCTGTAATAATTCCAATTCTGCATCCTGGAGCCAGTGTCTTGCTTAATCCTCGTAAATAAATGACGTGTCCATCGTGATCTAGGCTTTTAATGGGTGCCGGCGGTTTCTTTTCAAAATAAAGCTCACGATAAGGATCATCCTCTACAATGAGACAATCAATGCTTTGTGCCAGTAAAAGTAGCTGTTTTCTTCGTTTCATCGACATACTAGCACCTGTAGGACTGTGAAAAGTAGGAATGGTATAGATGAGCTTTGGTTTATATTTATCACAAATGCTTTGAAGCTGTTTCATGTTCATCCCTTCATGATCGACAGGAACCGTAATAATTCGTGCCCCTCTCCCCATAAAGACATCAATTGCGCCTGGATAGGTGGGCGCCTCCATGACAACTACATCATCCGGCCCGATAAATGTACGTGCTACTAAATCAAGCCCTTGCTGAGAACCGCTAGTGACAAGGATATTTTCAGGAGTAGAAGGGACATCTAATTTTTCTAGAAATGATTGAATGACCTGACGAAGCTGAAGGTCACCTTGTATTTCTCCGTATTTTGACATGATTTGAGGATGCCGGGCTAGGACATGCTGCATTTCTTTTTCTAAATACCGGTTAGGTAAAAGACCAGGATCAATCATAGAGGAAGAAAGATTAATGGCTTCTTCGACATAGTGATACTGAGCGAATTGAGACCTTGGTAAATAATCAGGGATCGATAACTGCCAATCGAAAGAAGTAGATGACTGAACCGGGATGTCAGTTTGCTCATGCTGCTCATTCACAAACGTACCTTTCCCTTGTACAGTCGTTAAAAATCCGTCGTCCTTAAGCCGTGTATATGCTTTTGCTGCTGTGACAAGACTCACATTCAGCTGTTTCGCTAGATCACGTACAGTCGGCAGCTTATCGCCTTGCTGAAGCAGACCTGATTGAATGTGATCAACGATGGAAAAGTAAATCTGATTCGAAAGAGATGTATCTGAATGTCGATGGATATCAATATGCATGAAAATCCTCCAATGGGTGTGGAATTGTTATAGATGGTTTCGAATTGTTATAGATGCATTATAACATGTTAATAACACTTAAAAGAGGGAATGATGCCTTTTTAACTATGAAACCTTGATATATAAGGGTTTCTTCTTTTTTATGAGCTAATTGAATTGTTATACTATTCTCTTTATTGTTATACTCTATCGCTTGTATGATAAAGGTGTTGAATCAATCGAATAGACAAATGGGAGGAAACAATTGTGAGCAATAAGGGAACTGAACGAGTAAAACGTGGAATGGCAGAAATGCAAAAAGGTGGCGTCATTATGGATGTCGTCAATGCTGAGCAGGCAAAAATCGCAGAAGAAGCAGGCGCAGTGGCAGTGATGGCACTAGAACGGGTACCAGCTGATATCCGTGCAGCAGGCGGTGTTGCCCGTATGGCAGACCCAAGAATCGTGGAAGAAGTACAAAATGCAGTAACGATTCCAGTCATGGCAAAAGCACGTATCGGCCACATCGTGGAAGCTCGTGTTCTTGAAGCACTTGGTGTTGATTATATTGATGAGAGTGAAGTGCTGACGCCCGCAGATGAGGAATTCCATTTAAATAAAAATGAATATACGGTTCCTTTCGTATGTGGCTGCCGTGATTTAGGTGAGGCGACTCGTCGTATTGCAGAAGGTGCATCTATGTTGCGTACAAAAGGTGAGCCTGGTACAGGAAATATTGTAGAAGCTGTTCGTCATATGAGAAAGGTCAATGCTCAAATTCGTAAAGTGGCGGCAATGAGTGAAGATGAATTGATGACAGAAGCCAAGAATTTAGGCGCACCTTATGAATTATTGGTTCAAATTAAAAAAGACGGCAAATTGCCGGTTGTAAACTTTGCAGCAGGAGGTGTTGCAACACCAGCAGATGCAGCATTAATGATGCAGCTTGGAGCAGATGGTGTATTTGTCGGCTCTGGTATCTTCAAATCAGACAATCCAGCTAAATTTGCAAAAGCGATTGTAGAAGCAACGACTCATTTCACAGATTACCGTCTAATTGCAGAGCTTTCTAAAGAGCTTGGAACAGCGATGAAAGGAATTGAAATTTCAAATCTATTGCCAGAAGAGCGTATGCAAGAGCGTGGCTGGTAATTAAGGGAGCGCAAACGAACATGCTAACAATTGGTGTACTAGGGCTTCAAGGAGCGGTGAGAGAGCATATTCAATCGATTGAAGCTTGTGGCGCAGCGGGAAAGATCATCAAGCAGGTAGAGGAGTTAGAAATTGTTGACGGTCTCATTATCCCTGGTGGTGAAAGTACGACGATGAGAAGACTCATGGATACGTACCAATTCATTGAACCGATTAAAGCGTTCGCTGCTCAAGGTAAACCGATATTTGGGACTTGTGCCGGTTTGATTATGCTGGCAAAGCATATAGAAGATCGAGAAGATGCTCATCTTGGACTGTTAAATGTATCTGTTGCACGTAATTCGTTTGGCAGACAGGTAGACAGCTTTGAAGCAGATGTAGAAGTGAAAGGACTGGATGCGCCGTTTACAGGAGTGTTCATCCGTGCGCCTCATATCATCAGCGCAGATGAGAGCGTAGAGGTCATGGCTGAGTATGACGGCAGGATTGTGATGGCGAAAGAAAACAATATCTTAGGTTGTTCTTTTCATCCAGAGCTGACAGACGACCATCGGTTAACACAGCTGTTTGTTGAGATGGTGGAGTCCTATAAAACGAAGCTTGCTGTATAAAACGGTTGAAAAGAGATAAAACTTATAGTACATTAAAATCACAATCAAAGATCGAAAAAGCGTTGACGGGAAATAGTAAGAAGCCCCTCTTTCTCAGAGAGCCGATGGTTGGTGAGAATCGGTGAAAGATGCATTCTGAATCCATCCTTGAGCGAAATGCTGAAACACGAAGTAAGCATTTACGGTGATGCCGTTACAGAGGAAAGAGGAAAGCATGCTTTTGGCGTGTTTTCAATCAGGGTGGCAACGCGAGAGCTCTCGTCCCTTTCATGGGATGAGGGCTCTTTTTATTTTTCGATAAAAAAGGAGTGTTACACATGCTGGATATTAAACAACTGCGCACGGATTTTGATCAAATCAAAGAAAAATTAGCCCATCGAGGCGAAGATTTAGCGGATTTTGATAAGTTTGGTGAGCTGGATGAAAAAAGAAGAGAGTTAATCGGCAAAACAGAAGTATTAAAGAGCCGAAGAAATGAAGTATCACAGCAAGTGGCTGTTCTAAAAAGAGAAAAGAAAGACGCCGATCACATTATTCAAGAAATGCGTGAGGTAGGCGATGAGATTAAGAAGTTAGATGATGAATTAAGAACAGTAGAGGAAAGCCTGCAAACCATCCTATTCTCAATTCCAAACATCCCTCATGACTCTGTACCAGTCGGTGAAACAGAAGATGACAACATTGAAGTGAGAAAATGGGGCGAACAGCCAGCCTTCTCATTTGAACCAAAGCCGCATTGGGATGTAGCGGATGAACTGAAAATTTTGGATTTTGAACGTGCAGGAAAAGTGACAGGAAGCCGTTTCGTTTTTTATAAAGGGCTAGGCGCACGGTTAGAGCGTGCACTTTATAACTTTATGCTGGATTTACACGTAGATGAATTTGGTTTTACTGAAGTACTACCACCTTATATGGTCAACAGAGCAAGTATGACAGGAACTGGACAGCTTCCAAAGTTTGAAGAGGATGCTTTTAAGATTCGAGAAGAAGATTATTTCCTCATTCCAACGGCTGAAGTGCCAATTACGAACATGCACCGTGACGAAATTCTTGAAGGAGAGCAGCTGCCAATCAATTATGCAGCATTTAGTGCTTGCTTTAGATCAGAAGCTGGTTCTGCTGGCAGAGATACGCGCGGACTCATCCGTCAGCACCAATTTAACAAAGTAGAGCTTGTGAAATTTGTCAGACCAGAAGATTCTTATGAAGAATTAGAAAAACTAACAAACCAAGCAGAAAAAGTTCTTCAATTATTGAACCTGCCATACCGTGTCATGAGCATGTGTACAGGAGATTTAGGCTTTACGGCTGCGAAGAAATACGATATCGAAGTATGGATTCCAAGCCAAAATACGTATCGTGAAATTTCTTCTTGCAGTAACTTTGAAGCGTTCCAAGCGAGACGAGCAAACATTCGTTTCCGCCCTGAGCCTAAAGCAAAGCCAGAACACGTCCACACATTAAATGGATCTGGTTTAGCAGTAGGAAGAACTGTTGCAGCCATTTTAGAAAACTATCAACAAGAGGATGGAACAGTGATCATTCCTGAGGTGTTACGTCCTTATATGGGAAATAAAGAAGTGATAAAATAAGATGCCGTCATGGCATCTTATTCTTTTTACCTAAACTTCTACAGCTTTTCTAAAATAAGCCGATAAAAGAACTAAAAGCATCTAGGAAAGAAGGAATAACCTTGAATAGGCTTGACTATTATGTTGAAATGGCTCAATTACTCAGAAAAGTTCTAGATGAAAGTGTTCTTTTCGGCATCACTGATACAGAAAAGGTACTTTGCTATTATCCATCGACCACAGTAGATTTTGGCATTAAAGTAGGGGACGCTTTAAACCCAGAGGACCAAAACGTGGCGACGACATTAAGAGGACAAGAATATGATGGGCATTTGCCAGAGTCTTTATATGGTTATGAAATTGCTGTAAAAGGTTATCCGATTTTTGATGAAGA
Organism: Bacillus sp. FSL W7-1085; assembly: GCF_038595035.1. Taxonomy (NCBI): domain Bacteria; kingdom Bacillati; phylum Bacillota; class Bacilli; order Caryophanales; family Bacillaceae; genus Bacillus; species Bacillus sp. FSL W7-1085. Next base: position 23,809 of record NZ_CP152000.1, read on the forward strand.
TAGAAAAGTGATTGGCTCTTTTTTAGTGGCTTTTTCACATCATCGTGAGAAGAAATTAAGCGGCTATATGGAACATATCAATAAAGTAGCGAAAGAGTTACAAGGTGGAATTGAGCAAATTGCTGCTCATTCTCAAGAACTGGCTGCGACAAGCTTAGAAATTAGTGAGCAGGCCGGAAGAGCAGAAGAGAAATCCGCAAATATTGAAGAAGTCGTCAAAACTATTGGCGGTATTGCGAGACAAACAAACCTGTTAGGACTCAATGCTGCAATTGAAGCGGCAAGAGCGGGTGAAAATGGAAAAGGCTTTGCTGTTGTTGCAGACGAGGTACGTAAGTTATCAGATGGATCAAAGGAAGCAGCTGAAACCATTAATGCATTTTTAAAAGAAATCCAAGACAGCATTGGCACTTTATCTGAAAATATCTCACAAATCAGCAGTTCAACAAACGAACAAGCTAAACAAGTGACAGACTTTACAAAGATTATTGAGTCATTAAATGATTTTAAAGAAGAGATGAATCTTTTTATAGAAGAAATTAGACAGGATACGTAAGAGATGAAGAGCAGCCGATAATCGGCTGCTTTTTATAGGCTAAACATCATACCAAAATCAAATGTTGAAAATTTTTTCGAAAAGATGTTGACTTAAAATAAGATGATATGATATATTAATTCTTGTCGATACGGAGGAATACCCAAGTCCGGCTGAAGGGATCGGTCTTGAAAACCGACAGGGGTGTCAAAGCCCGCGGGGGTTCGAATCCCTCTTCCTCCGCCATATTGATTTTACCTTAGTTGAATTGAAACGCATAAAAATTGGAAATTGTCAAACCGCTGCATTCGAGAAATGCAGCGGTTTTTTTTATTTTGTGTTAGAGCGATTTTTTTGAATAACAGAAGCAATTTCATGAAGAATTGGATCAAGTGAGCTTTCATCATGAAGTAAGTCATAATCTTCAATATTAATTTTAATCACAGGGCACAGATCAAATTGTTCGATCCATTCTGTATATCGAGTGTACATTTCTTCCCAATATGCTCGATCGGTTTGAGTTTCCATCTCTCTCCCGCGCTCTTCAATACGATGTAATATATGATCTAAATCCCCATGTAAGTAGATAAGGACATCTGGGTGAGGGAAGTAAGGTGTCATCACCATCGCCTCAAATAGACTCGTATACGTTTCATAGTCTACCTCTGACATGGTACCTTTGTCTGCGTGCATTTTAGCAAAAATACCAGTGTCCTCATAAATGGACCGATCTTGTACATAACCTCCACCAGACTCGAAGATTCGTTTCTGCTCCTTAAAACGTTCAGCTAGAAAATAGACCTGTAAATGAAAGCTCCATCTTTGGAAATCTGAATAAAAAGGCTCTAAGTATGGATTATCATCTACTTTTTCGAGAGAAGTTTGAAACCCTAGCTTGTCCGCTATTGTTTTCGTCATGGTCGATTTTCCGACACCAACTGTCCCTGCAATTGTAATGACAGCATCCTTTGGTATTTCAATATTTTTCATAGTACTTGCTCCTTTATGTTCTGTACAATTTGCTGGTAATCTTGCTGTGAGGAAACGAAGTCTGTATGATCGCCTTCAATTGTAATGATAGGAAGACCTGGGTCAGTTTGTTTTAAATGCTCGATGGCCAACTCATAATCTTCAATCAGGGTTTTTAAATAAGCTGGATCAATGTCTTCTTCAAAAGATCGGCCTCTCATCTTTATTCTATCAAGTAAGGTGGGAAGGCTGGCTTTTATATAGATCATGGCATTTGGTTTAGGAAGATCATCTGTCAGCAAGTGATAGATCTTTCTGTATTTATCCATGTGCTTTTTAGATAAGGTTCTTTCTGCAAAGATCATATTTTTATAGACATGATAATCAGTGACAATCGGCTGCTGTTTTTTGACATAGTTCTCTTCAATAGATTCTAACTGTTTAAACCGATTGCATAGAAAGAACATCTCAAGCTGAAAGCTCCATTGTTCCATATCTGCATAAAATTTATCTAAGAATGGATTTTCTTCTACAATTTCTTTTACTAAAGGAAATTGAAATTCCTTTGAAAGCATTGTAGCCAAGGTTGTTTTTCCGGCTCCAATTGGGCCTTCCACTGCAATAAAAGGGGCAGGATACATAGGCGTTCTCCTCTATCTATAAAGTTGTCAAACCAATGTATATTGTACCATACCCCTTCTGAGAGATAGAGCGTATGAATTACGATGTCGTTCTTTTTTCAATATTAAATTGATCTGATAACAACAACCAGTTTTGTGGGAAGGATAGACCTAATTTCCAGTAAGCAATTCCATTTAGGTTTAACTCTTTAATGAGATTAAATTTGGCTTGAATGGATCTTGCATCTTCAAACCAAACCTCGTGTTCTTTGTTGTTAGCATCTGTATAACGGAAATAAGGTGCTTGTGCTGTTTCGTCATATAAAATGGATACATTATTCTCTCTAGCAATGGCGATCGCTTGTTGAGGGCTGACGGCTTTGGCGATAGGGCCTCCTTGAACATAAGGGAGTGTCCAATCATATCCATATAAATTCTGCCCCATCACAATTTTATTGGCAGGTATGACAGTCAGTGCATATTCAATGACTTGGCGGACAGGACCGATCGGAGAGACGGCTTGAGCAGGCCCGCCGCTGTAGCCCCACTCATAAGTCATTAGCACAACATGATCAACAATCTTTCCAATTGCTTCATAGTCATGTGCCTCATACCATTTTCCTTTCTGTTCACTGCTTGTTTTAGGAGCGAGTGCCACAGAAATAGTCCAACCCTGTTGATGAAAACGAGTTGTTGCTTCTCTTAAAAATTGAAGGTAGGCTTCTTTATCAACTGGGCGTAAATATTCAAAGTCAAAATGGATTTCTTTTAATTGATACTTTTGAGCAACGCGGACGATTTCATTTAATAATGTCGTTTTGACAGATTGGTTTGTTAAAAGGATTCGCCCGAGTTCATCACTAAATTTATCATTCTCTAGATTTGTGACTACCATGGATAAAACCGTTCTGCTTTGAGCGGCAATCTGAGGCAATTGATCTAATGGTGGCTCGCGAAGTGTTCCGTCTCTTTGCGCTTGAAAACTAAAAGCGCCGAGATGTGTTAAGTATGGAGATGCCTCTCTGGCTGCTTGCTTTAAATTTTCGCTGACTTGGTTTCCGCGTGGTTCTATATAAGCATTAGAATTAATATTTCTTTTCGGTCTTTGTGGAATATAAAGCAAGAAGCGAATAGGCAATATAGCTTCAGGACGAATCCGATTCACACGTGCCAATTCTTCTACCGAAATTTGAAATCTTCTTCCAATTTGATAAAGTGTATCATTTTGTTTGACCTCATAAAATTGACCTCTAATAGGGATGACAATTGTTTGTCCAACGACTAGTTGATTTGGTGTTTCGATGTCGTTGGTCCGAATGATTTCATTTACCGTTGTTTTAAAACGCATGGCAATCTCATTTAACGTATCTCCTCTTTTGACAACATAAATTTGAATGGTCAACGCCCCCTTTGTTATTGCTAACAATTTATGAGGGTGATGGATAAATCATGTTTGATTTTCATCCGTGATCTCTTTAGTGGTTGTGATTTTGGCGAGAAGAACGTTCTCCATCATCGTTAAAGCGTACTCGTTGTCCCTATCATCATTTGAAGCAATACAATCTCTAGGTACAGTGAGGTTGTACTCTCGCATGTAAGCGTCATTTGCAGTGAACAGGACACAGATGTTTCCGGCAATTCCAGTTAAAATAAGTTCTTGCACACCTAATTCATTTAGGAGTGTCTCTAGTGCTGTTCCGTAAAAAGCAGAGTGCTTAGGTTTAATTAAGAAATAATCATCTTTAGATGGTGCCATTTGCTCTAAAATAGGGGCACTTCTTTCGTTTTTACATGTTTCCATAACAGCTTTGATATCAGCCTTCCAGAGTCCATAGTGGTCGTTGATATAGATAATTGGCCAATTTTTCTTGAAAGCGTGTTGTTTAAGGGCTAAAATTTTATTGGTCATTTGCTCTGTTTTTTCAGCGAGCACATGTCCCATTTCGAAATCAAAATTATTGATCATGTCAATAATAAGCAGTGCCTTTTGTTGTTTTGGCAAATCAAGACCCCCTTTAAAAGATTGTGATAATATGTTAACCTCAATATCCTTTAAAAAAACATGAAAAGAGAGCCGTGCTATGACGAAAGATGAACAGTTTATGCAAGAAGCTATTTCTGAAGCTTTGAAAGCAAAACAAATAGGAGAAGTTCCAATCGGTGCCGTCATCGTTGTTGATGATCAAATTGTAAGCCGTGCTCACAATTTAAGGGAAAGTGAACAGCGATCAATTGCTCATGCGGAATTACTTGCTATTGATGAAGCGTGTAAAATGACTGGTAGCTGGCGTTTAGAAGATGCTGTACTTTATGTTACACTCGAACCGTGCCCAATGTGTGCAGGCGCTATTGTACTTTCAAGAGTGAAAAAGGTCGTTTTTGGTGCCTATGATCCTAAAGGTGGATGTGCTGGTACTTTAATGAATTTATTGGACGATGAGCGGTTCAATCATCAGTCTGAAGTCATTGGCGGTGTGCTTGAAAATGAGTGTGGTGAGCTGTTAAGTCAGTTCTTTCGAGACCTCCGTCAGCGGAAGAAGCAGGCGAAAAGTAAATGAATGGATGTCGTTTGCAATTTTATCACTTAGAAGGTATACTTATGTCTGCGTCACCAACAATTTAATATTCATTTTGCCGTGCTAAGCGGGGAGGTAGCGGTGCCCTGTACTCGCAATCCGCTCTAGCGAGGCCGAATCCCTTCTCAAGGTTCGTTTACTTCAAGGTCTGCCTTAAATAAGTGGTGTTGACGTCTGGGTCCTGCGCAATGGGAATTCATGAACCATGTCAGGTCCGGAAGGAAGCAGCATTAAGTGAAACCTCTCATGTGCCGCAGGGTTGCCTGGGCCGAGCTAACTGTTTAAGTAACGCTTGGGGTAGCGAATCGACAGAAGGTGCACGGTAAATCAATATTAAATGTAACTCATCTAGTTTATCTAGGTGAGTTTTTTGTTGCTATTGAAAGAATATATCAGTTGTTTTGTTTATACAAATAGTAAAAAAGCCATTTTCGGGTGAGGTATTTTTGAAGCAATCCATAAAGGGAACAAATGTTCTTGTTGATCTGACAGACATTTTCAGAAAGCAGGAAAACACGTTTTTTAATCAAGAAAAGTAATAAGTCTTTAAAGGAAATGCTCTTTTTCGTTTATTAGAAAATAAAGGTGTACTTTTGAATTGATCGTTGCATCATGTATAATGAACATGATGATAAATGGAGGAGGGCGTATTTGTGAGTTATCAAGCTTTATACCGAGTGTTCAGACCTCAAGTTTTTGAGGATGTTGTTGGACAAGAACACATCACAAAAACGTTGCAAAATGCCCTTTTGCAGAAAAAGTTTTCTCATGCTTACTTATTTTCAGGTCCTAGAGGAACAGGTAAAACAAGTGCTGCCAAGATTTTTGCGAAAGCAGTGAACTGTGAAAAGTCACCTGTTAGTGAGCCGTGTAATGAGTGTGATGCCTGTAGAGGGATTACGACCGGTTCGATTTCAGACGTGATTGAAATAGATGCTGCCTCAAATAACGGGGTAGATGAAATTCGGGATATACGTGATAAAGTGAAATTTGCTCCTTCAGCGGTTACATATAAGGTTTATATTATAGATGAGGTACATATGCTCTCTATCGGGGCATTTAATGCACTTCTTAAAACGCTAGAGGAACCACCTGCTCATTGTATCTTTATTTTGGCTACCACAGAGCCTCATAAGATTCCTCTTACCATCATATCAAGATGTCAGAGATTTGATTTTAAACGGATCACGACAAAAGATATTGTTGGACGAATGGAGAAAATTGTAGATGCAGAAAGCCTAAATATACAAGAGGGTTCACTCGAGATTATTGCTAGTGCGGCAGATGGAGGCATGCGTGACGCACTCAGTCTTCTTGACCAAGCGATCTCATTCAGTGGTGAACAGCTCACAATCGATGATGCACTGCTCATTACAGGTGCTGTATCTCAGCATTTCATTAGTCAGCTTGCTGAAGCCATTTTTGAGCAAAATATTGCGATAGCGCTGGATACGTTAAATGAATTGCTTCAACAGGGGAAAGATGCCGCGAAATTAATAGAGGATATGATCTTCTACTTTAGAGATATGCTTCTTTACAAAACAGCACCGGATCTTGAAGGTGTCCTTGAAAAAGTCAAAGTCGACGATAAGTTTGTGGCTCTTTCTGAACGTGTGGCACCTCAGTTTCTTTATGAAACGATTGAAGTGCTGAATAAAAGCCATCAGGAAATGAAATGGACAAACCATCCTAGAATTTTCTTTGAAGTAGCTGTGGTTAAGCTCTGTCAGTCAACGGCTGGTGCTGTATCATCTCCGGCTGATTCCGACCTAACAGCGTTAACGAATAAAATAGACAGGCTGGAACAGGAGCTATCTAGGCTAAAAGCTGAGGGTGTTCCAATGACTCAGTCTCAGAGTCCTCAAGCAAAAACGGAAGCACCTCGACCTCAAACGAGTAATAAAAATGGTTATCGTGCACCTGTCGGTCGAATTCATGAGATTTTAAAAGAAGCGAAGCGGCCGGAGCTAGAAAAAATAAAAGGCAAATGGGGAGAGCTTCTTGCCCAATTAAAACAGCAAAATAAGGTATCTCACGCTGCGCTATTAACAGATAGTGAACCAGTTGCAGCGGCAACTCATGCCTTTGTTTTAAAATTCAAATTTGAAATACATTGTAAGATGGTGGCCGAAGATAAAAGTGGTGTTCGAACCAATCTTGAGCAACTGCTAGAATCTATGCTAGGAAAAAGAGTGGAATTAGTTGGCGTTCCTGACGCTCAATGGGGTAAAATAAGAGAAGAATTTTTAAGAGATCATCAGCCTGAAGAACAAGCAGATGGTCAGGCAGCTTCTGCTGAAGAAGATCCATTAATTGCAGAAGCGAAGAAGTTAGTAGGAACCGATTTAATTGAAATTAAAGATTAATAATTAGAAAGAGAGTGGTGTTCATATGCGCGGTGGAATGGGAAATATGCAAAAAATGATGAAACAAATGCAAAAAATGCAGAAGGATATGGCTAAGGCTCAAGAAGAGCTTGCAGAAAAAGTCCTTGAAGGTACGGCAGGTGGCGGCATGGTCACTGTAAAAGTAAATGGACAAAAAGAAGTCGTTGATGTGGCGATTAATGAAGAAGTTGTTGATCCTGAAGACATCGATATGCTTCAAGACCTTGTACTTGCAGCAACAAATGATGCATTGAAAAAAGTTGATGAACTAACGAATGAAACAATGGGTCAATTCACAAAAGGAATGAACATGCCAGGTTTATTCTAGGAGGAATAACTGAAGATGCAATATCCTGAACCAATATCAAAGCTGATTGATAGCTTTATGAAATTGCCAGGAATCGGACCTAAAACTGCGGTCCGTCTGGCTTTTTTTGTTCTTAGTATGCAAGAAGATGTCGTGCTGGATTTTGCGAAGGCACTTGTTAATGCAAAGCGTAATTTAACTTATTGTTCTGTTTGCGGACATATCACCGATCAGGATCCTTGCTATATTTGTGAAGATACAAGAAGAGATCAATCTGTGATCTGTGTCGTGCAGGATCCAAAAGATGTGATCGCAATGGAAAAAATGAAAGAATACAACGGCTTATATCATGTGCTTCATGGTGCTATTTCACCAATGGACGGAATTGGACCAGAGGATATTAAAATTCCTGACCTATTAAAAAGATTGCAAGACGATCAAGTCACAGAGGTCATTCTTGCAACCAACCCAAACATTGAGGGTGAAGCGACAGCTATGTATATCTCTAGATTGTTGAAACCATCAGGAATTAAACTCTCTCGCATTGCTCACGGACTCCCAGTAGGTGGAGATTTAGAGTATGCGGATGAAGTCACACTTTCTAAGGCTCTAGAAGGCAGACGTGAGATGTAGGAAGGAGAAGTACGGTACATGGGTTTTCTTCGCAGAAAATCAATTCGAAAAGAATTCGATGAGATATTAATTCAACAGCTTTTTAAGCAAAAGGAAGAATGGAACAGACAAAAAAAGCTTGTCGCAAATAGCGTTGAGCCTTCACCGGACATTCTATTCGAATTAAAGCTTGCTCAAGCGAAGTACTTTTTCTATCTGAGAGAAGCGAAAAAGAGAAATTTACGTTTAAACAACTGGAGATAGCAGGTCTATTTTCCATAATCCTCTCATATGCTTGTACTATTCATATGAAGAGGAGATGAGAGGATTATGGAACCTGTTATTGTGATTGGTTCAATTTTGTTAGCTGTTTTATTGTTGTTTATGTCGGGTGTTCAAGCGAATCCATTCAAATGGTTAGGGCTTATCGGAATAAAATTTGTCGCAGGCGCTCTTTTTTTATTTTGTCTCAATTTATTCGGCGAGAGTTTAGGGCTTCATGTTTCCATTAACCCTGTAACGAGCGGAATTAGTGGTTTGTTGGGCATTCCAGGTGTAGCAGCTTTAGTCGTAATTGAAAAGTTTATTATTTAATGCAAAATATTGTTGACTTTGATTATATATGGTGGTAAATTAATATACGTCGCTGATGACGAAGAAACGAAAAAACATAATAACAAAAAAGTTGTTGACACTAACAACTTGGATGTGATAAGATGTTCTAGTCGCTTCTGAAGCGGTAAACAAGTTCTTTGAAAACTAAACAAGACAAAACGTACCTGTTAATTCGAGTTTTTATAAAAAAATCCTGTGATACATCATAGGTAGTCAGTCAAACTGGCGAAAAGCAAAACTTCGGTTTTGTACTTTTTCGGAGAGTTTGATCCTGGCTCAGGACGAACGCTGGCGGCGTGCCTAATACATGCAAGTCGAGCGGACAGAAGGGAGCTTGCTCCCGGATGTTAGCGGCGGACGGGTGAGTAACACGTGGGTAACCTGCCTGTAAGACTGGGATAACTCCGGGAAACCGGAGCTAATACCGGATAGTTCCTTGAACCGCATGGTTCAAGGATGAAAGACGGTTTCGGCTGTCACTTACAGATGGACCCGCGGCGCATTAGCTAGTTGGTGAGGTAACGGCTCACCAAGGCGACGATGCGTAGCCGACCTGAGAGGGTGATCGGCCACACTGGGACTGAGACACGGCCCAGACTCCTACGGGAGGCAGCAGTAGGGAATCTTCCGCAATGGACGAAAGTCTGACGGAGCAACGCCGCGTGAGTGATGAAGGTTTTCGGATCGTAAAGCTCTGTTGTTAGGGAAGAACAAGTGCAAGAGTAACTGCTTGCACCTTGACGGTACCTAACCAGAAAGCCACGGCTAACTACGTGCCAGCAGCCGCGGTAATACGTAGGTGGCAAGCGTTGTCCGGAATTATTGGGCGTAAAGGGCTCGCAGGCGGTTTCTTAAGTCTGATGTGAAAGCCCCCGGCTCAACCGGGGAGGGTCATTGGAAACTGGGAAACTTGAGTGCAGAAGAGGAGAGTGGAATTCCACGTGTAGCGGTGAAATGCGTAGAGATGTGGAGGAACACCAGTGGCGAAGGCGACTCTCTGGTCTGTAACTGACGCTGAGGAGCGAAAGCGTGGGGAGCGAACAGGATTAGATACCCTGGTAGTCCACGCCGTAAACGATGAGTGCTAAGTGTTAGGGGGTTTCCGCCCCTTAGTGCTGCAGCTAACGCATTAAGCACTCCGCCTGGGGAGTACGGTCGCAAGACTGAAACTCAAAGGAATTGACGGGGGCCCGCACAAGCGGTGGAGCATGTGGTTTAATTCGAAGCAACGCGAAGAACCTTACCAGGTCTTGACATCCTCTGACAACCCTAGAGATAGGGCTTTCCCTTCGGGGACAGAGTGACAGGTGGTGCATGGTTGTCGTCAGCTCGTGTCGTGAGATGTTGGGTTAAGTCCCGCAACGAGCGCAACCCTTGATCTTAGTTGCCAGCATTTAGTTGGGCACTCTAAGGTGACTGCCGGTGACAAACCGGAGGAAGGTGGGGATGACGTCAAATCATCATGCCCCTTATGACCTGGGCTACACACGTGCTACAATGGACAGAACAAAGGGCTGCGAGACCGCAAGGTTTAGCCAATCCCACAAATCTGTTCTCAGTTCGGATCGCAGTCTGCAACTCGACTGCGTGAAGCTGGAATCGCTAGTAATCGCGGATCAGCATGCCGCGGTGAATACGTTCCCGGGCCTTGTACACACCGCCCGTCACACCACGAGAGTTTGCAACACCCGAAGTCGGTGAGGTAACCTTTATGGAGCCAGCCGCCGAAGGTGGGGCAGATGATTGGGGTGAAGTCGTAACAAGGTAGCCGTATCGGAAGGTGCGGCTGGATCACCTCCTTTCTAAGGATATATGGAGCAGCGTACGTTTTTCGTCTTGTTTAGTTTTGAAGGAACTTGCAAAAGATCCTACAACATCATATCTTCGATATGAAAGATGGGCCTGTAGCTCAGCTGGTTAGAGCGCACGCCTGATAAGCGTGAGGTCGGTGGTTCGAGTCCACTCAGGCCCACCATCTTCTATTAAATCGGGGCCTTAGCTCAGCTGGGAGAGCGCCTGCCTTGCACGCAGGAGGTCAGCGGTTCGATCCCGCTAGGCTCCACCAACGTGTTCTTTGAAAACTAGATAACAATAAGTAATACATTCACATTGAATGCAATGCAAAGTTCATCACACATAGTGATTCTTTCTAAAGTAAGAAATGGTTAAGTTAGAAAGGGCGCACGGTGGATGCCTTGGCACTAGGAGCCGATGAAGGACGGGACGAACACCGATATGCTTCGGGGAGCTGTAAGCAAGCTTTGATCCGGAGATTTCCGAATGGGGAAACCCACTGCTCGTAATGGAGTAGTATCCATACTTGAATACATAGAGTATGAGAAGGCATACCCGGGGAACTGAAACATCTAAGTACCCGGAGGAAGAGAAAGCAAATGCGATTCCCTGAGTAGCGGCGAGCGAAACGGGAACAGCCCAAACCAAGAGGCTTGCCTCTTGGGGTTGTAGGACACTCTATACGGAGTTACAAAGGAACGATATAAGCGAAGAGGTCTGGAAAGGCCCGCCAAAGAAGGTAACAGCCCTGTAACTGAAATGTTGTTCTCTCCAGAGTGGATCCTGAGTACGGCGGAACACGTGAAATTCCGTCGGAATCCGGGAGGACCATCTCCCAAGGCTAAATACTCCCTAGTGACCGATAGTGAACCAGTACCGTGAGGGAAAGGTGAAAAGCACCCCGGAAGGGGAGTGAAATAGATCCTGAAACCGTGTGCCTACAAGTAGTCAGAGCCCGTTAACGGGTGATGGCGTGCCTTTTGTAGAATGAACCGGCGAGTTACGATCCCGTGCAAGGTTAAGCAGAAGATGCGGAGCCGCAGCGAAAGCGAGTCTGAATAGGGCGCATGAGTACGTGGTCGTAGACCCGAAACCAGGTGATCTACCCATGTCCAGGGTGAAGTTCAGGTAACACTGAATGGAGGCCCGAACCCACGCACGTTGAAAAGTGCGGGGATGAGGTGTGGGTAGGGGTGAAATGCCAATCGAACCTGGAGATAGCTGGTTCTCTCCGAAATAGCTTTAGGGCTAGCCTCAAGGTAAGAGTCTCGGAGGTAGAGCACTGATTGGACTAGGGGCCCCTACCGGGTTACCGAATTCAGTCAAACTCCGAATGCCGATGACTTATCCTTGGGAGTCAGACTGCGAGTGATAAGATCCGTAGTCGAAAGGGAAACAGCCCAGACCGCCAGCTAAGGTCCCAAAGTATACGTTAAGTGGAAAAGGATGTGGAGTTGCTTAGACAACCAGGATGTTGGCTTAGAAGCAGCCACCATTTAAAGAGTGCGTAATAGCTCACTGGTCGAGTGACTCTGCGCCGAAAATGTACCGGGGCTAAACGTATCACCGAAGCTGCGGACTGTTCTTACGAACAGTGGTAGGAGAGCGTTCTAAGTGCAGTGAAGTCAGACCGGAAGGACTGGTGGAGCGCTTAGAAGTGAGAATGCCGGTATGAGTAGCGAAAGACGGGTGAGAATCCCGTCCACCGAATGCCTAAGGTTTCCTGAGGAAGGCTCGTCCGCTCAGGGTTAGTCGGGACCTAAGCCGAGGCCGAAAGGCGTAGGCGATGGACAACAGGTTGATATTCCTGTACCACCTCCTCACCATTTGAGCAATGGGGGGACGCAGGAGGATAGGGTAAGCGCGGTATTGGATATCCGCGTCCAAGCAGTTAGGCTGGGAAATAGGCAAATCCGTTTCCCGTGAAGGCTGAGCTGTGATGGCGAGCGAAATTTAGTAGCGAAGTTCCTGATTCCACACTGCCAAGAAAAGCCTCTAGCGAGGTGAGAGGTGCCCGTACCGCAAACCGACACAGGTAGGCGAGGAGAGAATCCTAAGGTGATCGAGAGAACTCTCGTTAAGGAACTCGGCAAAATGACCCCGTAACTTCGGGAGAAGGGGTGCTTCTTAGGGTGTTAAAGCCCCGAGAAGCCGCAGTGAATAGGCCCAGGCGACTGTTTAGCAAAAACACAGGTCTCTGCGAAGCCGTAAGGCGAAGTATAGGGGCTGACGCCTGCCCGGTGCTGGAAGGTTAAGAGGAGCGCTTAGCGTAAGCGAAGGTGCGAATTGAAGCCCCAGTAAACGGCGGCCGTAACTATAACGGTCCTAAGGTAGCGAAATTCCTTGTCGGGTAAGTTCCGACCCGCACGAAAGGCGCAACGATCTGGGCACTGTCTCAACGAGAGACTCGGTGAAATTATAGTACCTGTGAAGATGCAGGTTACCCGCGACAGGACGGAAAGACCCCGTGGAGCTTTACTGCAGCCTGATATTGAATGTTGGTACAGCTTGTACAGGATAGGTAGGAGCCTTGGAAACCGGAGCGCTAGCTTCGGTGGAGGCATCGGTGGGATACTACCCTGGCTGTATTGACCTTCTAACCCGCTGCCCTTATCGGGCAGGGAGACAGTGTCAGGTGGGCAGTTTGACTGGGGCGGTCGCCTCCTAAAATGTAACGGAGGCGCCCAAAGGTTCCCTCAGAATGGTTGGAAATCATTCGCAGAGTGTAAAGGCACAAGGGAGCTTGACTGCGAGACCTACAAGTCGAGCAGGGACGAAAGTCGGGCTTAGTGATCCGGTGGTTCCGCATGGAAGGGCCATCGCTCAACGGATAAAAGCTACCCCGGGGATAACAGGCTTATCTCCCCCAAGAGTCCACATCGACGGGGAGGTTTGGCACCTCGATGTCGGCTCATCGCATCCTGGGGCTGTAGTCGGTCCCAAGGGTTGGGCTGTTCGCCCATTAAAGCGGTACGCGAGCTGGGTTCAGAACGTCGTGAGACAGTTCGGTCCCTATCCGTCGCGGGCGCAGGAAATTTGAGAGGAGCTGTCCTTAGTACGAGAGGACCGGGATGGACGCACCGCTGGTGTACCAGTTGTTCTGCCAAGGGCATCGCTGGGTAGCTATGTGCGGACGGGATAAGTGCTGAAAGCATCTAAGCATGAAGCCCCCCTCAAGATGAGATTTCCCATTCCGCAAGGAAGTAAGATCCCTGAAAGATGATCAGGTTGATAGGTCTGAGGTGGAAGCGTGGTGACACGTGGAGCTGACAGATACTAATAGATCGAGGACTTAACCTATATTCTAATGTGAAAAATGAACATTGTTATCTAGTTTTGAGAGAACATTCTCTCCATCAGGTTTGGTGGCGATAGCGAAGAGGTCACACCCGTTCCCATACCGAACACGGAAGTTAAGCTCTTCAGCGCCGATGGTAGTTGGGGGTTTCCCCCTGTGAGAGTAGGACGCCGCCAAGCTTTTCAAAGGATCAGTTCCAATCGGAACTGGTCTTTTTTGTATTTTAAAAAAGGAACAAACACTCGATCTGGCATGGATACATATACTAAACTATCATCTAAAACATTCTTAATTTTGTATACAATTGAAAGCGCTAGGGCATACTGAAGCTATAAGTGGAGGTGTCACAATGAGCAAAAAAGAGCGAGAAGCAATTTGTTTGATTTGTGAAGAGAAAAAAACAAAGGGAATTTATTTATATCATCAGTTTTTATGCCGAGATTGTGAACGGAAGTTAATTTCTACATCAACCTCGGATCCTAGTTATGCTGATTATGTAAGAAAGCTTAAAAATCTTCATACGCCGCCTTTGTATTCATAGACCATTAGATGGTCTTTTTTTATGGGCAATCGGGGATTGGGCCTGTTTTTTGGAACTTAGTTTGGACATCAACCGTAATAAATAATAAGATAAACAGAGAGCCTGATTATTCATAGGAGTCGATGAACATGAAATCAATTTTTTACACATTTGCATGGGCCGTTCTCTCTACTCTTTTTTCGCTGGTGATTTTAACTGTCAGTATTGGTGTTTTCCATCATCATGTTGGATTGTCGATACTGTATGCGATGATTGGGTGGGGTGTGATGTTTGCAGGAAGCCGATGGGCTGCCTTCCAGTTGTTTTTGAAGAAACACGGACTGTCTCGCAGTGATTATGTATATATTAAACAGCACTTAAAAGAAGCTGGGCAAAAGCTGGTTCGTTTGAAGAAAGCTTTATTTGCTGTGAAGAACGTACAGACGATCAAGCATAATTTTGAAATTCTTCGGCTTGCACGACGCATCTATACGATAACAAAAAAGGAACCGAACCGGTTTTATGATGCACAGCGGTTTTATTTTGAGAGTTTGGATTCTGTTGTTGAATTAACTGAGAAATATGCACTGCTGTATAATCAGCCGAATCGTAGCCATGAGCTTGAAATGACATTAAGCCAAACTCGAGTCACGCTGACTGAACTGCAAAAGCAATTAACGAATGATTTACAGCAAGTTTTAGGAAGAGATATAGAAGCACTTCATATTGAACTTGAAGTGGCCGATAAAATGATTAAAAAATAGACATGAAAGGAGTCAAACTCGATGAAACCAGAAGATCCAGTCATACCACCAACCCCATCTACTACAGATCTTCCGTTTCGGGTGTTTGATACCTTATCTGATGAGGAAAAGCAGGAGGCGCTACAGCGAGCTGAGAAGATCCCTGACCATCCACAAAAACTGCTTTTCTATGGCACACGTGTGCAGGAACGATTGTTAGAACAATCAAAACAAATGATGCAATATGTGGAGAAAAAAGATATTGACCAAATCGGAGACGTTCTAGAAGCTTTTTTACAGCAACTGCATTTAGTGGAGCCAGAGGATTTATTGCCAAAGAAGCGAGGCTTTTTTTTAAGGTTATTTCAGCGAGAAAAGCGTTCTACTCAGGAGATCATATCTCGTTTTAAACAAGCAGAAGCACAGATAGAGAGATTGTCAGCAAGGCTGCGTTACGCAAGAGGCGTGTTAATTTCGGACCATAAGTTATTGGAGCGTTTATTTGAAGAAAATCAATCATACTTTCAAGAGATGACGTTACAGGTTGCAGCAGTTGAAGTAAAATTGACGCTGTTAGAGCAACATGCCCTAACAGAATCACAGTCACATGATCGGACATTAGAGGAACAATTGATGAGTCGGGAAGTCGATGAAGAAGAATATATGGAGAGATTAAAAGAACGGAAGTATGATTTGCTGTTGAGCCGTCAAATCGCACTGCAATGTAATGCCCAAATTCGAATGATTCAGCATACAAACCATACATTAGCCAATCATATTCAATCAACTGTTTCCGCATCAATTCCTTTATGGATTAACCAAATGTCGATTGCGTTCAATCATATTCAGCAGCGAGCCAATTCAGCGCTTGAGCAGCGTATCCAGCAAACATATGAACAGGTATCGAAGCAGCAAGGACAGTTGCTTGAAGATGCATCCTTAACGCCTATAGATACGTTGAAAAAGGTTCAGCGCCAATTGGCCGAAACATTGCAGGAAACGTTGCAGGTAAAAGAACATGGGAGCCAAGAACGAGCTCAATTAAAAAGTAGCATGTATGAGGCAGAGCAGAAGCTGGTGAATCATAAACCAATAAAGGAATGAGAATCCATCTTTCAGTTCACTTGTTTGAACGTTATAATAGATATAAGATATCGTTTAAGTGAAAAGGGTCGATTTGTTTGAAAACACCTTTATATACAGCATTATCACAACATGCGGAAAAGAAGCCCTATTCTTTTCACGTTCCGGGACATCACAATGGAGATGTCTTTTTTGATGAGGCACGGTCCTATTATGCATCCATTCTTCAGCTGGATGTGACAGAACTTGAAGGTCTAGATGATCTTCACCATCCGACTGGGGTGATTCAAGAGGCAGAGGATTTATTGGCAAAGCTATATGGAGCTAAACAAAGTTTTTTCCTTGTGAATGGCACAACCGTTGGCAATTTGGCGATGGTGATGTCTGCGTGTCAGGCTGGGGAGGGCATTTTCGTTCAGCGAAATTGTCATAAGTCTGTGTTCCATGCGATTGAGCTTGCGGGAGCGACGCCTATTATGTTAGAAACTGAGAGTGATCCGCACTTGCACGTCCCAACTCATGTGACGGAGGAAACAGTTAAACAAGCTATGGCGACACATCCTAACTGCCGGGCAATCGTTTTGACATATCCGAACTACTACGGACATGCAGCTGATTTATCAGGGCTCATTCAAATGTGTCATGAAGCTGGCATCATTGTATTAGTTGATGAGGCACATGGTGCTCATTTTGTATTAGGTGGTGCCTTTCCTCCATCTGCCCTTTCCTATGGAGCAGACGTGGTGGTACAATCAGCACATAAAACCCTTCCGGCAATGACGATGGGGTCTTATCTCCATCTTCAAGGAGACCGAATTGATGTGAAGCGGATAAAGACGTTATTAACGATGCTTCAAAGCAGTTCACCTTCCTATCCAATTATGGCTTCGTTAGATGTGGCGAGAGCTTATGTGGAGGAGTTGAAGGGAAAAGGGTTAATGGACGAAATCATGAGAGACTTGGCAAAGCTGAAAGCACAGTTCAATATGATCTCCAATCTCGAAGTGGTTGAGTCTGACTCTTTACCTATGGATCCATTAAAATGTGTCATTCGTTCAACAAAAGGGCTGACAGGCTATGAACTCAAAAAGGTGCTTGAGTCGGTGGAGGTTCACCCAGAACTTGCGGATGAACATCAAGTCTTACTCGTTTTTGGTCTAAGGCAGACAAAGGACATTCCTTTTACAGCTATAGAGCAGGCTCTTCAGCAAAGTGATTCATTGCTTGTAAAAAAAGAGCCTCAAACGGGATCGCTCTTCTTAGAGGACGATCAGCAAAAGCGAGATGTAGAAGCTGTTCCATTCGAAAAAGCAGTTGGCCGGATTAGTGCAGAATCGGTCATTCCCTATCCGCCTGGCATTCCTTTGATGATTAAAGGAGAACCGATTGAATCAGATCAAATTGCGACGTTAAGCCGTTTGCTTGGGCATCAAGTTCATGTGCAAGCAAGTCAGGTGATTCACCAGAGAAAATTATATGTTTATATAGAAGAGGAGACACTATGAGCGGTATGTTTATTACGTTTGAAGGGCCTGAGGGTGCTGGAAAAACGACAGTGATTCGAAAAGTGTACGAAGAAATGGAACGTCAAGGATATGCAGTGATGGCGACACGTGAGCCTGGAGGCATCGACATTGCAGAGCAAATTCGTGAAGTCATTTTAAATGAAAAAAATACAAAAATGGACGCAAAAACAGAGGCATTGCTTTATGCAGCAGCTAGAAGGCAGCATTTGGCTGAAAAAGTAGAACCGGCATTGAAGCGGGGGGAAACTGTTTTATGTGATCGTTTTGTCGACAGCTCCCTTGCTTATCAGGGCTATGCGAGAGGGCTTGGGATTGAAGAAGTCAAATCCATTAATGATTTTGCCATTGATGGCACGATGCCGCAAATGACCATTTACTTTTCCATTACACCAGAGGAAGGTCTAAAGCGAATTGATGCCAATCAAGGAAGAGAAAAAAATCGATTAGACATGGAAACACTGAATTTTCATCAAATGGTCAGAGAAGGATATGAGCTGCTGATTGCGCAATCACCAGAACGATTCCGTGTAGTAGATGCGTCTCAGCCTGTTCAGGATGTCTTTAATGAAGTGTTTCAGCTGATTCAGGACACATTAAAGAAAAATCAAATATGACCTCATTCCCAATCGTTGTTATAATATAGAGGAAGACATCGGCATGTCACCTGTGCCTAAAATGAAGGAGGCCAATCAAATGAAATTAATTGTTGCCGTTGTACAGGATCAAGATAGCAGCAAGTTATTGAAAATATTGACCGAACATCAATTCGGCGTGACAAAATTAGCTTCGACTGGTGGATTTCTAAAGTCTGGGAACACGACTTTTATCATTGGTTGCGATGATGTCCGAGTGGATAAAGCGTTACAGCTAATCAAGGAAAATTGCCGTAAACGAGATCAAATGATCGCGCCTGTATCACCAATGGGTGGAAATGCAGATTCATATGTACCATACCCTGTTGAGGTTGAAGTTGGTGGAGCTACCGTCTTTATTCTGCCAGTTGAACAATTTCATCAATTTTAAGGATGGGTTGCTGTGAAAATTAATCAAGATATGCGGCTGCTTTTAGAAAAGCGTGAACTTCAAGCGATGAAAGGAAGCCAAACTTCAGCATCGTTTAAATCATCGATGGAGACACAAAGTGGTAAAATGCGTTTAGAGCAGCTGACAGTCATGCTGAGCGATATCGAAGTCTTCGGCAAGAAACTGACAAAGTCACGAAACCTTAAAGATTTGGCTAGGTTTAAAGGACTTGTGAAACGCTTTGTAAAAGAAACAGTCGATAATGGATTAAATATAGAGACATCAAGGAGCTTTGACATTTATGGCAACACACGAACACTCGCTTTAGTCAAAGCATTAGATGAAAAGCTGATTGAGTTAACAGAGGATATGATGAATCAAGAGAAACCCTCGATTGATTTGCTTGAACGTATTGGAGAAATAAAAGGTTTATTGATTAACCTTTACACATAGAGAGTGATAACATGGCAATTAGCTGGGATGACATGAATGATCTACAGCCGCGCGTCATGCGGCTGATTTTTAATAGTATTGATAAAGACCGACTGGCTCATGCTTACTTATTTGAAGGAAAAAAAGGGACAGGAAAGCTAGATGCTGCGATGCTTTTAGCGAAGAGCTTTTTTTGTTTGGAAGCAGGAGTGAAACCATGCGAGTCCTGTCAAAACTGCAAAAGAATTCAGTCTGGCAACCATCCAGATTTACATCTAGTGCAGCCTGACGGTCAATCAATTAAGAAGGCGCAAGTGCAGGCTCTGCAGGAGGAATTTACAAAAGCAGGCGTAGAATCGCATCGGAAAATGTATATCATTCTCCATGCGGACAAAATGACGGTCAATGCTGCGAACAGTTTATTAAAGTTCCTAGAGGAGCCCAACCGGGAAACGATGGCAGTTTTAATCACTGAACAATCGCATAAAATGCTGGATACGATTATTTCAAGATGTCAGATGCTTAGCTTTCAGCCGCTGCAGCCGCAATCTTTGGAGCAGCAGCTTTTACAAGAAGGCGTGTCTCAGGATCTCGCAAGGCTTTTGTCGAATTTAACCAATAATTTAGCAGAAGCACTCGAATTAAGTCGAAATGATCAGTTTGCAGAGTCTAGAGCGAAAGTGATAAAATTGTATGAAGTCTTACACCAGCGAAAAGAACATGCATTTTTTTATATACAAGATCAATGGATGCCTTTTTTCAAAGAGAAAGACCTTCAAGAAACTGGTCTTGATATGCTTTTATTTATATATCGTGATGTATTGTCGATTCAAATAGGAAATGAAGATAAAGTCATTTATCAAGACTTATTCCAGACAATGAAGCAGCACGCGCTGCATTCCACACAGCAAATGGTGACGAATCAGATCCTTGCTGTATTAGAAGCGAAAAAGAGACTTCAATCCAACGTGAATGCCCAAGGGCTAATGGAGCAATTGGTGTTGATGTTGCAGGAGGGATAAGCTTGTACAACGTAATTGGTGTTCGCTTTAAAAAAGCGGGCAAAATCTATTATTTCGATCCTAATGGATTTCATATAGAAAATGATAGTTGTGTCATTGTAGAAACGGTTAGAGGTGTTGAGTACGGGCAAGTGGTCATCGCCAATAAAAAAGTAGATGAACACGATGTGGTTCTCCCTTTGCGTAAGGTGATTCGCGTCGCAGACGAACGAGACCGGCTCATCGTTGAGGAGAACAAAGAAGCAGCGATGGCAGCCTTTGACACATGTCTTCAGAAAGTAAGTGAACACGGCCTGGAAATGAAACTGGTCGATGTCGAATTTACATTCGACCGCAACAAGGTCATCTTCTATTTTACAGCGGATGGCAGAGTAGATTTCCGTGAGCTGGTCAAGGATCTTGCATCTATCTTCAAGACGAGAATTGAACTTCGTCAAATCGGTGTAAGAGACGAGGCGAAAATGCTAGGCGGCATTGGTCCGTGTGGACGTATGCTTTGCTGTTCAACTTTCTTAGGAGATTTTGAACCTGTGTCCATTAAAATGGCAAAAGATCAAAACCTCTCGTTAAACCCTACCAAAATTTCAGGGCTTTGCGGCCGTTTGATGTGCTGCTTGAAATATGAGAATGATGAGTACGAAACAGCAAAAGAACAATTACCGGACATCGGTGAAACGATTCAGACGTCTAATGGCTCTGCAAAGGTAGTAGGGCTTAATATTTTAGAACGAATTTTGCAAGTTGAATTAACCGGGCAAGAAAAAGTGATAGAATATACTTGGGAAGAATTAATACAAGAAGGCGTTGTATCTGCACAAACAACTGAGTAACGAGGTGTGCCACCTTGGATAAAAAGGAACTATTTGATACGGTGATTAATTTAGAAGAACAAATCGGTTCTCTTTATCGCCAGCTAGGTGATTTGAAAAATCATATCGGTGAAGTGATTGAAGAAAATCATCAGCTGCAGATGGAGAATCAGCACTTGCGTGAACGTCTGGATCAATCCGATCGAGATAAATCGTCTGAGGCAGAGCATGATTCTGCCCAGAAGCCAAGTCATTCTGATATAGGAGAAGGTCATGATAACCTAGCTCGTTTATATCAGGAGGGCTTCCATATTTGTAATGTACATTATGGGAGCATTCGGAAAGAGGGAGACTGTTTGTTCTGTCTGTCATTTTTAAATAAAAAATGAGAAAAGGCTTCCGCTGAATCGGGAGCCTTTTTCACAGGAAAAGAAAGGATACATCATGGTTTCGTTAAGAGAAGATGAACGTTTAGACTACTTGCTTGCAGAAGATATGAAAATTATTCAAAGTAAAACGGTGTTCGCCTTTTCATTGGATGCAGTGTTATTAGCAAAATTTGCGTATGTGCCGATTCAAAAAGGGGAGATTATTGATCTTTGTACGGGAAATGGCATCGTTCCATTGCTGCTTTCGACGAGATCTAAAGCCTCTATTACAGGGGTTGAAATTCAAGAACGTCTGTTTGATATGGCAAAGAGAAGTGTGGTGCATAATCAACTGGAGCAGCAGATTGAGTTGATCCATGGTGATTTAAATGATATGCCTAAACGGTACGGAAACCACAAAGTAGACGTGATTACTTGTAATCCGCCATATTTTAAGACTCCTTCTAAGGATGAAATCAATGAAAATGAGTATTTGGCGATTGCACGTCATGAGATTCATTGTACATTAGAAGATGTCATTCGTGTTTCTTCCACTTTGCTAAAGCAAGGAGGCAAACTGGCAATGGTTCATCGCCCTGGACGGCTGCTTGAGATTGTTGAAATGATGAAGAAATATCGAATTGAGCCAAAACGAATTCAATTTGTATATCCGAAACAGGGAAAAGAAGCGAATACCATTTTAGTGGAAGGGATGAAAGATGGAAAACCGGATTTGAAAATCCTCCCGCCGCTTTTTGTTTATGGAGAAGACCAAGAGTATACAAAAGAAATCAGGACGATACTGTATGGAGAAGCATAGTCATTATTTCTATGTATTGAAATGTGCAGATGGCAGTTTGTACGCTGGGTATACAAATAACTTACAAAAAAGGCTGACTGCCCATAATAGTGGGAAGGGTGCAAAGTATACGAGAGCTAGACGGCCGGTGGAACTCTATTACCACGAATGCTTTTTAACCAAAAGAGAAGCCATGCAACAGGAATATCGTTTCAAAACGTGGACACGTCGAAAAAAGGACATGTATATAGAAGAAAAGCGAATCAAAAAGGAGGCGGCACATGAAAAAGACACAGAAAAGCTTTGATGGTCAATCAGAAATGGGGATTCTTTATCTCGTACCAACCCCGATTGGAAACTTAGAAGATATGACGTTTCGAGCGATACAAACGTTAAAAGATGTAGACTATATTGCCGCAGAAGATACGAGACAAACGAAAAAGCTTTGTCATGTCTATGAAATTGATACCCCATTAACGAGTTATCATGAACATAACAAAGATAGCAGTGGTCACAAGTTAATCGAATGGTTAAAAGAAGGAAAGAACATTGCACTCGTGAGCGATGCCGGTTTACCGACGATCTCTGATCCAGGAGCCGAAGTGGTTCGCGACTTTACGAACATCGGAGGCTATGTCATTCCGTTACCTGGTGCAAATGCAGCACTTACGGCGCTCATTGCGTCAGGAATCGCACCTCAGCCATTTTTCTTTTACGGTTTTCTTGATCGTCAAAAAAAGGAAAAGAAAAAACAGCTGGAAGCATTGAAGAAACGCCAAGAAACAATTGTTTTCTATGAAGCGCCCCATCGGTTAAAAGAAACGCTGACTGTGATGAAAGAAGTGTGGGGGAACCGGAATATTGCCATTACGAGAGAACTGACAAAGAAATTTGAAGAGTTCATTCGTGGAGATTTAGAATACGCGCTGGCTTGGGTGACAGAACAACAAATCCGTGGTGAGTTCTGTCTCGTCGTACAAGGAAATGATCAGGATGAAGAAGAACTGAATGAAGAAGCTTGGTGGAATTCTTTATCTGAAAAAGAGCACGTGATCCATTACATAGAGGAAGGGTTAACGTCAAAAGAGGCTATTAAACGTACTGCGGTCGAACGTGGTGTGCCAAAGCGAACGATCTATGATGCGTATCATATTGAACAATAAAGAAAGGTTCTTGCAAACGGTGCAAGAACCTTTTTATATAAAACTTATTTTTGTGATTGAAGTTGGTTTTGGATTTCGTTAATGATTTGCTCTGCACCTTCACGGCTAAGAACTAATTTACCATTAGCAAGTTTAAGGTTATCGTCTGATACTTCACCTGTTACTTGGCAAGTCATGTTTGGTTTATATTTTTTTAGGATAATTTTTTCATCATCAACATAAATTTCCAAAGCGTCTTTTTCTGCGATTCCTAACGTACGGCGAAGCTCGATTGGAATCACCACGCGTCCTAATTCGTCAACTTTACGTACAATACCTGTAGATTTCATCTTCATTCTCCTCCCAAAAAGTTCTTATTCTTAATATAATATTATCTTCGTCATTATTCGACAAATTCCTTACATTCCTAGCATAACAAGGTTTCCATAAATCGTCAATCATTTTGTTTACTATTGTTTGTAAAATATGACTCTTAAAGTCAAAGGACCTTGAAACTACCGGTGTATAAGGATTTTTCAGAATTTATCTATAAAAATATGAAAAATGACGATAACAGATTAACAAGACTTTTGCCCTAATTTAGCCAATTGTAAATCTGGAAATAGATTTCATACGACAATATTCGACAAAATGTCGAGCGGTTTGTCGTTTTTTTCGAAAAACTCATCTTTTTCGTTCATTTCAATCTGTTCTATGTATATATGCTTGATCTTAAAGGCTAAGATGGTATCATAGAGAAAGCACAAGTGCAAAACATAATGAAATGATCTGACACATTTTAATGAAGTATGATGACCGCTCTCGTCCATTGGGCGGGAGTTTTTGACATTTACACACAAGCAGGAGGTTCCGACATGCCGGAAAAGAAAAAAACGTTTTATCTGACTACACCAATTTACTATCCGAGCGGAAAATTACATATTGGACATGCTTATACGACAGTGGCAGGGGATGCCATGGCTCGATATAAACGTCTGCAAGGCTATGATGTGATGTATTTAACGGGTACAGATGAGCACGGACAAAAAATTCAGCAAAAAGCTGAAGAACAAAATATTACACCGATTGAGTATTTAGATCCGGTCGTTGCTGACATTAAATCATTATGGAAGAAACTCGACATTTCAAACGATGATTTCATTCGTACAACGGAAAAAAGACATACGAAAATCATTGAGCAAGTCTTCCAAAAGTTGCTTGATCAAGGAGATATTTATTTAGATCAATATGAGGGCTGGTACAGTATTCCTGATGAAACATTCTATACGGAAACACAGCTTGTTGATGTTGAGCGAAATGAGAAAGGGGAAGTCATTGGAGGGAAAAGCCCAGACAGTGGACATCCTGTTGAATTGATTAAAGAGGAATCATATTTCTTCCGTATGAGTAAGTATGCAGATCGCTTACTAGACTATTACGAAAAGAACCCGTCGTTCATTCAGCCTGAATCAAGAAAGAATGAAATGATTAATAACTTCATTAAACCGGGGTTAGAGGATTTAGCTGTATCAAGAACAACCTTTGATTGGGGCATTAAAGTACCTAATAATCCGAAGCACGTCATCTATGTATGGATTGATGCGTTATTCAACTACTTAACAGCGATTGGCTACGGAACCGATCAAGATGAAAAATATAAAAAATATTGGCCTGCCAACGTACACCTAGTCGGGAAAGAAATTGTACGATTCCATACAATTTACTGGCCAATTATGCTGATGGCACTTGATCTGCCGCTGCCAAAACAAATTTTCGCACATGGCTGGCTGCTCATGAAAGATGGCAAAATGTCTAAATCAAAAGGGAACGTAGTAGATCCTGTTACGTTAATTGATCGCTATGGTCTTGATGCTCTTCGTTATTACCTGCTACGCGAAGTACCATTTGGTGCAGACGGTGTGTTTACACCAGAAGGATTCGTGGAACGTGTAAACTATGACCTTGCCAATGATTTAGGGAACTTACTTAACCGTACAGTGGCGATGGTGCAAAAATACTTCGACGGTACATTAAGCAGCTATAAGGGACCAGTCAATGAGTTTGATGAGGAACTAAAAGCTGTAGCTGAACAAACGGTGAAAGCTTATGAAGAAGCGATGGAGAACCTCGAATTCTCGGTGGCTCTTTCAAATGTTTGGACATTAATCAGCAGAACGAATAAATATATTGATCAAACAGCTCCTTGGGTATTAGCGAAGGATGAAACAAAACGAAAAGAACTGCATTCTGTGATGTACCATTTAGCAGAATCACTTCGAATCACAGCTGTATTGTTAACACCATTCTTAACAAAAACACCTGAGAAAATCTTCTTCCAGCTTGGAATTGAAGAAGAGAAACTCAAAAGCTGGGAAAGCATTCTTTCTTTCGGTGCGATTCAAAAAGCGACGGTACAAAAAGGTGAGCCGTTGTTCCCTCGTTTAGAGGTTGAAGAAGAAGTGGCATACATTAAAGAGAAGATGCAAGGAAGTGCGCCTAAGGTAGAAGAAGAGTCAGTTGAAATAGAAGAAACTGAATTGCCTGAACTGGGTGCCGAAATTGCCTTCGATGATTTTTCGAAAGTTGACCTTCGTGTAGCACAAGTATTGGAAGCAGCACCAGTGAAAAAAGCTGACCGTCTCTTAAAGCTTCAGCTTGATTTTGGATTTGAAAAGAGACAAATTGTCTCAGGGATTGCCAAGCATTATCAACCAGAAGAATTGGTAGGGAAGAAGCTCGTCTGCGTAGCGAATCTCACACCAGTTAAACTAAGAGGGGAAATTTCCCAGGGAATGATTTTAACTGGAGAAACTACTGGTAAATTGCAGGTTCTTGAAGTAGATCAATCTCTAGCAAATGGAACGAAAATTTTATAATTTAACAAAGGTGTTCCACGTGTAACATTTCGTCGAACACCTTTTGTTTTTCAGAAGAATTGTCGAAAGGAGCAATCAACCATGTTATTTGACACACATGCCCACTTAAATGCTGAACAATATAATGAAGACTTAGAGCAGGTGATTGAAAGAGCCAAAAGTGAAAAGGTAGAGAAGATTGTGGTGGTCGGGTTTGATCGTCCAACCATTACGAGAGCGATGGAGCTAATTGAAGCATATGATTTTATGTATGCAGCCATCGGCTGGCATCCTGTTGATGCCATTGATATGACAGATGAAGATTTGGCTTGGATCAAAGAATTATCTCAACATGAAAAGGTTGTTGCCATTGGAGAAATGGGTCTAGATTACTATTGGGACAAGTCGCCAAAAGATGTGCAAAAAGAAGTCTTTAGACGTCAAATTGCTCTTGCAAAAGAAGTGAATCTGCCAATTATCATTCATAACCGTGACGCTACGGAAGATGTAGTGACGATCTTAAAAGAAGAAGGAGCGGCAGAAGTCGGAGGAATTATGCACTGCTTTACTGGCAGCCTCGAAATTGCAAAAGCGTGTATGGAAATGAACTTTTATATCTCATTCGGTGGACCTGTGACATTTAAAAATGCGAAAAAACCGAAAGAAGTTGTCAAGGATATTCCAAGTGATCGTCTTCTGATTGAGACAGACTGCCCGTATTTAACTCCAGCGCCATTTAGAGGGAAACGAAATGAGCCGAGCTATGTGAAATATATCGCAGAACAAATTGCTGAATTGCGAGAAATAAGCTTTGAAGAGCTTGCTGCATTGACAACAGAAAATGCGAAAAAAGTTTTCCGTATAAACTGACAGTATATGATGTCAATCCTTGTTTAAGCTTGTCCAATTGTGAAACATAACGAAAAAGTTCTACACGTTTGCGCCTCCTCATAGGATAAGTTGTCGATAAGTCTTTCTTCCCTTCCTTCCAAAAATCTCCCATAATAGGTTTACAATCGAGCATTTTTGTACAGTGGGTGGAAGGGTTGACAGGTTTTGAGATACTCTATATAATCTCTCCGAGGAGAAGGAGGCGTTTTTCATCGTACAAAAAATGAAAAATCTGTTTTCTGTCAAGCTAGGAAAAGGCAAGGTTTTATTTCTAGTCGCTTGCTTGCTTTTAGCTGGAACTGGGACGGCTTACGGTGCGCATGAGCTCACTAAGCAGTCTATTACCATTTCAATCAATGGCAAAGAGAAGACAATTCGTACACATGAAGAGACAGTAGCACAGCTGCTTTCAGACCTTGGAATAAGGACCAGGGCGGAGGATCATATCTCTCCAAGTCTAAATACAAAGATTCAAGACAACATGAACATTGTGTATGATGCGGCTATACCGGTTCATCTCACCCTAGATGGGAAAGAGAAAACGATATGGACAACAGATCAGACGGTTGGAGCATTATTGAAGAATGAGAAGATAGATATTGGGAAGCACGATCAAGTAACTCCAGGAAAGAATGACAAGATTGAAAAGAATATGGATCTTGTGGTTCAGCAGGCCTTTCAGGTCAGCTTAAACGATGGAGGAAAGGATAAGAAAGTGTGGACCACTTCGACTACGGTCGCTGACTTTTTAAAGCAACAAGAGCTGAAGCTCAAGAAGCACGATAAGATCAAACCTGCGTTACATAGTCACCTTTCTAAAAAAAGCGCAGATGTGAAGATCACTCGGGTGGAAAAAGTCACCGATGTAGTGGAAGAGAAAATTGCTTTTGATACCAAACATAAAAAGGATCGATCTCTTGAAAAAGGAAAAGAGAAGGTGCTTGAAAAAGGTGAAGAAGGTAAATTGAAGAAGCACTATGCCATTGTGAAAGAAAACGGCAAAGTGGTGTCTAAAGAATTAATTAAAGAGGTTACTGCAAAAGACAGTAAGGATCGTTTAGTGGCCGTTGGTACACAAGTGTCCAAGAAAGAACCTAAAGCGTCCCCTGCGGTTTCAAGAAGTAATGAATCGTCAGGAAAAGAGTTCTATGTGACGTCCACAGCCTATACAGCGGGCTGTGCTGGATGTACGGGTAGAACGTCTACAGGCTTTAATTTAAAAGCAAATCCGGGTGCAAAGGTCATAGCAGTAGATCCGAGTGTCATTCCGCTGGGCTCTAAAGTGTATGTGGAAGGCTATGGGTATGCCGTTGCATCAGACACTGGATCTGCTATAAAAGGGAATAAAATTGATGTGTTCGTCCCAAGTAAGTCGGCAGCTTATCAATGGGGAAATAAACGAGTGAAAATTAGAGTGCTCAAATAAACACATCAAATCATTTATATGAACAGAGGGCTTTGCGCACCCTCTGTTTTTTTGGTTATAATAGAAGCACTGTTTTCTAATTAATTAGACGCAAAAACAGCATGGAAGGTTTCATTTTTTGACAAAAAAATGTAGATTGTTTTTGCAAGCGGAGGAATACATGAAAATCAAAGAAATCATTGTGGTGGAGGGTCGTGACGACACTGCTAGAGTAAAGATGGCAGTTGATGCAGATACGATTGAAACGAATGGATCTGCCATTGGCGATACAGTCATTCAACAAGTGCGTCTTGCTCAGGAGACGAGGGGGGTTATCATTTTAACTGATCCTGATTTCCCTGGGGAAAAGATCCGTAAAACCATCGCAGAGGCTGTCCCTGGCTGTAAGCACGCCTTTTTACCAAAACACCTTGCGAAAGCGAAGCGGGACAAAGGAATTGGTGTCGAGCATGCTTCCTTGGATAGTATTCGAGAATGCCTTGCACATGTCCATGAGGAAATGGAAGAATCAGAAAGCGAGATTACGTTAGACGATTTATTTGACGCAGGCCTTATCGGAGGCGAAGCATCAAAACGCCGTCGCGAACGATTAGGTATGCTTTTAAATATAGGATATACAAATGCGAAGCAGCTGCAAAAGCGTCTTCACATGTTCCAAATAACGAAAGAGGATTTTATTGCGGCCTTAAAGACCGTCATGCAGGAGGAAGCCGATGAATAAAGATATTGCGACGCCCATCAGAACGAAGGAAATACTGAAGAAGTACGGTTTCTCTTTTAAAAAGAGCTTAGGGCAAAACTTTTTAATTGATACGAATATTTTAGATCGCATTGTCGATCATGCAGAGATTACGGATGAGACCGGTGTGATTGAAATTGGCCCTGGTATCGGTGCGTTGACTGAACAGCTCGCCAAACGGGCAAAGAAAGTCACGGCTTTTGAAATCGACCAGCGCCTATTGCCGATTTTAAACGATACGCTTTCTCCATATGATAATGTCACCATTATTCATCAAGACGTATTGAAGGCAGATGTAAGAAAGGTGATTGAAGAACAGTTTGCTGACTGTAAAGAAGTAATGGTCGTAGCAAACCTTCCTTATTATGTGACGACACCAATTATTATGAAATTGCTTGAAGAAAACCTTCCATTGAAAGGAATCGTTGTCATGCTGCAAAAAGAAGTAGCAGATCGCATGGCTGCTGTTCCTTCATCAAAAGAATACAACTCTTTGTCGATTGCAGTGCAATTTTATACAGAAGCGAAGACGGTCATGGTTGTGCCGAAAACGGTTTTCGTCCCACAACCAAATGTGGATTCAGCGGTGATCAAACTAACTGTTCGTGAAACACCTGCGGTCTCAGTAGACAATGATACGTTTTTCTTTCAACTGATTCGTGCGAGTTTTGGCCAGCGCCGGAAGACATTGATGAATAACTTGATGAACAATCTGCCAGATGGCAAGAAACATAAAGCCATCATTGAAGAAGCCCTTGTAACAGCTGAGGTTGATGGGAAACGTCGCGGTGAATCATTGTCAATCGATGAATTTGCCCGTTTGTCCAATGTTTTACACAAAGCCCTTTCATAAGGGCTTTTCAGCGTGTAGACAAACCCTCGCATTCGGTGTCAGTCCTGCGCGCTGGTGCTCACGAATGTCAAATTCGCTCCGCGCCAGTACTCGTCCTTCCTAGAGCTGCAAAGGTTTTCTATCACGCTGAAAAGAAGACAAAGCCCTTTCATAAGGGCTTTTTTCTTTTGGTTTTCACCACTTCACCTGTTCAGGCATAGGCTAGAAAGAACAACACACCTGAAAGAAGAACAAGTGTAGCGTAAGACGATACCAACAGGATAAGAGCCTGATTGTGGAGTGAAAAGCATGCAATTTCAAATAGGAGATATGGTGACGAGGGCATCCTATCAGATGGATATTATGTTTCGTATCATTCGAATTGATGAGACAGACCAGCACGAAGCCACCGCCATTTTGCATGGGAATGAAGTGAGGCTGATTGCCGATGCGAAGATGTCAGATTTGGTCTTGATTCAAAAAGAGGAGCAGCTGACAAGAGAGAAGGACGATGAACGGAAAATTAACGAATCGCTCGACTTACTCAGGCAAGATTATCAGCTGCTTCGTGAAAAACAAGAGTATTATACGTCTGGACAATATCAGCATCAGGAGCAGTATTTTCATATGCCCGGAAAGGTTCTGCATTTAGATGGAGATGCTTCATACTTAAAGAAATGCTTAGATGTATATGAAAGAATCGGTGTACCTGTGTATGGTGTGCATTGCCACGAGAAGAAAATGCCAAGCATGATTGATTCATTAATTGATCAATACCGGCCTGATATTTTGGTCATCACAGGACATGATGCGTATTCTAAACAAAAGGGCGGTGTACACGATATCGGTGCATATCGTCATTCTCGTCATTTCGTTGAAACGGTTCAAAAGGCAAGAAGGAAGGTTCCGCATTTAGATCAGCTCGTGATCTTTGCAGGTGCCTGCCAATCTCATTTTGAATCATTAATTCAAGCAGGTGCTAATTTTGCAAGCTCACCCTCACGTGTCAACATTCATGCACTTGACCCCGTCTATATTGTTGCCAAGATCAGCTTCACTCCATTTGTAGATCGAATCAACGTGTGGGATGTGCTCCGAAATACGCTGACGAGAGAAAAAGGTCTCGGAGGGATTGAAACAAGGGGTGTTTTAAGGGTAGGTATGCCATATAAAAGAGACCATGAATCGACATAACCCGACTGATTTCAGTCTGGTTTTTTTTATGCTCAAAAAGAAATTTCATATGAATACATAATTCACCGGAATTTGAGAAAAATAGGGAGGAGAAAAGGTAGAAGTTTGTCAAAATTATTTTGTTGACAATGGCTCGTGTTGGTTGATATAATTTAATTTTTATTTGACAAAAATGGGCCGTTGTTGTATAATTATCTCAGTGAGGTGGATGCAATGGCGAAGACTTTGTCCGACATCAAAAGATCGCTTGATGGTAACTTAGGTAAACGTTTGACGTTAAAGGCTAACGGAGGCCGCCGAAAAACAATTGAGCGTTCGGGCATTTTAGCTGAAACGTACCCTTCTGTTTTTGTGATTCAATTAGATCAAGATGAGAATTCGTTTGAAAGAGTTTCTTACAGTTATGCAGATATACTGACTGAGACGGTCGAATTAACGTTCGATGATACCGCTAGCTCAGTCGCCTATTAATGGGCAGTGAACTTTTTGTTTACTGCTTTTTGTTTTGCCTTTTTTCTGTATGGGAGGCTGTCCATTATTTGAAAGGGGTAAAAGGCAGGAATCGATGCAAAATAAGAAAGCCACAAATGAGTGGCGATGATTCGAATTCTCGACCAAAGGGGCTGTTTCGTTTGGGTAGACGCCGAGGCATTATGTCAGATGAGTTCAAATACGAGCTGGCGAAGGATCTTGGATTTTATGATACCGTCAAAAATGGAGGCTGGGGAGAGATTCGTGCGCGTGACGCAGGAAATATGGTCAAACGTGCCATTGAATTAGCTCAACAGCACATGGCTCAAGAAGAGAATCAACGATAAAGAAATGATCAGGGATACCTCGGGTGTCTCTGGTCTTTTTTGCTTGAAAAAGTGAGTGTGCTGGGGGCAAAAGCCAATATTCATCAGATCCATCAAATGTGATACAATATTGATACTTATGTTTAGATGGAGAAGTAGGTGAAATGTTTGCGTATTTTAGAAAAAGCACCGGCAAAAATTAATCTCTCACTTGATGTTCATGGAAAAAGACCGGATGGATATCACGAAGTGGAGATGGTGATGACAACAATAGATCTTGCAGATCGACTAGAGCTGACGGAGCTGGACAAAGACGAAATCCGTGTATCATCTCATAACCGTTTTGTGCCAGATGATCAACGGAATTTGGCTTATCAGGCAGCTAAATTATTAAAAACAAGATTCGGTATTCAAAAAGGCGTATCGATTGTCATCACAAAAGCAATTCCCGTCGCAGCAGGTTTAGCTGGAGGCAGCAGTGATGCCGCAGCAGCGCTTCGCGGCTTAAACCGTTTGTGGAAGTTAAATCTCACGTTAGATGAACTAGCTGAGCTTGGAGCGGAGATCGGCTCAGATGTCTCTTTTTGTGTACACGGAGGGACAGCGCTAGCGACAGGACGTGGAGAGAAACTAAAGCATATTGCGACACCGCCGCATTGCTGGGTGATTTTAGCGAAGCCGGTGATTGGGGTATCTACAGCTGAGGTCTACAGACAATATGACGCAAGCAAAGTAGAACACCCAAATGTACAGCGTATGATTGAAGCAATTGAAGCGAAAGATTATAAAGAGATGTGCGGCTCACTCGGTAACGTGTTGGAATCTGTGACATTAAAGATGTATCCAGAAGTCGATATGATTAAGAGACAGATGAAGCGTTTCGGAGCAGATGCTGTATTAATGAGCGGCAGCGGGCCAACTGTATTTGGCTTGATTCAATATGAATCGAAGGTACAAAGAATATATAACGGACTGAGAGGATTTTGTGATCAGGTTTACGCTGTCCGCATGATCGGCGAACAAAATACCCTTGATTAAATCCGTATATTAAGTTATATTATTCATAAATTATTCGGGTTCTGGGGGTAAGTTCATGAAGTTTCGTCGAAGCGGCAGATTGGTGGACTTAACAAATTATTTGTTAACCCACCCGCACGTACTAGTACCTTTAACTTTTTTTGCAGAGCGATATCAATCTGCGAAGTCCTCTATTAGTGAAGACTTAACGATTATTAAACAAACCTTCGAACAGCAGGGAATAGGGACTTTACTTACTGTACCTGGTGCTGCTGGCGGAGTGAAATATATTCCAAAGATTCATCTAAAAGAAGCAGACGAAGTCGTCAACGATATCGGAGAGGCATTATCAACTCCTGAACGTGTGCTTCCTGGCGGTTATTTATATTTAACTGATGTTTTAGGCAATCCATCGATTCTTGCGAAAATCGGTAAGCTTTTTGCGACCATTTTTTCGGATCGACCGATTGATGTTGTCATGACTGTTGCGACGAAAGGTATTCCGATTGCCTATTCTGTTGCAGGTTATTTAAATGTGCCTGTTGTGATCGTTAGAAAAGATAATAAGGTAACTGAAGGATCAACTGTGAGTATTAATTATGCATCAGGTTCTTCTAACCGAATTCAAACCATGTCACTTGCAAAGCGGAGCTTAGATAAAGGATCCAATGTGTTGATTATTGATGACTTTATGAAAGCAGGCGGAACCATTAATGGCATGATGAATCTTCTAGAGGAATTTAATGCAAATGTTGCAGGGATCGGTGTTTTATTAGAAGATGAAGGCGTAGATGAACGTCTTGTCGATGAATATGTATCACTTTTAAAGCTTTCAACCATTGATATGAAGCAGAAAATCATTGAGATTAATGAAGGTAATTTCCACGAGTTTTTTCATTCGAAAGCTTAAGCTTTGATCAAACATGTATTTGAATGGGAGAGATTGATATGACAAAAGTTGTTCAAACCAAAAACGCGCCAGCAGCCATTGGACCTTACTCTCAAGGGATTATCGTCAATAACATGTTTTACAGCTCAGGGCAGATTCCGTTAACGCCAGCTGGAGATTTTGTGAATGGAGATATTAAAGAACAAACACATCAAGTGTTTCATAATCTTAAAGCCGTCCTTGAAGCAGCGGGTGCTTCCTTTGAAACAGTCGTGAAAGCAACGGTTTTCATTAAAGATATGGAACAATTCGCTGAAGTGAATGAAGTGTACGGTGAATACTTCCATACACATAAGCCAGCTCGTTCATGTGTAGAAGTAGCCAGACTTCCAAAAGATGCACTTGTAGAAATTGAAGTTGTGGCATTAGTGAAATAAACAGGCCATCTCTTTGGAAACCGATTGGTTTCATTATATGTATGAAAAGGCATCGTCATGATGTCTTTTTTCACGCAACCGATGTAAGCGCCGTCATTAAAATGACAAAAAATGTATAAATATCCCGATATTTCAAAAAAAGTTTAAAAAAAGAGCAGGAGAATCACCACAATCGTTGAATACCTAATTAATGCTTTTATATTGGGAAAAGGTGGTGAACTACTGTGGAAGTTACTGACGTAAGATTACGCCGCGTGAATACCGATGGTCGCATGAGGGCGATTGCATCCATCACGCTGGACCACGAATTTGTTGTTCATGATATTCGTGTGATTGATGGAAACAATGGCTTGTTTGTTGCAATGCCTAGCAAACGTACGCCTGATGGAGAGTTTCGCGACATTGCACATCCAATTAATTCAAGCACTCGGGGTAAAATCCAAGATGCTGTTTTAAATGAGTATCATCGCTTAGGCGAAGAGGAAGAGACAATTGAATATGAAGAAGCTGGAGCTTCTTAAAGATATGTGAACCTAAAAAGACAGCTTTAAGAGAAAATGAATGTTTTCTTTTAAATGCTGTCTTTTTTGCGTTTTTTCTCTTGTTCCTTATGTCTCCCGTTCATTAGAAAATTAATGCACTTCCTCTTGTATCCTTGAAATCAGTCCTTATTTAGGATATATTTTTCTATGGATAATAGGGATATTGGAGGCCAATCAATGGATAAGCGGTTCGCAGTGATTTTAGCAGCGGGAAAAGGAACAAGAATGAAGTCAAAGTTATACAAAGTACTTCATCCAGTTTGCGGAAAGCCAATGGTCGAGCATGTGGCAGATCAAGCGTTAAAGCTATCTTTAGCCAAGCTTGTGACGATTGTCGGTCATGGAGCAGAGGACGTCAAGAAGCAGCTTGGGGACAGAAGTGAATATGCACTTCAAGAAGAACAGCTGGGAACAGCACATGCCGTCAAACAAGCCAAATCGTTCCTCGCGCAGGAAAAGGGAACAACCATTGTCATTTGTGGAGATACACCATTATTGACAGCGGAAACAATGGAAGCCATGTTAAGCGAGCATCAAAAACAACAAGCGAAAGTGACGATTTTGACAGCACACGCGGATGATCCAACAGGTTATGGACGTATTCTTCGTGATGAAACAGGTGCTGTAGTAAAAATCGTCGAGCATAAAGATGCAAATGATGCTGAACGTCAAGTGAATGAAATTAATACTGGGACCTATTGCTTTTCAAATGAAGATCTCTTCCGTGTGATTGAGCAAGTGTCAAATGAAAATGCACAAGGTGAATACTATTTGCCGGATGTCATTGAAATTCTAAAGAATGAAGGACAGACGGTTGCAGCGTATCAAACACCGCATTTTGAAGAAACACTTGGAGTCAATGATCGTATCGCTCTATCACAAGCAGAGCAATTCATGAAGCGACGTATTAATCATCAGCATATGAAGAATGGTGTAACCTTGATTGATCCTGAGAACACGTATATCTCGCCCGATGCAGTCATCGGTGAAGATACAATGATTTATCCTGGGACGGTCATCAAAGGGAATGTAAAGATTGGTGCAGATGCCACAATCGGTCCGAACACTGAAATTGTTGATAGCGTAATTGGAGATCGGACAGTCATTAAGCAGTCTGTTGTCTGCGATAGTGAAGTTGGGGTAGATGTGACAATTGGACCGTTTGCTCATATTCGCCCGTTGTCGAAAATTGGCGATGAAGTGAAGATCGGAAATTTTGTCGAAATCAAGAAAACAGTTTTCGGTGACCGAAGCAAAGCGTCTCATCTCAGCTATATTGGAGATGCAGAGGTCGGAGCGGATGTAAACCTTGGTTGTGGATCCATTACAGTTAATTATGATGGGAAGAACAAATTCTTAACGAAGATTGAAGATGGCGCATTTATTGGCTGCAATTCAAATCTCGTTGCACCAGTCACTGTCGGAAAAGGGGCATATGTTGCAGCCGGTTCAACGGTTACAGAAGATGTACCGCAGGATGCATTGTCTATTGCTAGAGCAAGACAAGTCAATAAAGAAGATTATGTGAAAAATATTCATAAAAAATAATCCAAATACCCGGAGGTTTACCATGTCTAATCGTTATGCTGATGCGAATTTAAAGATATTCTCTTTGAATTCAAACCCTGAACTTGCCAAAGAAATTGCCGATCGTATCGGAGTTGATGTAGGAAAGAGCTCTGTTAAACGTTTTAGTGACGGTGAAGTCCAAATCAATATTGAAGAAAGTATCCGTGGCTGTGATTGTTATGTTATTCAATCTACTAGTGCGCCAGTCAATGAGCACATTATGGAGCTACTCATTATGGTAGATGCACTAAAACGCGCTTCTGCGAAAACGGTCAATATTGTCATCCCTTATTACGGATATGCACGTCAAGATCGTAAGGCGAAACCTCGTGAGCCAATCACGGCGAAGCTTTTTGCGAACTTACTTGAAACAGCAGGTGCTACACGTGTCATTGCACTTGACCTTCATGCGCCGCAAATCCAAGGTTTCTTTGATATTCCAATCGATAACTTAATGGCTGTGCCAATCTTAACAAACTATTTTGAACAGAAAAACTTAAATGATATCGTTGTTGTGTCTCCTGACCACGGTGGTGTTACGCGTGCGCGCAAAATGGCGGACCGCCTGAAAGCACCAA
Organism: Bacillus sp. FSL W7-1085; assembly: GCF_038595035.1. Lineage (NCBI taxonomy): Bacteria > Bacillati > Bacillota > Bacilli > Caryophanales > Bacillaceae > Bacillus > Bacillus sp. FSL W7-1085. The sequence continues at coordinate 60,755 of NZ_CP152000.1, forward strand.
TCGCAATTATCGACAAACGTCGTCCGAAGCCGAACGTGGCTGAAGTGATGAACATCATTGGGAACATTGAAGGCAAAACGGCGATTCTCATCGATGATATCATTGATACAGCTGGTACGATTACACTTGCTGCAAATGCACTTGTGGAAAATGGAGCGGCTGAAGTCTATGCTTGTTGTACTCACCCAGTATTGTCTGGACCAGCAGTAGAACGTATTACAAACTCTAAAATTAAAGAATTAGTTGTGACAAACAGTATTCATTTAACAGATGACAAGAAAGTTGGAAAATTCATTCCGCTTTCAGTTGGGCCTTTGCTTGCAGAAGCCATCATCCGTGTACATGAAGAAGAATCTGTGAGCTACCTTTTCAGCTAATTTTCTGATTGGAAAAGGCCCTAGGCATCAGCTTGGGGTCTTTTTGCTGTGATAAATGAAAGACAAACATGTTTAAAATGATTCAGTTATGGGTATTTATGAAAGTAGTGACAAAAAAGAAATAGGATGGTGCTGAATATGGCAACTTTAAAAGCAAATAAAAGAACTGATTTCAAACGTTCCACACTGCAAAAAATCCGTCATTCAGGACACGTTCCTGGTGTCATATACGGAAAAAATACAGACAACCTTGCTGTTTCATTAGACAGTATTGATTTATTAAAGACATTACGTGATGAAGGAAAAAACACAATCATCACATTAGACGTTGGCGGTGAAACAAAATCTGTGATGGTAACAGAATTGCAAACAGATCCGTTGAAAAATGAGCTTGTCCACGCTGATTTCCAAGTGGTCGACTTACAGCGAGAAATTGACGCAGATGTACCTGTACAACTCATTGGCGAATCCAAAGGTGTAAAGGATGGCGGTGTGCTTCAGCAGCCACTATTTGAGCTATCCATTACAGCAAAACCAAAGGATATCCCGCAAAATATTGAAGCTGATATTACAAACTTAGAAGTAAATGACGTACTAACAGTTGGTGATCTGACTGTTCAATCTACGTATCAAATTAATAATGATCCAGAAGAAGTTGTTGCTTCGATCTTACCGCCTCAGCAATCAGAGGTTCCTGAGCCAGATAGTGAAGAGGAAACGCAAGAGCCTGAGGCCATTAAAGAAAAAGATGACAGCGAAGAATAACTGGTCAATTAGAGACGTAACCCTCCCGCGGTTACGTCTTTTGTGCTAGAATGAAAAGAATTCATACGTTTTGCATGAGGCAATCACATTGGCTCATTTTTTAGGCGTGTGCATGTGCGACAAAGGAGGTTATTGGTTTCATGATTGCGTTCGTTGGATTGGGTAATCCAGGAAAAGAATATGAAAAAACAAGACATAACGTCGGGTTTATGACAATAGATGAACTATCAAAAAAATGGGACATCCCATTAAATCAATCAAAATTCCATGGACAATATGGAACTGGGTTTGTTTCGGGGCAAAAGGTTCTACTTGTGAAGCCTCTTACATATATGAACTTATCAGGGGAATGTGTGCGTCCGCTGATGGATTACTATGATATTCCCCTTGAACATTTGAAGGTCATCTATGATGATCTTGATTTGCCAACGGGCCGGATTCGTTTGCGTACTAAAGGAAGTGCAGGCGGACATAACGGAATCAAATCGTTGATTCAGCATTTAGGTTCACCAGAGTTTGACCGATTCCGTATCGGCATCGGCCGTCCACAAAATGGCATGAAGGTCGTCGATTACGTACTAGGACGCTTCTCAGAGGAAGAACAGCCTGATATCTCATCTGCTATTCAATCATCTGTTGAAGCTTGTGAAGCGGCTTTAACAAAGCCATTTTTAGAAGTGATGAATGATTTTAACAAGAAGGTATAAGAATGATAAGCAAAGCACATACTGATCATAAAATCTCAGCATGGGAGGATCACGTATGGCTTTGCACTATTACTGCCGGCACTGTGGTGTAAAGGTTGGCAGTCTAGATGAATCCGCTGTCCAAAGTGAAGCACTTGGATTTCATCACTTAACAAATGAGGAAAGAAACGATATGATTTCTTATAGGGAAAATGGTGATTTACATGTACAAACCATTTGTGAGGATTGCCAAGAGGCGCTCGAAAGAAATCCTGATTACCATCAGTATCATACCTTTATTCAATAAAAAGCTTTGGTGTAGATAATAGACCAAAGCGTTTTTCTGTTTTAAACAAGCAGGGAGGAGGAGCCAAATGAAAAATATACAATCATTTATCAAACAAAGTGATGATTTTCAGTCCATTTTTAATGGGCTAAAGGAAGGTTTAAAAGAACAACTGCTCGCCGGACTATCAGGCTCCGTCAGATCTTTATTTACAGCCGCCATATCAGACGAATTAAAGCGGCCGATGTTTATTGTGACACACAACTTATATCAAGCGCAGAAGGTCACAGATGATCTAGCTAGTGTGATGCCAGATCGCTCGGTCCTTCTTTATCCTGTCAATGAACTCATTGCATCTGAAATTGCTGTGGCAAGCCCGGAGCTTAGAGCGCAGCGTCTTGATGTATTGAATCGTCTCGCGAATGGAGAAAATCCGATTGTCGTGACCCCAGCAGCTGCAGTGCGTAGAATGCTTCCTCCTGTTGAGCTCTGGAAGGAGAGTCAGATCCATTTAAAGGTTGGTGAAGAAATTGATTTGGAGGCGTTTTCAAAACAACTCGTGCAAATCGGTTATGACCGGACGTCCATGGTCGCTGCGCCCGGAGACTTTAGTGTGCGCGGAGGAATCATTGACATTTATGCGTTAACGGAAGACCACCCGATCCGTATTGAGCTGTTTGATACAGAAGTGGATTCTATTCGGTCCTTCCACTCTGACACGCAGCGTTCATTGGAAACACTTCAAGAAATCAAGATTGGCCCGGCGAAAGAGCTGATTGTAAGAGGGCCTGAACGAGTGAGAGCGATTGAACAGCTTGACGAAGGTCTTGCCAGTAGCTTAAAGAAATTCAACTCGGATAAACAAAAAGAACTGCTCCATCAGAATATTTCTTCTGATCGTGAGAAGCTGCTAGAAGGTATTGTGACACAAGAAATGACGAAGTATCTGTCCTATTTCTATGAAAAGCCTGCTAGTTTGCTAGATTATACATCGCAGGATACGATTATCATTCTAGATGAAATCAGCAGAATTCAGGAGATGGAAGAACAGCTTGAACAGGAAGAAGCAGATTGGACAATTAGTCTGCTGGAAGAAGGGAATATCCTGCATGATCTAGCCCTTTCCTTCCCATTTCAAGAGCTGTTCAATCAGCAATCGAGATCGATTCTGTACTATTCCTTATTTTTGAGACATGTTCAGCAGACCAATCCGCAAAATATCGTCAATGTATCTAGTAAGCAAATGCAGAATTTCCATGGGCAGATGAATGTGCTTGCAAGTGAAATTGAACGCTACAAAAAGCAGAATTATACGGTTGTCTTTTTAGGTGCGGATGAAGAGCGGACAGAGAAGCTGTCATCTGTCTTGCATGATTATGACATTGAAGCAGCTCTTGCTAAACCTGATGCTGAGCTTGTCAGCGGGCAAGTATATATTTTACAAGGTGAGCTGCAAACCGGTTTTGAACTGCCTTTATCCAAAATTGCTGTCATTACAGAGGGTGAACTTTTCAAGAAACGTGTGAAGAAGCAGGCACGTAAGCAAAAGCTGACGAACGCAGAGCGAATCAAAAGCTATTCAGAGCTGCAAGTGGGCGATTATGTGGTGCACATTAACCACGGGATCGGTAAGTATTTAGGAATTGAAACGCTTGAAATTGGCGGCATTCATAAAGATTATTTAAATATTCATTATCAAGGAAGCGACAAGCTTTATGTCCCTGTTGAACAAATTGATCAGGTGCAGAAGTATGTAGGGTCAGAAGGAAAAGAACCAAAGCTATACAAACTAGGCGGTAGCGACTGGAAGCGCGTGAAGAAAAAAGTAGAATCATCTGTGCAGGACATTGCAGATGATCTAATTAAGCTGTACGCAGAACGTGAAGCAAGCAAAGGGTATGCCTTCTCGCCTGACCATGAGATGCAGCGCCAGTTTGAATCTGCATTCCCTTACCAAGAAACAGACGATCAAATTCGCTCGATTCATGAAATCAAACAAGACATGGAGCGGGAGCGCCCGATGGATCGTCTGCTTTGTGGAGATGTGGGCTATGGAAAAACAGAGGTGGCGATTCGAGCAGCCTTCAAAGCCATTGCTGACGGGAAGCAGGTGGCACTGCTTGTACCAACAACGATCTTAGCGCAGCAGCATTTTGACACGATTATGGACAGATTCCAAGACTATCCTGTTAAAATCGCTCAGCTTAGCCGCTTCCGTACACGAAAAGAAACAACAGAAACCTTAAAAGGGCTGAAAAATGGAACGATTGATATGGTCATTGGGACGCATCGTCTTCTTTCAAAAGACATTGTGTACAAGGATTTAGGACTGTTAATTATCGATGAAGAGCAGCGCTTTGGTGTGACGCATAAAGAGAAAATTAAACAAATGAAAGCCAATATTGATGTGCTGACGTTAACGGCAACGCCAATTCCTCGTACGCTTCATATGTCGATGCTTGGCGTACGTGACTTATCTGTTATTGAAACGCCACCTGAGAACCGTTTCCCAGTTCAAACCTATGTTGTCGAGTACAATGGTGCGTTAGTTAGAGAAGCCATTGAGCGAGAACTGGCAAGAGGCGGTCAAGTGTACTTCCTTTATAACCGAGTGGAGGATATTGAACGAAAAGCAGATGAAATCTCGATGCTTGTTCCAGACGCAAAAGTAAGCTACGCACACGGGAAAATGAGTGAGAACGAGCTGGAATCCGTGATGATTAATTTCCTAGAAGGTGAATCGGATGTACTCGTCAGTACAACCATTATCGAAACGGGCGTAGACATACCAAATGTGAACACGCTCATTGTTCACGATGCTGATAAAATGGGGCTTTCGCAGCTGTACCAGTTAAGAGGACGAGTTGGGCGCTCGAATCGTGTGGCCTATGCTTATTTCACTTATCGAAAAGATAAAGTGCTTTCTGAAGTAGCAGAGAAAAGACTTCAAGCTATTAAAGAATTCACTGAGCTCGGATCAGGCTTTAAGATTGCGATGCGTGACTTAACGATTCGAGGAGCAGGAAATTTACTTGGTGCACAGCAACATGGATTTATTGATTCTGTTGGATTCGACCTTTACTCTCAAATGCTGAAAGAAGCCATTGAAGAAAGAAGAGGCGATACGACTGCTCAAGAAAAATTTGAGCCGGAAATTGATCTCCAAATTGATGCCTACATTCCAGATAGCTATATTTCTGATGGCAAACAAAAGATCGAGATGTATAAACAGTTTAGAGCGATTGGATCTATAGAAGAGCGGAAAGAGCTTCAAGATGAAATGATTGACCGATTCGGAGAATATCCGCAAGAAGTGGCTGATTTGTTCACGATTGCGACGATGAAGGTGTACGCTGTGCAGGAACGTGTCGAGTTGATCAAGATGGAGAAAGGCATTGTCAGACTCACTCTCGATGAAAAAGCAAGCAGCGACATCGATGGTCAAAAATTATTTGAGCTTGGCAGTCAATATGGACGTGATATCGGTCTTGGCATGGAAGGCAGCAAGCTGATTATTTCTGTCCAAACAAAAGGCAAGAAAACGGAGGAGTGGCTTGAAGTCGTTCTTCGTATGCTTCGAGGTCTTCAAGATGTGAAAAAAGAAACCATTCCATCTTCATAAAATTTTGTTGGTCTCTCGTGTATATTACGTTTGATGTGACGGATACTAATCTCAGGGTCAAGTGGTGAATGTTGCATAAAGTGGACGCTTTTGTTCCATTCACCCAACACATCATCAAACGAAAGAGAGGCAGCAGTGAATGAAAGCAACTGGAATTGTACGCCGCATCGATGATCTAGGTAGAGTGGTTATACCGAAGGAGATTCGCAGAACATTGCGTATCCGGGAAGGAGATCCACTTGAGATTTTTGTCGACCGCGATGGAGAAGTCATTTTGAAGAAGTATTCACCGATTAGTGAGCTAGGAGACTTTGCGAAGGAATATGCTGATGCTTTATTCGACAGTTTGGGTCATTCTATCCTCATCTGTGATCGTGATACGTATATTGCTGTATCCGGCAGTTCAAAAAAAGAGTACTTAAACAAATCCATTAGTGATTTACTTGAACGAACAATGGATCAGCGTAATTCTGTATTAGAGGACAGCAAGAAAGAAATTCAGCTTGTGGATGGTATTGATGATGATGTATCAGCCTATACCATTGCACCTATTGTTGCAAACGGAGATCCAATTGGCGCCGTCGTTTTATTTTCTAAAGAGCGTTCAATGGGAGAAGTGGAGCATAAAGCGGCAGAAACGGCAGCTGGCTTCTTAGCCCGTCAAATGGAACATTAGGTCTAATAATTCTATATCATCTTGATAAAAAGAAAGAATGCCGATGAAATCATCTGATTTTGTCGGCGTTTTTTATATGGGATGAAACAAAATAATGAATGTATCGTCTACTCCTTAGAAAGAAACGGCTTGCCAGTCACTTATGATATAATGAGTGCGTTTAAATGCAGGTATATTTTTTGATTGAACATAAAGGAGTCATCCATGAAAAATGCTGTGAATCAGCCGCATTGGCTTTTCCAAGGTGCGGTGATTTTAACCATCGCAGGCTTGTTATCAAAGGTACTGAGTGCCGTATATCGTGTCCCTTTTCAAAATATCGTAGGAGACACAGGTTTTTATATTTATCAGCAGGTCTATCCCTTTCTTGGCATTGCGATCATGCTCGGCACCACTGGTTTTCCTGTGATGGTGTCCAAGCTCCTGAGCGAGCATGGTGAGGAGAATCGCCGAATTATTACAAAGGTATCCTTGGTGTATATCACTTTGCTGAGCTTGGTCTTATTTCTTTGTTTATATATAGGAGCAGGCACAATTGCGAATCTCATGGCAGACAGTCAATTAATGCTTCTCATCCAGATGAGTTCGTTTGTGTTTTTATTTCTGCCACTTACCGTGATGCTGAGGGGTGTTTTTCAGAGTGATGGGCTGATGCTCCCCACTGCGGTCTCTCAATTGGCTGAGCAGCTCATCAGAGTAGGCGTCCTGCTTGTTTTATCTTTCTATTTTGTGAGACATGGCTATTCGCTTTATGAAACAGGAGCGGGTGCGGTGTTCTCTTCTATAGCTGGAAGTGCTGCTTCACTCATTTTGCTTCTTTTCCTTTGGCTGACCTATCGGAAGCGGTTGTCAGCGAGCAAGACATTAAAACAGGCTACACTGCGGAAAAAAGATGTGCTGAAGAGTTTGGTGCTGTATACATTGACGATTTGTGTGAGTGGATTGCTGATCCTATGGATGCAAATGATCGATGCTTTTCACTTGTATGCGCTGCTGCGCAGTGAGGGACTGAGTGAAGCAGCTGCAAAGGCGGCAAAAGGCGTATATGACCGAGGTCAGCCGTTCCTGCAGCTCGGGACGGTGTTTGCAATTAGTATCGGGACGTCTCTTGTTCCGTTTTTGTCGTCGGCCTTAAGAAAAGGGCAGCATGAAGCAATTCGTGAAAAAGTACGTACATCGTTTAAGGCAACATCGGTGCTGGGGATTGGTTCAGCTGTCGGGCTTATATGTATTTTATCGTCTGTGAACATTATGCTTTTTCGTAATGACTTAGGGACAGATGCGCTGCAAATATTTTGCATATCCATTGCCTTTACATCAATGGCGATTACGCAAACCGCTTTACTTCAGGGTCTGGGACATACCGTTTACCCGGCTGTTGTGGTCCTGATCAGTGTACTGGTGAAATGGGGGCTGACGCTGGCTCTTGTCCCGTTATTCGGCATTTATGGAGCTGCTTGGTCGACTGTTTGTGGGTTTCTCGCCGCCGCTGCGCTCAATGCGGTGTATTTGAAGCATAAAGGGTGGATTTCAATAAGAGAGCTATTCCCAGTGAAAATTCTTTTATCAGCAGCATTCATGGCCGTTGTTTTAATTGGATATCAGGCATTGTTTTCTTGGGTCATTCCCTTTGAGAAACGTCCGTTTTCTGTTTTAGAGAGCCTGACTTCAGTTTTTATTGGTGGTTTCGCCTTTTTATATAGTATTCTTAAGCTAGACGTATTTACGGAAGAGGAATGGAGACTCATTCCATTAGGAGAAAAGATTTTATATTTTAAACAGATGAGAGGGAATCGAAATGGCAGGTAAGATTACAGTCGTTGGTCTTGGGGCAGGCGACATGGATCAGCTAACGCTCGGTGTATATAAGCAGCTGAAGCAGGCGAAAGAAATATACATGAGAACGCAGGATCATCCACTCACCGCAGAATTGATGCAGGAAGTCCCGTCTCTGACCTTTTTTGATGAGATATATGAAAAGCATGATCAGTTTGATGCAGTGTATGAGGAAATCACAGACATTCTCTTCCGAGAGGCTGAGGAGAAAGATATTGTTTATGCAGTACCAGGTCACCCGTTTGTAGCGGAAAAGACAGTGCAGCTTCTTGTTTCACAACAGAAGGAGCGCGGGGTTGAGGTGTACGTGGCTGGTGGACAAAGCTTTTTGGATGCGACGTTTAATTCCTTACAGATTGACCCAATTGAAGGGCTGCAATTCGTTGACGCAGGGGATATGAGAGCGGATGATCTGAAGTTGACCCAGCATGTGCTGATCTGTCAAGTATATGATCAGATGACAGCCTCGAATGTGAAGCTGACCCTCATGGAAAAGCTACCTGACGATTATGAAGTCTTTATCGTAACGGCAGCTGGAAGCAGTCAGGAACAGATTACAGGTGTTCCTTTATTTGAACTTGATCGAGATGTGTCGATAAATAACTTAACGAGTGTTTATGTGCCTCCAATCCAAGATGAAAAGCTACTCTATCAACAATTTGACACTTTCCGTGAAGTCATTCGTACATTAAGAGGTCCTGGCGGCTGTCCTTGGGATCAAAAACAAACGAATGAGTCGCTCAAACCATATTTAATTGAAGAATGTTATGAGTTGCTGGAAGCCATAGATGAAGACGATCCAGATCATATGGTTGAAGAACTCGGAGATGTACTGCTTCAAGTTTTACTCCATGCTCAAATTGGTGAAGATGATGGTTACTTCTCAATGGATGACGTCATCCAGCATGTCACAGAAAAAATGATTCGACGACATCCGCATGTGTTTGGTGATACGGATGTGTCTGAAGCATCAGATGTAGTCGCCAACTGGGAAAAAATCAAGCAGCAGGAAAAACCGGAGCGTGCAGCATCTATTTTGCAATCCATTCCAACGACTCTTCCAGCTTTAACAAAAGCCTATAAGCTCCAAAAGAAAGCAGCGAAAGTGGGCTTCGATTGGACAGAAGTAGAGGATATTTGGAACAAATACGAAGAGGAAAAGCAGGAATTCCTTGTGGAAGTGGCAGAGAAAACGGATGAAGGTGCAACAAAGCAGATGAAGGATGAATTTGGGGATCTTTTATTTGTTCTCGTCAACATCGGCAGATTTTATCACCTAGAGCCTGAAACCGCCCTCTCTTCTGCAAACACAAAATTTATGCGGCGCTTTCAGCATATTGAACAAAAAGCAAAGGACATAGGGCGTTCACTAGAGGACTTGACCCTAGAAGAAATGGACGATCTGTGGAACGATGCTAAACGCATAGAAAGAGGTGAACATATATGAGACTAGATAAATTCTTAAAAGTGTCTCGTTTAATCAAAAGAAGAACATTGGCAAAAGAAGTAGCCGATCAAGGGAGAATTTCCATTAATGGCACTCAGGCGAAAGCCAGCTCTGACGTGAAAGAAGGGGACGAGCTTCAAATTCGCTTTGGCCAAAAGCTTGTGACTGTTCAAGTCAACGAGTTAAAAGACACAACGAAAAAAGAAGAAGCTGCTGGCATGTATACCGTGCTAAAAGAAGAGAAAACAGCAGAATAGGGCTTGTTCTAAATGTCCCGCCTGTCACATACAATGCAGTAACAATGCAAGTATGAGATATGGGGGATGTATAAATGAATCAATATTATAATCAACCTCAAGGCACGAAGTTGTCATCAGAAGCCGAGCATCATGTCACAATGCGCAACAGAAAGCATTTAGATATTACCGGGGTCAAACAAGTCGAGAGCTTTGATAATGAAGAATTTCTGCTTGAGACTGTCATGGGAGTCCTCGCCATTCGCGGAGAAAATCTGCAAATGAAAAACTTAGATGTAGAAAAGGGCGTTGTGTCCATTAAAGGGCATGTCTTTGACTTAATCTATGTAGATGAGCAGCACGGGGAGAAAGCTAAAGGATTTTTTAGCAAGCTGTTTAAATGACACTGACGGTCCAGTTTTATACGATGCTTTCGATGGCGGCGATGGGCATCTGGCTGGGCGCATCGCTGGATACGTACAAGCTGTTTGTGAACCGGGAAAAAACAGCAAAATGGCTGCTGGCCATTCACGACCTCCTTTTTTGGGTGGTGCAGGGTCTCTTATTCTTTTATGTCCTGCTGCTGACCAATGAGGGAGAATTCAGGCTTTATATTTTTCTAGCTGTTGCTTTAGGTTTCTCGATGTACCAGGCATTGATGAAACAGCTGTATATGAACATCCTCAAGTTTGTGATGAGGTGTATTTATCAGACTGTTCTCGTCCTGAAAAGGCTGATCATGTCGATGGTTTTCCAGCCCATTCGCTGGATCGTTGGTTTGATCATAAGTGCTCTTCTGTTCTTGTTCCACTCGCTCTTACGCCTTGTTCGTTTTGCGTTTCGACTCGTGTGGAAGGTGCTGTATATTGTTTGTTATCCGCTTATTTGGTTACTCAATATAACCATTATTCATCGAATTCCCGAAAAATGGCGAACATCAATGAGGTTGTTTTTCTCAAAAGGAGCAGGAATTTTACAAGGGATCAAGAAATTATCTCGTACCATGAAAACGAAATGGAAACAATTCTGGACAAAGTAAGAGAGGAGGCCTTCATCCTTGAACGAGAGAAAAAGAAATATCGCACAAATTCAAAATGATTATCAAAAACAAATGGAACAGCAAGCGCAGCGCCTAAAACGCAAACGCCGGGGACTCCTTAGAAGGCTTACCGTGTTTGGAGTCATTGTGCTCATGTTTGCTGTTTTGGTAACAAGTGCCCTCTGGTCGCAATCGTCTGCATTGAAAGAAAAAGAAGAGAAGAAGGTTGCGCTTGAAAAAGAATTGAAGCAATTACAAACAAAGCAGGAAGATATTTCTGATGAAATCAAAAAGCTGAAAAGCAAAGAATACGTACTCGAACTGGCACGACGGGACTATTATATGTCTAAAAAAGGCGAAAAAATCTTTGATGTGGGCAATAAGAGCGATTAGCCTTGTTGACACTTAAAATTCAGTTTATGTATAATTGAACAAATGAGATTTTTTTATAAGTCTAAGGAGGAGCACTTTTTTTATGTCGATTGAAGTTGGCAGCAAGTTACAAGGGAAAGTTACGGGCATTACAAATTTTGGAGCTTTTGTGGAGTTGCCAGGCGGTTCAACTGGTCTCGTTCATATCAGTGAGGTAGCCGATAACTATGTAAAAGATATTAATGAGCATTTAAAAGTCGGTGAACAAGTTGAAGTGAAAGTGATTAACGTTGAAAAAGACGGTAAAATCGGCTTGTCCATTAAAAAAGCAAAAGATCGTCCTCAACAACAACAATCAAGACCGAGCAGAAATGATTTCCGTCCGAAGGAATCGTTTGAGCAAAAAATGAACAAATTCTTAAAAGATAGTGAAGACCGCTTAACATCTTTAAAACGTAACACGGAATCAAAACGTGGGGGACGCGGAGCAAGAAGAGGTTAACTTGTTGCTGCTTTCTATATATCTTTCACAACAAAGCACCTGCTGTTTAGCGGGTGCTTTTTTTCAATACAAATTCAACGTTTTTTGTGATTTCGCCATTTAATTTAAAACTTTCTATTGACGGACAAGCGAATCCTTTGTATTATAGTTCTTGTGCTTCTTAGCGCATTTTATATTATGGCGGTGTAGCTCAGCTGGCTAGAGCGTACGGTTCATACCCGTGAGGTCGGGGGTTCGATCCCCTCCGCCGCTATCCTTTTAAAAAGAACAATAAGCAAGGCCCGTTGGTCAAGCGGTTAAGACACCGCCCTTTCACGGCGGTAACACGGGTTCGAATCCCGTACGGGTCATCTTCAAAACAGCTTTCTATAGGAAAGCTGTTTTTTTGTGCTTTCGTAAAATTCTGATGAAAGACATCGACTTTCAAGAAAGTATGCCTTTTTGGCAAATAAAGCGTCGAACGTTTTATGGAAACGACAACTTCTTTTGACAAAATTTCTTTTTCACCTTCGCTATAATGACAAGCAACGAATATCAGGTGGGGGATGAAAAGATGGAAAAACTAGAAAGAAGAACTGATTTAACGGGAGCCGGGTTTGAAAGAATCAGTGCAGGGTTAAAAAAGATGAAAAACCTGTTTCTTCATCATACGCATTCTCTTTTTTTCTATAAAGGGTTTATTTATGTTGTTCTGGGCTTTTTATTGGGACGAGCCTTTATCTTATCTGAAATTATGCCGTTTGCATTGCCTTTCTTTGGATCCATGCTGCTCATTAAAAGGGATAAAGCGATGCTTGCTTGTCTTGCTTTACTCGCTGGAGCGATGACGATATCACCTCAAAATGCATTATTCGTGTTTGCGTCATTGATCGTGTTCCTCCTCATGTCAAAGGTCGTTTCATTTATCATCAAAGACCCGGTGAAAACATTACCGGTAGTGATTGTGCTCTCAATGCTGATGACCAGGGGAACTTTTGTATACCTCGAGCAGGGTGCGGTTCAAAGCTATGACTATGTGATGGCAGGGGTTGAAGCTGGACTTGCCTTCATTTTGACACTGATTTTTCTTCAAAGTTTGCCGATTTTTACAGTCAGGAAAATCAAACATTCCTTAAAGGTTGAAGAAATTATTTGCTTTATGATATTAATCGCTTCAGTTTTAACAGGTCTGGCTGGGATCACATTTCAAGGAATGCAGGCAGAGCATATTTTGTCACGATATGTAGTGCTGAGCTTTGCCTTTATTGGAGGAGCGAGTATTGGTTGTACAGTGGGTGTTGTAACTGGATTAATTCTTGGTCTCGCCAACATCGGCAACCTTTATCAGATGAGTCTGCTTGCCTTTTCGGGCTTATTAGGCGGATTACTAAAAGAGGGGAAAAAAGCAGGAGCCGCCATCGGCTTGATTGTGGGGTCTTTACTAATCTCCCTCTACGGTGAAGGGTCAGCAGGGCTGATAACAACGCTATATGAATCACTCATCGCAGTTGCACTGTTTTTGCTCACGCCACAGTCAGTAACGTCCAAGGTGGCAAAATATATTCCTGGTACGGTAGAGCATGTACAGGAACAGCAGCAATATGCCAGAAAAGTACGAGACGTGACAGCAAAAAAGGTAGATCAATTCTCTAATGTATTTCATGCGCTGTCTGAGAGTTTTGCGACATTTTACGAATCCATTCCTGAGGAGAAGAAGCAGGAAGAGGATGTAGATCTTTTTTTAAGTACGATCACAGAACGTTCCTGTCAAACGTGCTATAAGAAAAATAAATGCTGGGTGCAGAACTTTGATACAACCTATGAACTCATGAAACAAGTTATGCATGAATCTGATGAAAAAACGTACGAGCATAACCGGAAGTTGAAAAAGAAATTCAGTCAGCACTGCTCAAAATCAAAGCATGTAGAAGAATTGATTGAAGAGGAGATAGCTTACTATAAAGCAAATCAGACCTTAAAGAAAAAGGTCCAAGACAGCAGACGCCTTGTGGCCGAACAACTGATGGGTGTCTCACAAGTCATGGAGGATTTTTCCCGGGAAATAAAACGAGAAAGAGAGCAGCATTTTATTCAGGAAGAGCAGATGATAGAAGCACTTCAGAACTTTGGAATTGAAATTCAGCAAGTTGAAATTTATAGCTTAGAACAGGGAAATGTTGATATAGAGATGAGAATTCCTTATTGCCAAGGTCATGGGGAATGCGAAAAAATCATCGCTCCAATGCTCTCGGATATTTTAGAAGAACAAGTTTTAGTCAAAGCAGAGCAGTGTGCGGAGCATCCAACAGGTTATTGTCATGTTGTATTCGGTTCTGCAAAATCGTATCGAGTGTCTACAGGTGTAGCACATGCAGCGAAAGGCGGAGGATTAGTATCTGGAGACAGCTACAGCATGATGGAGCTGGGTGCAGGTAAATATGCCGCAGCTATTAGTGATGGGATGGGAAATGGAGCAAGAGCCCATTTTGAAAGCAATGAAACGATCAAGCTGTTAGAAAAAATCTTGGCGTCTGGTATTGATGAAAAAGTAGCGATTAAAACGATTAATAGCATTTTATCTTTACGGACAACAGATGAAGTCTATTCCACATTAGACTTATCCATCATTGATTTACAGGATGCGAGCTGTAAGTTCCTCAAGATTGGCTCCACCCCAAGTTTTATTAAACGTGGTGATCAAGTGATGAAGGTACAGGCCAGCAACTTGCCTATTGGCATTATTGATGAATTCGAAGTAGAAGTGGTGAGTGAACAGATGAAGGCAGGAGATCTCCTTATCATGATGAGCGACGGTATCTTTGAAGGACCAAAGCATATCGAAAATCATGATTTGTGGGTCAAACGAAAAATGAAGAGCTTTAAAACAGAAGATCCGCAAGAGATTGCTGATTTATTAATGGAGGAGGTCATTCGCACAAGAGCAGGTCAAATCGATGACGATATGACGGTTGTCGTCATTAGGCTCGACCACAATACACCAAAATGGGCATCCATTCCGACAGGTACATTCTATCTCCAGAAACAAGAGATTTCTTGAAATATCGTATAATATGAATTTCTTCTGGCGATGATGGGGATATAAGCATTCAGTTACAATCCCAGGAGGAATGAAGATGCGAAAAGGTCACGTAAACCAAATCTTACTGATTACAGATGGCTGCTCAAATCATGGGGAAGACCCACTTGCGATTGCCGCATTGGCAAAGGAGCAAGGGATCACAGTCAATGTCATTGGCATTATGGAAGAGAACAGACACGATCATGAAGCGATGAAAGAAGTAGAGGGGATTGCTCTAGCAGGCGGAGGCATTCATCAGGTTGTCTACGTTCAGCAATTGTCTCAAACCGTACAAATGGTTACAAAAAAGGCGATGACGCAAACGTTACAAGGTGTTGTGAATAAAGAATTGCAGCAAATTCTTGGCAAAGATACTGAGATTGAAGAACTTCCCCCAGATAAGCGTGGAGAAGTGATGGAAGTTGTGGACGAGCTCGGTGAGACGGTTCATCTTCAAGTGCTTGTGCTTGTGGATACAAGTGCAAGTATGAAACCGAAGCTGCCAACGGTCAAAGAAGCACTCATCGATCTCTCTATTAGTCTAAATTCGAGAATTGGTGAAAATCAGTTTGGGATGTGTATATTTCCCGGGAAAAACTCAGATGCTGAAATTGTGTTGAATTGGACGCCTCGATTCGATTCACTATCATCTATTTTCCCGAAACTGACCACAGGAGGAATCACTCCAACTGGACCAGCGCTTCGAGAAGCACTCCAGCATTTCAAATCAGTTCGTTCACGAAAAGGGCTGCTTGAAGCGAAGGAAGAACATGATGAATTCGGCTTCTAACATCCCATTAGGTACAATGATAAAGGGAAAGTGGCATCATCAACATTACCGCATTGTAAAAGAGCTGGGAAAAGGGGCGAACGGTGTGGTTTATCTGGCCGAATCGCCAAAGGGACAAGTGGCCCTTAAAGTGAGTGATGACAGTATGCTCATTGCATCTGAAGTCAATGTATTAAAATCCTTTTCAAAGGCTCCTGTGAAAACCATGGGGCCTTCTTTTTATGATATGGATGATGCTCTTTATCCTGGAATGTCAGAGAAACGGTCGTTTTATGTCATGGAGTATGTCAGAGGACCATTGCTGCTTGAATTTGTGAAACAAAAAGGCGATGAATGGATCGTCGTTCTCATGATTCAACTGTTGTCTAACCTTGCTCACTTACATAAGGAAGGCTGGATCTTCGGTGACTTGAAGCCTGATAATCTCATCGTTTCAGGCCCCCCAGCTACGATTCGATGTATTGATGTTGGAGGAACAACGAAGGCAGGAAGGGCGATTAAGGAATACACCGAGTTTTTTGACCGCGGCTACTGGGGCTTCGGTACAAGAAAAGCAGAACCTTCTTATGATCTATTTGCCTTAAGTATGGTCATGGTGAACTGTGCCTATAAAAAAGAATTTAAAAAAGGGGCAGAACCAGAAAAGCAGCTATATCGAGCGATTGAAGGACATCCTTTATTAAAGCGATATGAGAGGGTGTTAAAAGCGGCTCTCCAAGGCAAATATCAATCAGCGGCAGACATGAAAAGCGCGATGCTGAAAGAAGGACAATTGCTTGCTTCAAGAAAATCACGACAAAAGAAGCCATCACAGCAAAATAGGCAAAAGTCAGCTGTTCCTCAACATCAACAGACCGTACCTTCACGATCAAGAGCTGCTGCTGCGAAAAGAACATCAGTACGCAAAAAATCAGGCGGTCTTTTTGAAACCATTCTCATCTTATGCAGTGTGCTCGCTCTTTACTGTGCCTATGTGGTTTTATTCCTATTATAGAGCTGTAAAAAAGCAGGCTTCTTCTTTGCTTGGAGCTAATGAAAGTGATAGGATATGTATATCTTTAAATTACCTGCTCTTTGTGAGGAGGAAGTTGTGAATAGAATTGAATCTTTTTTGAAAAAACATGATGTTTTCCTTGAAAATACGACAGTCATTGTCGGGGTTTCTGGCGGACCAGATTCTATGCTCTTGCTGCATGAACTAAACAAACGTCGAAAAGGTTCCTTTCAGCTGATTGCAGCCCATGTAGATCACATGTTCAGAGGAGAAGAATCCTTTGCTGATTTGGCATTTGTTGAAGCGTACTGTAAAGAGCATGAGATCCTTTTTGAATCGGCTCGTATACAGGTCACCCAATATGCAAAAGAAAACCGTTTAAACAAACAGGCAGCTGCAAGAGAGTGCAGATATGCTTTCTTTCGTCAATTGATGGAACAGTACAACGCTCAATTTATAGCGCTTGCACATCATGGAGACGATCAAGTAGAAACAATGGTGATGAGGCTGACAAGAGGGACTGTTGGAATAGGACTCGCAGGTATGCAAGCAAAGCGCCCTTTTCAAGAAGGGTGGCTGATTCGTCCGCTGATTGGATATTCTAAGGATGATGTACTCACTGCTTGCGAAAAAGAACAAGTTCCTTATGTCATTGATCAAAGCAATCACACCGATGATTACTTGAGAAACCGGATCAGAAGACACGTTCTTCCCGTGTTAAAAGAAGAGGCACCTCATGTGCATGAAAGCTTTCAGTTTGTAAGTGACATGCTGACTGAGGATGAGCAGTACTTGCAGGCATTAACAAAGGATCAAATGCATCAAGTCATTACGAATCAAACGCCTAAGCAAATTGAGATCAAAACGAAGCCTTTGCTTGACCTGCCTTTGCCTTTACAAAGAAGAGGCATTCAACTAATATTAAACTATCTTTATGAAAACACTCAATCAGCGTTTTCAAACCAGCATATTCTAGGGACTTTGGACTGGTTATCTCATACTGATCAACCGTCTGGATCATTAGATTTGCCAAAAGGTTTACAAGCTGTCAAATCTTATGATCACTGTATGTTTACCTTTGAACGATCGCTTGTCATAGATCAGTCATATACTCATCATTTAAAAGGTGAGCTTGGCGAGGAACTTTTTCTCCCGAATGGACAGTCTATCTTGGTATCAAATCATGTTCCGAAGGATGCACGGAACGGAAACCATTTTTTCTTGCTTCAAAAAGATCATGTTCGTCTTCCTTTGATCATTCGCTCACGAAAAAACGGTGATCGAATCAAACTTAAAGGGATGAATGGATCAAAAAAGGTGAAAGATATATTTATTGATAAAAAAGTGCCTCTTGCAGAAAGAGACAGCTGGCCGATCGTCACTGACTCGGATCATCAAATCATCTGGATCCCAGGTCTGAAAAAATCCGTTTTTGAAGAAATTGATATGACAAACAGCGATCTCATTGTATTACAATATAGACAGCACGAAAATTTGTAGGGGGCAAGCAAAAGCATGAAACAAGATATTGAAAAGATTTTGATCTCAGAAGAAGAGATCCAGCTAAAAGTGAAAGAACTGGGTGCAACATTAACCAGCGATTATGATGGTAAATTTCCCCTGGCTATTGGTGTTTTGAAAGGGGCTCTTCCATTCATGGCAGACCTGATCAAACACATTGATACATATTTAGAGCTTGATTTTATGGATGTATCTAGCTACGGAAAGTCTACCGTATCTTCTGGAGAAGTGAAGATCATCAAAGATCTAGATACTTCTGTTGAAGGAAGAGATATTCTAATTATGGAAGATATCATCGACAGTGGGTTAACTTTGAGTTATCTGGTAGAGCTTTTCCGATACCGTAAAGCAAACTCCATTAAAATTGTGACATTGCTTGATAAACCAAGCGGCCGCAAAGCAGACATCAAAGCAGATTATGTTGGGTTTGAAGTACCAGATGCATTTGTTGTTGGCTATGGATTGGATTTTGCCGAACGTTACCGAAACCTCCCGTATATTGGAGTGTTAAAACCATCTGTTTACGAAGGCTAATGAGCACACGTTTACATGAGGTTATTGGTTGTGTTGGAATGATTTTCTATGATACTATTGAACATAGTTGTGCTTACTGTGGGAGGAGGTAAGGAATGAATCGGGTTTTTCGTAATACGATTTTTTATATACTTATTTTATTACTTGTGATAGGGGTTGTCAGTTGGTTAGGATCCCCTAATCAAAAGCCTGAGAACATGTCTTACAGCAAATTTTCGCAAAATTTAAGTGCGGGAAAAGTGGAGAGTATCTCCATCCAGCCTGTAAGAGGGGTTTATGAAATTCGTGGTCAATTAGATGGCGCGAAGAAAGATGAATACTTCATTACCCATGTTCCAGATGGTCAAGGTGTTGACCAGATTTACAGTGCACTGAAGAATACAGATGTAAAAGTAGAACCAGCACCTGAAACAAATGGATGGCTGCAAGTTCTGACAACCATCATTCCATTCATCATCATCTTTATCCTGTTCTTCTTCTTATTGAACCAAGCTCAAGGCGGTGGAAGCCGTGTCATGAACTTTGGTAAGAGTAAGGCAAAGCTTTACACAGAAGAGAAGAAACGTGTGAAATTTAAAGATGTTGCCGGTGCGGATGAAGAAAAACAAGAGCTCGTAGAAGTGGTTGAATTCTTAAAAGATCCACGTAAATTTGCGGAGCTTGGCGCAAGAATCCCTAAAGGGGTTTTACTAGTAGGACCTCCAGGTACAGGTAAAACATTGCTTGCGAGAGCATCTGCAGGAGAAGCAGGCGTTCCTTTCTTCAGCATCAGTGGTTCTGACTTCGTCGAGATGTTCGTCGGTGTCGGTGCATCACGTGTACGTGATTTGTTTGAAAATGCGAAAAAGAATGCACCTTGCTTAATCTTTATTGATGAGATTGATGCAGTGGGTCGTCAGCGTGGAGCAGGTCTTGGCGGTGGTCATGATGAGCGTGAACAAACGCTTAACCAGCTTCTTGTTGAAATGGATGGTTTTAGTGCCAACGAAGGGATTATCATCATTGCTGCAACGAACCGTGCAGATATCCTAGATCCTGCATTGCTACGTCCGGGACGTTTTGACCGTCAAATTACGGTTGACCGCCCAGATGTCATTGGCCGTGAAGAAGTACTGAAGGTTCATGCGAAAAACAAACCGCTTGATGATACAGTCAACTTGAAAGCCATTGCAAGCAGAACACCAGGGTTCTCTGGGGCAGATCTTGAGAACTTACTAAACGAAGCAGCACTTGTTGCTGCCCGTCAAAACAAAAAGAAAATTGATATGCGTGATATCGACGAAGCGACTGACCGTGTCATTGCTGGACCGGCTAAGAAAAGCCGTGTCATTTCGAAGAAAGAACGTAATATCGTGGCGTACCATGAAGCAGGTCATACCGTCATTGGGCTTATCCTAGACGAAGCGGATATGGTGCATAAAGTAACGATCGTTCCTCGTGGTCAGGCAGGCGGATATGCGGTCATGCTTCCAAGAGAAGACCGTTATTTCCAAACGAAGCCAGAGCTTCTTGATAAAATCGTCGGCTTGCTCGGCGGCCGTGTTGCAGAGGAAATTACGTTTGGTGAAGTAAGTACAGGCGCACACAACGACTTCCAGCGTGCAACAGGTATTGCAAGAAGAATGGTGACAGAATTCGGTATGTCTGATAAACTTGGTCCTCTACAATTCGGTCAAGCACAAGGAGGTCAAGTATTCCTTGGCCGTGATTTCAACAACGAGCCGAATTATAGTGAAGCGATCGCTTATGAAATTGACCAAGAAGTTCAGCGCTTCATCAAAGAAAGCTACGAACGTGCGAAACAAATTCTCACTGAGAATAAAGATAAGCTAGAAATCATCGCACAAGCTCTTCTAGAAGTGGAAACATTAGATGCTGAACAAATTAAATCTCTTTACGAAACTGGAAAGCTTCCAGAGCGTGTATACGCAGATGACGAAGAGAAAAACGATGATGTGAAAGTGAACATCAAGAAAAAAGAAGAAGACGAGGAGATCTAATCTCCTTCTATAAAAAGCTGTCGGGCTCACCGGCAGCTTTTTTTTATTTCGATTCATGAATGGATCGGTTTCGAATTGTTTACAAATGGAACTCAATTCGTGTATGGTATGATAGAAAGTCGAAAAATGCTCTTTTTGAGACACTATTCAAAGTGGTGATGAAGTTGTTACTCGTGATAGATGTAGGAAACACAAATACCGTTTTAGGTGTTTATCATAATGGCGATTTGAACTACCATTGGCGGATTGAAACAAGCCGTCATAAAACAGAAGATGAATTTGGTATGGCAATCCGATCCTTATTTGACTATGTAGGGCTGATGTTTGACCAGATAGAAGGGATTATCATTTCTTCTGTTGTCCCGCCAATGATGTTTGCTCTGGAAAGAATGTGCGAAAAGTATTTTCACATTACTCCTCAAATCGTTGGGCCTGGCATGAAGACTGGATTAAACATTATGTGTGACAATCCAAAGGAAGTCGGCGCTGATCGAATTGTGAACGCAGTGGCGGCCATTCACCTGTATGGGGCACCTCTCATTGTGGTAGACTTTGGAACAGCCACAACCTACTGCTATATCAATGAACAAAAACAATACATGGGTGGGGCGATTGCACCTGGTATTACCATCTCAACAGAGGCTTTATATACAAGAGCGGCTAAGCTGCCAAGAATTGAAATTGTCCGTCCAGATCACATTGTTGGAAAAAATACCATCAGTGCGATGCAATCCGGCATCCTTTATGGATATGTTGGGCAAGTCGAGGGCATAGTGAAACGGATGAAGCAGCAAGCCAAACAAACACCGAAAGTCATTGCAACAGGCGGTTTGTCTACATTGATTGGAAATGAATCAGACTGTATTGATATTGTCGATCCGTTCCTCACATTAAAAGGACTCCAATTAATTTATGAACGTAATCGTGTCGGTGTATTATAGGAGGTTTAATCAAAATGGATTATTTAGTTAAAGCGTTAGCATATGACGGGAAAGTCCGTGCGTATGCTGCGAACACAACAGATACAATCAACGAAGCGCAGAGAAGACACCATACGTGGCCAACTGCTTCAGCTGCAATCGGCAGAACCATGACAGCGACTGTCATGATGGGAGCCATGCTGAAAGGCGAGAATAAATTAACTGTCAAAATTGAAGGCGGTGGGCCGATCGGAGCCATCATTGCAGATGGAAACGCAAAAGGTCAGGTGCGCGGATATGTCTCAAACCCACAAGTTCACTTTGATTTAAATGAACATGGGAAGCTGGACGTTAGACGTGCTGTTGGAACATCTGGAACGTTAAGTGTTGTCAAAGATATCGGACTGAAAGACCACTTTACAGGGCAAACGGAAATTGTCTCAGGTGAAATTGGAGATGACTTTACTTATTACCTGGTCTCCTCTGAACAAGTGCCATCCTCAGTAGGTGTGGGTGTTCTTGTCAATCCAGACAACTCGATCCTTGCAGCAGGCGGTTTCATCATTCAATTGCTGCCTGGAACAGAAGATGCAGTCATCGAAAGACTCGAAAAGAGATTATCAACCATTGAACCGATCTCTAAACTGATTGAAAAAGGGATGACTCCTGAAGAAATTTTAGAAGAAGTGCTCGGTGAAAAACCTCAAATCTTAGAAACTGTACCTGTCGAATTTTCTTGTAACTGCTCAAAAGAACGGTTTGCCAACGGTATTATCAGCCTAGGGAAAGCCGAAATTGAGGATATGATTGAACAAGACGGACAAGCAGAAGCTCAATGCCATTTTTGTAACGAAACGTATGTATTTACAAAAGAAGAGCTAGAAGAGCTACGTGAAGAAATAACCCGCTAAGCTCTAAGCAGCGGGTTTTCTTTTTAGAATGGAAAGGAGACGAAAGATGAGACTGAAAGCAAGAGTGGTATGGACATTTATCCTCGTTCTGCTCATGATTAATGCCGTTGTCATTGCATATGTATTAACAAAGTCACAAATGTCGCAGGCTTCTTCAAATGGGAAGAGCGGTGAAGAAATTGCTTCTATTGGGAAAGAGAAAGTCACACGTCAAGAATGGTTAAAGAAAATGGAAGACCGCTACGGAAAGGCAACACTTGAACAAATGATTAATCAGAAGGTAGTCAATCAGCTTGCGAAAGAAAACAAGCTGGAGGTATCTTCAAAAGAGATCAATCGTGAGCTGCTGATGCTGAAAGCGGTATCTAATAATTTCTACGAAGACGGTCATACAAGTGAAAAGGAATGGAAAGAGCAGATTCGTTATCAAATTTTATTAGAACAGCTTCTAACGAGAGATGCGGTCGTTTCTGAAAAAGAAGCCAAATCCTTTTATGAAAAAAACAAAGACTTGTATCAATATGATGACTCATACCGAATTCGCCACATTGTTGTGAAAACAAAAGACGAGGCACAAAGTGTATTAAAAGATTTAAAGGGCGGATCTAGTTTCGAAGCTGTAGCAGCTGAACGATCCACCGATCGATATACCTCTCCTTACGGCGGAGATCTTGGATTTGTCACAGAAGAGCAAGAAAGCATTCCAGCCCTATACATACAAGAAGCCCGAAAGCTTCAGCCGGATGAATGGACGAAAGAGCCGATCGAGATCAAAAATGGTTATGCCATCATACAATTAAAAGAAAAATTAAATGGCCGCTCCTTCTCTTATGAAGAAGTCAAAGATCAGATCAAAAGACAGATCGCCATGGAAGATCTGGGTGAAAAGGCGAATGTCAAAACCCTGTGGAAAGAAGCAAAAGTCACATGGTTTTACGATGGAGAGCAGGACTAAAAGCATTGACAAAATTTTTCGAAATTGATAATTTAATATTAATACAATAAAATTACTCGGAGATAGAGGTGTTAGTGATGGCTCGTATTGCAAATTCAGTTTTTGAACTAATAGGAAATACACCAGTCGTTAAATTAAACCGTTTAGTAGATGAAGACAGTGCGGATGTCTACTTGAAACTTGAATATATGAACCCAGGCAGCAGTGTAAAAGATCGTATTGCGTTAGCGATGATCGAAGATGCTGAAGCAAAAGGTACATTAAAAGCTGGTGACACACTCATTGAGCCAACAAGCGGAAACACAGGAATCGGTCTTGCGATGGTCGCGGCTGCAAAAGGAATCAATGCGATTTTAGTTATGCCGGATACAATGAGTCAGGAGCGCCGCAACCTTTTACGCGCTTACGGTGCAGAGCTTGTCTTAACACCGGGTGCAGAAGGAATGAAAGGTGCCATCAAAAAAGCAGAAGAATTAGCGGAAGAGCACGGATACTTCATGCCTCAGCAGTTCAGCAATGAAGCCAACGCTGAGATTCACCGCCGCACAACAGGGAAAGAGATTCTTGAACAGTTTGACGGCGAACTTGATGCATTTATTGCAGGAGTTGGTACGGGTGGTACGATTACAGGTGCTGGTGAAGTCCTGAAAGAAGCCATTCCATCTATTCAGCTTTATGCGGTAGAACCAACAGATTCTCCTGTACTATCAGGCGGGAAACCAGGTCCGCATAAAATTCAAGGCATCGGAGCAGGGTTTGTTCCATCTATCTTGAACACAGAAGTATATGACGGCATTATCCAAGTGAAAAACGAAGATGCATTTGAACTTGCAAGAAAGGCAGCGAAAGAAGAAGGAATCCTTGGTGGTATATCTTCAGGAGCAGCCATTTATGCAGCGCTTCAAACAGCGAAGAAGCTTGGTAAAGGGAAAAAGGTTCTAGCGATTATTCCAAGTAACGGTGAACGTTACCTTAGTACGCCGCTTTATCAATTTGATTAAACAATACACCCCAGCATTTGCTGGGGTTTTTTTATGAATTCTGAAGATGGAAAGCAAATACTATTTTCTAAATAAATTGGATTGCATTACAATAAGATTAATGAAAATGAAAAAGGATGATTACATGACACAACGTAGGCCGATGGGCATCAAAATTCCTTTTACGAAAGATGCATTCTTGAAACGATACGAACAATTAACGGCTCATGAATCACATCACGTCCTTCTTGAAAGTGCACGTGGCGGAGAATACAGTATTGCCGGCATTCATCCGATCGCTAAAGCGAAAGGGAAGGACGGGATGACCACCATCCATTATCAGAATGAGGTGTTGTTCAAAGAGGGAGATCCTTTTAGGGCATTTGCTGATTGGTTTCAAACCCTACAAACCGAAACGAACGACGAATACCCTGACTTCCAAGGTGGAGCGATTGGATTTTTAAGCTATGATTACGCAAGATATATCGAGCATTTTAAAATGCTGTCCATCGATGATTTGAAGACGCCTGATTTGTATTTCCTCGTATTCAATGATGTCGCTGTCTTTGATCATAATAAAGATGCCCTCTGGCTGATCACTCATACAGAAGGAGATGAACCTATCAGTGAAGTTCATCAAAGACTCGAAGAATTAAAGCAAAGCTGGACAAGCACATCAGAAGAATCAGCACATTCACCTGTCAATGTGTCTCCTTCGGAATGTGTACCTGCTGCACCTTTTACTGAAGAAGCTTTCGGGGAAGCTGTAGAAACGATTAAACAATATATCGCAAACGGTGACGTGTTCCAAGTGAACCTATCGATTAGACAAGATGAACAGCTTCATACCCACCCATATCATTTATACAAAACATTACGTCACGTGAATCCATCTCCATATATGTCATATCTGCACACGCCAGATTTCCAAATTGTCTGTGGATCTCCAGAGCTGCTTATTAAGAAAAAAGGCATTCAGCTCGAAACAAGACCGATCGCTGGCACAAGATCAAGAGGCAAGGATGATGCGGAAGATCAAGCGCTGGCAAAAGAACTCATTGAAGATGAAAAAGAACGTGCAGAACATGTGATGCTCGTTGATCTTGAGCGGAATGATCTTGGACGAGTGTCTACTTATGGCTCAGTCAAGGTGAACGAGTTTATGGCCATTGAGAAATATTCACACGTGATGCACATTGTATCAAATGTCCAAGGGGAGCTACGTGATGATTGTGATGCAGTAGATGTCATGAGAGCTGTATTCCCAGGCGGCACAATTACAGGTGCGCCAAAAGTGAGAACAATGGAAATCATAGAAGAGCTTGAGCCGACAAGGCGTGGGCTTTATACTGGATCTATAGGCTGGTTTGGATTCAATCAAGATATGCATTTTAATATCGTCATTCGCACGGCTTATTGTACAGGGGGCAGAGCCTTCATGCAGTCAGGTGCAGGCATTGTCATCGATTCTGTACCAAAGCACGAATACAAAGAATCGATTAAAAAAGCCTATGCAGTGAAAAAAGCATTACAGTTGAGCAAAGAAGAGACTATTTTGAGTTAGAGGTGAGCAGAGTATGATATTAATGATTGATAATTACGATTCATTTACGTACAACCTGGTCCAGTATTTAGGTGAGCTTGGAGAAGAACTGATTGTAAAACGAAACGATCAAGTCACTATTCAAGAAATCGAAGAGCTCAAGCCAGACTTTCTGATGATTTCTCCAGGACCTTGCAGTCCGGATGAAGCAGGAATTAGTATGGAAGCGATCAAACATTTTGCTGGGAAGATTCCGATCTTCGGTGTCTGCTTAGGTCATCAATCCATTGCACAAGTATTTGGTGGAGACGTCATTCGTGCGGAGCGGTTAATGCATGGGAAAACATCAGAGATTGAACACGACGGCAAAGGTGTCTTCACGGGACTCCAAAATCCGCTCGTCGCAACGAGATATCATTCATTAATTGTTAAAGACGAGACGCTGCCGGAGTGCTTTGTCAGAACAGCGAGCACAAAGGAAGGCGAACTCATGGCCATTCGCCATAAAGAACTTCCGATTGAAAGTGTTCAATTCCATCCAGAATCAATTATGACATCCTTCGGTAAGGAAATGCTCAGAAATTTCATTGAAACCTATCGTAAAAAGGGGAATGAAGTAAACGCATGATCATTTACCTGAACGGTCAGTATATAGAGGAGAAAGACGCGACTCTTTCTCCTTTTGATCATGGTTTTCTATATGGCATCGGTGTATTCGAAACATTTACCTCTCTAGCAGGACAAGTCTTCTTGTTAGACTGGCATCTTGAAAGGCTCAATCAATCATTGCGTGACCTTTGCATCGAATCCACAATAGAGAAACCATTTGTACTCGACATCATTCATACATTATTCAATCAAAACCAAATAACGGACGGTCATGCGAGGATCCGCTTCAATGTTTCTGCGGGCAGAGGCAATGGATTTTCTGCAGACCCTTATGAGGAGCCTGTTGTTTTTGTGATGATCTCCCCATTCCGGCCTGAATCAATAGTAGATGAAAAACAGGGAATCATTCTTGATACAAGAAGAAACACACCGGAAGGTCCAAGTCGGCTCAAGTCGCATCATTACATGAACAACCTGCTGGCGAAAAGAGAAGTAGGGAACGATCCGTCTGTAGAAGGGATCTTTTTAACAAAAGAAGACGATGTGGCAGAAGGAATTACGTCAAATCTATTTTGGCGAAAAAAAGATGTGATCTATACACCTTCACTTGATACCGGCATTTTAAACGGGGTTACCCGTCGATATTGTATCGAAACGCTGCAAGCTTCGGGGATCCCACTAATAGAAGGAAGATATCCACTCTCACACTTGCTCTCAGCTGATGAGGCGTGGATGACCAATTCGGTTCAGGGAATTGTGCCTTTTAAAAATATCGGAGACACCGTCCTGCAAAACCACAACCGAACGATTTCGACCAAGCTGAGAACAGAATATACAAAAGAACGTCTAGAACATAAAGAGTAGGTGGACACAATGACACAACAATTGATAAAACAGCCTAAAATCATACAAGCCAAGCACCATACCCTTAGTTATGAAGAGAAGACATTGGTCATGGGCATTTTAAATGTCACACCGGACTCTTTTTCAGATGGAGGAAAATTCAATCAAATTGATAAAGCGCTGGCTCATGCAACGCAACTCATAGAAGATGGGGCGCATATTATTGATATTGGCGGTGAATCGACTCGGCCGGGAGCGGCACTTGTCTCAGAGCAAGAGGAGCTTTCAAGGGTCATTCCTGTCATTGAGAAGATCACAAAAGAATTGGACATACCTATTTCTATTGATACGTATAAAGCCCATGTCGCAGATGAGGCAGTGAAAGCGGGAGCCTCAATCATTAATGATGTATGGGGGGCGAAAGCTGATCCTCAAATGGCGCATGTGGCAGCGAAGCACAACGTGCCAATCATCTTAATGCACAATCGACCAGAGCGGAATTACACCCATCTGATTTCAGATATGATCGCAGATCTGAAAGAAAGTGTTCAAATTGTGAAACAAGCGGGTGTCCGTGATGACATGATCATATTAGATCCTGGTGTAGGATTTGCGAAAAATAAAACTGACAACCTCATGGTCATGAATGAACTTGAACATTTTTGCCAC
The DNA here is from genome assembly GCF_038595035.1 of Bacillus sp. FSL W7-1085. Taxonomy (NCBI): domain Bacteria; kingdom Bacillati; phylum Bacillota; class Bacilli; order Caryophanales; family Bacillaceae; genus Bacillus; species Bacillus sp. FSL W7-1085. The sequence continues at coordinate 88,926 of NZ_CP152000.1, forward strand.
CTAGGGTATCCGCTGCTTCTAGCAACATCCCGCAAACGATTCATCGGTGCAGTTTTAGACCTGCCGCCTGAAGAACGTACTGAAGGAACGGGTGCGACGGTCTGTCTTGGGATTCAAAAGGGCAGCGCGATGGTCCGAGTGCACGATGTAAAAGAAATCGCAAGAATGGCAAAAATGATGGATGCCATGCTGAATAAAGGAGGCGCTTATCATCGATAAAGTATATGTAAACGGAATGGAATTTTACGGCTATCACGGTGTATTTGCAGAAGAGAATAAACTAGGCCAGCGCTTTCGTGTGGACCTAACAGCTTCACTTGATTTAAGTACGGCAGGACAAACGGATGACCTAAATAAGACCATCAACTATGCTGAGCTCTACAACATCTGCAAAAATATTGTAGAAGGGGACCCAGTGAACCTCGTTGAAACGCTGACAGAAAGAATTGCAAATCAAGTGTTAAAGGACTTTCCGACAGTTCAAGAATGTACAGTAAAAGTAATCAAACCAGATCCGCCAATTCCAGGACACTATCAGTCCGTTGCCATTGAAATGACGAGATCACGCGCATGAACAATACAGCTTATATCGCTTTAGGCTCAAACATAGGAAAAAAGGAAACCTACTTAAAAGAAGCTGTCAAAAAACTTCACGAACATCCAGGTGTTCAAGTTGAATCCATTTCATCTATATATGAGACAACACCTGTAGGTTACGAGAATCAGGATGACTTCTTGAACATGGCTGTGAAGATTTCCACCTCGCTTCGTCCTGAAGAACTTCTATCACTGACTCAGAACATTGAGCAGGAGTTAGGCAGAACAAGAGAAGTGAGGTGGGGTCCACGGACAGCTGACCTTGACATTTTACTTTATAATCGTGAAAATATTGAAACAGAACAACTTGTAGTGCCGCATCCTAGAATGTACGAACGTTTATTCGTTCTTGTTCCGATGAGTGAGATTTGCCCAGAAATCGGCGAAGCCCAGATAAACGCCGTAACAGACCAAGAAGGTGTAAGCATATGGAAAAAGACATGTGGGGTAGAAGAATTCGTGCATACCGAAAGCTAAAAGGGTATACTCAGGAAGGGTTCGCCAAAAGACTGGGCATCTCTGTCTCTGTCTTAGGGGAAATTGAGCGAGGCAATCGATTACCAACAAACCAAATGGTTGGTCAAATAGCAGATGCTTTAAATATAACGGTGGAAGAACTTTCACCAATACTTGAAGAAGAAAGGAGGGGACATGATGTTTAAAATCGGAGATATCGAAATTAAAAACAAAGTAGTGCTCGCACCAATGGCTGGTGTGTGTAACTCTGCTTTCAGACTCACTGTGAAAGAGTTTGGAGCGGGCTTAGTCTGCGCTGAAATGGTCAGTGACAAAGCGATCTTGATTAATAATGCCAGAACGATGGGCATGCTGTACATTGATGAACGTGAAAAACCGTTGAGCCTTCAGATATTTGGGGGAGAAAAGGACACGCTCGTGGAAGCGGCCAAGTTTGTAGACCAGAATACAACGGCGGACATTATTGATATTAATATGGGATGTCCTGTACCAAAGATCACGAAATGTGACGCAGGAGCGAAATGGCTGCTGGATCCAAACAAGATTTACGAAATGGTATCCGCAGTCGTAGAAGCTGTAGATAAACCTGTTACTGTGAAAATGAGAATGGGCTGGGACGAAGACCATATCTTCGCTATCGACAATGCCCGTGCTGTTGAACGAGCAGGTGGACAAGCGGTTGCGCTTCACGGACGGACACGTGTGCAGATGTACGAAGGAACAGCGAATTGGGATATTATAAAAGAGGTCAAACAATCTGTTTCCATTCCAGTCATCGGCAATGGAGATGTCAAAACCCCTCAAGATGCAAAACGTATGCTTGATGAAACGGGTGCAGATGCTGTCATGATCGGAAGAGCCGCACTAGGAAACCCGTGGATGATTTACCGGACGGTTCATTATTTAGAAACGGGTGAACTAAAAGAAGAGCCTAATGTGCGTGAGAAAATGTCTGTGTGCAAACTTCACTTAGACAGACTCATAGACCTGAAAGGCGAGCATGTGGCTGTCAGAGAAATGAGAAAACATGCAGCATGGTACTTAAAAGGTGTCCGAGGCAATGCTGATGTAAGAAACCAAATCAATCAAAGTGAAACGAGAGCGGAGCTTGTAAAAGTTCTAGATGACTTTACGATCGAAGCCGAGGCAAAAGAGCTTCAAAGAATAAAAGTAGGATAAGACTATCTTTCTTTTTGTAGCTCACTGCTAGTGCACGTACTGGCAGTTTTTCTGCTTTTCTCTGCAAAATACATTATTGGAGTGATATAAATGAGTAATGAAGGGCTTAATAACGAAGAATTAAATGATCAATTCCAAGTAAGACGTGACAAAATGAATAAAATGAGAGAAGAGGGTATCGATCCATTCGGTGAACGATATGACCGTTCTCATCAATCCGCACAAATTATTGCTGAATATGACGAGTTTTCAAAAGAAGACTTAGAAGAAAAAGCAGCTCAAGTAACAATTGCTGGCCGTATGATGACAAAACGCGGAAAAGGGAAAGCTGGCTTTGCACACATTCAAGACTTAGAAGGACAAATTCAAATCTATGTACGTAAAGATAGTGTAGGAGAAGAAGCTTACGAATTATTCAAAAGCTCGGACCTAGGCGATATTATCGGTGTGACGGGAACCGTATTTAAAACGAATGTAGGAGAACTTTCAATTAAAGCGACTAGCTTTGAGGTTCTTACAAAAGCACTTCGCCCGCTTCCTGATAAATATCACGGACTAAAAGATGTAGAACAACGCTATCGTCAGCGTTACCTTGACTTGATTGTCAATCCAGAAAGTAAGCAGACGTTCATCATGCGAAGCAAAATCATTCAATCAATGAGAAGATACTTAGATTCAAAAGGATACCTAGAAGTTGAAACACCAACAATGCATAGCATCCCTGGTGGTGCATCAGCTCGTCCTTTCATAACTCATCACAATGCACTTGATATGCCGCTTTATATGCGTATTGCGATCGAGTTGCATTTAAAACGTCTAATTGTCGGTGGTCTAGAGAAAGTATACGAGATTGGCCGCGTATTCCGTAATGAAGGAGTCTCAACTCGTCATAACCCGGAATTTACTATGATTGAGCTGTATGAAGCATATGCAGACTATAAAGACATCATGAACCTAACGGAAAACTTGATTGCTCATATTGCCCAAGAGGTACTAGGAACAACAACGATTCAATATGGAGAAGATCAAATTGATCTAAAACCTGAATGGAAGAGACTCCATATGGTTGAAGCAGTCAAAGAAGCAACAGGTGTAGACTTCTGGCAGGAGATGTCTGTAGAAGAAGCAAAACAGCATGCTGCTGATCACGATGTTGAAATCACAAAAAACATGACAGTAGGTCATATTATCAATGAGTTCTTCGAGCAAAAAGTAGAAGAAACACTGGTTCAGCCTACCTTTATTTACGGGCACCCAGTTGAGATTTCTCCATTAGCTAAGAAAAATCCTGAAGACCCGCGCTTCACGGACCGCTTTGAGCTATTCATCGTGCGCCGCGAGCATGCAAATGCATTCACCGAGCTGAATGATCCAATCGACCAAAGAGAACGTTTTGAAGCTCAATTAAAAGAACGTGAAGAAGGAAATGACGAAGCGCATCTCATGGATGACGATTTTGTTGAAGCATTAGAATATGGCATGCCGCCAACAGGTGGACTAGGAATCGGTATCGACCGATTAATCATGCTGCTAACAAATTCTCCATCAATCAGAGATGTACTGCTTTTCCCGCAAATGAGAAACCGTTAATACATCAACAAAAGCGCCATTTGATCTGTGGCGCTTTTTATTTTTCATAAAATGAAACTTTTTTTAAAAAAACTATTGCAAGAAAAGAATTCAGATGGTATATTATTATTCGTTGCCGCAAAACAGCAACGAGGTTGAAAAAAGAAAATGGAAAAAGTTCTTGACTTCAACCAAAGCGAAATGTTAAGATATTAAAGTCGCTTACGAGCGATAACGAAGATGATCTTTGAAAACTAAACAAGACAAAACGTACCTGTTAATTCGAGTTTTTATAAAAAAATCCTATGATACATCATAGGTAGTCAGTCAAACTGGCGAAAAGCAAAACTTCGGTTTTGTACTTTTTCGGAGAGTTTGATCCTGGCTCAGGACGAACGCTGGCGGCGTGCCTAATACATGCAAGTCGAGCGGACAGAAGGGAGCTTGCTCCCGGATGTTAGCGGCGGACGGGTGAGTAACACGTGGGTAACCTGCCTGTAAGACTGGGATAACTCCGGGAAACCGGAGCTAATACCGGATAGTTCCTTGAACCGCATGGTTCAAGGATGAAAGACGGTTTCGGCTGTCACTTACAGATGGACCCGCGGCGCATTAGCTAGTTGGTGAGGTAACGGCTCACCAAGGCGACGATGCGTAGCCGACCTGAGAGGGTGATCGGCCACACTGGGACTGAGACACGGCCCAGACTCCTACGGGAGGCAGCAGTAGGGAATCTTCCGCAATGGACGAAAGTCTGACGGAGCAACGCCGCGTGAGTGATGAAGGTTTTCGGATCGTAAAGCTCTGTTGTTAGGGAAGAACAAGTGCAAGAGTAACTGCTTGCACCTTGACGGTACCTAACCAGAAAGCCACGGCTAACTACGTGCCAGCAGCCGCGGTAATACGTAGGTGGCAAGCGTTGTCCGGAATTATTGGGCGTAAAGGGCTCGCAGGCGGTTTCTTAAGTCTGATGTGAAAGCCCCCGGCTCAACCGGGGAGGGTCATTGGAAACTGGGAAACTTGAGTGCAGAAGAGGAGAGTGGAATTCCACGTGTAGCGGTGAAATGCGTAGAGATGTGGAGGAACACCAGTGGCGAAGGCGACTCTCTGGTCTGTAACTGACGCTGAGGAGCGAAAGCGTGGGGAGCGAACAGGATTAGATACCCTGGTAGTCCACGCCGTAAACGATGAGTGCTAAGTGTTAGGGGGTTTCCGCCCCTTAGTGCTGCAGCTAACGCATTAAGCACTCCGCCTGGGGAGTACGGTCGCAAGACTGAAACTCAAAGGAATTGACGGGGGCCCGCACAAGCGGTGGAGCATGTGGTTTAATTCGAAGCAACGCGAAGAACCTTACCAGGTCTTGACATCCTCTGACAACCCTAGAGATAGGGCTTTCCCTTCGGGGACAGAGTGACAGGTGGTGCATGGTTGTCGTCAGCTCGTGTCGTGAGATGTTGGGTTAAGTCCCGCAACGAGCGCAACCCTTGATCTTAGTTGCCAGCATTCAGTTGGGCACTCTAAGGTGACTGCCGGTGACAAACCGGAGGAAGGTGGGGATGACGTCAAATCATCATGCCCCTTATGACCTGGGCTACACACGTGCTACAATGGACAGAACAAAGGGCTGCGAGACCGCAAGGTTTAGCCAATCCCACAAATCTGTTCTCAGTTCGGATCGCAGTCTGCAACTCGACTGCGTGAAGCTGGAATCGCTAGTAATCGCGGATCAGCATGCCGCGGTGAATACGTTCCCGGGCCTTGTACACACCGCCCGTCACACCACGAGAGTTTGCAACACCCGAAGTCGGTGAGGTAACCTTTATGGAGCCAGCCGCCGAAGGTGGGGCAGATGATTGGGGTGAAGTCGTAACAAGGTAGCCGTATCGGAAGGTGCGGCTGGATCACCTCCTTTCTAAGGATATATGGAGCAGCGTACGTTTTTCGTCTTGTTTAGTTTTGAAGGATCATTCCTTCAAAACATGTCTCTAGCGAGACAGGATTGTTCTTTGAAAACTAGATAACAATAAGTAATACATTCACATTGAATGCAATGCAAAGTTCATCACACATAGTGATTCTTTCTAAAGTAAGAAATGGTTAAGTTAGAAAGGGCGCACGGTGGATGCCTTGGCACTAGGAGCCGATGAAGGACGGGACGAACACCGATATGCTTCGGGGAGCTGTAAGCAAGCTTTGATCCGGAGATTTCCGAATGGGGAAACCCACTGCTCGTAATGGAGTAGTATCCATACTTGAATACATAGAGTATGAGAAGGCATACCCGGGGAACTGAAACATCTAAGTACCCGGAGGAAGAGAAAGCAAATGCGATTCCCTGAGTAGCGGCGAGCGAAACGGGAACAGCCCAAACCAAGAGGCTTGCCTCTTGGGGTTGTAGGACACTCTATACGGAGTTACAAAGGAACGATATAAGCGAAGAGGTCTGGAAAGGCCCGCCAAAGAAGGTAACAGCCCTGTAACTGAAATGTTGTTCTCTCCAGAGTGGATCCTGAGTACGGCGGAACACGTGAAATTCCGTCGGAATCCGGGAGGACCATCTCCCAAGGCTAAATACTCCCTAGTGACCGATAGTGAACCAGTACCGTGAGGGAAAGGTGAAAAGCACCCCGGAAGGGGAGTGAAATAGATCCTGAAACCGTGTGCCTACAAGTAGTCAGAGCCCGTTAACGGGTGATGGCGTGCCTTTTGTAGAATGAACCGGCGAGTTACGATCCCGTGCAAGGTTAAGCAGAAGATGCGGAGCCGCAGCGAAAGCGAGTCTGAATAGGGCGCATGAGTACGTGGTCGTAGACCCGAAACCAGGTGATCTACCCATGTCCAGGGTGAAGTTCAGGTAACACTGAATGGAGGCCCGAACCCACGCACGTTGAAAAGTGCGGGGATGAGGTGTGGGTAGGGGTGAAATGCCAATCGAACCTGGAGATAGCTGGTTCTCTCCGAAATAGCTTTAGGGCTAGCCTCAAGGTAAGAGTCTCGGAGGTAGAGCACTGATTGGACTAGGGGCCCCTACCGGGTTACCGAATTCAGTCAAACTCCGAATGCCGATGACTTATCCTTGGGAGTCAGACTGCGAGTGATAAGATCCGTAGTCGAAAGGGAAACAGCCCAGACCGCCAGCTAAGGTCCCAAAGTATACGTTAAGTGGAAAAGGATGTGGAGTTGCTTAGACAACCAGGATGTTGGCTTAGAAGCAGCCACCATTTAAAGAGTGCGTAATAGCTCACTGGTCGAGTGACTCTGCGCCGAAAATGTACCGGGGCTAAACGTATCACCGAAGCTGCGGACTGTTCTTACGAACAGTGGTAGGAGAGCGTTCTAAGTGCAGTGAAGTCAGACCGGAAGGACTGGTGGAGCGCTTAGAAGTGAGAATGCCGGTATGAGTAGCGAAAGACGGGTGAGAATCCCGTCCACCGAATGCCTAAGGTTTCCTGAGGAAGGCTCGTCCGCTCAGGGTTAGTCGGGACCTAAGCCGAGGCCGAAAGGCGTAGGCGATGGACAACAGGTTGATATTCCTGTACCACCTCCTCACCATTTGAGCAATGGGGGGACGCAGGAGGATAGGGTAAGCGCGGTATTGGATATCCGCGTCCAAGCAGTTAGGCTGGGAAATAGGCAAATCCGTTTCCCGTGAAGGCTGAGCTGTGATGGCGAGCGAAATTTAGTAGCGAAGTTCCTGATTCCACACTGCCAAGAAAAGCCTCTAGCGAGGTGAGAGGTGCCCGTACCGCAAACCGACACAGGTAGGCGAGGAGAGAATCCTAAGGTGATCGAGAGAACTCTCGTTAAGGAACTCGGCAAAATGACCCCGTAACTTCGGGAGAAGGGGTGCTTCTTAGGGTGTTAAAGCCCCGAGAAGCCGCAGTGAATAGGCCCAGGCGACTGTTTAGCAAAAACACAGGTCTCTGCGAAGCCGTAAGGCGAAGTATAGGGGCTGACGCCTGCCCGGTGCTGGAAGGTTAAGAGGAGCGCTTAGCGTAAGCGAAGGTGCGAATTGAAGCCCCAGTAAACGGCGGCCGTAACTATAACGGTCCTAAGGTAGCGAAATTCCTTGTCGGGTAAGTTCCGACCCGCACGAAAGGCGCAACGATCTGGGCACTGTCTCAACGAGAGACTCGGTGAAATTATAGTACCTGTGAAGATGCAGGTTACCCGCGACAGGACGGAAAGACCCCGTGGAGCTTTACTGCAGCCTGATATTGAATGTTGGTACAGCTTGTACAGGATAGGTAGGAGCCTTGGAAACCGGAGCGCTAGCTTCGGTGGAGGCATCGGTGGGATACTACCCTGGCTGTATTGACCTTCTAACCCGCTGCCCTTATCGGGCAGGGAGACAGTGTCAGGTGGGCAGTTTGACTGGGGCGGTCGCCTCCTAAAATGTAACGGAGGCGCCCAAAGGTTCCCTCAGAATGGTTGGAAATCATTCGCAGAGTGTAAAGGCACAAGGGAGCTTGACTGCGAGACCTACAAGTCGAGCAGGGACGAAAGTCGGGCTTAGTGATCCGGTGGTTCCGCATGGAAGGGCCATCGCTCAACGGATAAAAGCTACCCCGGGGATAACAGGCTTATCTCCCCCAAGAGTCCACATCGACGGGGAGGTTTGGCACCTCGATGTCGGCTCATCGCATCCTGGGGCTGTAGTCGGTCCCAAGGGTTGGGCTGTTCGCCCATTAAAGCGGTACGCGAGCTGGGTTCAGAACGTCGTGAGACAGTTCGGTCCCTATCCGTCGCGGGCGCAGGAAATTTGAGAGGAGCTGTCCTTAGTACGAGAGGACCGGGATGGACGCACCGCTGGTGTACCAGTTGTTCTGCCAAGGGCATCGCTGGGTAGCTATGTGCGGACGGGATAAGTGCTGAAAGCATCTAAGCATGAAGCCCCCCTCAAGATGAGATTTCCCATTCCGCAAGGAAGTAAGATCCCTGAAAGATGATCAGGTTGATAGGTCTGAGGTGGAAGCGTGGTGACACGTGGAGCTGACAGATACTAATAGATCGAGGACTTAACCTATATTCTAATGTGAAAAATGAACATTGTTATCTAGTTTTGAGAGAACATTCTCTCCATCAGGTTTGGTGGCGATAGCGAAGAGGTCACACCCGTTCCCATACCGAACACGGAAGTTAAGCTCTTCAGCGCCGATGGTAGTTGGGGGTTTCCCCCTGTGAGAGTAGGACGCCGCCAAGCTTTTCAAAGGATCAGTTCCAATCGGAACTGGTCTTTTTTGTGTTTTAATAAATGATATATCTATTTATATTAAAAATAGTGGTCTTTCACTACATTCTCAATAACTCATTCATTTCATCCCCTTCACTGGAATTCTAGACATTCTATAAAATTCTTATCATCCAATCTCGTCGCTCGCTCATCTTGCTAAGAGTCAACATCGAAAGAGTAAACATGTCTAAAAAGGATCTTCTCCTCTGGCAACCATATGTAGCGAACTGCGCTTGCTGCTAGATCATTGAAACCTACATAAGAGAGCAAAGGGCATCTTGGTTTGCTAATGAGAGAGGGGAGGAAGATTTGAGTTAAGCACCACAATGTTTGATGAGGCAAGGGAACACTGAGACGAATTTTTGGAAAATGACCAGGATCAATTTAATATAAAGCAAATATACAAAATGGTTTCTCGGAAAAATAAAATAATAAAAAAATTCGTTTCTATATGCACGTTATCTGAGGATTTAAGGAATAAAACAAACATTTTTCAGCTTTAAAAGAGCTGTTTTTACATTGAAAAAGCGCTATTAATGCCCTTTTTAACAAAAAACATAAAAAAAATGAAAAAAAGACTTTTAAAATGAAGAGACAAGTGGTAAACTTCTTTAGGTGCCTTAACGAAAAGATGTGAAAAAATAGCTTTAAAATAAATTCAAAAATTATTTTAAAAAAGTCTTTACAAACAATATCTTATCGTTATATAATACTATTTGTCAGATCGAGAGACATTCGAAACGACATAATATGGAGGATTAGCTCAGCTGGGAGAGCATCTGCCTTACAAGCAGAGGGTCGGCGGTTCGAGCCCGTCATCCTCCACCATATTTATTCTTACATAATGTTAGGATAGATAAAGCCGGTGTAGCTCAACTGGTAGAGCAACTGACTTGTAATCAGTAGGTTGGGGGTTCAAGTCCTCTTGCCGGCACCACTTTCATATGGTAAGATAGACAAGTCGCTTTAAAAGCGAGCCATTAGCTCAGTTGGTAGAGCATCTGACTTTTAATCAGAGGGTCGAAGGTTCGAGTCCTTCATGGCTCACCATTTTCATGCGGGTGTGGCGGAATTGGCAGACGCGCTAGACTTAGGATCTAGTGTCTTTATGACGTGGGGGTTCAAGTCCCTTCACCCGCATTGCCAAACAACATAAAGAAATCCTGTAATGCGGAAGTAGTTCAGTGGTAGAACACCACCTTGCCAAGGTGGGGGTCGCGGGTTCGAATCCCGTCTTCCGCTTATACCATCCACGCCGGGGTGGTGGAATTGGCAGACACACAGGACTTAAAATCCTGCGGTAGGTGACTACCGTGCCGGTTCAAGTCCGGCCCTCGGCATTATAAAATAAGCGCCCGTAGCTCAATTGGATAGAGCGTTTGACTACGGATCAAAAGGTTAGGGGTTCGACTCCTCTCGGGCGCGCCATTAAGATCGGGAAGTAGCTCAGCTTGGTAGAGCACTTGGTTTGGGACCAAGGGGTCGCAGGTTCGAATCCTGTCTTCCCGACCATCTTTTATGGGGCCTTAGCTCAGCTGGGAGAGCGCCTGCCTTGCACGCAGGAGGTCAGCGGTTCGATCCCGCTAGGCTCCACCAATATGATCTTTGAAAACTAAACAAGACAAAACGTACCTGTTAATTCGAGTTTTTATAAAAAATCCTATGATACATCATAGGTAGTCAGTCAAACTGGCGAAAAGCAAAACTTCGGTTTTGTACTTTTTCGGAGAGTTTGATCCTGGCTCAGGACGAACGCTGGCGGCGTGCCTAATACATGCAAGTCGAGCGGACAGAAGGGAGCTTGCTCCCGGATGTTAGCGGCGGACGGGTGAGTAACACGTGGGTAACCTGCCTGTAAGACTGGGATAACTCCGGGAAACCGGAGCTAATACCGGATAGTTCCTTGAACCGCATGGTTCAAGGATGAAAGACGGTTTCGGCTGTCACTTACAGATGGACCCGCGGCGCATTAGCTAGTTGGTGAGGTAACGGCTCACCAAGGCGACGATGCGTAGCCGACCTGAGAGGGTGATCGGCCACACTGGGACTGAGACACGGCCCAGACTCCTACGGGAGGCAGCAGTAGGGAATCTTCCGCAATGGACGAAAGTCTGACGGAGCAACGCCGCGTGAGTGATGAAGGTTTTCGGATCGTAAAGCTCTGTTGTTAGGGAAGAACAAGTGCAAGAGTAACTGCTTGCACCTTGACGGTACCTAACCAGAAAGCCACGGCTAACTACGTGCCAGCAGCCGCGGTAATACGTAGGTGGCAAGCGTTGTCCGGAATTATTGGGCGTAAAGGGCTCGCAGGCGGTTTCTTAAGTCTGATGTGAAAGCCCCCGGCTCAACCGGGGAGGGTCATTGGAAACTGGGAAACTTGAGTGCAGAAGAGGAGAGTGGAATTCCACGTGTAGCGGTGAAATGCGTAGAGATGTGGAGGAACACCAGTGGCGAAGGCGACTCTCTGGTCTGTAACTGACGCTGAGGAGCGAAAGCGTGGGGAGCGAACAGGATTAGATACCCTGGTAGTCCACGCCGTAAACGATGAGTGCTAAGTGTTAGGGGGTTTCCGCCCCTTAGTGCTGCAGCTAACGCATTAAGCACTCCGCCTGGGGAGTACGGTCGCAAGACTGAAACTCAAAGGAATTGACGGGGGCCCGCACAAGCGGTGGAGCATGTGGTTTAATTCGAAGCAACGCGAAGAACCTTACCAGGTCTTGACATCCTCTGACAACCCTAGAGATAGGGCTTTCCCTTCGGGGACAGAGTGACAGGTGGTGCATGGTTGTCGTCAGCTCGTGTCGTGAGATGTTGGGTTAAGTCCCGCAACGAGCGCAACCCTTGATCTTAGTTGCCAGCATTCAGTTGGGCACTCTAAGGTGACTGCCGGTGACAAACCGGAGGAAGGTGGGGATGACGTCAAATCATCATGCCCCTTATGACCTGGGCTACACACGTGCTACAATGGACAGAACAAAGGGCTGCGAGACCGCAAGGTTTAGCCAATCCCACAAATCTGTTCTCAGTTCGGATCGCAGTCTGCAACTCGACTGCGTGAAGCTGGAATCGCTAGTAATCGCGGATCAGCATGCCGCGGTGAATACGTTCCCGGGCCTTGTACACACCGCCCGTCACACCACGAGAGTTTGCAACACCCGAAGTCGGTGAGGTAACCTTTATGGAGCCAGCCGCCGAAGGTGGGGCAGATGATTGGGGTGAAGTCGTAACAAGGTAGCCGTATCGGAAGGTGCGGCTGGATCACCTCCTTTCTAAGGATATATGGAGCAGCGTACGTTTTTCGTCTTGTTTAGTTTTGAAGGATCATTCCTTCAAAACATGTCTCTAGCGAGACAGGATTGTTCTTTGAAAACTAGATAACAATAAGTAATACATTCACATTGAATGCAATGCAAAGTTCATCACACATAGTGATTCTTTCTAAAGTAAGAAATGGTTAAGTTAGAAAGGGCGCACGGTGGATGCCTTGGCACTAGGAGCCGATGAAGGACGGGACGAACACCGATATGCTTCGGGGAGCTGTAAGCAAGCTTTGATCCGGAGATTTCCGAATGGGGAAACCCACTGCTCGTAATGGAGTAGTATCCATACTTGAATACATAGAGTATGAGAAGGCATACCCGGGGAACTGAAACATCTAAGTACCCGGAGGAAGAGAAAGCAAATGCGATTCCCTGAGTAGCGGCGAGCGAAACGGGAACAGCCCAAACCAAGAGGCTTGCCTCTTGGGGTTGTAGGACACTCTATACGGAGTTACAAAGGAACGATATAAGCGAAGAGGTCTGGAAAGGCCCGCCAAAGAAGGTAACAGCCCTGTAACTGAAATGTTGTTCTCTCCAGAGTGGATCCTGAGTACGGCGGAACACGTGAAATTCCGTCGGAATCCGGGAGGACCATCTCCCAAGGCTAAATACTCCCTAGTGACCGATAGTGAACCAGTACCGTGAGGGAAAGGTGAAAAGCACCCCGGAAGGGGAGTGAAATAGATCCTGAAACCGTGTGCCTACAAGTAGTCAGAGCCCGTTAACGGGTGATGGCGTGCCTTTTGTAGAATGAACCGGCGAGTTACGATCCCGTGCAAGGTTAAGCAGAAGATGCGGAGCCGCAGCGAAAGCGAGTCTGAATAGGGCGCATGAGTACGTGGTCGTAGACCCGAAACCAGGTGATCTACCCATGTCCAGGGTGAAGTTCAGGTAACACTGAATGGAGGCCCGAACCCACGCACGTTGAAAAGTGCGGGGATGAGGTGTGGGTAGGGGTGAAATGCCAATCGAACCTGGAGATAGCTGGTTCTCTCCGAAATAGCTTTAGGGCTAGCCTCAAGGTAAGAGTCTCGGAGGTAGAGCACTGATTGGACTAGGGGCCCCTACCGGGTTACCGAATTCAGTCAAACTCCGAATGCCGATGACTTATCCTTGGGAGTCAGACTGCGAGTGATAAGATCCGTAGTCGAAAGGGAAACAGCCCAGACCGCCAGCTAAGGTCCCAAAGTATACGTTAAGTGGAAAAGGATGTGGAGTTGCTTAGACAACCAGGATGTTGGCTTAGAAGCAGCCACCATTTAAAGAGTGCGTAATAGCTCACTGGTCGAGTGACTCTGCGCCGAAAATGTACCGGGGCTAAACGTATCACCGAAGCTGCGGACTGTTCTTACGAACAGTGGTAGGAGAGCGTTCTAAGTGCAGTGAAGTCAGACCGGAAGGACTGGTGGAGCGCTTAGAAGTGAGAATGCCGGTATGAGTAGCGAAAGACGGGTGAGAATCCCGTCCACCGAATGCCTAAGGTTTCCTGAGGAAGGCTCGTCCGCTCAGGGTTAGTCGGGACCTAAGCCGAGGCCGAAAGGCGTAGGCGATGGACAACAGGTTGATATTCCTGTACCACCTCCTCACCATTTGAGCAATGGGGGGACGCAGGAGGATAGGGTAAGCGCGGTATTGGATATCCGCGTCCAAGCAGTTAGGCTGGGAAATAGGCAAATCCGTTTCCCGTGAAGGCTGAGCTGTGATGGCGAGCGAAATTTAGTAGCGAAGTTCCTGATTCCACACTGCCAAGAAAAGCCTCTAGCGAGGTGAGAGGTGCCCGTACCGCAAACCGACACAGGTAGGCGAGGAGAGAATCCTAAGGTGATCGAGAGAACTCTCGTTAAGGAACTCGGCAAAATGACCCCGTAACTTCGGGAGAAGGGGTGCTTCTTAGGGTGTTAAAGCCCCGAGAAGCCGCAGTGAATAGGCCCAGGCGACTGTTTAGCAAAAACACAGGTCTCTGCGAAGCCGTAAGGCGAAGTATAGGGGCTGACGCCTGCCCGGTGCTGGAAGGTTAAGAGGAGCGCTTAGCGTAAGCGAAGGTGCGAATTGAAGCCCCAGTAAACGGCGGCCGTAACTATAACGGTCCTAAGGTAGCGAAATTCCTTGTCGGGTAAGTTCCGACCCGCACGAAAGGCGCAACGATCTGGGCACTGTCTCAACGAGAGACTCGGTGAAATTATAGTACCTGTGAAGATGCAGGTTACCCGCGACAGGACGGAAAGACCCCGTGGAGCTTTACTGCAGCCTGATATTGAATGTTGGTACAGCTTGTACAGGATAGGTAGGAGCCTTGGAAACCGGAGCGCTAGCTTCGGTGGAGGCATCGGTGGGATACTACCCTGGCTGTATTGACCTTCTAACCCGCTGCCCTTATCGGGCAGGGAGACAGTGTCAGGTGGGCAGTTTGACTGGGGCGGTCGCCTCCTAAAATGTAACGGAGGCGCCCAAAGGTTCCCTCAGAATGGTTGGAAATCATTCGCAGAGTGTAAAGGCACAAGGGAGCTTGACTGCGAGACCTACAAGTCGAGCAGGGACGAAAGTCGGGCTTAGTGATCCGGTGGTTCCGCATGGAAGGGCCATCGCTCAACGGATAAAAGCTACCCCGGGGATAACAGGCTTATCTCCCCCAAGAGTCCACATCGACGGGGAGGTTTGGCACCTCGATGTCGGCTCATCGCATCCTGGGGCTGTAGTCGGTCCCAAGGGTTGGGCTGTTCGCCCATTAAAGCGGTACGCGAGCTGGGTTCAGAACGTCGTGAGACAGTTCGGTCCCTATCCGTCGCGGGCGCAGGAAATTTGAGAGGAGCTGTCCTTAGTACGAGAGGACCGGGATGGACGCACCGCTGGTGTACCAGTTGTTCTGCCAAGGGCATCGCTGGGTAGCTATGTGCGGACGGGATAAGTGCTGAAAGCATCTAAGCATGAAGCCCCCCTCAAGATGAGATTTCCCATTCCGCAAGGAAGTAAGATCCCTGAAAGATGATCAGGTTGATAGGTCTGAGGTGGAAGCGTGGTGACACGTGGAGCTGACAGATACTAATAGATCGAGGACTTAACCTATATTCTAATGTGAAAAATGAACATTGTTATCTAGTTTTGAGAGAACATTCTCTCCATCAGGTTTGGTGGCGATAGCGAAGAGGTCACACCCGTTCCCATACCGAACACGGAAGTTAAGCTCTTCAGCGCCGATGGTAGTTGGGGGTTTCCCCCTGTGAGAGTAGGACGCCGCCAAGCTTTTCAAAGGATCAGTTCCAATCGGAACTGGTCTTTTTTGTGTTTTTGGGACGTTTGGCACCAGATAAATGTGGAAATAATATTGTTAGTTGAGCGATTATCTTGAAAAATCGATCGAAAAAATTTATAGTAAGATTAAAGTCAAATATAGTCAAAGTCAATGGAGGAGGAGGCGGAGTGGCACAAAATATTTCTGATATCATCGAGCAGTATTTGAAGGAAGTCTTGGATCAGAATGGTCGAGAAATATTAGAAATTAAACGCAATGAAATTGCAGATAAGTTTCAATGCGTACCTTCACAAATTAACTATGTTATCAATACACGCTTTACGAGCGAAAGAGGTTATATCGTCGAAAGTAAGCGTGGCGGCGGTGGCTATATCCGTATCATTAAAGTCAAAATGAATGATGAAGTCGATTTATTGAACAACATTATTTCCCAAATATATCATCGTTTATCACAGGCTGCATCTGATCATATCATCATGCGTCTTGTTGAGAACAACATTTTATCCGAAAGAGAAGCAAAGATGATGATTAGTGTCATGGACCGTTCTGTTTTACACATTGATTTACCTGAACGAGATGAACTGCGGGCTCGGATGATGAAAGCGATGTTAAATGCTTTGAAATTAAAGTAAAGCGGGTGAAAAGATTGATTTGTCAAGAATGCAATGAGAGACCAGCCACTTTTCACTTTACGAAAGTAATAAATGGAGAAAAACAAGAAATGCACATATGTGAACAATGTGCAAAAGAAAACAGTGATTCATATGCTATGAGTGGAAACCAAGGTTTCTCGATTCACAACTTATTATCAGGCTTATTGAATATTGATCCTAGCTTTACCACAAGTGCGAATAAAGGATCATCTATTTTTCAAGAGGCAAGAGAAGTGGATCAATGTCCTAAGTGTGGCTTAACTTTTCAGCAATTCAGGAAAACAGGCCGTTTTGGCTGTGCAGAATGTTATCGAACCTTTGATCAGTATTTAAATCCTGTTTTAAGGAAAGTCCATAGTGGAAATACAGTCCATAATGGAAAAGTCCCTAAACGGATTGCCGGCAGTCTGCATGTTCGCCGGAAACTTGAGTTAATGCAGCAAGAACTGAAGCAGCTGATTGAACAGGAAGAGTTTGAAAAAGCAGCGGAAGTTCGAGATCAAATTCGTGCATTAGAGCATGAGCAATCTCAGCAGAGGGAGGGAGATTAACGACATGTCGCTCCAGCATTTTATTCAAGACGCATTAAGTCAATGGATGAAACAGAAAGGACCAGAAAGTGACATTGTTCTAAGCAGTCGTATTCGACTGGCACGCAATCTAGAGCATGTTCGTTTCCCAACTCAGTTTTCTCAAGAGGAGGCTGAAGCTGTTCTTCAGCAATTCGAGCAAAAGTTTGCGAGCCAGGAAGTGAAGGACATTGGAAACTTTGTTCTGATTCGAATGAATGAAACGCAGCCTTTGGCTAAAAGGGTACTTGTTGAAAAGCATTTGATTAGCCCCAATTTAGCAGAATCAAGATTTGGCGGCTGTTTGCTTTCAGAAAATGAAGAAATCAGTGTCATGCTGAATGAGGAAGACCATATTCGTATTCAATGCTTGTTCCCAGGATTTCAGCTGGCTAATGCACTAAAAGCAGCTAACCAAATAGATGACTGGATTGAAGAGCAAGTGGATTATGCGTTTTCAGAAAAGCGAGGATACTTAACGAGCTGTCCGACCAATGTAGGTACAGGTATTAGGGCTTCAGTCATGATGCACTTACCAGCACTAGCCCTGACAAGACAAATGAATCGCATTATTCCTGCAATTAATCAATTAGGTCTTGTGGTCAGAGGAATTTATGGTGAGGGTAGCGAAGCAATAGGAAACATCTTTCAAATTTCAAATCAAATGACACTGGGTCAATCAGAAGAAGATATTGTAGATGACTTGAATAGTGTGACAGCGCAGCTCATTGAACAAGAGCGATCTGCACGTAAGGCATTATATCAGACGTCTAAAATTGAACTTGAAGACAGAGTGTACCGTTCCTTGGGGATTTTGGCTAATTGTCGCATGATTGAATCTAAGGAAACGGCTAAGTGTTTGTCAGATGTGCGACTTGGAATTGATTTAGGTATCATTAAGGGACTTTCAAGTAATATACTGAATGAACTCATGATTTTGACACAGCCTGGCTTCCTTCAGCAATATTCAGGAGGAGCCTTGGAACCAAATGAAAGAGATATAAAACGAGCAGCAATTATCAGAGAAAGGCTGCGCTTAGAAATGCATAGGAATGGACAGGAGGATGAAACGATATGATGTTTGGAAGATTCACTGAAAGAGCTCAAAAGGTATTAGCACTTGCACAAGAAGAAGCCATTCGCCTAGGCCATAAGAACATCGGTACAGAGCATATTTTACTTGGTCTTGTACGTGAAGGTGAGGGCATCGCCGCAAAAGCATTAGAAGCACTGGGCCTTGTTTCAGATAAAATCCAAAAAGAAGTCGAGAGCTTGATTGGAAGAGGGCAAGAGGTGTCTCAAGCTATTCCTCATTACACACCTAGAGCGAAGAAGGTTACGGAGCTTTCTATGGATGAAGCGAGAAAGCTTGGTCATTCCTATGTAGGGACAGAACATATTCTTTTAGGCCTTATTCGTGAGGGAGAGGGTGTAGCTGCCCGTGTCTTAAATAACCTCGGAGTGAGCTTAAATAAAGCACGCCAGCAAGTATTGCAGCTTCTAGGCAGCAATGAAACGGGTGCATCTGCGGCAGGATCTAATAGCAATGCCAATACACCAACTTTAGATAGCTTGGCAAGAGACTTAACGGCTATTGCGAAAGAGGACAGCTTGGACCCTGTGATTGGCCGCAGCAAAGAAATTCAGCGTGTCATTGAGGTCCTAAGTAGAAGAACAAAGAATAACCCTGTCTTGATTGGGGAGCCTGGTGTTGGTAAAACAGCGATCGCAGAAGGCCTCGCACAGCAAATTATTCACAACGAAGTGCCTGAAATTCTGCGTGATAAACGAGTCATGACACTTGATATGGGAACCGTTGTAGCGGGAACGAAATATCGTGGTGAATTCGAGGATCGTTTGAAAAAAGTCATGGACGAAATCCGTCAGGCTGGAAATATCATTCTCTTCATTGATGAACTTCATACACTGATTGGTGCAGGTGGAGCAGAGGGTGCGATTGATGCCTCTAATATTCTAAAACCATCTTTAGCACGTGGTGAGCTTCAATGTATCGGGGCAACAACGTTAGATGAGTACCGTAAATATATTGAAAAAGATGCTGCACTTGAACGTCGATTCCAGCCAATTCAAGTGGACCAGCCATCTGTTGATGAAAGTATTCAAATTTTAAGAGGGCTTAGAGACCGTTATGAAGCACATCACCGTGTGTCTATTACAGATGAAGCCATTGAGGCGGCGGTAAAGCTTTCTGATCGTTATATCTCCGATCGTTTCCTTCCAGATAAGGCGATCGACTTAATTGATGAGGCGGGTTCAAAAGTTCGCTTACGTTCTTTCACAACACCGCCTAATCTAAAGGAACTTGAGCAAAAGTTGGATGAAGTACGCAAGGAAAAGGATGCAGCTGTTCAAAGTCAAGAATTTGAAAAAGCCGCTTCTCTTCGTGATACGGAGCAACGTTTGCGTGAAAAGGTAGAAGTGACGAAGAAATCTTGGAAAGAAAAGCAGGGACAAGAGAATTCAGAGGTTTCTGTGGATGATATCGCAATGGTTGTTTCTAGCTGGACGGGAGTACCTGTTTCAAAAATTGCTCAAACAGAAACAGATAAGCTTCTAAACATGGAACAATTGCTCCACTCTCGCGTCATTGGACAGGATGAAGCAGTTGTTGCTGTTGCAAAAGCTGTAAGACGTGCCCGTGCTGGACTAAAAGATCCGAAACGTCCGATTGGCTCCTTTATTTTCTTAGGGCCAACAGGTGTTGGTAAGACTGAGCTTGCAAGAGCACTCGCTGAGTCTATCTTCGGTGATGAAGAAGCGATGATTCGTATTGATATGTCTGAGTACATGGAAAAACACTCGACTTCAAGACTTGTTGGATCACCTCCAGGCTATGTGGGCTATGATGAGGGCGGCCAGCTGACTGAAAAAGTGAGAAGAAAGCCGTATTCTGTCGTGCTTCTAGATGAGATTGAAAAGGCGCACCCTGATGTGTTTAACATCTTACTTCAGGTGTTAGAAGATGGTCGTCTCACTGATTCTAAAGGTCGTACTGTTGACTTTAGAAATACGATTTTGATTATGACTTCAAACGTTGGAGCTAGTGAGCTGAAGCGCAATAAATATGTTGGCTTTAACGTGCAGGATGAAAGTCAAAATTACAAAGATATGAAAGGCAAAGTAATGGGTGAGCTGAAACGTGCGTTTAGACCGGAGTTCATCAACCGTATTGATGAAATCATTGTCTTCCACTCACTCGAAAAGAAACATCTAAAAGAGATTGTCTCTCTCATGTCTGATCAATTGACAAAACGACTAAAAGAGCAGGACCTTTCAATTGAATTGACGGAAGCAGCAAAAGCCAAGATTGCCGACGAAGGCGTAGATCTTGAGTATGGTGCTCGTCCGTTAAGAAGAGCGATTCAAAAGCACGTCGAGGATCGACTTTCTGAGGAATTGCTGAAAGGCAATATTGAAAAGGGCCAACATATCGTATTAGATGTAGAAGATGGAGAAATTGTCGTAAAAGCAACGGCTGCTACGAACTAATATAGTAAGAAAAAAGTGTGAGGCATACCAGAAAGTTGGATGCCTCCCTTTACTTATTTTCTGACCAGTATAAGGAGTTGTATTCTTCAATCTATGGCTAAGTCAAAATCAAAATTTATATGCCAATCGTGCGGTTATGAGTCAGCCAAATGGATGGGGAAATGTCCCGGCTGCGGCACTTGGAACAGTATGACAGAAGAGGTCGTTCGTAAAGAGCCGGCAAATCGTCGAAGTGCGTTTAATCATTCTGTTCAAACCATTCAAAAACCTTCACCTATATCTGCAATTGAAACATCCGAAGAACCCCGAATTAAAACGAATTTAGAAGAATTTAACCGAGTATTAGGAAGTGGAATTGTCAAAGGTTCACTCGTTCTTATTGGCGGTGATCCTGGGATTGGGAAGTCCACACTATTATTACAAGTTTCAGCACAGCTATCAGATCAAAATCAGAATGTGTTGTACATATCTGGTGAGGAATCAATCAAACAAACGAAGCTTAGGGCGGACCGTCTCGGTATTGAAAGTGCCTCTTTACATGTTTTGGCTGAAACCGATATGGAGTATATAACGTCTGCTATACAAGAGATGAAACCCGCTTTTGTTGTGGTCGATTCAATTCAAACCGTTTATCAAAGCGATATCACGTCAGCTCCTGGATCTGTTTCTCAGGTGAGGGAATGCACTGCCCAGCTGATGAAAATTGCCAAGACGAATGGTATTCCTATTTTTATCGTTGGTCACGTGACGAAGGAGGGCTCGATTGCTGGGCCGCGCCTTTTAGAGCATATGGTAGATACAGTTCTTTATTTTGAAGGGGAGCGTCATCATACGTTTCGTATTTTAAGGGCAGTGAAAAACCGTTTTGGTTCAACGAATGAATTAGGAATTTTTGAAATGAGAGAGGAAGGGCTCACAGAGGTATTAAACCCATCAGAAATCTTCTTAGAAGAGCGGTCAGCAGGTGTATCTGGATCGTGTGTTGTTGCCTCAATGGAAGGAACAAGACCTGTTCTAGTGGAGATACAAGCACTTATTTCACCGACGAGCTTTGGGAATCCACGGAGAATGGCTACTGGCCTTGATCATAACCGAGTGTCATTGCTTATGGCCGTTTTAGAAAAACGGGTAGGGCTGCTACTGCAAAACCAAGATGCCTATTTAAAGGTCGCAGGTGGTGTGAAACTTGATGAACCAGCGATTGACTTGGCTATTGCCGTCAGTATTGCATCAAGCTTTAAAGATGCAGCGCCGCATCAAGCAGATTGCTTTATAGGAGAAGTGGGTCTGACGGGAGAAGTCAGAAGAGTATCAAGAATTGAACAGCGTGTGCAGGAAGCTGCTAAACTAGGATTTAAGCGAATGTTTATTCCTCAGGCGAATATAGATGGATGGAAAAAACCGAGAGGGATTGAGTTAGTCGGTGTAGAAAATGTAGCAGAGGCACTTCGTATTTCACTAGGGGGATCATAGAAATGGAAAAAGAGAAAAAAGGAGCGAGAGAAGTCGATCTCTTAGATATTGTCCAGTTTGTGGCACCGGGGACACCCCTGCGGGCAGGGATTGAAAACGTCCTAAGAGCCAATACTGGAGGGCTCATTGTTGTTGGTTATAATGATAAAGTGAAAAGTGTGGTAGATGGAGGATTTCATATTAATTCTGCTTTCTCCCCAGCACATTTATATGAATTGGCGAAAATGGATGGGGCGATTATTTTAAGTGACTCTGGTCAAAAAATCTTGTATGCGAATACACAGCTTATGCCGGATGCAACCATTCATTCATCAGAAACAGGCATGAGACACCGAACGGCTGAACGTGTAGCAAAGCAGACAGGTTGCTTAATCATTGCCATTTCTGAACGTCGGAACGTCATTACCTTATACCAAGGGAATCGACGATATACGCTGAAAGATATTGGTTTTATTTTGACGAAGGCCAACCAAGCGATACAAACACTTGAGAAATATAAAACCATTTTAGATCATGCCATTTCTGCGTTAAGCGCCTTAGAATTTGAAGAGCTTGTGACCTTTGGTGATGTATTATCCGTGCTACATCGTTATGAAATGGTACTTAGAATCAAAAATGAAATCAATATGTATATCAAAGAGCTTGGGACAGAAGGACACTTGATCCGTCTGCAAGTCAATGAGCTGATTACAGATATGGAGCAGGAAGCGGCGTTATTTATTAAAGATTACGTGAAAGAAAAGATCAAAGATCCATATGTGCTGCTGAAACAGCTCCAAGATATGTCGAGTTTTGAGCTTTTAGATGACTCCATTTTGTACAAGTTACTTGGCTATCCAGCATCTACAAATATTGACGAATATGTATACACTAGAGGATACAGATTACTTCATAAAATCCCTAGACTGCCTATGCCAATCGTTGAAAACGTGGTCGAAGCATTTGGTGTGCTAGATCGAATTATGGAAGCAGATGTACAAGATTTGGATGAAGTAGAAGGAATTGGAGAAGTAAGGGCGAAAAAGATAAAAAAAGGATTAAAAAGACTGCAAGAAAAACATTATATCGACCGTCAGCTATAAAAAGAGAAATTTTTCTTAAATACGGTTAAAAATGGATGAATATGGGTATATTAATGATGGTTTTGTTTTCTGTTCATGATGATAGGAAACTTAAGCATATATCAATGTCAGATGAAGGTGGATTGACAGATGAAAAATAAAGGAGGTGAAGGTATGTTAAAAAGAATCGTTCAGGCGTTTTTTATCATTTTCGGTGCAGTTGTAGGGATTTTTATCATTCCAGAGTTATTTCTGCTGTTAAATTTGAAGGACATACCTTTCATAACAAATGCTTACTCTTCAGCACTAATAGGAGCCGCTGTGTTCTTTATCATTGGTAAATGGTGCACAGGCTATGTGGTTAATTGGGTGAAATGGATCGAGGATTCTCTATTGAAGGCGCCTCTTCCTGATCTTATATCTGGAAGTTTCGGTTTAGTATTTGGACTTATTCTAGCATATCTTATTGTAAACGTGATCCCGCTAAACAATATCCCATATCATATTTTTGGTACCATTATTCCGATTTTCCTGGCTTTCTTTTTAGGATACCTTGGATTTCAGGTAGGGTTTAAGAAGAAGGATGAAATGATGGGGCTGTTCTCTCGATCTGCAAAGGTCACAAAGAAAAAAGGAGCAGCTGATGATGAACCTGAAATAGAAGATAAAAAGCTGAAAATTTTAGACACAAGTGTTATCATTGATGGAAGAATCGCAGATATTTGTCAAACTGGATTCCTAGAAGGTGTGATGGTCATTCCTCAATTTGTACTCGAGGAATTACAGCATATTGCAGACTCTTCTGATGTATTAAAGAGAAATAGAGGCCGAAGAGGTCTTGATATTTTAAATCGTATCCAAAAAGAACTGGATATTAAAGTTGAAATTTACGAAGGTGACTTTGAAGATATTCAAGAGGTTGACAGCAAGCTTGTGAAACTCGCTAAGTTAACTTCAGGTGTTGTTGTGACAAATGATTTTAATTTAAATAAAGTATGCGAACTTCAAAAAGTAGCAGTGTTAAACATCAATGATCTAGCCAATGCAGTCAAACCGGTTGTGCTGCCTGGGGAAGAAATGAAGGTACAGGTCATTAAAGATGGGAAAGAGCATAACCAAGGTGTTGCTTACTTAGATGACGGTACGATGATTGTGGTCGAAGAAGGACGCAATTATATTGGAAAAGACATTGATGTGCTCGTCACGAGTGTGCTGCAAACTGCTGCTGGAAGAATGATTTTTGCGAAGCCAAAACTTCTGGAGAAGGCGCTCTAAAGGGAGAACGAACATGTATTATGAAGTAGTTATTCCGGCTGCGGGGCAGGGGAAGCGAATGAAGGCCGGCCGCAATAAACTTTTTATTGAATTGAAAAGAATGCCGGTCATCATCCACACACTGAAGGTGTTTGACGCTCATTCACAATGCAGACGCATGATCTTAGCGATCAATGAAGAAGAGCGTCGTGACTTTGAAAGGCTACTGAAGGTACACGCTTTTCAAACGCCTGTTTCACTTGTCACTGGCGGTGAAGAACGGCAGCAAAGTGTATACGAAGGATTGAAGGCTGTGCAAGATGCGGACATCGTGCTTGTTCATGATGGCGCAAGGCCTTTTATTAAGCATACACAGATTGACTTGCTCGTTAAAGCAGCGATTGAAAAAGGCTCCGCAGTCGTAGCGGTACCAGTGAAAGACACAATCAAACGCGTTCAAGAAGGCAAAGTGGAACAAACCATTGAACGTCAGAGCTTGTGGGCAGTCCAGACCCCACAAGCTTTTCGTCATTCTATTTTAAAAGAAGCGCATGAACATGCGGAGCGGACAGGCTTTCTTGGAACAGATGACGCCAGTCTTGTGGAACAATTACACGGTGAGAGTGTTTATATTGTCCAAGGAGACTATACCAATATTAAACTGACAACACCGGATGATTTATTGGTTGCCAAGGCAATTATGGATGCGGAAAGAGGGTACTAGAACATGTTTAGAATAGGACAAGGTTTTGATGTGCATCAATTAACAGAGGGAAGACCTCTTATTATTGGTGGTGTGACGATCCCTTATGAAAAGGGTCTACTTGGGCATTCAGATGCGGATGTACTGCTTCATACTGTGGCGGATGCCTGCCTAGGTGCGATTGCAGAAGGAGATATCGGCAGACATTTCCCAGACACGGATCCGGAGTTTAAAGATGCAGACTCTTTTAAATTACTTCAACACGTGTGGGCACTTGTAAAAGAAAAAGGCTATACACTGGTGAATATCGATTGCACGATCATGGCGCAAAAACCAAAGATGGCACCATACATTCAGCCAATGTGTGAGAAAATCGCAGAAGCCCTTGAGGCAGATGTCACACAGGTGAATGTCAAAGCAACAACAACAGAGAAACTTGGATTTACAGGAAGAGGCGAAGGAATTGCCTCTCAAGCAACCGTACTTCTTCAGAAAAAGTAAAATCCGTTTTGATGAGAATGGGTTTTGATGATAAAATACGTTTATAAAAAATTGGTGTCAGACAACATGATGCAGATGAAAGGAAGTTAAACTCATGGGAAATGAAGTGCGTGTTCGTTATGCACCGAGTCCAACTGGTCATTTACATATTGGGAATGCTAGAACGGCTCTTTTCAACTATTTGTTCGCACGCAGCCAAGGCGGCAAATTTATTATTCGAATCGAGGATACGGATCAAAAGCGTAATGTAGAAGGCGGAGAAGAAAGCCAGCTTCGCCACCTGCAATGGCTCGGGATTGATTGGGACGAGAGCATTGATAAAGATGGCGGCTACGGTCCTTACAGACAATCAGAGCGTAATGATATTTACAAAAAATATTATGACGAGCTGCTAGAGAAAGATTTGGCATATAAGTGCTATTGTACGGCTGAAGAATTAGAAGAAGAGCGTGAAGCACAAATTGCCCGCAGTGAAATGCCTCGATATTCTGGTAAATGCAGTCATTTATCAAAAGAAGAAGAGGACAAGCTGATTGCTGAAGGAAGAGAGCCAAGCATCCGCTTCCGAGTGCCTAAAGGAGAAATCATCAAATTTGACGATATGGTCAAAGGCGAGATTTCATTTGAAACAGACGGCATCGGTGACTTTGTTATTGTGAAGAAAGATGGTACGCCAACGTATAACTTCGCTGTAGCGGTGGATGATCATTTGATGAAAATGACTCACATTCTTCGTGGTGAGGATCATATCTCGAATACACCTAAACAAATTATGGTCTTCAATGCATTTGGCTGGGATGTTCCGCTGTTCGGACATATGACGCTGATTGTAAACGAGAACCGCAAGAAATTAAGCAAGCGTGATGAATCAATTATCCAGTTCATCGAACAGTATAAGAACTTGGGCTATTTACCAGAAGCTTTGTTTAACTTCATTGCACTGCTTGGATGGTCTCCAGTTGGTGAAGAGGAACTATTTACAAAAGAGCAGTTCATCGATATTTTCGATGTCAATCGACTTTCTAAGTCACCAGCTCTCTTCGATATGCATAAACTAAAATGGGTGAATAACCAATACGTGAAAGCACTTGATCTTGATCAAGTTGTGGCACTTACACTTCCACATCTTCAAAAGGCAGGCAAGGTAAGTGAGCAGCTGACAGAAGAAGAAAACACGTGGGTGCGCAAACTCATTTCTCTATACCACGAGCAATTGAGCTACGGAGCAGAAATTGTTGAGTTAACAGAGTTGTTCTTTAAGGAACAAATTGAGTATAATCAAGAGGCAAAGGAAGTTCTTGCAGAAGAGCAAGTACCAGAAGTGATGGCTTCGTTTGCAGGTCAGCTTGAACGTCTTGAGTCTTTCACACCTGATGAAATCAAAGCTGCCATTAAAGCGGTACAAAAAGAAACAGGGCATAAAGGTAAGAAACTATTCATGCCAATTCGTGTGGCTGTCACTGGACAAACGCATGGCCCAGAGCTTCCGCAAAGTATTGAACTACTAGGTAAAGAGACGGTATTAAACCGCATTAAACAAATATAAGGAAAATCGTTGCGAGGGAGAAGTACAATGTTATCGTCCATCACAGAAAGAGTCTTCACCGGCTGAAAGAGACTTATGGGCAGACGTTGGAAATGCACCCTCAAGACCCTTGAGGAACACGTATGTTAGTATGCAAGGGCGGTACCCTCCGTTATGGGATGAAGTTGAGAAGGCTGCGAAATGAGGGCTTTCTAAACAGAGTGGAACCGCGTTTTCAAAACGTCTCTGTCATATGGCAGAGGCGTTTTTTATTTGTCCAAAAAAGAGAGCAAGTCCTAAGAGAGATTGATGGGGAAGAACGGGGGGAGCATGTGTTTTTCAAAATGCTGAAAGAAGATATTGATACTGTGTTTGATCAAGATCCTGCTGCTAGAAGCTATCTTGAAGTAGTGCTAACCTATTCAGGGCTTCATGCGATTTGGGCTCATCGTGTTGCGCATGCATTTTACAAGCGTAAGCTGTATTTTCTTGCGCGGATCATTTCTCAGGTCAGCCGGTTTTTCACAGGGGTTGAGATTCACCCAGCAGCAACCATCGGCCGGCGGTTCTTTATTGATCACGGCATGGGCGTCGTGATTGGGGAAACATGTGAAATTGGCGATAACGTCACTGTTTTCCAAGGCGTGACATTAGGGGGAACAGGGAAAGAAAAGGGAAAGCGGCATCCAACTATTTTGGACGATGCCCTGATTGCGACTGGTGCTAAGGTGCTCGGTTCCATTACCGTAGGAAAAGGGTCCAAGATTGGTGCGGGGTCTGTTGTGTTAAAAGACGTACCAGACCATTCCACTGTTGTAGGTATACCTGGGCGAGTGGTCGTTCAAAATGGAAAGAAAATCAATCGTGATCTCAATCATCAAGATTTGCCAGATCCCGTTTCTGATCGTTTCAAAGAATTGGAGCGAGAAATGGAAAAGCTAAAACGTGAGCTGGCTTCATTGAGCAGAAAGGAAGAACAATCATGACAATCAATATTTATAATACATTGACACGTAAGAAGGAAGAGTTTGTCCCACTTGAACCAGGAAAGGTGAAAATGTATGTATGCGGACCAACCGTGTATAACTACATTCATATCGGGAATGCAAGACCTGCCATTGTATATGACACGGTACGTAAGTATTTAGAATATAGCGGCTATGATGTGAATTTCGTATCCAACTTTACTGATGTGGATGATAAACTCATCAAAGCAGCAAATGAATTAGGCGAGGATGTCCCAACGATTGCTGATCGATTTATCCAAGCATACTTTGAGGACGTCAGTGCATTAGGCTGCAAAAAAGCAGACCTTCACCCGCGAGTGACAGAAAATATGGATGATATCATTGCGTTTATCGCCACATTGATTGAAAAAGGCTACGCCTATGAGGCAGATGGTGACGTGTATTACAGCACACGCTCATTTGAAGGCTACGGAAAACTGTCTCACCAATCGATTGATGAATTAAAGACAGGTGCCCGTATTCGTGTAGGTGAAAAGAAAAGGGATGCACTCGACTTTGCATTATGGAAGGCCGCAAAGGATCAGGAGATTTCTTGGGATAGCCCGTGGGGCGAAGGACGCCCAGGCTGGCACATCGAGTGCTCTGCGATGGTCAAAAAGTATTTAGGCGATACGATTGACATTCATGCTGGCGGACAGGATTTAACGTTCCCTCATCACGAGAATGAGATCGCTCAATCTGAGGCTTTGACAGGCAAACCTTTTGCAAAGTATTGGATGCATAACGGATATATTAATATTGAGAATGAAAAAATGTCAAAATCACTAGGCAACTTTGTGCTCGTGCATGACATTGTGAAAGAACAAGATCCTGACGTACTTCGATTCTTTATGTTGTCGGTTCACTACCGTCATCCAATTAACTACTCAATGGACTTACTAGAGAGTACAAAGAGTGCGTTTAACCGACTCAAAACGTCGTATGCTAATTTACATCATCGCCTTGAAAGCAGCACGAATATCACAGAAGATAACACTGAATGGTTGACAAAGATTGAAGAGCAGCGTGCGACATTTATTTCTGAAATGAATGATGACTTCAATACGGCAAATGCCATCTCTGTTTTATTTGAACTAGCGAAACAAGCGAATTACTATATGGAAAATGATCATACTTCTGAGGAAGTGATCAAGGCATTTATTGGCTTGTTCCAAGAAATCACCTCTGTCCTTGGCTTCTCATTAGAAGAAAAGCATACGCTTGACGAAGAAGTAGAAGCGTTAATTGAAAAACGCAATGAGGCTAGAAGAAATCGTGATTTTGCGCTATCTGATCAAATTCGTGACCAGTTAAAGAGCATGAATATTGTATTGGAGGATACTCCTCAAGGTACTCGCTGGAAAAGAGGAGAATAGGTCATGTTGAATTTTGAAAAGCTGAAAGACGGAAAACAGTTGAATGGACTTGCGCTTGCTTATATGGGTGATGCCATTTTTGAAGTATACGTGAGGCATCACCTCCTCCAAACGGGGGCGACCAAACCAAATGAGCTTCATAAACGTGCAAGTAAGATCGTTTCAGCTAAATCTCAGGCCGCTATTTTATTTGAGCTTCAGCAGAAGGGCTTTTTCACAGAAGCGGAAGAAGCGGTGCTGAAAAGAGGAAGAAATGCAAAATCAGGCACAGTGCCTAAAAACACAGACGTTCAAACGTATCGTTATAGTACAGCGTTTGAAGCGCTCATGGGTTATTTATTTATTGAGAAGCAGGACGAACGCTTAGAAGAGTTGATTAGTCAGGCGATTGAAATCGGAACGTCAGGGAGGAAGACAAATGAGTCAGCAACATGATTATGTGATTGGGAAAAATGCAGTGATTGAAACACTGAAGTCAGATCGGGAGTTATACAAGCTCTGGATGGCAGAAAACACTGTAAAAGGACAAGCCCAGCAGGTCATTGAACTCGCGAAAAAGCAAAATATCACCATTCAGTATGTTCCGAGGAAAAAGCTTGATCAGATGGTAACAGGTCAGCACCAGGGAATCGTTGCACAAGTAGCAGCATATGAATATGCAGAATTGGACGATCTGTATCAAATTGCTGAAAAGCGGAATGAACAACCATTTTTCATCATCTTAGATGAAATTGAAGATCCGCACAATTTAGGGTCGATCATGCGTACGGCCGATGCTGTTGGTGCACATGGAATCGTCATTCCAAAACGACGAGCGGTAGGCTTGACGACAACTGTTGCGAAAGCATCTACTGGAGCCATTGAACATATCCCGGTCGCAAAAGTAACCAATCTTTCCAGAGCTCTTGATGAAATGAAAGAAAGAGGAATCTGGGTCGCAGGAACAGATGCATCTGCGAAGCAGGACTACAGACAATTTGATGGCACGATGCCTCTCGCTCTTGTCATTGGCAGTGAAGGAAAAGGAATTGGCCGATTGATTAAGGAAAAATGTGATTTCTTGATTAAATTGCCAATGGCCGGGAAGGTCACTTCATTAAATGCATCAGTTGCCGCTAGTCTATTGATGTATGAAGTGTATCGAAAACGTTATCCGTTAGGAGAATAGAGATGGACATCCTCTTAGTCGATGGATACAACATGATAGGTGCATGGCCTCGTTTGCAGCACTTAAAAGAAAACAGCTTTGAAGAAGCCAGAGACGTGCTGATTCAACATTTAGCAGAATATCAAGCATATACAGGGTATCGAGTCATTGTCGTATTCGATGCCCATATGGTCAAAGGAATCGAAAAGAAGCGGACAAACCACCGAGTAGAGGTCATCTTTACAAGAGAAAATGAAACGGCTGATGAGCGGATTGAAAAACTGGCACAAGACTTAAATAACATTCGGACGCAAATTCATGTGGCGACCTCTGATTATACAGAACAATGGGCGATTTTTGGACAGGGTGCACTTCGTAAGTCAGCACGAGAGCTCTTAAGAGAGATAGAAGTGATTGAACGGAAGATTGAAACACGTGTCAAAAAGATTACTTCTGATAAACCAGCATCCAAAATTGAATTGTCAGAAGATGTATTGAAAACGTTTGAAAAATGGCGGCGGGGAAACTTGGAATAGCTTGACGATATTTCAACCATTATTGTATAATATTTCTATCTAGGTGCGGTCGGGGGGATCGAAGTGAATCTAAACAACAGCAAGGGTAAGTCCATCAGAGAGCAATTTTGCCAGTTGGAAGATGAACAAGTCATTGAAAGGGTTCATGTCGGAGATAGTGATGCGCTAGATTATTTAATAACGAAATACCGCAATTTTGTACGTGCGAAAGCAAGATCTTATTTCTTGATTGGAGCGGATCGAGAGGACATTGTCCAAGAGGGGATGATCGGACTTTATAAGTCTATCCGCGATTTCAGAGAGGACAAGCTTACTTCATTTAAGGCTTTTGCAGAATTATGTATTACCCGCCAAATTATCACCGCAATTAAAACAGCTACTCGCCAAAAACATATCCCGTTAAATTCCTATGTATCATTAGACAAGCCGATATACGATGAAGAATCGGACAGAACATTATTGGACGTCATTTCCGGTGCTAAAGCGCTTAACCCAGAAGATTTAATCATTAGCAAAGAAGAATTTGATGATATTGAAATGAAAATGGGTGAATTACTAAGCGAGCTGGAAAGAAAGGTACTTGTGCTTTATCTTGATGGCAGGTCCTATCAGGAGATTTCTGAAGATTTAAACCGTCATGTGAAATCAATTGATAACGCACTCCAAAGAGTAAAGAGAAAATTAGAGAAATATTTAGAGCTGCGCGAGATCAGTCTCTAATCAAACCTATATTGACAGCTTTTTCGACACTGTGATAAGGTACTAAGGAAATGATGTCGAGAAAATAGGTGTAAATATGAGGAAAAAGATTACTCTAGCCTGTAAAGACTGCGGAAGCCGCAATTATACGACAATGAAAAGTGTTGCTTCAGCAGCTGAAAGATTAGAAGTTAAGAAATATTGCAAGACTTGTAATTCACATAAAACACATTTAGAAACGAAGTAGGATTTGCGTTCTTTAATCTGTGGAGGTCTTTTACATGCGTATTATCAGTTTCTTAAAAAGTGTCGGGAAAGAAATGAAAAAGGTCAGCTGGCCAAAGAAAAACGAAATGGTCCGCTACACGATCACTGTTATTTTAACAGTCGTATTTTTTGCCATCTTTTTCTCTTTTCTTGATATAGGAATCTCACAATTAATCGAATTAATTCATTAATACTTGAATAATGGTCTGCTGAACGTGCTATAATAGATCATAATATGACTTGCCAAAAAACCCGTTTTACGGGTTTTTTCAATTGCTTGAAAATATTTACCGGTACTCGAGATTCGTCAAATAGACATTACGAAATGTGGGGAGGGAAGGACTAAATAGTCCTGAACGAAAATGGAAAAGAATTGGTATGTTGTGCATACGTACTCTGGCTATGAGAACAAAGTGAAAGCGAACTTGGAAAAGCGTGTTGAATCAATGGGCATGCAGGATAAAATTTTCCGCGTTGTTGTACCAGAAGAAGAAGAAACGGACATTAAAAACGGTAAGAAAAAAGTAGTGAAAAAGAAAGTATTCCCTGGATATGTGCTAGTAGAAATCGTCATGACTGACGATTCTTGGTATGTCGTTCGTAATACACCAGGTGTGACAGGATTCGTTGGATCAGCTGGATCAGGCTCTAAGCCGACAGCGTTATTACCTGGCGAAGCGGAAACCATTCTGAAGAGAATGGGACTTGAAGAGCGCAAGACAGAAATCGACTTTGAACTAAAAGAAACAGTCAAGGTCATCGATGGACCATTTGCTAACTTCACAGGCTCTATCGAAGAGATTGATTATGATAAAAGCAAAGTCAAAGTATTCGTTAATATGTTTGGTAGAGAAACTCCTGTGGAACTTGAGTTCACACAGATCGATAAATTGTAATTTAAAAGAGCTTGAAATGAGTGTATAGAAGTGGTAATATAGCAAAGGTACGTCTTGAGTTCGCTCAAGATCGCTAGCTAGTTATTTCGTCATTCATATAAAGAATGAAGTTGTTGAGTGGGAGGGGGATTCCCCTATTACCACATCACGGACTTTAAGGAGGTGTGTCTCGTGGCTAAAAAAGTAGTAAAAGTTGTTAAATTGCAAATTCCTGCTGGAAAAGCTAACCCAGCTCCACCAGTTGGACCTGCACTAGGTCAAGCCGGTGTTAATATCATGGGATTCTGTAAGGAGTTTAACGCTCGTACAGCTGACCAAGCTGGTCTTATCATTCCTGTTGAAATTTCGGTTTTTGAAGACCGTTCATTTACATTTATTACTAAAACTCCACCTGCTGCAGTATTACTTAAAAAAGCAGCTGGTATTGAGTCTGGTTCTGGTGAACCTAACCGTAATAAAGTGGCAACTGTTAAGCGTGATAAAGTACGCGAAATCGCGGAAACAAAAATGCCTGACTTAAACGCTGCTAGCGTTGAATCAGCTATGCGCATGGTTGAAGGTACTGCACGCAGTATGGGTATTGTCATCGAAGATTAATTTTTTGTCTTGTTGGGTTGCGAGTTTGGTTTTGACAAGTTCGCAACCCTTATTCGTGGGAGGTTATTCCGCTAAAACCACATAAGGAGGATTTTTATAATGGCTAAAAAAGGTAAAAAGTATGTAGAAGCTGCTAAGCTGATCGATCGTACAAAAGCGTATGATGTTGCTGAAGCTGTTTCTCTTACAAAAAAAGCAAATACAGCGAAATTTGATGCGACTGTAGAAGTTGCTTTTCGTTTGGGCGTAGACCCTCGTAAAAACGATCAACAAATCCGCGGTGCAGTTGTACTTCCTAACGGAACTGGTAAAACTCAACGCGTTCTTGTGTTCGCTAAAGGCGAAAAAGCAAAAGAAGCAGAAGCTGCTGGAGCAGACTACGTTGGAGATTCTGATTACATCACTAAAATCCAACAAGGCTGGTTCGAATTCGATGTAATCGTTGCGACACCTGACATGATGGGTGAAGTTGGTAAGATCGGTCGTGTACTTGGACCAAAGGGTCTTATGCCAAACCCTAAAACAGGAACTGTTACATTCGAAGTAGAAAAAGCAATCAATGAAATCAAAGCTGGTAAAGTAGAATACCGCGTTGATAAAGCTGGTAACATCCACGCGCCAATCGGAAAGGTTTCTTTCGAGGACGAAAAGCTTGTTGAGAACTTTGCAACAATCTATGACACAATCCTTAAAGCAAAACCTGCAGCGGCTAAAGGTGTATACGTGAAAAACGTTTCTGTTACATCTACTATGGGCCCTGGCGTGAAAGTGGACCCATCTTCTTTCTCTGCAAAATAATTCTTGACTTGTCACAACCGTTTTGATAATATCGAAATGTTGTAAAATAGAATAATCATTTATACCGTAGACAGCAGGGGCCTTATGGCTTAATTAACCCGCCGAGGTGTATATGTCACAGTCTTACGTTAACGTATGCTTGTATATACAGCCTCCATGTCTTAATGGAGGCTTTTTATATGGAGAACCGTTCGTTAGGAACGTGATGGCCTGATCGGTATAAGTGTTACACAAAGAATGTACAGGAGGTGTAACCATGAGCAATGCAATCGATACTAAAAAAGTTGTCGTTGATGAAATTACTTCTAAATTTAAAGACAGTATGTCTACTGTAATCGTAGATTACCGCGGCCTTTCAGTTTCTGAAGTGACTGAACTTCGTAAACAGCTTCGTGATGCTGGTGTAGAATTCAAAGTTTACAAAAATACTTTGACTCGCCGTGCAGTTGAACAAGTTGAACTAACGGGTTTAAACGATTTCTTAACAGGTCCAAACGCTATCGCATTCAGTAACGAAGATGTTATCGCACCTGCGAAAATCATCAACGAATTTGCGAAAAGCCACGAAGCTTTAGAAATCAAAGCTGGTGTTATCGAAGGAAACGTAGCGACTGTAGAAGAAGTGAAGGCTCTTGCGGAACTTCCGTCTCGCGAAGGCTTACTTTCTATGTTGCTTAGCGTTCTTCAAGCTCCAGTTCGTAACCTTGCTCTTGCTACTAAAGCAGTTGCAGATCAAAAAGAAGAACAAGGCGCTTAATGCGTACTTGACGTAAAAAAACTTAAAATGGAGGAATTACAAATGGCTTTAAATATCGAAGAAATCATTGCTTCAGTTAAAGAAGCAACTGTACTTGAGTTAAACGACTTAGTAAAAGCAATCGAAGAAGAATTTGGCGTAACTGCTGCTGCTCCTGTAGCTGTAGCTGCTGGTGGCGGTGCTGCTGCTGAAGAAAAAACTGATTTTGATCTAGTACTTGCTGGTGCTGGAGACCAAAAAATCAAAGTTATCAAAGTGGTTCGTGAAATCACTGGTCTTGGCTTGAAAGAAGCTAAAGAACTTGTTGACAACACTCCAAAACCACTTAAAGAAGGTATTGCTAAAGAAGAAGCTGAAGAACTTAAAGCTAAGCTTGAAGAAGTTGGCGCTTCTGTAGAAGTTAAGTAATCTTCGCCTAATCTTTTGGGAAAGCTCGCTTTTACTGGCGGGCTTTTTCTTTTCTTATCTCCTGAAACGATTGAATCCAGAGGAGGTCCATTCACCATGAGTGACCACTATTATACGGAAAAGCCATCAGTGAAAAGCAATAAACAGACATGGGACTTCACCTTGAGAAACCGTAGCTTTACTTTTACAAGTGACAGTGGAGTGTTTTCTAAGAAAGAAGTCGACTATGGTTCGAGGCTTTTAATTGAAGCTTTTGAAGAACCTGACTTGGATGGCGACGTCTTAGATGTCGGTTGCGGTTATGGACCGATCGGCTTATCGTTAGCAAACGAAATGACAGGCCGCACCATTCATATGATTGATGTGAACGAAAGAGCAGTCGAACTTTCAAAGGAAAACGCTAAGCATAATCGCATTGATAATGTCCGCATCTATCAAAGTGATTTGTTCTCGAATGTTCATTCATCAGCTGCTTTTGCCTCTATACTGACCAATCCCCCAATACGGGCAGGGAAGAAAGTAGTACATGCGATCTTTGAAAAAAGTGCTGATCATTTATTGCCGGAAGGTGAGTTGTGGGTGGTTATTCAGAAAAAACAAGGTGGACCATCTGCGATTGAGAAATTAGAGCAGCTTTTTGGAGAAGTGACGGTCGTTATGAAAAAAAAGGGCTACTATATTATCAAAGCTAAAAAAGTTTGACGCAGTTTCCTAGCTGTGTTAACATTATAAAATGCCAATGTGTATATTTTGCTTGATAGGCTTAAAAAACAACTATTTTGTATAAATTATGCATACTTGGGAAAACTAATAAAATCGGTATTTGTTTTTGGATGTGGTTTTCTTATTTTAGAAACCCTTTTTTCTTTTGTCTTGTAAAAGTATTTCTTTACTGACATTTGAAAGACAGAAATACTTTTTACACATATAATACGCATGATTTGAGGGGTGAATCAGTTGACAGGTCAACTAGTTCAGTATGGACGACACCGCCAGCGCAGAAGCTACGCACGCATAAGCGAAGTGTTAGAATTACCAAATCTCATTGAAATTCAAACCTCTTCTTATCAGTGGTTTCTTGATGAGGGTCTTAGAGAGATGTTTCAAGATATATCCCCAATTGAGGATTTTACTGGTAACCTTTCTCTTGAATTCATTGATTACAGCCTAGGGGATCCTAAGTATCCTGTAGCAGAATCAAAAGAACGTGATGTAACTTACTCTGCTCCACTAAGAGTAAAAGTTCGTTTAATTAACAAAGAAACTGGAGAAGTAAAAGACCAAGATGTGTTTATGGGTGATTTCCCAATCATGACAGACACAGGTACTTTTATCATTAATGGTGCGGAACGTGTAATCGTTTCTCAGTTAGTACGTTCTCCAAGTGTATATTTCAGTGGTAAAGTAGACAAAAACGGTAAAAAAGGTTTTACTGCGACTGTCATTCCAAACCGTGGCGCATGGTTAGAATACGAAACTGATGCGAAGGATGTAGTCTATGTACGCATCGATCGCACACGTAAGTTGCCGGTTACGGTTCTTTTGCGTGCTCTCGGCTTCAGCTCTGATCAAGAGATTCTTGACCTCATTGGCGAGAATGAATACTTACGCAACACGTTGGAAAAAGACAATACAGAGAATGCCGATAAAGCACTTCTCGAAATCTACGAGCGTCTTCGTCCCGGAGAGCCGCCAACTGTTGAAAATGCGAAAAGCTTGCTAGACTCTCGCTTCTTTGATCCGAAGAGATATGACTTAGCAAATGTTGGACGCTACAAGATTAATAAGAAGCTTCATATTAAAAATAGACTATTCAATCAAAAATTGGCTGAAACGCTAGTTGATCCTGAAACAGGTGAA
The DNA here is from genome assembly GCF_038595035.1 of Bacillus sp. FSL W7-1085. Classification (NCBI taxonomy): domain Bacteria; kingdom Bacillati; phylum Bacillota; class Bacilli; order Caryophanales; family Bacillaceae; genus Bacillus; species Bacillus sp. FSL W7-1085. The sequence continues at coordinate 126,148 of NZ_CP152000.1, forward strand.
ATCCTAGCAGAAAAAGGTCAAATTTTAGATAGAAGAGTGCTTGATAAAGTTCTTCCATACTTAGAAAACGGCATCGGATTTAGAAAGCTTTATCCAAACGGTGGCGTAGTAGAGGATGAAGTAGAACTTCAATCTATCAAGATTTATGCACCAACTGATCAAGAAGGCGAGCAAGTGATCAACGTGATTGGTAATGCATATGTAGAGGAAGCTGTGAAGAACATCACGCCTTCTGACATCATTGCTTCAATCAGTTACTTCTTTAACCTGCTTCATGGAGTAGGTGACACAGATGATATCGATCACCTTGGTAACCGTCGTCTGCGTTCTGTAGGTGAACTTCTGCAAAACCAATTCCGTATTGGTTTAAGCAGAATGGAGCGTGTTGTTCGTGAAAGAATGTCTATTCAAGACACGAACACGATCACACCTCAGCAGCTGATCAACATCCGTCCTGTGATCGCTTCTATCAAAGAGTTCTTTGGTAGCTCTCAGCTTTCTCAGTTCATGGATCAAACAAACCCGCTTGCTGAATTGACACACAAACGTCGTCTATCAGCGCTTGGACCGGGTGGTTTGACACGTGAGCGTGCAGGAATGGAAGTTCGTGACGTTCACTATTCTCACTATGGTCGTATGTGTCCGATTGAAACACCAGAGGGTCCAAACATTGGTTTGATCAACTCTCTATCTTCATTTGCGAAAGTGAACCGCTTCGGATTTATCGAAACACCTTACCGTCGGGTTGATCCTGAAACAGGTAAAGTGACGCCGAGAATCGATTACTTAACCGCTGATGAAGAGGATAACTACGTTGTAGCACAAGCGAACGCTCTGCTAGCTGATGATGGTTCGTTTATCGATGATAACATTATCGCTCGTTTCAGAGGGGAAAACACCGTTGTTCCTCGAAACCGCGTTGACTACATGGACGTTTCGCCGAAGCAGGTTGTTTCTGCAGCGACAGCATGTATCCCATTCTTAGAAAACGATGACTCTAACCGTGCTCTAATGGGAGCGAACATGCAACGTCAGGCTGTGCCTTTGATGCAGCCGGAATCACCGATTGTTGGTACAGGTATGGAGTATGTATCAGGTAAAGACTCTGGTGCTGCTGTGATCTGCCGTTACCCAGGTGTTGTAGAACGTGTTGAAGCGAAGAATATTTGGGTTCGCCGTTATGAAGACGTTGACGGACAACAAGTCAAAGGAAACCTAGACAAATACAGCTTGCTGAAATTTGTCCGCTCTAACCAAGGGACTTGCTACAACCAGCGCCCAATTGTAAGTGTTGGAGATGAAGTCGTCAAAGGGGAAATCCTTGCAGACGGTCCTTCTATGGAAAAAGGTGAATTGGCTCTAGGACGTAACGTCATGGTCGGCTTCATGACTTGGGACGGTTACAACTATGAGGATGCGATCATTATGAGTGAGCGCCTTGTAAAAGATGACGTCTACACTTCTATTCATATTGAAGAATATGAATCAGAAGCTCGTGATACAAAGCTTGGACCAGAAGAAATTACGCGTGATATTCCAAACGTTGGGGAAGATGCTTTACGCAACCTTGACGAGCGTGGAATCATCCGTATTGGTGCAGAAGTAAAAGACGGAGATCTTCTTGTCGGGAAAGTAACGCCTAAAGGTGTAACAGAACTAACAGCTGAAGAACGTCTATTACATGCAATCTTCGGTGAAAAGGCTCGTGAAGTACGTGATACGTCTCTACGTGTACCACACGGCGGCGGCGGAATCATCCACGATGTCAAAGTCTTTAACCGTGAAGATGGAGATGAATTACCACCAGGTGTTAACCAGTTAGTCCGTGTATACATCGTTCAGAAGCGTAAAATTTCTGAAGGTGACAAAATGGCCGGACGACATGGTAACAAAGGTGTTATCTCTAAGATTCTTCCAGAAGAAGATATGCCGTATCTTCCAGATGGAACACCGATTGATATCATGTTAAACCCTCTAGGGGTACCATCTCGTATGAATATCGGTCAGGTACTTGAGCTTCATATGGGTATGGCTGCACGTTACCTAGGCATCCACATTGCGTCACCAGTATTTGATGGTGCGCGTGAGGAAGATGTTTGGGAAACGCTTGAAGAAGCAGGTATGTCCCGTGATGCGAAAACAGTCCTTTATGACGGTCGAACTGGTGAACCATTCGATAACCGTGTATCAGTCGGAATCATGTACATGATCAAACTGGCTCACATGGTTGACGATAAACTTCACGCTCGTTCAACTGGACCATACTCACTTGTTACGCAGCAGCCACTGGGCGGTAAAGCACAGTTTGGTGGACAGCGTTTCGGAGAGATGGAAGTATGGGCACTTGAAGCTTACGGTGCAGCATATACACTTCAAGAAATCTTAACTGTAAAATCGGATGACGTTGTGGGTCGTGTGAAAACATACGAAGCGATCGTCAAAGGGGATAACGTACCTGAACCAGGTGTCCCTGAATCATTCAAAGTATTAATTAAAGAACTTCAAAGTTTAGGTATGGATGTGAAAATCCTATCTGGCGATGAAGAAGAGATAGAAATGAGAGATTTAGAAGACGATGAGGAAACGAAGAAAGCAGACGGATTAGCGTTATCTAATGACGAAGATGCTGCAGACCTCGCACCTGTCGATCTTGAACGTGACGCAGTCACAAAAGAATAGCAGAAACGATTAGAGCAAGTGACTAGGGTATAACCCGAAGATTAAAAGGGAGGTAGGCCCCTTGCTAGATGTGAACAATTTTGAGTATATGAACATCGGTCTCGCATCACCTGATAAAATCCGTTCTTGGTCTTTTGGTGAAGTGAAAAAGCCTGAAACGATTAACTATCGTACACTGAAACCGGAAAAAGATGGTCTCTTTTGTGAACGTATCTTCGGACCGCAAAAAGACTGGGAATGTCATTGTGGAAAGTATAAACGCGTTCGTTATAAGGGTGTTGTATGTGACCGTTGTGGTGTAGAAGTAACACGGGCAAAAGTCCGTCGTGAGAGAATGGGGCATATCGAACTGGCTGCCCCAGTTTCCCACATTTGGTATTTCAAAGGTATCCCAAGCCGTATGGGTCTTGTTCTAGATATGTCACCACGTGCGTTAGAAGAAGTGATTTACTTCGCTTCTTACGTCGTGACTGATCCGGGCAACACACCGCTTGAGAAGAAACAACTTCTTTCTGAGAAAGAATTCCGTGCTTATTTAGATAAATACGGTAACACCTTCCAAGCAGCTATGGGTGCAGAAGCAATTAACAAACTTCTTCAAGATATCGATCTTGTGAAAGAAGTAGATACACTCAAAGAAGAGCTAAAAACAGCTCAAGGACAGCGTCGTACACGTGCGATCAAACGCCTTGAAGTGTTGGAAGCTTTCCGTAACTCAGGAAACAAACCGTCTTGGATGATCCTTGATGTACTTCCGGTTATTCCACCAGAATTACGTCCGATGGTTCAGCTTGATGGCGGACGTTTTGCTACTTCTGACTTGAACGACCTTTATCGTCGTGTCATCAACCGTAACAATCGTCTGAAACGTTTATTAGATCTTGGCGCGCCAAGCATCATCGTTCAGAACGAGAAGCGTATGCTTCAAGAAGCTGTCGATGCCTTGATTGATAATGGACGTAGAGGCCGACCAGTAACAGGACCAGGAAATAGACCATTGAAATCTCTTTCTCACATGCTGAAAGGGAAACAAGGGCGTTTCCGTCAAAACTTGCTTGGTAAACGTGTTGACTATTCTGGACGTTCCGTTATCGTCGTTGGACCACATTTGAAAATGTATCAGTGTGGACTTCCGAAAGAAATGGCTCTTGAACTATTCAAACCATTCGTGATGAAGGAGCTTGTTGAAAAAGGATTAGCTCACAACATTAAGAGCGCGAAACGTAAGATTGAGCGCGTGCAGCCGGAAGTTTGGGATGTTTTAGAATCAGTGATTCGTGAGCATCCAGTCTTACTAAACCGTGCACCAACTCTTCACAGACTTGGTATTCAAGCGTTTGAACCTACACTTGTGGAAGGACGCGCAATTCGTCTGCATCCACTTGTATGTACTGCCTACAACGCTGACTTTGATGGTGACCAAATGGCGGTTCACGTACCATTATCTGCTGAAGCTCAAGCTGAAGCTCGTATCTTAATGCTTGCTGCTCAAAACATTTTGAACCCGAAAGATGGAAAACCTGTTGTTACGCCATCTCAGGATATGGTGCTAGGTAACTACTACCTTACACTTGAGCGTAAAGGTGCTATCGGAGAAGGTATGGTCTTCAAAGATACGAACGAAGCCCTTCTAGCTTATCAAAATGGGTATGTGCATCTTCATACACGTGTAGCTGTTGCAGCTAACTCGTTGAAGAATGTGACATTCACTGATGAACAGCGTTCTAAATTGTTGATTACAACAGTTGGAAAACTAATCTTTAACGAAATCTTACCGGAATCATTCCCTTACATGAATGAGCCGACAAAGAGCAATATTGAAGAAAAAACGCCTGACCGCTTCTTCCTTGAAAAAGGTGAAGATGTCAAAGCTGCGATCGAGAAACAAGAAATCAATGCGCCGTTCAAAAAAGGTATTTTAGGTAAAATCATTGCGGAAATCTTTAAGAGATTCCATATCACTGAGACATCTAAAATGCTTGACCGCATGAAAAATCTTGGTTTCAAATACTCTACTAAAGCGGGTATTACGGTTGGGGTGTCTGATATCGTCGTATTAGATGATAAACAGAAGATCCTCGAAGAAGCGCAAGCAAAAGTAGATAACGTCATGAAGCAATTCAGACGTGGTTTGATTACTGAAGAAGAGCGTTACGAGAGAGTCATTTCGATCTGGAGTTCTTCTAAAGATGTCATCCAAGGTAAACTGATGAAGTCCCTTGATGAAGTCAACCCTATCTACATGATGAGTGACTCTGGCGCGCGTGGTAACGCATCTAACTTCACTCAGCTGGCTGGTATGCGTGGTCTGATGGCCAACCCGGCTGGACGTATCATTGAACTTCCGATCAAATCTAGTTTCCGTGAAGGTTTAACCGTATTGGAATACTTTATTTCTACTCACGGAGCGCGTAAAGGTCTTGCCGATACAGCTCTTAAAACAGCTGACTCAGGTTACCTCACGCGTCGTCTCGTTGACGTTGCGCAGGATGTTATCATCCGTGAAACAGATTGCGGTACAGACCGTGGAATCTTGGCGAAGTCCATTAAAGAAGGAAATGAAATTATTGAGAAACTTGAAGAACGTCTTATCGGACGTTTTGCAAGAAAACCAATTGTTCATCCTGAAACGGGCGAAGTCATTGTTGGCGAAAACGAACTAATTGATGAAGATAAAGCACTTGAAGTAGTTGAAGCAGGAATCGAGGAAGTATGGATCCGTTCTGCATTTACATGTAACACGCCTCATGGTGTATGTAAACGATGCTACGGCCGTAACCTTGCAACTGGTACTGACGTTGAAGTCGGTGAAGCAGTTGGAATCATCGCTGCACAATCGATCGGTGAGCCAGGAACACAGCTTACAATGCGTACGTTCCACACCGGTGGGGTAGCAGGAGACGATATCACTCAAGGTTTACCTCGTATCCAAGAGTTATTTGAAGCGCGTAATCCGAAAGGGCAGGCAACCATTTCTGAAATTGATGGTGTCGTTGCTGAAATTAACGATGTTCGTGACAAGCAACAGGAAATTGTGGTTCAAGGCGAAGTTGAAACTCGCTCTTACACAGCTCCTTACAATGCACGTCTGAAAGTTGTTGAAGGTGACAAAGTCACTCGTGGTCAAGTACTGACAGAAGGTTCAATCGATCCGAAAGAACTTCTCAAAGTGACTGACATGACAGCTGTTCAAGAATATCTGCTTCATGAAGTACAAAAAGTATACCGTATGCAAGGGGTAGAAATCGGAGATAAGCACGTAGAAGTAATGGTTCGCCAAATGCTTCGTAAAGTGCGTGTCGCTGATGCAGGGGATACAGATGTATTACCAGGCACACTTCTTGATGTACACCAATTCACAGAAGCGAACAAAAAAGTATTATTCGAAGGCAAACGCCCTGCAACAGGCCGTCCAGTTCTTCTTGGTATTACAAAAGCATCGCTTGAAACAGACTCATTCTTGTCTGCAGCATCCTTCCAAGAAACGACTCGTGTCCTAACAGATGCGGCGATCAAAGGAAAACGTGATGAACTGCTTGGCTTGAAAGAGAATGTCATCATCGGTAAACTTGTTCCTGCTGGAACTGGAATGCCAAACTACCGTAAAGTTAAGCCGGTTTCACAAGTGCAGCCGTCTGACGATATGGTTCCTGTAGAGTAATCTTTCTCTTAAGATTTCTATAAAAATCATCAAAAAATGGTGAAGGATGTCAAGATTATCTGTCAAACGATATTGACATCCTTCTGCCATGATGATAATATAACCAAGGTGCTCAAAATAAAACCTGTTACTTTGGAGGATATTCGATGTCTTATGATAAAGTATCACAGGCTCAATCCATTATTATTGGTACGAAGCAAACAGTAAAAGCTCTGAAACGAGATTCAGTGAAGGAAATCGTCGTAGCGAAAGATGCTGATCCTGCTTTAACCGCTAGTGTAATGAAACTAGCGCAAGAGAAGGGTGTAGACATTTTAGTGGTAGATTCCATGAAAAAGCTCGGCAAGGCCTGCGGAATTGAAGTTGGGGCAGCAGCTGTTGCCATTATGTTATAGCGTACTTGTTTTGTTTTTGCATGCTTAAAATGCAAAAGCATTGTTTTTTGCCTTTTGATGAACCACCTGGGTATGTGGGTTATAAAAAAAGTAATGAAGGGAGGAATAACAACATGCCTACAATTAATCAGCTAATACGCAAAGGACGCGTGAGTAAAGTTGAAAACTCAAAGTCTCCTGCACTTAACAAAGGATACAACAGTTTCAAAAAAGAGCACACTAACGTAACATCTCCACAGAAGCGCGGGGTTTGTACTCGTGTCGGTACAATGACACCGAAAAAACCAAACTCAGCACTACGTAAATATGCTCGTGTACGTTTGTCTAACCTGATTGAGGTAACAGCTTACATTCCTGGTATCGGACATAACCTACAAGAGCACAGTGTAGTACTTATCCGTGGCGGACGTGTAAAAGACTTACCGGGTGTACGTTACCACATCGTTCGTGGTGCGCTTGATACTGCCGGAGTTGACGGTCGTATGCAAGGACGTTCTAAATACGGAACAAAACGCCCTAAACAAAGCAAATAATATAAACAAACATAAGGGTTTTTAGAAGTTGAGTTCAGATCAGTGGAGTCAGGCAGCTGACAATGAAATTGAGATGAAAGACAGATAGAAATCCTTTTAAAAGAGAAGGGAGGCTATTCAGATGCCACGTAAAGGTCCTGTAGCAAAAAGAGACGTTTTGCCAGATCCAATTTACAATTCTAAACTTGTATCTCGTTTGATCAACAAAATGATGATCGACGGTAAAAGAGGAAAGTCACAAACTATTCTCTACAAGTCATTTGATATCATCAAAGAACGTACTGGTAATGAAGCGATGGAGGTTTTCGAACAAGCCTTGAAAAACATCATGCCAGTTCTTGAAGTTAAAGCACGTCGTGTAGGTGGAGCTAACTACCAAGTTCCTGTAGAAGTTCGCCCAGATCGTCGTACGACTTTAGGTCTTCGCTGGTTAGTAAACTACGCTCGTCTTCGTGGAGAAAAAACGATGGAAGAGCGTCTTGCTAACGAAATCCTTGACGCAGCTAACAACACTGGTGCTGCTGTTAAGAAACGTGAAGATACACACAAAATGGCAGAAGCGAACAAAGCATTCGCTCACTACCGCTGGTAGGATTTATACCAAACTAAAAAAACTATTCCCTAATAAGGAAGGAGAAATTACCCAATGGCAAGAGAGTTCTCCTTAGACAAAACTCGTAATATTGGTATCATGGCTCACATCGATGCCGGTAAAACGACAACGACTGAGCGTATCTTGTACTACACTGGTCGTATCCATAAAATTGGTGAAACTCACGAAGGAGCTTCACAAATGGACTGGATGGAGCAGGAGCAAGAACGTGGTATTACAATCACTTCTGCTGCTACTACAGCACAATGGAAAGGTTACCGTGTAAACATCATTGATACACCAGGACACGTAGACTTCACTGTTGAAGTTGAACGTTCTTTGCGTGTACTTGATGGTGCGGTTGCTGTTCTTGATGCACAATCAGGTGTAGAGCCTCAAACTGAAACAGTTTGGCGCCAAGCAACAACTTACGGAGTACCTCGTATCGTATTCGTTAACAAAATGGATAAAACCGGTGCGGACTTCCTTTACTCTGTAAGCACATTAAGAGATCGTCTTCAAGCGAACGCTCATGCAATTCAATTGCCGATCGGCGCTGAAGATCAATTCGAAGGAATCATCGACCTTGTAGAAAACGTAGCATACTTCTACGAAGATGACCTTGGAACTCGCTCTGATGCACAAGAAATCCCTGCTGAGTATAAAGACAAAGCTGAAGAGCTTCGCAGCAGCTTAATTGAAGCTGTCGCTGAGCTTGATGAAGAGCTTATGGAAAAATACCTTGAGGGTGAAGAAATCACAATCCCTGAATTGAAAGCTGCAATCCGTAAAGGAACTTTGAATGTTGAATTCTACCCAGTTCTTGTTGGATCTGCTTTCAAAAACAAAGGTGTTCAGCTTGTACTTGACGCTGTGCTTGACTACCTTCCTGCACCAACTGATGTTGCTGCAATCAAAGGTACATTGCCAGATACAAATGAAGAGGTTGTACGTGAGTCTACTGATGACGCACCATTCGCAGCTCTTGCATTTAAAGTTATGACTGACCCTTATGTTGGGAAACTAACTTTCTTCCGCGTATACTCTGGAACACTTGATTCTGGTTCTTACGTGAAGAACTCTTCTAAGAACAAGCGTGAGCGTGTTGGACGTATCCTTCAAATGCACGCAAACAGCCGTGAAGAAATCTCTACTGTATATGCAGGGGATATCGCAGCAGCTGTTGGTCTTAAAGATACATCTACTGGTGATACTCTTTGTGACGAGAAAAATCTTGTTATCCTTGAGTCTATGGAATTCCCAGAGCCAGTTATCGATGTAGCTATCGAGCCTAAATCTAAGGCTGACCAAGATAAAATGGGTATCGCTTTAGCTAAACTAGCTGAAGAGGATCCAACATTCCGTACACAAACAAACACTGAAACTGGTCAAACGATCATCTCTGGTATGGGTGAGCTTCACCTTGATATCATTGTTGACCGTATGAAGCGTGAGTTCAAGGTTGAAGCTAACGTAGGTGCTCCTCAAGTTGCGTACCGTGAAACATTCCGTTCTAGTGCAAAAGTTGAAGGTAAATTCGTACGTCAGTCTGGTGGACGCGGTCAGTTCGGACACGTTTGGATCGAATTCGAACCAAACGAAGAAGGCGCAGGCTTCGAATTCACAAATGCAATCGTCGGTGGGGTTGTTCCACGTGAATACATTCCAGCAATTCAAGCAGGTCTTGAAGATTCACTAGAAAATGGTGTATTAGCTGGATTCCCATTAATCGACATCAAAGCAAAATTATTCGATGGATCTTACCACGATGTTGACTCTAACGAAATGGCGTTTAAAATTGCTGCATCTATGGCATTGAAAAATGCTGTCAGCAAATGTAACCCAGTTCTACTTGAGCCAATGATGAAAGTAGAAGTCGTTATCCCAGAAGAATACATGGGAGACATCATGGGTGATATCACATCTCGTCGTGGACGTGTAGAAGGTATGGAAGCTCGCGGTAACGCTCAAGTTGTTCGCGCTATGGTTCCACTTTCTGAAATGTTCGGATATGCAACTGCACTCCGTTCTAACACACAAGGACGCGGTACTTTCACTATGCACATGGATCACTACGAAGAAGTGCCTAAGAGCATCAGTGAAGAAATCATCAAAAAAAATAAAGGTGAATAATTGATTTTGCCTTTAAACTAAAGTATAACTACTATTGAAGATCAGAAAGTGGGAGGTAACTCTTCACTTTCTATCACTCATACCAAATACAATGAACCTTTAAGGAGGATTTTTAGAATGGCTAAAGAAAAATTCGACCGTTCCAAATCGCATGCTAACATTGGTACAATTGGACACGTTGACCATGGTAAAACAACTCTAACTGCTGCTATCTCAACAGTTCTTCATAAGAAATCTGGTAAAGGTACAGCTATGGCTTATGACCAAATCGATGGTGCTCCAGAAGAGCGCGAGCGTGGAATCACAATCTCAACTGCACACGTTGAGTATGAAACTGAAACTCGTCACTATGCACACGTAGACTGCCCAGGACACGCTGACTATGTTAAAAACATGATCACTGGTGCTGCTCAAATGGACGGCGCGATCTTAGTAGTATCTGCTGCTGATGGTCCAATGCCACAAACACGTGAGCACATCCTACTTTCTCGTAACGTAGGTGTTCCTTACATCGTAGTATTCCTTAACAAATGTGACATGGTTGACGATGAAGAGTTACTTGAACTTGTTGAAATGGAAGTTCGTGACCTTCTTTCTGACTATGACTTCCCTGGTGACGATGTACCAGTTATCAAAGGTTCTGCTCTTAAAGCTCTTGAAGGTGATGCTGATTACGAAGCAAAAATCTTCGAACTTATGGATGCGGTTGATGAGTACATCCCAACTCCAGAGCGTGACACTGAGAAGCCATTCATGATGCCAGTTGAGGACGTATTCTCAATCACTGGTCGTGGAACAGTTGCTACTGGTCGTGTTGAGCGTGGACAAGTTAAAGTCGGTGACGAAGTTGAAATCATCGGTCTTCAAGAAGAAAACGGTAAAACAACTGTTACAGGTGTTGAAATGTTCCGTAAACTTCTTGACTATGCTGAAGCTGGTGACAACATCGGTGCACTACTTCGTGGTGTATCTCGTGAAGATATCCAACGTGGTCAAGTACTTGCTAAACCAGGTACAATCACTCCACATAGCCGTTTCAAAGCTGAAGTTTATGTACTTTCTAAAGAAGAGGGTGGACGTCACACTCCATTCTTCACTAACTACCGTCCGCAGTTCTACTTCCGTACAACTGACGTAACTGGTATCGTACATCTTCCAGAAGGTACTGAAATGGTAATGCCTGGCGATAACACTGAGATGGAAGTTGAACTTATCTCTACTATCGCTATCGAAGAAGGAACTCGTTTCTCTATCCGTGAGGGTGGACGTACTGTAGGTTCTGGCGTCGTTTCTACTATCATTAAGTAATAACAGTTAAAAGAGACTCCTTGCAAAAGGGTCTCTTTTTTTGCTTTTCCAGTGCATAACGGCTACTATAAGCTATAGAATCTAAATGGAACCGAGAGGATCACTGGAATGGCGAAGACAATGTTGAAAAAGTGGCCGATTGGCGGGCTTGATCAATGGATTATGATAAAAGAAGATCAAGCAGAAAAAACAAAACCTGTTTTATTATTTTTACACGGTGGCCCAGGCTCAGCTCAAATGAGTTATATCGATTCCTTTCATAAGGAACTTGATCAAGACTTCACTGTTGTTCATTGGGACCAGCGCGGTGCAGGACTGTCTTATCAAAAAAACATTCCTGAGTCTTCTATGACCATTGGGCAATTCGTAGAGGATACGATTGAGCTTACAGAAAAACTGCTTTCTTATAATGATCAAACGAAAATATACATTGCGGGTTATTCATGGGGGTCATTAATTGCGATACAAGCTGTACATAAACGACCAGATTTGTATCATGCCTATTATGGAATTAGTCAGGTGGTTGATGTATTAAAAGAGGATATTGTATCGTACGAACTTCTTCTAAAAAAATATCAAGGCAAGCATTTCTTCACTAGATGTCTAAGATTGCTGACACCACCCCCTTGGAAACGCACCTCTGCTCATGCTTTGTTCTCTCTATACAAAGAGTTCGCAAAAGTAGGGCTCACGCATAGGTGGAAGCCACTTTTTCAAATGCTGTATGCATTTCTTGTTAGTAAGCATTATCAGCTAAAAGATAAGTGGAAATTCCTTATGGGACAGAAGTATAGCCAGGATTTACTGTGGGACGAGCTGATGAACGAAAGCATTCAATACCGAGTTTCTTCTATATTAATACCCTGCTACTTTATCATCGGGGAACATGACATGATTACACCAGCTGCTGTATCAAAACCATATGTTGATCAACTTACAGCACCAATAAAAGAGTGGTTTACTTTTAAAGAATCTGCGCATTCTCCGCATATTGAAGAGCCAGAAGAATTTATTCGTATCGTCAGGAAGACAGCTACACATCATCTTCAGGGAAAGCTTGATTTATAGGCTGAACCCCTGTATAATATGAAAAGTGTGCAAATCATAAATTTATCCGATTTATTATTGCAACACGCAGGCCAATTTGGTACAATAGTGCATGTTGGTCTTTGACTGCGATGAAGTGAGAGGTTGCTGACACACCCGGCCGCTTTGCCATGGCAAGGTGATCAGGTTTTTCTCACGGAGAACTGTCTAACGTAAGTAGGCGAAAAGGAGGGAAAATAATGGCAAAACAAAAAATTCGTATTCGTTTAAAAGCATATGATCATAGAATTCTTGATCAATCTGCTGAGAAGATTGTTGAAACGGCTAAGCGTTCTGGTGCTAGTGTATCTGGTCCAATTCCGCTTCCAACTGAAAAATCAGTTTATACAATCCTTCGTGCGGTGCATAAGTACAAAGATTCTCGTGAGCAATTTGAGATGCGTACTCACAAACGTCTAATCGACATCGTGAATCCAACTCCACAAACAGTTGATGCACTTATGCGTTTAGATTTACCATCCGGTGTAGATATCGAAATCAAACTTTAATTCAAATAGAAAACACATATTATAGGAGGTGTGACGAATGACCAAAGGAATCTTAGGTAGAAAAATTGGTATGACGCAAGTATTCGCAGAAAACGGTGATCTTATCCCTGTAACTGTTGTTGAGGCTGCTGCTAACGTTGTTCTTCAGAAGAAGACTACTGACACGGATGGCTATGAAGCAATCCAAATCGGTTTTGACGACAAACGTGAGAAGCTTTCTAACAAACCAGAGAAAGGCCACGTTGCTAAAGCGGAAACTGCTCCTAAGCGCTTCGTAAAAGAATTACGCGGTGTGGAGTTAGATGCGTATGAAGTTGGTCAGGAAGTCAAAGTTGATATTTTCGCAAATGGAGATATCGTAGATGTAACAGGAACATCAAAAGGTAAAGGATTCCAAGGGGCTATCAAACGCCACGGACAATCACGCGGACCAATGACTCACGGTTCACGTTACCACCGTCGTCCTGGTTCAATGGGACCTGTTGATCCAAACCGAGTATTCAAAGGTAAACTTCTTCCAGGACGTATGGGCGGAGAGCAAATCACTGTCCAAAATCTTGAGATCGTTAAAGTTGATGCAGAACGCAATCTTCTTTTGATCAAAGGAAACGTACCAGGAGCTAAAAAATCTCTAGTAACTGTAAAGAGTGCAGTTAAAACTAAATAACTCTCTTAGGAAAGGAGGAAACAAGTCATGCCAAAAGTAGCATTATTTAACCAAAACGGTTCTACTAACGGTGAAATCGAATTAAACGCTTCTGTGTTTGGAATTGAGCCAAACGAAAGCGTAGTATTCGATGCTATTCTTATGCAAAGAGCTTCCTTACGTCAAGGAACTCACAAAGTAAAAACTCGTTCTGAAGTACGTGGCGGAGGTCGTAAACCTTGGAGACAGAAGGGTACAGGTCGTGCTCGTCAAGGTTCTATCCGTTCACCACAATGGCGCGGAGGCGGTATCGTATTCGGTCCAACACCACGCAGCTATTCTTATAAATTACCTAAAAAAGTTCGCCGCTTGGCTATCAAGTCAGTATTGTCTTCTAAAGTAATCGACAACAACATCATCGTTCTTGAAGATCTTACTCTTGATGCAGTGAAAACGAAAGAATTCGCAGGCATCCTTAAAGGGTTATCTGTTGAGAAGAAAGCGTTGATCGTCACTGCGGATGCAAACGAAACAGTTGCTTTATCTGCTCGTAACATCCCTGGAGTAACAGTTGTTGAAGCTAACGGTATCAACGTTCTTGACGTTGTCAACCACGACAAACTTCTGATCACTAAAGCAGCGGTTGAAAAAGTAGAGGAGGGACTTGCATAATGAAAGATCCTCGTGATGTTCTAAAGCGCCCTATCATTACTGAACGTTCTGCTGATCTAATGACAGAGAAGAAGTACACGTTCGAAATTGATGTCAGAGCTAACAAGACAGAAGTGAAAGACGCTGTTGAAGAAATCTTTGGAGTGAAAGTTGAGAAAGTCAACGTTCAAAACTACAAAGGTAAATCAAAACGCGTTGGACGCTACACTGGTATGACTAGCCGTCGCAGAAAAGCGATCGTGAAATTAACTGCTGACAGCAAAGAAATCGAAATTTTTGAAGCGTAAATCTTAAAAAGAAGGAGGGAAATTCAAAATGGCGATTAAAAAGTATAAACCAACCAGTAATGGTCGTCGTGGCATGACTACTTCAGATTTTGCTGAAATCACGACTGACAAACCAGAAAAATCGTTGCTTGCACCGCTTCACAGAAAAGGCGGACGTAACAACCAAGGTAGATTGACTGTTCGTCATCAAGGTGGCGGTCACAAACGTCAATACCGTATCATCGACTTTAAGCGTGATAAAGACGGTATACCTGGACGCGTTGCTACAATCGAGTATGATCCAAACCGTTCAGCGAACATCGCTCTTGTAAACTATGCAGATGGTGAGAAACGTTACATTCTTGCTCCGAAAGGAATCCAAGTTGGTACTGAAGTTACTTCTGGACCAGAAGCTGACATCAAACCAGGTAATGCTCTTCCACTTATCAACATCCCAGTTGGTACAGTTGTGCATAACATTGAATTAAAACCAGGTAAAGGTGGACAATTAGTTCGTTCTGCTGGTACTTCTGCTCAAGTTCTAGGTAAAGAAGGTAAATACGTTCTTGTACGTTTGAACTCTGGTGAAGTACGCATGATCCTTTCTGCTTGCCGTGCGACTATCGGTCAAGTTGGAAACGAACAACACGAACTAATCAACATCGGTAAAGCTGGACGTTCTCGCTGGAAAGGCGTACGCCCAACAGTTCGTGGTTCTGTAATGAACCCTAACGATCACCCACACGGCGGTGGTGAAGGACGCGCTCCAATCGGACGTAAATCACCAATGTCTCCATGGGGTAAACCGACTCTTGGATTCAAGACTCGTAAGAAAACCAACAAGTCTGATAAATTCATTGTACGTCGTCGTAAAAACAAGTAACGGGGTTGTCTACGGTTCATTTAGGACCGTAGTTCAATCACGAAGGGAGGTTCCACAATGGCTCGCAGCTTAAAAAAAGGACCATTTGTTGATGATCATTTGATGGCTAAAGTCGAGAAATTGAATGAAACTGACAAAAAGCAAGTCGTAAAAACTTGGTCTCGTCGTTCTACAATTTTCCCACAATTCATCGGTCACACAATCGCTGTCTATGACGGACGCAAACATGTACCTGTTTTCATTTCTGAAGATATGGTAGGTCACAAATTGGGCGAATTCGCACCAAGCCGTACTTACAAAGGTCATGCTAGTGACGATAAAAAAACAAGACGCTAATGAGAGGAGGCTTTTAAATGCAAGCTAAAGCTGTCGCAAGAACAGTCCGTATTGCTCCTCGTAAAGCACGTCTAGTAATGGACCTGATCCGAGGTAAGCAAGTAGGAGAAGCAGTTTCTATCTTAAACCTTACACCAAAGGCTGCTTCACCAATTATTGAAAAAGTATTAAAATCTGCTATCGCAAATGCTGAGCACAACTACGAGTTGGACGCTAACAGCCTAGTGATTACTCAAGCATTCGTTGACGAAGGTCCAACACTTAAGAGATTCCGTCCACGTGCTATGGGTCGTGCGAGCGCAATTAATAAACGTACTAGCCACATTACAATCGTTGTATCAGAAAAGAAGGAGGGATAATCCGTGGGTCAAAAGGTAAATCCAGTAGGTCTTCGTATTGGCGTCATTCGTGATTGGGAATCTAAATGGTTCGCAGGAAAAGATTACGCTGACTTCTTACATGAAGACTTGAAAATCCGTGAATTCATCAGCAAGCGTTTGTCTGACGCGTCTGTTTCTAAAGTAGAAATCGAACGTGCTGCAAACCGCGTAAATATCACAATCCACACGGCTAAACCAGGTATGGTAATTGGTAAAGGCGGATCTGAAGTTGAAGCACTTCGTAAAGCTCTTAACAGCCTAACTGGCAAACGTGTACACATCAACATTCTTGAAATCAAGAGAGCAGATCTTGATGCTCAGCTAGTTGCTGAAAACATCGCTCGTCAACTTGAAAATCGTATTTCATTCCGTCGTGCACAAAAACAAACAATCCAACGCACAATGCGTGCTGGAGCACAAGGAATCAAAACAATGGTTTCTGGTCGTCTTGGCGGTGCAGATATTGCTCGTTCTGAATATTACAGTGAAGGTACTGTTCCATTGCACACACTTCGTGCTGACATCGACTATGCTACTGCTGAAGCTGATACTACTTATGGTAAGCTTGGCGTAAAAGTATGGATCTATCGTGGAGAAGTCCTTCCAACTAAGAAGAATACTGCGGAAGGAGGAAAATAATATGTTATTGCCAAAACGCGTGAAGTATCGCAGAGAACATCGTGGAAAAATGCGTGGTCGTGCAAAAGGCGGCACTGAAGTACATTTCGGTGAGTTCGGTATCCAAGCTCTTGAAGCTTCTTGGATCACTAACCGTCAAATCGAAGCTGCTCGTATTGCTATGACTCGTTACATGAAACGTGGCGGTAAAGTTTGGATCAAAATTTTCCCTTCTAAGCCATACACAGCAAAACCTCTAGAGGTCCGCATGGGTTCCGGTAAAGGTGCTCCAGAAGGCTGGGTAGCTGTAGTAAAACCGGGCAAAGTTTTATTTGAAATTTCTGGTGTGTCTGAAGAAGTTGCTCGTGAAGCTCTTCGTCTTGCATCTCACAAATTGCCAATTAAAACGAAGTTCGTAAAACGTGAAGAAATTGGTGGTGAATCAAATGAAAGCTAATGAAATTCGTGACCTTACCACTGCTGAAATTGAACAAAAAGTAAAGTCTCTTAAAGAAGAACTTTTCAATCTTCGTTTCCAATTAGCGACTGGGCAGCTTGAAAACACTGCTCGCATTCGTGAAGTGCGTAAATCAATCGCACGCATGAAAACTGTGATTCGTCAAAGAGAAATCGCTGCTAATAAATAATAATTAGAGGGGAGGCCCCGCAAACATGAGCGAACGTAACCAACGTAAAGTGTATCAAGGTCGTGTTGTTTCTGACAAAATGGATAAAACCATCACTGTTGTAGTTGAAACATACAAAAAGCATTCACTTTATGGCAAACGTGTAAGATACTCTAAAAAGTTCAAAGCACATGATGAAAACAACCAAGCAAAAATCGGAGACATCGTAAAGGTCATGGAAACTCGTCCATTATCTGCGACTAAACGCTTTCGTCTAGTTGAAGTTGTCGAAGAAGCTGTTATTATCTAATAAAGTTCGGATTTCTTTTTCCGAAGGGAGGTAACATTAATGATTCAACAGGAGACTCGTTTAAAAGTAGCTGACAACTCTGGCGCACGCGAAGTACTAACGATTAAAGTTCTTGGTGGCTCTGGACGTAAGACGGCTAACATCGGTGATGTCATTGTTTGTACGGTTAAACAAGCAACACCAGGAGGCGTTGTCAAAAAAGGTGAAGTTGTGAAAGCAGTTATCGTTCGTACTAAGAGCGGAGCTCGCAGAAACGATGGATCTTACATCAGTTTTGATGAAAATGCATGTGTCATCATCCGTGACGACAAGAGCCCACGTGGAACTCGTATCTTCGGACCAGTAGCACGTGAACTTCGTGAAAACAACTATATGAAAATTGTTTCTTTAGCACCAGAAGTACTTTAATGAATACAATCCGCGACTCAAGGAGGTGCGATTAAATGCATGTTAAAAAGGGCGATAAAGTAGTGGTTATCTCTGGTAAAGATAAAGGTAAACAAGGTGTCATCCTTGCTGCTTTCCCTAAAAAGGACCGTGTTTTAGTAGAAGGTATTAACCTTGTGAAAAAACACTCTAAACCAACCCAAGCTAACCCTCAAGGCGGAATTTCTGAACAAGAAGCGCCGATCCACGTATCAAACGTAATGCCGCTTGATCCTAAAACGGGTGAAGTGACACGTATTGGATATAAAGTTGAGGACGGAAAGAAAGTCCGTGTAGCGAAAAAATCTGGGCAAGTTCTAGATAAATAGTAAATAAGGAAGGGAGGTCTTTCTCATGAACCGCCTTAAAGAAAAGTATGTAAAAGAAATTACACCTGCATTAGTTTCTAAGTTTGAATACAAATCAGTAATGCAAGTGCCAAAAATCGAAAAAATCGTGATCAACATGGGTGTTGGTGACGCCGTTCAAAACGCTAAAGCAATCGATACTGCTGTTGAAGAATTAACGTTTATCGCTGGTCAAAAACCTGTCGTTACTCGTGCGAAGAAGTCTATTGCTGGATTCCGTCTACGTGAAGGAATGCCAATCGGTGCGAAAGTAACACTTCGCGGAGAGCGCATGTACGATTTCCTTGATAAACTTATTTCTGTATCTTTACCACGTGTACGTGACTTCCGCGGGATTTCTAAGAAATCTTTCGACGGTCGTGGAAACTACACGCTTGGTATTAAAGAACAGTTAATCTTCCCAGAAATTGATTACGATAAAGTAACAAAAGTCCGCGGTATGGATATCGTTATCGTTACGACTGCCAACACGGATGAAGAAGCACGTGAGTTATTAACTCAAGTAGGTATGCCGTTCCAGAAATAATCAATGAAAGGGAGGCGAAATCGTGGCTAAAAAGTCTATGATTGCGAAACAACAACGCAAACAAAAGTTTAAAGTTCAAGAGTATACGCGCTGCGAACGTTGTGGACGTCCACATTCAGTAATTCGCAAGTTTAAACTTTGCCGTATTTGTTTCCGCGAACTTGCATATAAAGGACAAATTCCTGGCGTTAAAAAAGCCAGCTGGTAATCCCCATAAATGGGAAGGAGGTTATTAAATAATGGTTATGACAGATCCGATTGCAGATTTGCTGACTCGTATTCGCAATGCGAACATGGTACGTCATGAGAAGCTAGAAGTACCGGCTTCAAAAATCAAAAGAGAAATTGCTGAAATTTTAAAGCGTGAAGGTTTTATCCGTGACGTTGAGTACGTCGAAGACAGCAAACAAGGAATTATCCGTTTGTTCCTTAAATACGGCCAAAACAACGAACGTGTTATCACTGGTCTTAAAAGAATCAGTAAACCTGGTTTACGCGTATATGCGAAATCAAATGAAGTACCGCGTGTACTTAACGGACTTGGAATCGCAATTATTTCTACATCACAAGGAGTTTTATCGGACAAAGAAGCCCGTGCTAAACAAGCTGGTGGAGAAGTACTTGCTTACGTATGGTAAAAAAAGTTTAAGATGAATGGAGGTGCTTGGTATGTCTCGTATAGGTAAAAAGCTAATCGAGATCCCTTCAGGAGTAACTGTGACAAACAACGATAACACAGTGACAGTAAAGGGACCAAAAGGTGAACTAACTCGTGCATTTCACCCTGATATGGAAATTAAAATTGAGGACAACGTCTTAACTGTAAGCCGTCCGTCTGAAAATAAAGAACACCGTGCATTACATGGTACAACACGTAGCTTAATTGCAAACATGGTTGAAGGTGTATCTAAAGGTTTCGAAAGAGGTTTAGAACTAATCGGTGTCGGTTACCGTGCAGCTAAATCTGGAAACAAACTTGTTCTTAACGTTGGATACTCTCACCCAGTTGAAATCGTTCCTGAGGCTGGAGTTGAAGTAGAAGTTCCATCTCAAACGAAAGTAATCGTTAAAGGTATCGATAAAGAGCGTGTAGGAGCTCTAGCTTCTAACATCCGCGCTGTCCGTGCTCCAGAGCCTTACAAAGGTAAAGGAATTCGTTACGAAGGTGAATTCGTTCGCCGTAAAGAAGGAAAAACTGGTAAGTAAGATCGCTTAATGTGAAGAAAGGAGTGACTCGGATGATTACGAAAACTAGCAAAAACGCTACTCGTCTTAAAAGACACGCTCGTGTTCGTGCGAAACTTTCAGGTACTGCTGAAAGACCTCGCCTTAACGTTTTCCGTTCTAACAAGAACATCTACGCTCAAGTAATTGATGATGTTAACGGTGTAACACTTGTAAGTGCTTCTACTCTTGATAAAGAGTTAAAGATCGAGAATAGTTCTGACGCTGCAGCTGCTACTAAAGTTGGCGAACTTGTTGCAAAACGTGCTGTTGAAAAAGGCATCTCTAACGTGGTATTTGACCGCGGAGGATACTTATATCATGGACGTGTAAAAGCTCTAGCTGAAGCTGCTCGTGAGGCTGGACTTAAATTTTAATAAAAGAAGGAGGGACACATCCGAATGAGTCGTATTGACCCAAGCAAATTAGAGTTAGAAGAACGCTTAGTTACGGTTAACCGGGTAGCGAAAGTTGTTAAAGGTGGACGTCGTTTCCGTTTTGCAGCTTTAGTTGTTGTCGGTGACAAAAACGGTCATGTAGGATTCGGTACTGGTAAAGCACAAGAAGTACCAGAAGCGATCCGCAAAGCTGTTGAAGACGCGAAAAAGAATTTAATTGAAGTACCAATGGTTGGAACTACAATTCCACATGAAATCATCGGTCGATTCGGTGCAGGAAACGTTCTATTGAAGCCTGCTTCAGAAGGTACAGGAGTTATCGCTGGAGGCCCAGTGCGTGCGGTACTTGAGCTTGCTGGTCTAGCTGATATCCTTTCTAAATCTCTAGGTTCTAATACACCGATCAACATGATCCGCGCAACACTTCAAGGTTTAAGTGAACTTAAACGTGCTGAAGATGTAGCGAAGCTTCGTGGAAAATCTGTAGAAGACCTGTTAGGATAAGGAGGGAACAATAATGGCAAATAAATTAGAAATTACCCTCAAACGCAGTGTAATCGGTCGCCCAGAAGATCAGCGTGTCACTGTTCGTACTCTTGGTCTAAAGAAAACAAACCAAACAGTCGTACATGAAGACAATGCAGCGATCCGCGGCATGATTAACAAGGTGTCTCATTTAGTTTCTGTTAAAGAACAATAAAACATTTTTAATCGATAAGGAGGTGCCCAAATGAAACTTCATGAATTGAAGCCTTCAGAAGGTTCACGTAAAGTACGCAACCGTGTTGGTCGTGGTATTGGATCAGGTAACGGTAAAACTTCTGGTAAAGGTCATAAAGGTCAAAACGCTCGTTCTGGCGGCGGTGTACGCCCTGGATTCGAAGGTGGTCAAATGCCTTTATTCCAACGCCTTCCAAAACGTGGTTTTACAAACATCAACCGTAAAGATTACGCGGTAATCAACTTAGACAGATTAAACAGTTTTGACGAAGGAACGGAAGTCACTCCTGAACTTCTTCTAGAGACTGGTGCAATAAGCAAGTTAAAAGCAGGAGTAAAAATTCTTGGCAACGGTAAATTAGAAAAAAAATTAACTGTAAAAGCCAATAAATTCTCTGCTTCTGCTAAAGAAGCGATTGAAGCTGCTGGCGGTACAGCCGAGGTGATCTAACTTGTTTAAGACAATCTCCAATTTTATGCGCGTGAAAGATATACGGAATAAGATTATATTTACACTTTTAATGTTAGTCGTCTTTCGTATAGGTGCTTTCATCCCTGTGCCTAATGTGAACGCCGAAGTTCTCCAGGCACAGGATCAAATGAGTGTTTTCGGAATCCTCAACACGTTTGGGGGCGGGGCACTTTTCCAATTCTCCATTCTTGCAATGGGGATTATGCCGTATATCACTGCTTCGATCATCATTCAGCTCTTGCAGATGGATGTTGTACCGAAGTTTACTGAGTGGTCAAAGCAAGGAGAGGTTGGCCGCCGAAAATTAGCACAATTCACAAGGTATTTTACAATTGTTCTAGGATTTATCCAGGCTTTAGGAATGTCATATGGATTTAACAATATGGCAGGAGGCATGCTGATTGAAAACCCAGGTGTTTCAACGTATCTCTTAATTGCGGTCGTACTCACTGCGGGAACAGCATTCTTAATGTGGCTGGGAGAGCAGATTACTGCTCACGGTGTTGGTAACGGTATTTCGATTATTATCTTTGCCGGTATCATCGCAGGTATCCCTCAAACATTAAAGCAAGTGTACGCTCAGCAATTTGTAGGTGGAGATGGACAGCTGTTCATGCAAATCCTGAAAATTGCCCTTATTGTGATTGCTATTCTTGTCATTGTTATCGGTGTTATTTACATTCAAATGGCAGTGAGAAAGATTGCGATTCAGTATTCAAAAGGAACTGGCCGTGCACAAATGTCTGCTAGTCAAGCAACGCACCTTCCATTGAAAGTGAATCCAGCAGGGGTGATTCCAGTCATCTTTGCCGTTTCGTTCATTATTACTCCGCAGACGATCGCATCGTTCTTCGGAACAAATAATGTGACAACCTGGATAACTAACAACTTTGACTATACTAAGCCAATCGGTATGACGATTTATGTAGCACTGATTGTTGCTTTCACATATTTTTATGCCTTTGTCCAAGTAAACCCTGAACAAATGGCTGAAAATCTGCAAAAGCAGGGTGGCTATATCCCGGGAGTTCGTCCAGGGAAAATGACTCAAGATAGAATTACGAGCATTTTGTACCGACTCACGTTTGTGGGCGCCATTTTCTTAGCCGTGATTTCAATACTTCCTATCTTTTTCATTCAATTCGCTGGATTACCTTCCGCTGCACAAATTGGCGGCACAAGTCTTCTCATTGTTGTAGGTGTTGCACTTGAAACAATGAAACAGCTTGAAAGCCAATTAGTGAAACGAAACTACCGTGGATTTATGAAATAAAACAGAGGGCTGGGCTCCTGCCCAACCTCTCTAAGTAAGGAAGGGGAAATCCGAAATGAACTTAGTCTTAATGGGGCTTCCGGGTGCTGGTAAAGGCACTCAGGCAGAACGAATTGTTGATGATTATGGGATCCCTCATATCTCAACAGGAGATATGTTCCGTGCTGCTATGAAAGAGGAGACACAACTTGGACTCGAAGCAAAATCCTTTATCGATAAAGGAGAGCTTGTTCCTGATGAGGTCACAATCGGTATTGTTAGAGAAAGACTTGGCAAGAATGATTGTGAACAAGGTTTTCTTCTGGACGGATTTCCGCGAACAGTCGCTCAGGCTGAAGCTTTAGAAGACATTCTAAAGGACCTTGGCAGAACGATTGATTATGTCATTAATATTAAAGTCGATAAAGATGCTTTGATGGAGCGTCTGACTGGCCGAAGAATTTGCAAAGATTGCGGAGCAACATATCATTTAGTATTCAATCCACCTGCGAAAGAAAATGTTTGTGACAAGTGTGGAGGCGAGCTTTATCAACGTGCAGATGATAATGCAGAAACCGTTTCGACAAGACTTGAAGTGAACTTAAAGCAGACTGAACCTTTACTGAACTTCTATTCAGAAAAAGGATATCTTGCAAACATTGATGGTGCGAAGCACATTAACGATGTTTACGCTGATATCAAGGACCTGCTTGGGGGATTAAATAAATGATTATCTGTAAAACTCCTCGCGAGCTTGAGATTATGAGAGAAGCTGGACGCATTGTCGCACTGACTCATGAAGAGCTGAAGAAACATATAAAACCAGGTATTTCGACAAAAGAATTGGATCAAATTGCCGAACGTTTTATTACAAAGCAGGGTGCAATCCCATCTTTTAAAGGGTATAATGGTTTTCGCGGGAGCATTTGCGTTTCGGTGAATGAAGAACTCGTTCACGGTATTCCTGGTAAACGGGTTTTACGTGATGGAGACATCATTAGTATCGATATCGGCGCAAAGTTAAATGGCTATCATGGTGACTCTGCTTGGACTTATCCAGTTGGGGTAATCAGTGATGAGGACCGCAAACTACTGGAAGTCACAGAGGAATCTCTATATAAGGGCTTACAGGAAGCAAAGCCAGGTGAACGTCTGTCAAACATTTCCCATGCCATACAAACGTATGTTGAAGATGAGAATTTCTCAGTTGTTAGAGAATATGTTGGACATGGGGTCGGACAGGATCTTCATGAGGACCCTCAAATTCCTCATTATGGTCCGCCGAACAAAGGCCCACGGCTCAAACCTGGAATGGTGTTGGCCATCGAACCGATGGTGAACGCAGGCAGCCGATATGTGAAAACACTGGCTGATAACTGGACGGTTGTAACGGTTGATGGGAAAAAGTGTGCTCACTTTGAGCATACGATTGCGATTACAGATACAGGTTTTGATATACTGACTAAGATTTAGGTCTTCACTGAAGCCTTTCAGGCCCAAATCGGGCAGGTTGTCTGTATAGTCCAAGGAAAGAACAAGATCAGTATACAGTTGTCATCGGCGTGTTCGATGGCTGCCATGTACTAATCGCAGACGGAGAAAAGCGTAAATTCATTCTCCTAAGAAAAAATATCAATCATTTAACCTTTTATGATTGCGTATCTCCGGAAGTTCAGAACAGTATATTCAAAACAGGTCGGGTGATAGATGGACAATTGAGAACATCTCATTTGGACATTTATCAGAGAGCAAGTTACTGATTTGAAGAAGGGAGAACACTTGAATGGCGAAAGACGATGTAATTGAAGTGGAAGGTACTGTAGCAGAAACTTTGCCAAATGCAATGTTCAAAGTTGAACTAGAGAATGGTCATACAGTTTTGGCTCATGTATCAGGAAAAATCCGTATGCACTTCATTCGCATTTTACCTGGAGACAAAGTTACGGTAGAATTATCTCCATATGACTTAACTCGTGGTAGAATTACGTACCGTTACAAATAAAGCAACTCCGGAAGAAGGAGGTTGGAAACACATGAAAGTGAGACCATCTGTTAAACCTATCTGTGAAAAATGTAAAGTGATTCGCAGAAAAGGAAAAGTAATGGTGATCTGTGAAAACCCAAAACATAAACAAAAACAAGGCTAATAACAAGGAGGTGCCCAAATCATGGCTCGTATTGCTGGTGTAGATATTCCACGTGATAAGCGTGTTGTCATTTCTTTAACATATGTTTTTGGAATTGGTCGTACGACGGCTCAACAAGTCCTTAAAGAAGCAGGTGTTTCTGAAGACACTCGCGTTCGCGATCTAACTGAAGACGAACTAGGTAAAATCCGTGATATCATTGACAAACTTAAAGTAGAAGGTGACCTTCGTCGTGAAGTTTCACTTAACATTAAGCGTCTAATTGAAATCGGAAGCTACCGCGGAATCCGTCATCGTAGAGGACTTCCTGTTCGTGGACAAAACACAAAAAATAACGCGCGTACTCGTAAAGGTCCGCGTCGTACTGTAGCTAACAAGAAAAAATAAGTAAAGGAGGTAGTTAAAGAATGGCTGCTGCTCGTAAACAAAATACGCGTAAACGTCGCGTGAAAAAGAATATTGAAGCTGGAATCGCTCATATCCGTTCCACTTTCAACAACACGATTGTAACGATTACTGATGTTCATGGAAACGCAATTTCTTGGTCAAGTGCTGGTGCATTAGGATTCAGAGGTTCTCGTAAATCTACTCCTTTCGCTGCACAAATGGCTGCTGAAACTGCTGCTAAAGGTTCTATCGAACATGGTCTTAAAACACTTGAAGTAACTGTTAAAGGTCCTGGTTCTGGTCGTGAAGCTGCAATTCGTGCGCTTCAAGCTGCAGGTCTTGAAGTTACTGCAATCAGAGACGTAACTCCAGTTCCTCATAACGGATGCCGTCCACCAAAACGTCGCCGCGTGTAATTTGTTTGTATAGATTTTGTGTCCCTGTCAATAATGGGTTATGATACAGTTATTTATGAGACGAATACACGACTCGTTGCCTGAGCACATACGGGACTAAACAATGAGGAATTTCGGATGGAATCTCATATGATTCTATTCGAGGTTTCGACGTTTTGAAGGAGGGTTTTATTAGATGATCGAAATTGAAAAACCAAAAATCGAAACGGTTGAAATCAGCGACGATGCCAAGTATGGCAAGTTTGTCGTAGAGCCACTTGAGCGTGGATATGGTACCACTTTAGGGAACTCCCTTCGTCGTATCCTTTTATCCTCACTTCCTGGTGCAGCTGTAACATCGATCCAGATAGATGGTGTCTTACACGAATTCTCAACGATCGAAGGCGTGGTTGAAGATGTTACAACGATTATCTTAAACATTAAAAAGCTTGCACTCAAAATCTACTCTGAAGAAGAGAAGACGCTTGAAATTGATGTACAAGATGAAGGAACTGTAACAGCTGCTGATATTACACACGACAGCGATATTGAAATCTTAAATCCAGATCTCCACATCGCAACTCTTGGCAAAAATGCGAGCTTCCGTGTTCGTTTGACTGCACAAAGAGGTCGCGGGTATAATCCTGCTGATGCAAACAAAAGAGACGATCAGCCTATCGGCGTGATTCCGATCGACTCAATCTATACACCTGTATCTCGTGTAACTTATCAAGTGGAGAACACCCGTGTTGGGCAAATCACAAACTATGATAAATTAACACTAGATGTATGGACTGATGGAAGCACAGGACCGAAAGAAGCGATCGCTCTAGGTTCTAAGATTTTAACTGAACACCTAAATATTTTCGTTGGGTTAACTGACGAAGCTCAGCATGCAGAAATCATGGTTGAAAAAGAAGAAGACCAAAAAGAAAAAGTGCTTGAAATGACAATTGAAGAGCTTGATCTTTCTGTTCGTTCTTACAACTGTTTGAAGCGTGCGGGTATTAACACTGTTCAAGAGCTTGCTAACAAGACAGAAGAGGATATGATGAAAGTTCGTAACCTTGGACGTAAATCTCTTGAAGAAGTGAAAGCGAAACTAGAAGAACTTGGACTGGGTCTTCGTAAAGACGATTGACTAGTTTCATTGTGAACTAGGATTTTCGTGTGTTTTTTATTCATACAGCATCTCTAATTAAGGAGGGGACATCACATGGCATACAGAAAGCTAGGACGCACTAGTGCACAACGTAAAGCAATGCTTCGTGACCTAACGACTGATTTGATCATCAACGAACGCATCGAAACAACTGAAACACGTGCGAAAGAACTTCGCTCTGTAGTTGAAAAAATGATCACTCTTGGCAAACGCGGAGATCTTCATGCTCGCCGTCAAGCTGCAGCTTACATTCGTAACGAAGTAGCTAACGCTGAAACAAACCAAGATGCACTTCAAAAATTATTCGCTGACGTTGCAACTCGCTACGAAGATCGCCAAGGTGGATACACTCGTATCATGAAGCTTGGACCTCGTCGCGGCGATGGCGCACCAATGGCTGTCATTGAATTAGTTTAATCACATATCGTGTATCTAAGAAAGGGCGGGACAGTTCATAACTGGATCTATGCCCTTTTTTAGATACTACGGCTTTTTAGCAATAGGCAAAGTAGAGGTTGAGCTGAGAGGAGGTCCGGTAGAGATGGAGAAGACATTAATTGACGTAAAAGACATTGTATTTCGTTATCACAAAGATGCGGACAAGCCCGCTTTAGACCAAGTGTCATTGCATGTGAATCAAAATGAATGGCTTGCCATTGTTGGCCACAACGGTTCAGGTAAATCCACACTTGCCCGTGTACTGAATGGGCTTATTTTACCGGATGCAGGAACGGTCAAGGTTGGTGAGATTGAGCTGAAAGAAGAAAGTGTTTGGGATATTCGCAAAAAGGTCGGCATGGTCTTTCAAAACCCAGACAACCAATTCGTTGGCTCAACGGTTCGTGATGATGTGGCTTTTGGTTTAGAAAATAACGGGGTTGAGCGGGAATTGATGATAGAGCGTGTAGATTGGGCTGTCAAACAGGTCAATATGCAGGAGTTTCTTGATCAAGAGCCGCACCATCTATCAGGCGGGCAAAAACAGAGAGTAGCAATCGCAGGTGTACTTGCCGCAAGCCCTGACATCATGATCTTGGATGAAGCAACATCAATGCTTGATCCGATTGGCCGTGAAGAAGTGTTAGAAACCGTCAGACTGCTGAAGGAACAAGGAACGGTCACGGTCATTTCCATCACACATGATTTAGACGAGGCTGCGAAGGCAGACCGCGTTATTGTGATGAATGGTGGGAAGAAATTTGCCGAGGGAACACCAGAGGAAGTATTTGAACTAGATGAACAGCTGGTTCAGATTGGACTTGATCTGCCATTTTCCTACCGTTTGAGTAAGCAATTGAAGCAGCAAGGTGTGCCGCTTGCAAATGCCCATTTGACACAAGAAGGATTGGTGAAAGAGTTATGGACATTACGATCAAAGAATTAGAGCATCGTTATCAAATGAAAACGCCGTTTGAGCGTCTCGCTTTGTATGATGTCAATGCTTCCATCAAAGAAGGCAGCTATGTGGCTGTCATCGGTCATACGGGTTCTGGCAAGTCGACGTTGCTGCAGCACTTAAATGGACTGCTCAAGCCAACAAAAGGGAGCATTGCGCTTGGAGATACGGTCTTACAAGCCAATAAAAAGCAGAAGGATATGAAACCCCTTCGAAAAAAGGTCGGCATCGTGTTTCAGTTTCCTGAACATCAGCTCTTTGAGGAGACGATTCTAAAGGATATCTGTTTTGGTCCGATGAATTTCGGTGTTCCAAAAGAAAAGGCAGAAGCCAAGGCTAAAGAGATGCTGAAGCTTGTAGGCCTTCCTGAATCCTTGTTATCTCGATCACCCTTTGAATTAAGCGGTGGTCAAATGAGACGTGTGGCGATTGCAGGTGTTCTAGCGATGGAGCCAGAAGTGCTTGTGCTTGATGAGCCGACTGCGGGATTAGATCCACGCGGACGTAAAGAAATCATGGACATGTTCTATGAGCTTCATCAAAAAGCCAACCTGACGACGATCCTTGTGACACACAGTATGGAAGATGCCGCTCATTATGCGGATCAAATGATTGTGATGCACAAAGGAACAGTAAAAGCGACAGGTACGCCGAGGGAGCTATTTGCCAATCGTACCGACATGTCTTCTTTCGGTCTGGACCTCCCGGAAACGATCAAATTCCAGCAGGCTGTCGAAGAAAAGCTGGGGATGACGTTTCCAAGACCGCTTCTGACCATGGATGAAATGGCAGAAGCCTTAACAGCTTTATATCAGGAGGACACGACATCATGATGGATAGTATGATTATCGGCAAATATGTGCCAGGTACATCCTTTGTCCATCGTCTTGATCCAAGGACAAAGCTGTTATCAATTTTCTTTTTTGTCTTTATTGTCTTTTTTGCGAATAACTACATCACTTACGGGCTTTTAGGGGTCTTTACGATCCTTGTGGTGATGGTGTCTCAGGTGCCGCTGTACTTTATTCTCAAAGGAATGAAACCCATCCTTTGGATTGTTCTGTTTACCTTTATTCTGCATATCTTCATGACAAAGGATGGCGCTTTGCTCTTTCACTTTGGTTTTCTGAATATTTATGAAGAAGGTCTAAAACAGGGGATTTTCATTTCACTCCGTTTTGTCTATCTCATCATGATGACAACACTTCTGACGTTGACCACAACGCCTATCGAAGTGACAGACGGTATGGAGAAGCTGCTGCATCCTTTCCGTAAAATCAAGCTACCTGTTCATGAACTTGCTCTTATGATGTCAATTTCTCTTCGATTTATTCCGACTTTACTCGAAGAAACAGACAAAATCATGAAAGCCCAAATGGCAAGAGGTGTTGATTTTACAAGCGGACCCGTGAAAGATCGTTTAAAAGCGATTGTTCCGTTGCTTGTCCCGCTTTTCGTCAGTGCGTTTAAGCGTGCGGAGGAATTGGCGACCGCTATGGAAGCGAGAGGCTACCGCGGGGGAGAAGGGCGTACGAAATACCGTCAGCTTGTCTGGGGCATGAAAGACACGTTCACGCTGCTTCTATTCATCCTGTTAACAGCACTCCTTGTGCTGCTTAGAAATTAGGTGATGCCTAGATGAAAGTAAAATGTACCGTATCATACGATGGGACACATTTTAAAGGGTATCAAGTGCAACCAGGACAGCGTACTGTACAAACGGAGATTGAATCTGCTCTTGCTAGAATGCATAAACAAGATGAACTGATTCCGATTGTGGCTTCTGGCCGGACAGACAGTGGCGTTCACGCAAAGGGGCAGGTCATCCATTTTGACACCCCGCTTGCCATCCCGATGGAAAGATGGCCTTTTGCCCTCAATAGTCTCCTGCCTGATGACATCAGGGTTCTAAAGGCTGAGGAAGTGGATGAATCGTTTCATGCACGTTTTAGTGTCGTTTCGAAGGAGTACCGTTATAAGGTCTCAACGGAAACGCACCAAAATGTGTTCACGAGACAGTATGCCTGCCACTTTCCTTACCGGCTGGATGCAGACAAAATGAGAGAAGCTGCTGGGCACCTCATTGGCATACACGATTTCACAAGCTTTTGTGCGGCCAATACAGAGGTTCAAGACAAGGTGAGGGAGATTTACGCCCTTGAGTGGAAAAACGTCTCAGACGGGCTTGAAATGCGTGTGAGAGGGAATGGTTTTTTATATAACATGGTGCGAATTATAGCCGGCACGTTACTTGAAATTGGTTCTGGTAAATTTCACCCTGAGGAGATAAAAGTCATGCTTGCCGCCCGAAATCGCGAAGCGGCAGGCAAGACTGCGCCCAGTCACGGACTGTATTTATGGGAAGTTTTCTATGACAACTAAACCAGGTGTAACATGTTCTTGACACAGGAAGCAGAAAGTTATAAGATATCATATGGTATGTATTTCAACCCCACAAATAAGCCCCGGAAGACTTATCTGTGTTTTGAAATAGAACGTAGCATTTGATTCAGGAAAATTCATTGATTTATTTAGGAGGGAAACTCATGCGTACAACACCAATGGCGAACGCAAGCACAATTGAGCGCAAATGGCTAGTGGTTGATGCGGCAGGCAAGACTCTAGGTCGTCTTTCTACTGAAGTAGCATCACTTTTGCGCGGTAAGCACAAACCAACTTATACACCACACGTTGATACAGGTGATCACGTGATCATCATCAATGCTGAGAAAATCGAATTAACTGGTAAGAAATTGACGGACAAAATTTACTACCGTCATACGATGCACCCAGGTGGTTTGAAACAAAGAACTGCTCTTGAGATGCGTACAAACTACCCTGAAAAAATGTTGGAGCTTGCTATCAAAGGTATGCTTCCAAAGGGTCCACTAGGTCGTCAAATGTTCAAAAAATTAAATGTGTACCGTGGTTCTGAGCATCCACATCAAGCACAACAACCTGAAGTTTACGAACTTCGCGGTTAATTATAAGGGAGGTTAACAATTTGGCACAGGTTCAATATTACGGTACAGGTCGTCGTAAAAGTTCTGTAGCGCGCGTTCGCTTAGTTCCAGGTGAAGGCCGTATCGTCGTTAATAATCGTGAAATTACTGAATACATTCCATTCGCTGCTTTAATCGAAGACGTGAAACAGCCTTTGAACATCACAGAAACAGCTAACAGCTACGATGTTCTTGTAAATGTTCACGGTGGTGGATTCTCTGGTCAAGCTGGAGCAATTCGTCACGGTATCTCTCGTGCTCTTCTAGAAGTAGATCCTGAGTACCGTACACCACTTAAACGTGCTGGACTTCTTACTCGTGACTCTCGTATGAAAGAGCGTAAGAAATACGGTCTTAAAGGCGCACGTCGCGCACCTCAGTTCTCAAAACGTTAATCAATATTATATTGTATGGACGTTTTACAAGGGTTTGTACAGACAAACCCTATATGAAAAGCATCAGCATCCTGCTGGTGCTTTTTTATTTGTGTTTTTTTCTGTCTGGAAACATATAAAATAGGATCATAGTCAGGTTTCTGTTTAAAAAATGATGTTAAAGGGGGATGGCATTTATGAATCTAACAACAGAAAGATGTCTCATTCGACCGTTTAATGAGGATGATTGGCAGGATGTCTATGCATATACATCTGATCCGGTGGTGATGAGGTATATGCCAGAAGGTGTTTTTTCTAGAGAAGAGGCGCAGCAATTTGTCAAAAATAATCGTCTTGAGACGGGCAAGAATTTTGCTGTTCTATTAAAAGAAGATCATACATGCATCGGGCATATCGTGTTTCATCCTTACTTTGGTGAGCACACATATGAAATTGGCTGGGTCTTCAATTCTGCATATCAAAACAAAGGCTATGCATCAGAAGCGGCGTATGCTGTCTTACATCATGGTTTTCACACAATGAATTTACATCGAATCATTGCCACTTGTCAGCCTGAAAATGTGCCGTCATGGAGAGTGATGGAGAAAATGGGGATGAGGAGAGAGGGCTATTTTAAAAAATGTATACCACAAGGAAATGAGTGGTGGGATGAGTTTTATTATGCCATCTTACGAGAGGAATGGAAAACTTGATAAGTTTTCATGATATGAAGTAATTCGTCATTCCAAATATCCCTTGGCTTGCTCTATTGATATAATCAGGTCAAATAAGTAGAAGAGGGGCGCGGGCATGAGGATCTTTGATGCACATTTTCATATCATTGATTTTGATTTTCCCATTCAAGAAAACCAAGGATATACACCGCCGAGTTATGTGGTGAATGATTATAGGAGAGAGACGGCTGATTTAGGGATTGTAGGTGGAGCGATTGTATCAGGGTCATTTCAGGGCTTTGATCAAGGTTATTTGTTGAAAGCACTAGATGAAATGGGACCGGCTTTTTGCGGTGTGACTCAATTACCTTTTACCACAGCCGATGATGAGATTGTTCAATTGAATCAACAAGGGGTAAAGGCTTTACGTTTTAATGTGAAGCGGGGCGGTTCGGAGGATATTTCAAAGCTCGACTATTTTGCGAGAAGGGTGTATGAGCTGGCTGGGTGGCATAGTGAGATTTACATAGACGCTAAGCATCTCCCTGACATCTCATCAACGCTTGAACAGCTGCCGGCCGTTTCGATTGATCATTTAGGCTTATCAGAAGAAGGTTTGCCGCATTTGCTCAAGCTGGTTGATAAAGGGGTTCGTGTGAAAGCGACTGGCTTTGGGCGTGTTGATTTAAAGGTCGAACATGCATTGACGTCTATTTATCAAACGAATCCTGATGCACTGATGTTTGGTACAGATCTTCCCTCTACAAGGGCGAAACGGCCATTTGAATACGGTGATGTTGAATTAATTCAACAGATGTTTGATGAGGAAGCGGTGGATAAAATTTTATATGAGAACGCTATCAATTGGTATTTTGGCAAATGAATAAAGGCTTCCATTCCGTGATAGGAGGGGTGTTCATTGAATCTGAATCAATTGACATTTAGAGAAGCCGTCCAAGGAGACCTCGACAACATCGTTTTGATGCTTTCAGATGACAAATTAGGCCAAAAGAGAGAACGCTACACTCGTCCATTATTAGAAAGCTACCTCAATGCCTTTCATTCGATCGAAGCGGATCCCAATATTGAACTAATCGTCGCTTGTGATCGGGACGAGGTAGTCGGTGTTCTCCAATTAACAATGACTCCATTTCTAACGTATCAAGGAGGATGGAGAGCTTCAATAGAAGGAGTTCGTACAGCCTCGACTCATAGAGGAAGAGGAATTGGCACATTGTTGATCAAACGGGCTATTCAACGCGCAAGTGACCGCGGGTGTCATATGATTCAGCTGACAACTGACAAACAGAGGCCAGAAGCACGCCGTCTTTACGAAAAGTTGGGATTTGAAGCTACGCATGATGGGATGAAACTGCATCTTCTTCGTAAATAAACACACCAAGAAGCAAAGGTATTCACAATCCTTTGCTTTTTTGTGCCTTTGTTTCAAATATTTGTTATATTGGAGACGAGAATCTATAGTGGTTTGGAAAGGAGAAACATTTGAAGAAAACAAAAGAGGATCTTTTGGCATTTGTCACGAAAAACAAAAAGGACGTATCAGTAACAATTATTGAAAAAGAAGATGTGGTATTAGATTGGAATGGTGATCAAAAAACACCACTTGCAAGTACGATGAAATTAATGGTTTTGTTTCATTTTGTTAAAGCTGTATCCAGCGGTGACATCAAGCTAGATGAAAAAGTGGCATTGTCTGATATAGAGCGGTTTTATATTGATAGAACCGATGGCGGTGCGCACACATACTGGCTGGAGGTCAACGATTTTTCTGAGCATGCAACTTTATTAGATGTTGCCAAAGGGATGATGCAATTCAGTTCGAATGCTTGTACTGATTATTTGATTGACCTGCTGGGCTTAGAGAAGATCAATAATCAGATGAAACAAGCAGGTCTTACAGAACATGATGAACTCATGCCGCTGACACCCAAGGTGTTGTGGCCAGCCTATGTATCTGATCATGAGCAGGATGCATTAAAGCAAATAAGCGATGTAACTGATGAACAATACAAATCTCTGATGATTGAGATTTTTCATATCATGAAAAATGACCCGGAGCATAAAAAGGCGTTAGAAGAAAAATTGATGAAAAAGAACTTGTTAAGCTTGCGTATTCAATCTTTACTGACGCAAAAGATGACAAGGTCTACAACGAATCAATATGCACATTTTATGAAACGTCTACAGGATGAGCTGTTAACAACAGAAGAAAAGCGTCTTTTTAGCCAAATTGTGTTGGGAGAAACATTGAAGACGGAAACAGATCAATATATTTGGTATAAAGGTGGATCGACGTTGTTTGTTGTCACTGCTGCTTTATATCGAAAAACGGATACATCAACTATATCGATTTCTCTATTCATCAATGACCTGAAAGCGGAGAATTCTCACTGGATGGGGGAAGTGTTCGATGAATTTATACTTACCGTAGTAGCAGATCAAAACTTTCGACAACAATTGATTCAAGCTTTTACTACATAATTATCAAAAAACAGAGGGTGACGCCCCTCTGTTTTTATTATTTCTTGATGGGAAACGCTTTGTATACATCTTGACGTTTATCTTTTGACTTCACAACTCCATCAACCAGTTCCTTTTGCCAAAGCGCTGTATCGTGTTTGTACACTTTAAAAGAGTGAGGCAGCTTTTTTTCTAGCTGTTTTCTTTTAAACGTGACGGATGGCTCGTCTTTAGCGTTCATCTTGAGCGTCACTTGCTCTACGTTATCGATAAGAATAAAAAGTGCTAATGCATTATATAAGTAGTTTTTTTCAATGGTATCCTTCTTATCAAACCAAAATGCATCAAATTGTTCTTCTGTATCATTGGTATTTTCTTTCACGCCGTATGTCACTTTTAGCGCTTTTTCATCTACGATTTCATATTCGCGAATCACGTTACCTGGAAGATCTGATAAAATAGCGCCGACTGCTCCGTTGTCTCCAATATAAGAATTTTTGTGTTTGGAGAGCTGTTTTAATGATATGTCTTCTATTCCTTTTATGTCGCTCTTCTGCTCTGTCGCTTGACTGCCGCATCCAGATAAGACGACTGTTAGTAGCAACAGGATATACATCCATTTCTTCATGAATTTTGCCCCTTTTCTATTCTTTCTATATATAAATGTTCATTTTATCACAATTTTCCAATCCGTTAGCGCATTGATTTCCATTTACTGAACTGCATGTTTTGTTCAAACCAACGAACAATACAAAGAAAAAAGGAGTTCAGTCCATGGCAGAAGTTCTTTCATTTTATCAATTAAAAACAAAACGAGATGTCACGCTTGAAAAGAAGCTGTTGCGTACATTGTCTCTTCAACAGGTGACGGTCGCTTCCGAGAAATTCACGAGGAAGCTGTTCCCATTTGCAGATGATCCAGCTGGGATTATGAGTGATGGCTGTATCGATTTCGCCATTGAGGCTTTTTTAGCAGGTGGGAGATACGGTGAGTCGAGTAAGTATGGTGAATCCTTCGATGATATAAAAAAGCGGTCAGTTCATGAAGAAGATGAGCTGGTTGAGGAGCTAGCAGGGTGTTTGCAATCGTGGGGGAATATGTTCCGAATGGAGCGTAAGATGTCGTGTCTGTATCCATTTGCGAAGGAATTTTTAAGTAAGTGGTGGCAGGAAGGCTTTCGTGAATCAGAAAAAAGGCATAAGCTTCGACTGCACTAAGCATATTTCCAGCCCTTGTCCCATATCTATAAAATAATGGTGTATGGGAGGGACAGGGATGAAAAGAAAGCTGAAATGGACAGGGTTTTTAATCGGGTTTATTGTCCTCTTATTCTTATTCAGATTTCAGTTTCTAAATGATGATTCGTGGAAATCGTGGAACTTGCCTTTGAGCGGCAAGATCATCTATTTAGATCCGGGTCACGGCGGTCCAGATGGCGGTGCTGTTGGCGGCGAGTTACTCGAAAAAGAGATTGCACTGGATGTGTCCATGAAGATAAGAGACTATTTGCAGGAGCAGGGAGCGCTTGTTCTCATGACCCGGGAGGATGACTCTGATTTATCATCAAAGAATACAAAGGGTTATGCCCGAAAGAAAGCGGAGGATTTGAGAAACCGTGTGAAAGTCATCAATGAATCTGAAGCGGATCTCTATTTAAGCATTCATTTAAATGCGATCCCATCGAACAAATGGAGCGGGGCACAGACGTTCTTTTACGGAAAGTATGAAGAGAATGAAAAAGCAGCGAAGTTCATTCAAGATGAATTGCGCAACAACCTTGAAAACACAGATCGCAAGGCGAAGCGAATCAACGGGATTTATTTAATGCAAAATGTCACGAAGCCAGGAGCGCTTGTCGAAATCGGATTTTTATCGAATCCAAAAGAGGCTGGTCAGCTGGCGACTCCTAAATATCAGGATCAAATTGCTGCTTCGATTTATAAAGGCATTTTAAGATATTTAACAGAGCAAAAAGAGCCGCCTGAATAAGGGGCTTTTTCCTGTTTATCGCAGGCAAAGAGGACAGACATTGTAAGGATATGTATGATATACTTGGATTGTAAACGAATTCAATAAAGGGTGAGGTTCTGCTATGATCGGACAAGATGATGTGAGAAAACTAGTTGGGAAGATGGACGAACCTTTCCTTCATATACCGCTTGGTGAGCTGGATGCCATCAAGGAAATCAGCCTAAAGCCTGAAAAAGAGCATGTGAGCTTAAAAGTGGCGATTGCCAAAACAGGCACTGCTGAGCAGATGAAGCTGCAGCAAGACATCGTACAAGCTTTAAAAGCAGCCGGCGCGAACACTGTAGGACTTCGTTTTGAAGAACTGCCTCAAGAAACGCTTGAAAAGTTTATTCCGTCACAGGATGAGGAAGAAAATTTGCTCAACTCTAAAAATCCACCTGTGTTCTTAGCGATTGCAAGTGGAAAAGGCGGAGTTGGGAAATCAACCGTTTCCGTTAACCTGGCTGTGGCACTGGCTCGTCTAGGGAAAAAAGTGGGACTGATCGATGCTGATATTTACGGCTTTAGCGTACCGGATATGATGGGAATCACCGTCAGACCGACAGTTAAAGGGGAAAAGATTATTCCTGTGGAACGCTTTGGCGTCAAAGTGATTTCAATGGGCTTTTTTGTTGAAGAAAACGCACCGGTCATTTGGAGAGGACCGATGCTTGGTAAAATGCTAAATAACTTCTTCCACGAAGTAGAGTGGGGAGAATTAGATTACTTACTATTAGACCTTCCGCCTGGAACAGGTGATGTGGCACTTGATATTCATACGATGCTTCCGAGCTGTAAAGAAATCATTGTGACGACACCGCATCCAACAGCGGCTTTCGTTGCTGCTAGAGCAGGCGCAATGGCACTGCAAACAGATCACGAGGTGCTAGGGGTCGTTGAGAATATGAGTTACTATGAAAGCAAAAAAACAGGTGAGAAGGAATATGTCTTTGGAAAGGGCGGCGGGGACAAGCTGGCGGAGGAGCTGCGTGTATCAGTTCTTGGTCAAATCCCTTTAAGACAGCCTGATTGGAATGAGGACGATTTTGCACCTTCTGTCTATGATGCGAGTCATCCGACAGGGGAAGTGTATCTACACATTGCCAATAAAGTCATTGAACAATTAACAGTCAAAGCATAATGAAAGCCCGAGTGGACCTTGTGCCACTCGGGTGATGTTTAACTGCCGCTTCCTTGTGAACCGGAATCATTGCTGCTTTCAGAGACTGCTTTTTTTAGCTCATCTTCGAACTTCTTCTTATAGAGAGGGCTGCTCAATGTTTCTGTGATGACTTTCTCTAAGTGCTTTCTGAACTCTTTGCTTTTGACCAGTTCACCGTATTTCTTTTCCATTTCAGGATCCTTGAGAATATCCATCATCATTTGTTGATAGTCAGGGTCCTTCATCAATTGTTTTAACATCTTTTCATGCTGTTGCTGCATGGATTTTGCGAAAGTCTCGGCAAATTTAGAATCCTCAAAGACCTTCTTCCAGAACTCTTTGCCTTTATCAGAAGTCAGTGTTTTCTCTATTGTTTTTTTCACAGTTTGTTCATCCATTACCAAAGCTTCATTCATTGCCTCGTCATTTAATAACTGTTGAATGGCCTTTTTACCGTCATCTGTTTTCAAAATATCGACGACCATTTTTTTCGTTTCGTCATAGTCCATATTAGATGAGGATTGGGTTTTGGGAGCACAAGCTGTTAGAGATAAAAGAAGAAAACAGCTCATTATACGCAAGATGCCTTTTGACATACTGTGGCTCCTTTCGTTACATGTCTTACTTTTAATATGAATGTTTCACATGAATTTATACATAACAAAAATAGGGGTTGGGTCATTTCAATGAAAAGTCGGGATTTAGTTCGTTTTTTCTTCTCTGTGCTGGCTGTTGGAGCGGTCATTACAAGCGTGGTAGGTTTTGCGCTGGAGTGGGGGAAATATCAGAAGCTGTTTGTATCGTTTGAGATTTTAGAGATTGCGTCTGTGTTATTTTGGTTTATTGGTGTGGGGATGATCTTTAGTGTAATCAGTCAAATGGGGTTTGTTGTCTTTTTGACAGTGCACCGGTTTGCGCTGGAGATTTTCAGGTCGCATTCTTTATGGAATACCATTCAGTTATTCCTTGTGATTTTCGTGCTGTTTGATTTAGCTTATTTGCGGTTTTTGTTTTTCGGGGAGAATGAATCATTTCTTCCATACTTGTGGCTGCCTGTTTTTATCGGTGTGTTTGCATTGATCGTGTCTTATTTTAAACAGCAGCAGTCCTCTAAGAAAACATTTATTTCTGCAATGTTTCTCATGGTCGTCATCACGTCGTTAGAATGGTTTCCGGCGCTTAGAGTCAATGAAGAGGACTGGCTGTATTTAATGCTATTCCCACTATTAGGTTGTAATGCGTTTCAGTTATTAGCTATGCCGCGGTTTTCAAAAGCAAAAGCTACTTAACCTCAGTTGACTTTGTTTTTGTATTAGAGATAAGCTCGCCAACCGTGACGTTTCTTAAATTTTGATCTTTTAAGTGTTTTAAAATAGCTGGTAAGGCTTGAGCGGTTTGGGTGGCAGAATCTGAGGCGTGAAGGAGAATGATGTCTCCGCTTTTCATTCGATCATTTACATTATGAACAATCTGGTCGACGCCCGGGTTCAGCCAATCTTGAGAATTGATGCTGTAATGGACAACGGTATAGCCATACTGTGTTGCAATTTTCAATACCGTTTCATTAAATTGCCCAGTTGGCGGTCTTAATAATTGAATGTCTTCCAGTCCAAGCTTTTGGAATGTATTTTGTGCACGGACAAGATCACGCTTAATTTCGTTTTCTTCAAGCTGGCTATAATTTTTATATGCATAGCCAAGGCTGCCAATTTGATGGCCGTCCTCTTTAATCCTTTTCACAATATCCGGGTGACGCTCAGCCCAAGAAGCAGACAGAAAGAAAGTGGCGTTCTTTATATCGTACTCTCGAAGGACATTTAAAATAGGAACAGCCTTCTCGTCTCCCCAGCCAATATTAAACGTAAGGGATGCATGTTTTGATGAGGCCTCTCCTTTATAAATCGCTCGAGGTCCTTGTTCCGTTTTAAATACAGACAGCGGCGGTGCCTTTTGTACATAAAAAAAGGTTGCAGCTGCAAGGGCTGCTACAAGAATAATGACTACTTGCTTCAGCCGTTTAATAGGCAACACATATAATCGACTCAATTCAAACACTCCTGCCTTG
Organism: Bacillus sp. FSL W7-1085; assembly: GCF_038595035.1. Classification (NCBI taxonomy): domain Bacteria; kingdom Bacillati; phylum Bacillota; class Bacilli; order Caryophanales; family Bacillaceae; genus Bacillus; species Bacillus sp. FSL W7-1085. Next base: position 166,423 of record NZ_CP152000.1, read on the forward strand.
TCCAAGATTGTTACTTGATTGTATGCAGGACAAGGGTTTAACATGCACGATAAAACTATTTTAAAAAAATTTCTGAAAAGACGTTGACCAACAGAATGTTTTCGTGATATATTATTAATCGTCGCTGACACACAGTGACAAACACAAACGCTTCGGGAAATAAACTTAAAAAAAGTTGTTGACATAAGATGAAGCGAAATGTTATATTATTAAAGCCGCTAAGAACGGCGAAGATGATCTTTGAAAACTAAACAAGACAAAACGTACCTGTTAATTCAAGTTTTTATAAAAAATCCTATGATACATCATAGGTAGTCAGTCAAACTGGCGAAAAGCAAAACTTCGGTTTTGTACTTTTTCGGAGAGTTTGATCCTGGCTCAGGACGAACGCTGGCGGCGTGCCTAATACATGCAAGTCGAGCGGACAGAAGGGAGCTTGCTCCCGGATGTTAGCGGCGGACGGGTGAGTAACACGTGGGTAACCTGCCTGTAAGACTGGGATAACTCCGGGAAACCGGAGCTAATACCGGATAGTTCCTTGAACCGCATGGTTCAAGGATGAAAGACGGTTTCGGCTGTCACTTACAGATGGACCCGCGGCGCATTAGCTAGTTGGTGAGGTAACGGCTCACCAAGGCGACGATGCGTAGCCGACCTGAGAGGGTGATCGGCCACACTGGGACTGAGACACGGCCCAGACTCCTACGGGAGGCAGCAGTAGGGAATCTTCCGCAATGGACGAAAGTCTGACGGAGCAACGCCGCGTGAGTGATGAAGGTTTTCGGATCGTAAAGCTCTGTTGTTAGGGAAGAACAAGTGCAAGAGTAACTGCTTGCACCTTGACGGTACCTAACCAGAAAGCCACGGCTAACTACGTGCCAGCAGCCGCGGTAATACGTAGGTGGCAAGCGTTGTCCGGAATTATTGGGCGTAAAGGGCTCGCAGGCGGTTTCTTAAGTCTGATGTGAAAGCCCCCGGCTCAACCGGGGAGGGTCATTGGAAACTGGGAAACTTGAGTGCAGAAGAGGAGAGTGGAATTCCACGTGTAGCGGTGAAATGCGTAGAGATGTGGAGGAACACCAGTGGCGAAGGCGACTCTCTGGTCTGTAACTGACGCTGAGGAGCGAAAGCGTGGGGAGCGAACAGGATTAGATACCCTGGTAGTCCACGCCGTAAACGATGAGTGCTAAGTGTTAGGGGGTTTCCGCCCCTTAGTGCTGCAGCTAACGCATTAAGCACTCCGCCTGGGGAGTACGGTCGCAAGACTGAAACTCAAAGGAATTGACGGGGGCCCGCACAAGCGGTGGAGCATGTGGTTTAATTCGAAGCAACGCGAAGAACCTTACCAGGTCTTGACATCCTCTGACAACCCTAGAGATAGGGCTTTCCCTTCGGGGACAGAGTGACAGGTGGTGCATGGTTGTCGTCAGCTCGTGTCGTGAGATGTTGGGTTAAGTCCCGCAACGAGCGCAACCCTTGATCTTAGTTGCCAGCATTTAGTTGGGCACTCTAAGGTGACTGCCGGTGACAAACCGGAGGAAGGTGGGGATGACGTCAAATCATCATGCCCCTTATGACCTGGGCTACACACGTGCTACAATGGACAGAACAAAGGGCTGCGAGACCGCAAGGTTTAGCCAATCCCACAAATCTGTTCTCAGTTCGGATCGCAGTCTGCAACTCGACTGCGTGAAGCTGGAATCGCTAGTAATCGCGGATCAGCATGCCGCGGTGAATACGTTCCCGGGCCTTGTACACACCGCCCGTCACACCACGAGAGTTTGCAACACCCGAAGTCGGTGAGGTAACCTTTATGGAGCCAGCCGCCGAAGGTGGGGCAGATGATTGGGGTGAAGTCGTAACAAGGTAGCCGTATCGGAAGGTGCGGCTGGATCACCTCCTTTCTAAGGATATATGGAGCAGCGTACGTTTTTCGTCTTGTTTAGTTTTGAAGGATCATTCCTTCAAAACATGTCTCTAGCGAGACAGGATTGTTCTTTGAAAACTAGATAACAATAAGTAATACATTCACATTGAATGCAATGCAAAGTTCATCACACATAGTGATTCTTTCTAAAGTAAGAAATGGTTAAGTTAGAAAGGGCGCACGGTGGATGCCTTGGCACTAGGAGCCGATGAAGGACGGGACGAACACCGATATGCTTCGGGGAGCTGTAAGCAAGCTTTGATCCGGAGATTTCCGAATGGGGAAACCCACTGCTCGTAATGGAGTAGTATCCATACTTGAATACATAGAGTATGAGAAGGCATACCCGGGGAACTGAAACATCTAAGTACCCGGAGGAAGAGAAAGCAAATGCGATTCCCTGAGTAGCGGCGAGCGAAACGGGAACAGCCCAAACCAAGAGGCTTGCCTCTTGGGGTTGTAGGACACTCTATACGGAGTTACAAAGGAACGATATAAGCGAAGAGGTCTGGAAAGGCCCGCCAAAGAAGGTAACAGCCCTGTAACTGAAATGTTGTTCTCTCCAGAGTGGATCCTGAGTACGGCGGAACACGTGAAATTCCGTCGGAATCCGGGAGGACCATCTCCCAAGGCTAAATACTCCCTAGTGACCGATAGTGAACCAGTACCGTGAGGGAAAGGTGAAAAGCACCCCGGAAGGGGAGTGAAATAGATCCTGAAACCGTGTGCCTACAAGTAGTCAGAGCCCGTTAACGGGTGATGGCGTGCCTTTTGTAGAATGAACCGGCGAGTTACGATCCCGTGCAAGGTTAAGCAGAAGATGCGGAGCCGCAGCGAAAGCGAGTCTGAATAGGGCGCATGAGTACGTGGTCGTAGACCCGAAACCAGGTGATCTACCCATGTCCAGGGTGAAGTTCAGGTAACACTGAATGGAGGCCCGAACCCACGCACGTTGAAAAGTGCGGGGATGAGGTGTGGGTAGGGGTGAAATGCCAATCGAACCTGGAGATAGCTGGTTCTCTCCGAAATAGCTTTAGGGCTAGCCTCAAGGTAAGAGTCTCGGAGGTAGAGCACTGATTGGACTAGGGGCCCCTACCGGGTTACCGAATTCAGTCAAACTCCGAATGCCGATGACTTATCCTTGGGAGTCAGACTGCGAGTGATAAGATCCGTAGTCGAAAGGGAAACAGCCCAGACCGCCAGCTAAGGTCCCAAAGTATACGTTAAGTGGAAAAGGATGTGGAGTTGCTTAGACAACCAGGATGTTGGCTTAGAAGCAGCCACCATTTAAAGAGTGCGTAATAGCTCACTGGTCGAGTGACTCTGCGCCGAAAATGTACCGGGGCTAAACGTATCACCGAAGCTGCGGACTGTTCTTACGAACAGTGGTAGGAGAGCGTTCTAAGTGCAGTGAAGTCAGACCGGAAGGACTGGTGGAGCGCTTAGAAGTGAGAATGCCGGTATGAGTAGCGAAAGACGGGTGAGAATCCCGTCCACCGAATGCCTAAGGTTTCCTGAGGAAGGCTCGTCCGCTCAGGGTTAGTCGGGACCTAAGCCGAGGCCGAAAGGCGTAGGCGATGGACAACAGGTTGATATTCCTGTACCACCTCCTCACCATTTGAGCAATGGGGGGACGCAGGAGGATAGGGTAAGCGCGGTATTGGATATCCGCGTCCAAGCAGTTAGGCTGGGAAATAGGCAAATCCGTTTCCCGTGAAGGCTGAGCTGTGATGGCGAGCGAAATTTAGTAGCGAAGTTCCTGATTCCACACTGCCAAGAAAAGCCTCTAGCGAGGTGAGAGGTGCCCGTACCGCAAACCGACACAGGTAGGCGAGGAGAGAATCCTAAGGTGATCGAGAGAACTCTCGTTAAGGAACTCGGCAAAATGACCCCGTAACTTCGGGAGAAGGGGTGCTTCTTAGGGTGTTAAAGCCCCGAGAAGCCGCAGTGAATAGGCCCAGGCGACTGTTTAGCAAAAACACAGGTCTCTGCGAAGCCGTAAGGCGAAGTATAGGGGCTGACGCCTGCCCGGTGCTGGAAGGTTAAGAGGAGCGCTTAGCGTAAGCGAAGGTGCGAATTGAAGCCCCAGTAAACGGCGGCCGTAACTATAACGGTCCTAAGGTAGCGAAATTCCTTGTCGGGTAAGTTCCGACCCGCACGAAAGGCGCAACGATCTGGGCACTGTCTCAACGAGAGACTCGGTGAAATTATAGTACCTGTGAAGATGCAGGTTACCCGCGACAGGACGGAAAGACCCCGTGGAGCTTTACTGCAGCCTGATATTGAATGTTGGTACAGCTTGTACAGGATAGGTAGGAGCCTTGGAAACCGGAGCGCTAGCTTCGGTGGAGGCATCGGTGGGATACTACCCTGGCTGTATTGACCTTCTAACCCGCTGCCCTTATCGGGCAGGGAGACAGTGTCAGGTGGGCAGTTTGACTGGGGCGGTCGCCTCCTAAAATGTAACGGAGGCGCCCAAAGGTTCCCTCAGAATGGTTGGAAATCATTCGCAGAGTGTAAAGGCACAAGGGAGCTTGACTGCGAGACCTACAAGTCGAGCAGGGACGAAAGTCGGGCTTAGTGATCCGGTGGTTCCGCATGGAAGGGCCATCGCTCAACGGATAAAAGCTACCCCGGGGATAACAGGCTTATCTCCCCCAAGAGTCCACATCGACGGGGAGGTTTGGCACCTCGATGTCGGCTCATCGCATCCTGGGGCTGTAGTCGGTCCCAAGGGTTGGGCTGTTCGCCCATTAAAGCGGTACGCGAGCTGGGTTCAGAACGTCGTGAGACAGTTCGGTCCCTATCCGTCGCGGGCGCAGGAAATTTGAGAGGAGCTGTCCTTAGTACGAGAGGACCGGGATGGACGCACCGCTGGTGTACCAGTTGTTCTGCCAAGGGCATCGCTGGGTAGCTATGTGCGGACGGGATAAGTGCTGAAAGCATCTAAGCATGAAGCCCCCCTCAAGATGAGATTTCCCATTCCGCAAGGAAGTAAGATCCCTGAAAGATGATCAGGTTGATAGGTCTGAGGTGGAAGCGTGGTGACACGTGGAGCTGACAGATACTAATAGATCGAGGACTTAACCTATATTCTAATGTGAAAAATGAACATTGTTATCTAGTTTTGAGAGAACATTCTCTCCATCAGGTTTGGTGGCGATAGCGAAGAGGTCACACCCGTTCCCATACCGAACACGGAAGTTAAGCTCTTCAGCGCCGATGGTAGTTGGGGGTTTCCCCCTGTGAGAGTAGGACGCCGCCAAGCTTTTTGTTTATATCCTTCCAATGGAAGAAGTTACTTTATCCATTCCGCAGTAGCTCAGTGGTAGAGCTATCGGCTGTTAACCGATCGGTCGTAGGTTCGAGTCCTACCTGCGGAGCCATGCTTCCATAGCTCAGTAGGTAGAGCACTTCCATGGTAAGGAAGAGGTCAGCGGTTCGAGCCCGCTTGGAAGCTTTCCTCTATATGATAATGGTAAATGTTAAGGTTTCTCGTTGATGAGAAGGCTTTTTTTGTTTGTTTTAAAATAAGTTGACGTTTATTGATCTTAGTTACTCATGAAAATAGAAAATGACTCGAGCGATTTTGATGGAAGCTTTGCCTTAGCTTTCTATATACTCCTTCTATTTGTTCTTGATTCTTCGGCGTATTTCTTTTATCCTTACTAAAGTGATGACTTCCTCTCTTACAAAAGACTCTGTACGTTCCTCTTTTTCTCCGAAATTGAATGGTTATTGTTTTTTCCTTTTTGTATCTCCGGTTTTTTATTCGCCTACTTTTTCCTTGTACGGTATGTATATAAAAAGGAGTAGATGGTTTGAAAGATTTATTTGTAAAGCAAGAATGGTTTGGACATGTGCGTCAGGATGTGCTGGCGGGTATTTTAGTGGCCTTGGCTTTGATTCCTGAGGCGATTGCGTTTTCGATTATTGCGGGCGTTGATCCTAAGGTCGGTTTATATGCTTCGTTTTGTATCGCGATTGTGATTTCGTTTGTTGGTGGACGGCCAGGTATGATCTCTGCCGCTACTGGGGCTATGGCGCTGGTTATGGTCAATTTGATTGCAGATCATGGATTGCAGTATTTGTTCGCAGCTACGATTTTAACAGGCTTGATTCAAATTGTGTTTGGATTGTGCCGTGTTTCTCGTTTGATGAAATTTATTCCGAGGTCTGTGATGGTTGGTTTTGTTAATGCATTGGCAATTATGATCTTCATGGCACAGCTGCCGCATTTCGTTGGGGAATCCATGGCTATGTATGTCATGACAGGTGGGGCTTTGTTCATCATTTATGTATTACCGATGGTCATCAAAGTTGTTCCCTCTCCACTCATTGCGATTATTGTGATGACGATGATTGCTGTATTTGGGCATATTGATGTCAGAACAGTTGGGGACATGGGAGAGCTTCCTAGCTCTTTGCCAACTTTTCTTATTCCCAATGTACCGTTTAGCTGGGAAACACTTGCTATCATTTTTCCTTATTCCTTAGCACTTGCGATGGTTGGTTTACTTGAATCTTTATTAACAGCACAGATTGTAGATGATATGACGGAAACGTCTAGTCGTAAAAATAAGGAAGCGAGAGGCCAAGGAATTGCCAATGTGGTGGCAGGATTTTTTGGCGGTATGGCTGGCTGTGCGATGATTGGTCAATCTGTGATTAATACAAAGGCAGGGGGACGAGGTAGGCTTTCTACCTTTGTGGCTGGTGCATTTTTAATGGTATTGATTTTTGTTTTGGGTGATATAGTCGTTCAAATTCCAATGGCTGCTCTTGTGGCTGTCATGATCATGGTTTCTATTGGTACCTTTGATTGGAGTACATTCCAGCAGCTAAAAAAGAACCCAAAAACAGATTCTCTTGTGATGCTTGTCACGGTCGTGACGGTGGTGTTCACTCATGATTTATCCAAGGGTGTTTTTGCGGGGGTGCTGCTTAGTGCCGTATTCTTTGTAGCTAAAATATCAAAACTTCATATCACCTCTACAGAAAGCCAAGCTGGTACATGGATTTATCGAATTAAGGGACAAATTTTCTTTGCTTCCGTGACTGAATTGATTCAAGCCTTCCATCATGGAAACGACCTGAAAACGGTTGTGATTGATTTGTCTGAAGCGCGTATATGGGACGAATCAGGTGTGGCCGCAATTGAACGTGTGAAGGAAAAATATCGTACAGCTGGTGTAGAGGTGGACGTAGTTGGAATGGATATGTCTAGTCAAAAACTTATGAAACAAGTGATCGGATCTTAAAAAGACTTTTCTGTTTGTTACAATAGAACAAGGAAGAAAGTGAAGGATGGAGGTGGCCGGCATGCTTGTCCGTTTGAATCAGGTGCTCGGCCGGATGATGCCGCTCATTACGCCTGTCAGCGTGCTACTTGGTGTATTATTGGCGGCGTATTTAAAAGATTTCACCTTTTTGGTGCCTTGGGTGTTTGCTGTGATGACATTTTCAGGGAGCTTGTCATCTACTTTTTCAGCTTTAAAGCATACGGTGATGCATCCATTGCCTTTGATTTTATCGTTTGTGATTTTGCATGTGCTGATGCCCCTTTATTCATGGTCGGCGGGGCATTTGATATTTGCAGGTGATTCTATGACGATCACCGGTTTGACGCTTGCGATGGTGATTCCGACAGGTGTGTCTAGTTTAATATGGGCGGCAATGTATAAAGGGAATGTGGGGTTAACGTTATCTATCATATTAATTGATACATTGCTTTCGCCATTGATTGTACCAGTAAGCTTGTCAATCTTCGTTGGTACACAGGTCCATATGGACATGGTGGCGATCATGAAAGGACTATTCGGTATGGTGGTGCTGCCCTCTATTTTAGGGATGCTCGTTCGTCAGTATGCAAAGCCATCGGTGACAAAAGCAATGAGTCAGACCTTGGCTCCTTTTTCAAAATTAGGCTTGTTTGTTGTCGTATCGATTAACAGTTCTGTTGTCGCCCCATATTTGCGTGAACTGGATGCTGCATTTTTTAGCAAAGCAGCGACTGTCTTTTTCATTGCGATGAGTGGGTATGCGTTTGCGTGGTTGATTGGAAAGGCGATGAAATGTACCCAAGGAGAAATTGTGGCGATTGTGTATACGGGCGGTATGCGGAACATTAGCGCGGGTGCTGTGCTTGCCATTAGCTTTTTCCCGCCTGCTGTTGCTGTTCCTGTTGTGATTGGCATGCTGTTTCAGCAAGTGCTTGCAGCCTTGTTTGGCTTTTTACTTCATCGTTTCGAGCTGAAAGTACCTGCTGTGACTAAGTCTTTATCATGAAAAAACCTCCATCCTTTAAGGTGGAGGCTTTTTTGCGATTAATAGATGAGGTATTTCTTCCGTTTCTTTTCGAACGTTTTCAGGTCATGGTGGTATTGTTTCATGATGTGTTTGATGGAAGTGCCTTTATTGATTTCTTCTTTGATCCAGCTATTCCCGATGAGTTTATCAAAGCTGCCTGTTTGTAGGAATTGAAAGTCATTAGGATACAAGTCATGTATTGCTTTGATGATGGATAGACCTGTTTTGACTGCTTCGAATGATTTTCGGTCTGTGACATAAAGCTGTACCCCGTGAGACAAAGTCCCGGCATGTTTTGAAAAGGTAGGGGTAAATGAAACAGGTCTAAATTGAACGCCTTTTAGTTTTAACCCATTTAAATGATCTGCTAGCTCGTTGCTATTGATATATGGAGCGCCAATGAGTTCGAACGGTTTTGTCGTTCCTCTGCCTTCAGAAACGTTTGTGCCTTCGATTAATCCTGTTGCTGGGTAAACAAAGGTACTATCAACGGTCGGCATGTTAGGTGAAGGGAGGACGAACGGCAGCTTCGTGTCATCGAACGTCATGGATCGTTTCCAATGTTTCATTTTGATCACTTTTACATCAGCGTTGATATGAAACTCTTTATTAAACATGTATGCAAGTTCTCCAGTCGTCATCCCATGTCTTAATGGGATGGGATAGAGACCTACAAAAGAGGCGTGTTCTGGCTCTAATACGGGTCCTTCTACTTTTAGCCCGCCTATTGGGTTTGGACGATCTAAGACAACAAATGGAATGTTGTTTTCCTTAGCTGCTTCCATTGCATAGGCCATCGTGTAAATATAGGTGTAATAACGAGCACCAACGTCTTGAATATCAAATAGCAGGACATCTACATTTTTGAGCATTTCAGGAGTTGGCTTTCTTGTTTTTCCATAAAGAGAGTAAACAGGCAGGCCTGTTTTTTCGTCAGTATACGATTCGACGCCTTCTCCTGCTTGTGCATCACCACGCACGCCATGTTCAGGCCCATACAAGGCAGTCAGTTTAATATCGGGGTGTTCAAATAGCAGATCGACACTGCTTTTCATGTTTGCATCAATGCCTGTAGGATTCGTAATAAGCCCTACTTTTTTCCCTTTAAGCCAAGAGAGGTTACTTGAGAGTAATGTTTCGATACCTGTTTTGACTGTTGCTTTTTTTCCTTTTGTATCTGTTCGTTCTGAATCTGCGGGGGAGGCGGCGGTCAATGTGCTGATCATGAGAATGCTAGCGAGTATCAAGCTTGCTGTCTTTTTCAAGAGAATCCCTCCTATTTGATCTGTTTTCCTTTTAAATTGAGTCCATAGCCAAATGGGTAAAGGGTTTGATTAGGATGAGTGACTGATGGGATAGCGACGGGTAATTTCCCTTTAGGTGAGGCCGCTCCAAAAATCACTTCTAGTCCCGCAGGAATATTCGGTTGATTGAATTGTCCGTTTGAGTACCCTTTAAAACCGTACACAGCCAGTAAGGCGTCGGCTTCCTCGAAATTTGCCGCATCATAAGGGTTTCTAAGACTCATGATGACCAATTTTTTGTTTTGTGCTGCTGCTTCTTTCATGACAGCACGAGGGAAGGCCGTTGCCCATTTTTTCGGATCCTGTACACCGTCATCAATGACGCCATCATTCACAGCCGGGTCATTTTGGACAACGTAAGAGCCGGTAATGACATAGTCAGCATCTTGAATGAGTTTGGCTGTTTCTTTGGAGAAGCTCTTATCTGCAAATGCGTATGATTGGATACGCACAGGTTTGATCTTTTTTTGTTTGATTAGTGATTCAATTGTGACGGACATTGCTTTTGTTTGATCTTCGTACGGTGCCATGAACAAGATTTTGTCATTCTTTTTAGGCTTAAAAGGCAAGGTTTTGTCGTTGTTTTTAAGGAGAGTGATTCCTTCACGTGCCATTTTTTGTTCTGCTTTTCGGTGCGACTTTTGACCAACGAGCTGTGTGGCTTTTTTGATTTTCTTCTCAAGGCTTACTGGTTTATTGGCGGAAATGATGCCGCGTTTGATCTTTAATTGAAGGATTTTTTCGACAGATTGATTGATCTGAGATATCGGAATTTCGTTTGTGAGAACTGCTCTTTTTAAAGCATTGAACACATTCTCTAGGTTTTTTTCTGTCTTTAAGGACGTGACAGGTGCTGGCATGAGGGCAATGTCGACGCCTGCTTTAATAGCCATTACCACAGCTTCTTCCTGTCCGAAGTTATCTGCAATCGCTTTCATATTGAGGGCGTCTGTTACAACCACTCCTTGAAAGCCCATGTCTTCTTTTAATAAATTTGTGATGACTTTTTTTGATAAGGTTGCTGGAACCATAATGTCCTCGCCATCTTTTTTGCTTTTATACGTTGTGTCATCAATGGCTGGGAATTGAACATGAGCAGTCATGACCATATCTGCCCCTGCGTTGATTGCTTGTTGAAATGGATACAGCTCCACCTTTTTAAGACGATCTAGATCATGTTCGACAAGCGGAAGACCGTAGTGACTATCAACAGCTGTATCACCATGTCCCGGGAAATGCTTTAATGTGGAAATGGTCTTTTCCTTTTGAAGTCCTTTCATGGTTTGCAGACCAAGTCTTGTGACAAGTTCAGGGTCAGAGCTAAAGGAACGGACACCGATGACGGGGTTATTCGGGTTATTATTTACATCAAGAACAGGAGAGAAATTTGTATTGATACCTAGAGCGTTTAATTCTTTGCCGATGATTTTTCCAGTGTCATAAGCATTTTTCTTACTTCGAGAGGCACCAATCGACATATTTCCTGGGAAATGTGTTCCCTTTTGTAGTCTTGTGACGATTCCGCCTTCTTGATCAATGGAAATGAGTAAAGGAATGTTGGGTGATGCTTGTTGAAATTCATGTGTGAGTTTGACGGTTTGTTTCGTATCAACGACATTTTCTGCAAATAAGATGACACCGCCTAAATGATATTTCTCTACAAGGTGAGAAACTTCTTTATTCATTTTTGTGAAGCCTGTAGGAGCGAATTCACCTTCTGCTTGCCAATTGCGAAAGTCTGGCATGAGCATTTGGCCAATTTTTTCATCCAAGGACATGTCCTGAACCATTTGTTTGGCAGTTGGGAGAGGGGCGGAGCTCACCTTTTCCGTTGGAATGGAAGAGGTGAGCAGGGCCAAAACGAGTGCAGCGGGGAACAGAGCTTTTAACATCGAATTCCTCCTTTTACTTAAAAGATTCGTAGATTGCAGTCATGATGCTTCCATAAGTACCAGTTGGGAAAAGGTCACCTTCAAATTGATTTGGGTTGACTTCAGGTGAAACGACGGGTGAATGCTTTTTATTTGTCAGCAAGACGACGCCTAGATTGTGTTTTGGATCAATCAAAGTCATCGTTCCGGTCCAGCCTGTGTGTCCATACGCTTCTTTACTTGCGTATTTCCCAAACATCCATTCCATGTCAGTATTGCCGTTTTTCCGCCAGCCTAGCCCGTAAGTTGGGTTCGTGTCTGATGATTCCGTAAAGAGATCGATAGAAGCTTGGTCAAAGATGGTTGTTTTCCCATAGCCTCCTTTATTGAGCATCAGCTGAAGCAGTACGGCCATATCTGATGTATTAGAGAAAAGTCCAGCATGTCCGGAGACACCTGCCATTGAGTAATAGGCTTTCTCATCGTGGACTTCACCTAGCAAGGTATACCTGCGAATGTTTTCAAAATCGATGACACCATCGCGTGTATTGCCTAGACGCTCGGTTGCTGCAAAATGCTTTGGCTTGAATCCCTTTTTCAGCGGATTGAACATGGTATGTTTTAGACCAAGCGGTCGATAAATCGTCGACTCTACATATTGATCAAGTGGCATACCGGTTTTTTTCTCAATGATCATGCCTAACAGCATGTAATCAATATCACTATAAATATGCTGAGTGCCTGGCTTGTATTGCAGAGGCACCTTTGGTAGCCATTTCATGGTTGTTTGTCTATCTTGAGAGAAAAAAGAGCCCGCTTGCTCTTTGCTATAAAATAAAACACTGGAAGGCAGTCCGGCAGAATGGGTGAGAAGATCCTTGACTCGAAGCTGATCTTTGCCGGTTACCTTTGCATCTGGTTCATCTTGAAAGTCAGGCAGGATGGTTTGTATTTTTTCATTTACATCTAGTTTTTGTTCATATACTAACTTTTGCAGGGCATAGTTGGTGGCATACATTTTTGTGTTGGATGCCAAATCGAACAGTGTGTTCTTTTTCATTTTCTTATAGAATTTGAGTTCTGTTGTCCCTTTATATTTTTGTCTATAGCCATAGGCTTTTTGATGGATGATCTGACCATCCTTGATAATGATGAGTGCTGCCCCCGGGAACCCTGCTTTGATATCGTTTTGAATCATGTGATCAACCTTCCTAAGCTGCCTAGAAGAAAAACCTACTTGTTCCGGTCGTTTTGCTTTTTTTAAGACGGGATATTCTTCAGGTGCTGTTTTAGACAAAGACGATACAGGATGGGAGCTAGTTGCAAATGTTTGTACTGGTAACCCTAGGAGCATGAACAGAGTTGTGATGATGAGAAAATATTTCTTCAAGAGCTAGACCTCCTATTGCTTATTTTCCTCGAATTCAACAGCCATATCATCATGAAATCCAAATAAGTATGTGAAGATAAATCCAGCGACATATGCAATGAAGAGACCTATTAAGTAAAGCAGCATTTGATGTGTGTGAACGATAAAGGTTAATGGGAGACCTGATACCCCGATTGCTTTAGTGGCGATTTGGAAATAGGCTTGAAATGCTCCGCCGATTCCTGCGCCGAGACAAGCAGTGAGGAAGGGTCTTCCGAGCGGGAGTGTGACACCGAAAATGAGCGGTTCTCCAATTCCAAGCATTCCTGAAGGAAGTCCGCCTGCAATGGCTCTTTTCAGCTTTTTCTTTTTTGTTTTCATATAAATGGCAAAGGCAGCACCGACCTGTCCTGCGCCTCCCATAGCGAGGATTGGCAGAAGCGGGTCATCTCCAATTGAATTAATCAGTTCCATATGAATAGGTGTTAGGCCTTGGTGAAGTCCAGTGACAACAAGAGGAAGGAAGGTCGCACCAAGAACAAATCCGGCAAAAATACCGCCAATGTTTAATAGATAAGTAAGTCCAGAGGTGATGGCATCAGATATAAATCCGCCGACTGGCATGAAGATAACGTACGTGAAAATGCCTGTAATGAGTAGTGTGATGGTTGGTGTGACGATGATATCGAGTGATTGCGGGACGAAGCGTCTGATCCGGGTCTCAACAAGTGCCATAAAAATAGCTGCAAGAAGAACACCGATAAGTCCGCCTCTACCTGGTAGAATATTAGTGCCAAATAACATAATATCAGCGGCAGCTGGGTTAATGATGAGAATACCTGCTAATGCGCCTAATGCAGGAGAGCCACCAAATTCTTTTGCGGCGTTTGTTCCTACTAATATACCGAGATAAGCAAACAAGCCTGAGCCTATAACGGTTAGGATAATCGCAGCTTGAGATTTTTCATCGAGCCAGCCTGCTTGCACGACCGCTTTTGTAATACCCGTTATAAGACCCGATGCAACGAGTGCTGGAATAATGGGAATGAAAATGCTGGCGATCCGCCGTAAGAACAGCTTGAATGGTGTGCGGTTCTTTTGTGAAATGGCTTGTTTGTTTTTCTGTGCTTCGTTGTTTAAGTCATATGAACCTGAGGCATTGAGCAGCTGTTCAAATGCACTTGATACTTGGTTGACAACACCTGTTCCTAAAATGATTTGCAGTGTTTCCGCTTCGACGACGCCAATGACGCCATCGAGTTCTTTGATCGCGGTGGTTTGCACTTTTTCACGATCAATGGGTGTAATTCGGAGACGTGTCATACAATGTGTGTGGGAAGAAATGTTTTCAGAACCACCACAGAGTGAAAGGATTTCTTTCGCCAACTGCTGATATTTCTTTTGATGACTCATGTTGAATCCCCCTTTGTTTTTCGTTTCATGGAGCGGATGGCATGCCTTGTTTTGTCAATATATTGTGCCGTCTGTTCATATTGACGAGAGGCTAAACTGAGGAACAAGACATCGATTAAATAGAGCTGTGCCATTCTAGAGGAAGTGGCAGCACTGCGAAAAGGTGCTTCATTGGAACCAGACGTCGATAGATGAACATCACACAATGCAGAAACGCTTGTATGCCCTGGATGCGTTAAAGCAATGGTTTTTACTTCATTTTCTTTGGCGAGCTGAAGGGCTTGGATGATGTCTAACGTTTCTCCAGAAAAGGATATACCGAACACAATGTCATTCTTTCCAGCATTTGCGATGACCGTAGATGCGATGTGCATGTCAGTAAAGGCTGTAGCTGCATAATTGATTCTGAGAAATTTCTGCTGGGCATCAGCTGCGACGATGCCAGATGCACCCACACCGATAAAATGGATTTGGTTTGCATTCAGCAGCAGTTGAACAGCTTTTTCTAAAGCTTCTACATTTAAAATAGAGGCTGTATCTTTGATCGATTGAATGGTGTTTCCTGCTGTCTTTTGAATAATGGATTGAAGTGGTTCATCTTGTTCGATATCCCGGTAGCCTTGTTTATCAGTGTGCATTAAATCTCCAGCGATCCGCATTTTCAAATCGTGATAGCCATCCAGCCCGAGAGACTTACAGAGGCGGATGACGGCAGAGCTGCTTGCACCGGCAGCCTGACTGATTTCATGCACTGTGCTTTTAATGACTTTGTCAGGATGGGCAAGGATATAGTCTGCAATGATTTTTTCAGATTGGGGAAGCTTTGATTTCATTGTGTGTAGTAGGGTGAGTCCGCCTGCTGACATGAGTTTCCTCCTTTAAGATTGATGACGTAAGATGGCTTTGTCGATGTGACCATCTGCTTTGTTGAGCAGGTCTTTGGCTGTCTTTTTATCTGTTTTGGTTTGGAGCATGACGATGGCTGTTTTAACTTCTAAATCGGCTGCTTCAAGGGCTTTTACGGCTTGTTCGTAGGAAGCATTGGTCACATGCTGAATGATGGTGATGGCGCGTTCTTTTAGTTTATGATTGCTTACTTTTACATCTACCATCAGGTTTTCATATACTTTGCCTTGTCTGATCATGACAGAGGTGGAAAGCATATTTAAAATCATTTTATGAGCGGATGCGGCTTTCATTCGTGTTGACCCAGTGATGGCTTCTGCTCCTACGACGACTTCAATGGCGCAGTCTGCTAGTTCGCTAATCTCTGCTTGTTCATTGCAGCTGAGGGCTACTGTTTTTGCTCCAATGGTTCTAGCATAGTTTAAAGCGCCAATGATATAGGGTGTTCTACCGCTCGCCGCGATGCCGACAACCGTATCTTTTGATGTCAGGTGAATGTGTTCTAAATCTTTTTGACCAGCTTCTTCACTGTCTTCCACATCTTCTGCTGCATGTGAAAAGGCAGAGTCTCCACCGGCCATGATGCCTACGATGACATCAGGTGAAATGCTATAGGTAGGTGGACATTCGACCGCATCCATTACCCCAATTCTGCCGCTTGTTCCAGCGCCTAGATAAATGAGTCTGCCCCCATTCGAGATGGATTCAAAGGCCAAGTCACTTGCTGTCTTTACGTCTGGAAGGACACGGTTGACGGCTTGAGCGACCTTCATATCTTCCTCATTGATCATTTGGAGTATTTCTAGCGGGCTTGCTTGTGAAATTCTCATGGTGTTAGGGTTTCTTGATTCTGTTGTCAAAGAACGCAGTTGAGATGGCTGCATGTGACATACCTCCTTATTTCTTCATTTTCAGTATATTGAGTATGACATGAAATTTCAATATTATATTTAAATACTGAAATTATATTTCAGTCGAAATGTTGTGCTGATGAGGGTTGAATAGTTAGAAAATAAAAAAAATAAAAATCCCCTTTACAAAAGGGGGACAACCTGTATATAATAACTTTTGTCAGCTTCACGGAAACAGTAAACTTGACAAACTGGCCCGTTGGTCAAGCGGTTAAGACACCGCCCTTTCACGGCGGTAACACGGGTTCGAATCCCGTACGGGTCACCATCATGTGGAGGATTAGCTCAGCTGGGAGAGCATCTGCCTTACAAGCAGAGGGTCGGCGGTTCGAGCCCGTCATCCTCCACCATATGCCGGTGTAGCTCAACTGGTAGAGCAACTGACTTGTAATCAGTAGGTTGGGGGTTCAAGTCCTCTTGCCGGCACTGTTTTTCTTTTATCAATTCCATATGTGGAGGGGTAGCGAAGTGGCTAAACGCGGCGGACTGTAAATCCGCTCCCTCCGGGTTCGGCGGTTCGAATCCGCCCCCCTCCACCATTTTTGGGCTATAGCCAAGCGGTAAGGCAACGGACTTTGACTCCGTCATGCGTTGGTTCGAATCCAGCTAGCCCAGTTAAGACACCTTTTTTAAAAAGGTGTCTTTTTTTTATTTTGACGATTGGAATGTATAACTATTCAAAATATTGTTGAGTTGAGTCAGAAGGCACCGAGAAAGTAAAATATAAGCATGAACGGAAAGGGGATGTACATATGGGAGATCAAAAGAAGGTCACGATTGTTGGGGTGCCGATGGATCTCGGTCAAATGAGAAGGGGCGTCGATATGGGGCCGAGTGCCATTCGCTGTGCTGGTGTAAAAGAAAAATTGGAATCGCTTTCATTTGATGTTGAAGATCTAGGGGATATTCCTGTTGAGCAAAGAGATGATGAGAAAGGTCTCTATACAAGTGAAAAACTGAAAAACTTAACGGAGAATGCTGGCGCAAACCAGCTTCTTGCTGAAAAGGTTAGCAGTATTGTGCAGTCAGGTTCGTTTCCGCTGATTTTAGGCGGGGATCATAGCATTGCAATTGGTACACTAGCCGGTGTAGCCAAACATTATGAAAATTTGGGTGTCATTTGGTATGATGCGCACGGTGATTTAAATACAGAGGAAACTTCTCCTTCTGGAAATATTCATGGGATGCCGCTCGCTGTCAGTCTCGGCTTTGGGCATGCTGATTTAATCAATATTGGCGGTTATACACCTAAAGTAAAGCCTGAGAATGTGATCTTGATCGGTGCTCGTTCTTTAGATGAAGGAGAGCGGGCATTGATTAGAGAAAAAGGCATTAAAGTGTATACGATGCATGAAATCGATCGATTAGGGATGACGAGAGTAATGGAGGAAGCCATTGCCTATTTAAAAGAAAGAACAGATGGTGTTCATTTGTCGCTTGATTTAGATGGGCTAGATCCTGCAGAGTGCCCTGGCGTGGGAACGCCGGTTGCTGGCGGCATCAGTTATAGAGAGAGTCATCTTGCAATGGAGCTTTTAGAGGAAGCAGGTATTTTGACATCTGCTGAGTTTGTTGAGGTGAATCCCGTATTAGATGAGAAAAATAAAACAGCAGAAGCGGCAGTTGCATTAATTGGTTCTTTAATGGGTGAAAAGCTATTATAGAGCGGGACTTGTTCCCGTTCTTTTTTTAATTTTGGGGAAATTTAAGGATATGTTAAGGTTTTTACCGGCTGATAAGCGTAACATGCTGTCAAAAATTTGTTACACTATTTTTTAGAGGAGAATGAAACCTTTTGGAACGAGGTTCGTATACATAAAGACCGGTGAAGGCAGAGGTTGAATATACTATGGAAACAATGATTAAAAAGAGAATTAAGCAAGTGAAAAAAGGCGACCAGAACGCATTTGCAGACATCGTAGACCTGTATAAAGACAAAATTTATCAGCTGTGCTATCGTATGCTTGGGAATGCACATGAAGCAGAAGATATTGCGCAGGAGGCGTTTATTCGTGCCTATGTGAATATTGAGAGCTTTGATGTGAATCGTAAGTTTTCCACGTGGCTGTACCGCATTGCAACCAACCTGACCATCGACCGTATTCGTAAAAAAAAGCCGGATTATTATTTAGATGCAGAGGTGGCAGGGACAGAAGGACTGAATATGTATTCTCAAATTGCGGCTGACGGCATTTTGCCAGAGGACGAGGTGGTGTCGCTTGAATTATCGAGCACCATTCAGCAAAAAATTTTAAGATTACCCGATAAATATCGCTCGGTCATCGTATTAAAGTATATTGATGAACTCTCGTTAAAAGAAATTAGTGAGATTCTGAATATACCAGTTGGTACGGTGAAAACGAGAATACACAGGGGTAGAGAGGCTCTCCGGAAACAGTTGAGAGACCTTTGAGTGAGGTGATTTTGATGAGCTGTCAGGAAAAAATCGTCCTGCTTATGCATCAGTATTTAGACGGGGATATAGAGCCCGAAGATGAAAAAGAATTAAAGAGCCATCTGCAATCGTGTGAGGAATGCCGTACTCATTTTCAACAAATTGAGAAATCCATCGCGCTCGTGCAGAGTACATCTCATATAGAAGCACCATCTGATTTCACTGCAAAGGTGATGGCAGGTCTTCCAAAGGAGAAAAAGCGTGTGTCGATTCAAAGATGGATCAAAGCTCATCCGCTAATGGTCGCCGCTGCCCTCTTTGTCATATTGATGGGAGGCAGTCTGTTTACTAGCTGGAATACGGATCATAATTTCAGTGTGTCAAAGCAGCCGAATCTCGTGGTTGAAAATGATACAGTGACGGTACCTAAAGGGGAAACCGTCAAAGGTGATGTCACTGTGAAAAATGGCAAGCTGATTGTAGAAGGCAAGGTTGATGGAAACGTAACAGTCGTCAATGGAGAACAGCTGACTGCTTCTGCCGGACAAGTCACTGGTCAAATCAATGAAATTAATGAAGTGTTTGATTGGGTTTGGTACAAAATGAAGTCTACAGCACAAGACGTGATGCGGGTCATTGGGCCAGAGGAGCAAAAGTAAATCAAACAGTTTGAGAGCAGTCTCTAAGGGACTGCTCTTTTTCTATTGATGGACAGACTTGAATGCTAGCCAGATATGGCAACTATTTTCCTTGCTGAAACAAAATGTGGTATAATAGCCACGCTATGTACTTACACATAGGCTCTTTTTTTATAAAAAATAAATCGAACGAAGAATAACTGAAAATTCTGGAGGACGAGGAAATGGCTTTAGGGGATATTCCTTTTTTGCAGTACCTCGGTAATGCTGTTGATATTCTCGTTGTTTGGTATGTGATATATAAATTAATGATGGTCATCCGCGGAACAAAAGCGGTTCAGCTTTTAAAGGGAATTGTCGTCATTGTTCTCGTCAGGATGGGAAGTGCGTATCTCGGTCTTAACACACTTCAATGGCTGATGGATCAAGCGATTACGTGGGGGTTCCTTGCGATCATTATTATTTTTCAGCCAGAGCTAAGGAGAGCGCTTGAGCAGCTTGGGCGCGGCCGTTTCTTCTCTAGAAGCGGAACACCTGTAGAGGAACAGCAGCAGAAAACGATCGAGGCAATTACAAAAGCAATTAACTATATGGCAAAACGAAGAATAGGCGCGCTATTAACGATTGAGCGCGATACTGGGATGAATGATTACATAGAGACCGGAATTCCTTTAAATGCAAAGGTCAGTTCTGAGCTGCTGATTAATATCTTCATTCCGAATACACCGCTCCATGACGGCGCTGTGATTATGAAGCGTGATGAGATTGCAGCTGCAGCGTGTTATTTACCGCTGTCTGAAAGTCCTTTTATCTCTAAGGAGCTCGGTACACGTCACCGCGCGGCAGTTGGTATTAGTGAAGTAACGGACAGTTTAACCGTCATTGTCTCCGAGGAGACAGGCGGCATTAGTGTCGCAAGAAATGGTGATCTCCATCGAGAATTGACAGAAGAAGCGCTTGAAGAAATGCTGATTGCTGAGTTTAGTAAGAACAGCAAAGATGCTTCCTCGACCAAATGGTATTGGAGGGGCAAGAAAAATGGATAAGATTTTGAATAATCGCTGGGCCGTTAAGTTTCTTGCATTGGTCTTCGCTTTATTGCTGTATGGTGCAGTCAATTCAGCGCAAGCGCCCACGCCGAAAAAAATCGGTGAATCCTTTTTCCCAACATCGACAACAGACGAAGCAACCTTAACGGACATACCTGTTAAAGCATATTATGACGACGAAAAGTATGTAGTCACTGGTGTGCCGCAGACAGTCAATGTCACGATTAAAGGATCAACTAGTGCTGTGAAAACAGCAAGACAAACGAAAAATTTTGAAATTTACGCAGATATGCAAAACCTGACGACAGGTACACATAAAGTCGAATTGAAGGCAAGAGATGTATCGAAAGGAATCACGTTAACGATTAATCCGTCTGTGACGACTGTGACGATACAAGAAAAAACGACAGCTGAATTTCCTGTTGAAACTGAATTTTATAATCAAAATAAAATCAAAGACGGCTATTCACCAGAGCAGCCTATTGTGAATCCGAAAAATGTCACGGTTACTGGCTCAAAAGACGTGATCGACAAAATTTCTGTCATTAAAGCATTTGTTAACTTAGAGGATGTCGATCAGCAAATTGAGAAAGAAGCGAAGCTCACTGTGTATGATAGCAGTGGGAATGAGCTGCCGGTCGAAGTGAGTCCGTCTGTGGTAGATATTACGGTCCCGATTACGAGTCCAAGCAAGAAAGTTCCGTTTAAGATTGAGCGGACGGGCAGCTTGCCAGATGGGATCAGTATCTCAAGCATCGAGACAAGCCCAAGTGAGGTGACAGTCTACGGTTCTCAAAAGGTGCTGGATGCACTTGATTTTATTGACGGCGTTAAGCTCGACCTAAGCAAGATTAAAGATGATACAGAGATTGATGCCGACATTCCACTGCCAGATGGTGTGAAAAAGGTATCACCTGAAACTGTTAAAATCAAAGTGAAGGTTGCAACAGCTGAAGAAAAAAAGATCGATAATGTCCCAATTTCTGTCGTGGGTCTGAGCAAGGATCTTAGCTCTGCATTTGTGAGTCCGTCTTCTGGGCGTCTCACACTAACAGCAAAAGGATCAAAGAGTGCAATTGATAAACTAAAGGCTTCAGATATTGAAGCCTATATCAATGTCGGGGACTTAAACGAAGGAACACATGAGGTCAAAGTACAAGTGAATGGCCCTCAAAATGTGACGTGGACATTATCTAGATCGAAGGTCAAAGTGAAACTGACTTCTACTGATACAGAAGATCAGCCGGCTTCTACGAATGGTCGGAAAGATCAATCATCCGATGATGATCAGGAAGAGAAGAGTCAAAAGGAATCAACACAAGATAAAGCAAAAAAAGAATCGAGTCAAAGACAGCGGGTCAAAGAAGATAATAAAGAGGACGCAGCGTCCTCTTGAATGGTAAAAAAGGAGCGATTGAAACATGGGCAAGTACTTTGGAACTGATGGTGTAAGGGGTGTGGCTAATAGCGAATTAACGCCAGAGCTCGCATTTAAAATTGGGAGATTTGGCGGCTATGTGCTCACGAAGGATAAAGAACGTCCAAAGGTACTCGTTGGACGAGACACGCGTGTATCTGGTCATATGTTAGAAGGAGCACTCGTAGCAGGCTTACTTTCAATTGGGGCTGAAGTCATGCGTTTAGGTGTGATCTCAACACCTGGTGTGTCTTATTTAACGAAGGCAATGGATGCAGAAGCAGGTGTCATGATTTCAGCTTCGCATAACCCAGTTCAAGACAACGGAATTAAATTTTTTGGCGGTGACGGCTTTAAGCTGTCTGATGAACAGGAGAATGAAATCGAGCAGCTGATGGATCAGCCGGTCGATCAATTGCCACGCCCAGTTGGAGCGGATCTTGGAACAGTAAATGACTACTTTGAAGGCGGTCAGAAATACTTGCAATTCTTGAAACAGACAGCGGACGAGGATTTCACAGGTATTCACGTAGCGCTTGATTGTGCACATGGTGCAACCTCTTCTCTTGCAACACATTTATTTGCAGATTTAGATGCAGATGTGTCAACAATGGGAACATCACCAAACGGATTGAATATCAACGATGGCGTAGGTTCTACTCATCCAGAGGCACTTTCTGCTTTTGTGAAAGAAAAAGGAGCGGATATTGGTCTTGCGTTTGATGGCGACGGCGACCGCTTAATTGCAGTTGATGAAAAAGGTGATATTGTAGACGGCGATCAAATTATGTACATATGCGCACGTTATTTAAAGGGTGAAGGCCGATTGAAGGATGACACGGTCGTGTCAACGGTCATGAGTAACCTAGGTTTCTATAAAGCGCTTGAGAAGCAAGGCATTAAGAGCATTCAAACCGCTGTTGGTGACCGCTATGTGGTCGAGGCGATGAAAAAGGATGGCTATAATGTCGGAGGCGAGCAGTCAGGCCACTTGATTTTCCTTGATTATAATACGACAGGTGACGGCATGCTTTCTGCGATCATGCTGGTGAATACACTAAAAGCAACAGGAAAAACATTGTCAGAGCTTGCAGCTGAAATGGAGAAATTCCCGCAACTTCTAGTGAATGTGAAGGTATCCGATAAGTATAAAGTGGAAGAAAATGAAAAAGTAAAAGCTGTGATCCAAGAGGTTGAAAAAGAGATGAACGGTGACGGACGTATCCTTGTGCGTCCATCAGGAACAGAGCCGCTTGTACGTGTCATGGCAGAAGCGAAAACAAAAGAGCTGTGTGATGAATACGTGGCTCGCATTACGGCTGTTGTCAAAGAAGAAATGGGTATTGAGTAATTGATGTAAAGCAAATCGCTAAGCAGCGGTTTGCTTTTTTTCGAATAAACGTCATAAGAGGAAAGTTCTATACGAATGATATAAGCGAGGGCAATTTGCTGCTTGCTTTCATACATAAGAGAGCACATCAAAGGTAGAACGTGACAAGCCTCATCGCATATAGTGTAGGGAGGTCTTACTTTCTAACATGATGGGGATCACCCGCTAAATTGTGATTGACGGAGGTCAGACCTTATAGTACAATCATCCTTGTGTTACTGGATTTTTATTCTAGCAGGAAAGGCAGGGTAGATGTTCAGCCACTCTTATAATTATAGCGCCCGAACTAAGCGATCGAACGAGACAGATGCTTAGTTGACGAGGATGGAGGTTATCGAATTTTTCGGCGGATGCCTCCCGGCTGATCAAATATAGAGATCACAGCCGTAAGTGTTTCTTTAAAGCAAAGAGGTGACTCTTTGTACAAAGGGAATACACATGATCTCCCAAATTAAACATGTAGAGAGGGACGAAGAAATGTCCCTTCTATTTTAGTAGGCTTTCTTTGTCCCTTTCACATGATCGGGAGGAAGAATATTTATGTGTGGAATCGTAGGTTATATTGGTCAGAATGATGCGAAGGAAATCTTATTAAAAGGTTTAGAGAAGCTTGAGTACCGTGGGTATGACTCAGCAGGTATCGCTGTGGCAAACGAAGATGGCGTGCATGTGTTCAAAGAAAAAGGACGTATCGCTGAGCTTCGTGAAGTCGTTGATACAAACGTGGCATCTTCAGCAGGAATTGGACATACACGCTGGGCAACACACGGTGTACCAAGCCATCTAAATGCGCATCCGCATCAAAGTGCTTCTGGCCGTTTTACGCTTGTTCATAACGGTGTCATCGAGAACTATGTACAATTGACACGCGAATATTTACAAGACGTCACACTAAAAAGCGACACAGATACAGAGGTTGTTGTTCAAGTCATCGAACAATTTGTGAATAGAGGTCTTGATACAGAGGAAGCTTTCCGTCAAACGCTTCTTCAACTAAAAGGCTCTTACGCAATTGCCCTTTTCGATAACGAAAACAAAGAAACAATCTATGTGGCGAAAAACAAAAGCCCGTTATTGGTTGGTTTCGGCGAAGATTTCAACGTTGTGGCTTCTGACGCAATGGCGATGCTTCAAGTAACAAACGAATATGCGGAATTAATGGATAAAGAAATGGTCATTGTCACAAAAGACGAGGTCATCATTAAAAACCTTGACGGTGATATCATGACACGTCCTTCTTATATCGCTGAGCTTGATGCAAGCGACATTGAGAAAGGCACATATCCTCACTACATGTTAAAAGAAACGGATGAACAGCCGCTAGTGATGCGCAAAATCATCCAAGAATATCAAGACGAAAACGGCAAGTTGTCAGTCGCTGGCGATATCGCAAGCGCAGTAGCAGAAGCAGACCGCATTTACATCGTGGCTTGTGGAACGAGCTACCATGCTGGACTTGTTGGTAAACAATACATTGAAGACTGGGCGAAAGTACCTGTAGAAGTCCATGTAGCAAGTGAATTCTCTTACAACATGCCGCTTCTATCGAAAAAGCCGTTGTTCATCTTCCTTTCTCAATCTGGAGAGACTGCGGACAGCCGTGCTGTACTTGTTCAAGTCAAAGAGCTTGGTCATAAAGCATTAACGATCACAAACGTACCAGGATCTACGCTTTCTCGTGAAGCAGACTTCACATTGCTTCTTCATGCAGGACCAGAAATCGCAGTGGCTTCAACAAAAGCTTACACAGCGCAAATCGCTGTTCTTGCGATCCTTGCATCCGTTGCAGCTGAATTAAATGGTCAATCTCTTGACTTTGATCTTGTGAAAGAGCTTGGAATTGTAGCAAACGCAATGGAAGCCCTTGTCGATCAAAAGGATGAAATGGAACAAATCGCTCGTGATTTCTTCACAGTGACACGTAACGCATTCTTTATCGGAAGAGGACTTGATTACTATGTGTGCCTTGAAGGTTCACTAAAATTAAAAGAGATCTCTTACATCCAAGCAGAAGGCTTTGCTGGCGGAGAACTCAAACACGGCACCATTGCTTTAATTGAAGAAGGCACACCGGTCATTGCCCTTGCCACGCAAGAGCACGTGAACCTCAGCATTCGCGGTAACGTCAAAGAAGTCGTTGCACGTGGTGCAAACCCATGTGTCATCTCACTAAAAGGCCTAGAAGACGAAGGCGACCGTTTCGTCCTTCCAGCTGTACACCCAGCACTTGCACCACTTGCATCTGTTGTGCCATTACAGCTGATCGCTTACTACGCAGCCCTTCACCGCGGGTGTGATGTGGATAAACCACGTAACCTTGCGAAGAGTGTGACGGTGGAGTAGGGAAGTTTTAGAGCAATTCATTCTCTAGCCAGAATAAACTGTACTCTTGGTCAAATAAAACGTTCCCTTAACACGAGCGAAAATTGGAATCACCACGTCCGATTTTCGCTCGTGTTTTTTGTTGTATGAAAAGATTGAGTAAAGATTTTTTTGGAAAAGAAGGCGGTAAATACGAAATGGTCGCAAATTATTGATTAATGGAAATATAGGAGCATTCATTAATTGTAGTAGTCAAACTACAATATTCGGTAGTGCAAGTTCAATAATCAATTGGAGCAGAGAGGTGAGATAATAGTAATTTTAAAGCCATTATTTATAAACAGTGGACGATTGTTCACTTAAGTACAGGCAAGGTCCACAAAAAAAGATTGTAGAATAAGAAAATAAGTATGATCGCTAATATTCATTCCTGAATCACTCGAAAATCATGGTCAAGAAATTGAATTAATTAAAAGAAAGAGGGGAGTGAGAAGATGAGTGGAAACAAGTACAGTATACGGAATTGGACGATGCTTTATCAAAATCGATGAGCTGTGGATTATCAAGACATGTTCAAAATAATTAAGAAGAATTTGTAATATATATGTGAGTATTTTTTATTTTGTTCATCTTCTAAAGGTTTGTTCATTTAATAATTTATAGTGAAATGCTTTTTTTTCCTCAGTAATGGATGTTAGTATATACCTAATGACAAATAGACTATTTGCCAAAAATAATAGGAGGAGAATTAATTGTCTAAAATAACTGACCAGTTTGAACACGATATTGTTCAATCCATACGAAGTAGTTCAACAATACCTTTTAATATACCACAGTGGATGGAGGATATAGGAGTACGACCTGGTGCAAGAATTATTGAAGTGAAAAGAGTTGGGGGTTCAGGTTCTAAAACTGATGTCATTATCCAATTAGAGAACTCTGAGCCAATCAAAATATCAGCAAAACTCAGTAGTGCTGATTATTTCGGGAATTGGTATTCTCATAAACGAGTGATTGGAGAGTTTGGAGAAGAAGCATTTAATAGACTGACTTTAGACTGCACTGAATGGTCTAATTGGTGGAGAGACCATCCGTCAGCTTCTCTGTATGTTGGTGTAAGTATCTGTTTCGGAAAACGTTCTGGTAATACTGCGAAAGAGTTTACAGAAGTCTTTACATATGAAGATATTTTAACTGTGGTGGCAGGGTTTGGTTCAGGGCTTCATGTTGCTAATTGCTTATACGTTTCAGAAAGATCGCCACAAAATATTAATGAATTGTTTTCAAACCTAGAGCCAATCAATGAAGAGGTAATTTTGCGTTTAAGTAGAAATTTTAAAATTATTTATCGACCGATTAATCCTTTGACTGAAGGAACTAATAGAGGAAAAGGCATATATACTCAGTTTAAACCTTATAATCGTCTCCCACAAATGACAACAGTGACAACTTTATCTCAGTTAAACCAATTAGGTGAATATGTTAAGGTCAGTCCTAACGCTCTGAATCATAATAGACTATTAAAAGAATTAAAGAGTGATTACAATATTTACATACCAGTTAAAGAAGAGCTTTAAAATTAAATATGGCCATTTGAGATTTGAATATCAAATCTCAAATGGTCACTCTTATTTGTTTTCATATAACCAGTTAGCAATTGGCTTTGCAATGGCACGAGCTAACTGAACAGGAACTGCATTGCCGATTTGTTTGTATATCTTATCTAAACGTCCATTTACAGACATCTTATCATTATTACCGTCACTAAATTCATACCAATCAGGAAAAGTTTGAATTCTTGCTATTTCTTTGACCGATAACCTGCGATTGTTTTCTTCACCATCAAGAAAAGTCCATTTATTTTTTTCAACTTTTTTCATAGGGAGACCACCAGGATGTATTGGAGCTTGTCTGCCAGAAGCCTGGATAGTAAAACTCTGTTCTTCCCAATTTTTCTTACGGTTACGACTCATAAAGATTGAAGAGTAGGACCCTGTAAAGTAAGGACCAGGGTTATTCTCCAAATCACCAATGGCTTCCCTCAATGTAACGTATGGTTGTAAGAACAAATCAGAATTTGGACCGTGTGTAGGTTCTGGGAATTCATATTCATAATCAATATCTTCTCTAACACCTACTAAAAATACCCTTTCTCGCACTTGCGGGACTCCATAATCTCTTGAATTAACAAGTTTATGATAAACTCGATATCCTGCGGCCTCAAAGTCTTCTTTAATTTGTCTAAATACCTCTCCTTTACCTAGAGTCAGCATCCCTTTAACGTTCTCTGCTATAAAAAATTTTGGTTTTGTTTGTATTAAACAACGAATATAATGGATGTATAAAAAGTTTCTTGGGTCATCCACGAGGCGAGGTCCAGCCTCTGAAAAGCCAGGGCAAGGAAATCCCCCGAGAACAATATCCCCAGTTGGGAATTGTTTTACCTTTTTTATATCTTTATTATGTGTGTAGGTTGAATCAGGAAAGTTTTTTTTGTATGTTTCTAATGCTTCTTTGAAAAAATCATTAGAATATAAATGATGAAATAGACCATTCGCACGTACCATCTCAAACTTTTCCTTGTTTTCAAATGACTCATTAGTATTCTCTTCTCCTATAATTACATCAAGCCCTGCTAATTCTATCCCCAAATCTAAACCACCAGCTCCACAGAAAAGTGAAACTATATTGAATTTGTCAGTAGCATACATTAAGTCCTCGAGTTGATAACTATCTGGTTCATCATTAACATTTTGTGTTTCTTCAGCTATTTTTTCATACAATATAGCTTTTACTTCATCTATTTTATAATTTGGGGCAGGTTTAAATTTACCTCTTCCTCGTTCTTGTAACTTTATCATTATATGAATCCTCCATTACTAGTTAAACTATTAACTAAATTACTTTAATTTATCTTCAATTTCATCTTCTATAACTCCAATATACAATTTAGTAATTCGTATAGAAGGGTGAGAAAAAAATTCTTGAAGTGCTGCAATATCTTTGTGTTTTTGATAATGATGATAACCGAACGTTTTTCTGAGTGTTCTGGACCCGACATGCTCAATACCTGCAATCTTAGATGCTTTTTGTAGCACCCGATAAGCTTGCGTTAAAGTGATTGGTTCTAATCCCTTTCGAGAAGGAAATAAAAGCTCTCTATAACTCATGAGAGAGGTGTATTCATCTATCTCTTTCTTTAAACACTTATTTACATGGATTGACCGAAGTTTGCCTGTTTTTTTTTCCTTAATAACTATATGTTTTTTATCTCTTATATCTTTGACTGTTAGAGGAAGTATATCGCTAATTCTAAAGCCTGTATTGATACCCAAAACAAATAAAAAATAGTCTCTATAGGAGCAGTATCTAATCAGAGAGTTTTTCATTTTCTGTATGTCCTCTATTGAACGTAGTGGTTGAACATTATTTACTTTTACCATTACTATCATCCTTTTGAATAAAACTATACATTCAATGTATCATTTTTCCTTAATTTTGTCTACATATTATGAGATACTATATATCTACATTATAGAACTTTATCGTGTTTTTAGAGATGCACATTTATAAGGGGGGATGTCATTTTTATCGGTACTTAAAAAAAGAAAAATGGGGAATTATTTTTTTCTTAATCGTTTATATCGCATTGTTTATAAGCTCTTTTTTGTTGATTTGTGGTCCTGCTACCGTTGAAGGACCGATTTGTGTATTTCTAAGACTCTGTTTCGTTCAATTTCTTAAATATAGGTCTTTCAAAAAAGATGCAGGTAATAAAAAGGGAATGGGCATACTAAGAGAGCGGCACCTAGAGAAGGTAATACAGCTTGAATATTCAAAAATGAAAGAGAGAAGAACACATGACCAACCCCGAAATTTACACAATGAGCTTCGCAAAAGTCTATCCTC
The DNA here is from genome assembly GCF_038595035.1 of Bacillus sp. FSL W7-1085. Taxonomy (NCBI): domain Bacteria; kingdom Bacillati; phylum Bacillota; class Bacilli; order Caryophanales; family Bacillaceae; genus Bacillus; species Bacillus sp. FSL W7-1085. Next base: position 195,553 of record NZ_CP152000.1, read on the forward strand.
TCTACATCGCAAAGGTGGAGAGAAAGGGACGAACGAAGGCTGAAGTTGATACGATCATTTGCTGGTTAACGGGTTACAGTCCAGATGAGTTACACAAACAGTTGAACAAACAGATAGACGTTGAAACCTTCTTTGCTGAGGCTCCTGAGCTTCATCCTTCTAAGCTGATTGATGAATTAGCGAAAGAAAAGAAAATGGAAAAGATTTTGCGAGATTCGTCATGATCATCACAATCAAGCCCAGTGAACTTTCACTGGGCTTTTTTATATTTATAGACCATTCGACCAATAAAAATAAAATCCATTTGAACGAATTCACTTTTCATGTCGTCAAAAGAAGTAATACCAAAACAAATTGGCGTTTGAAAAGGGAGTGGTGTGGATGGATATGAAGCTGATTTTACCTCTTATTTTGCTGCAAGCGATTTTAATGGTGATTGGTTTGTTTGATTTGCTGAAAAGAGATCCATCGAGGATTAGGGGAGAAGTGAAGTGGGTTTGGGCTTTGGTGATTGTGTTTGTGGCGAGTGCCGGTCCTATTGCGTATTTCATTTTTGGTCGTAAACAATCTTAGTAGGGGGGATTTGCTTGAATATGTTGGAGTGTCACGGGCTGAAGAAATCGTATGGACGGCATGAAGTGTTAAAAGATGTTTCGTTTTCTGTTGGGGAGGTTGGATGTGTTGGCTTTTTAGGAGCCAATGGAGCGGGGAAGACAACGACGATCCGGATTTTGACTGGGCTTGCTCGTCCTACGTCTGGCGTTGTGAAGGTGGCAGGTTTTGATGTCGAAAAGGACATGGATCAAATCAGTCAGGTGATTGGGTACTGTCCGCAGCATCCTGCATTTTATCAGGATATGACGGGGCAGGAATGGATGCATTGGGTTGGCGGGTTATTTCAATTAGAGAAACACACCATTCGTTCCAAAACAGAGGAGCTGTTGAAGCTTTGCCGGGTGTATGAGGCGAAGGATCGTGCCATTGGCAGCTACAGCGGAGGGATGAAGCAGAGACTTGCCATTGCGCAGGCATTGATCAACAGCCCGAAGGTCCTCATACTAGATGAACCAGTGTCGGCACTTGATCCTATGGGGAGAAAAGACGTCCTGACTTTGATTGAGCGTCTAAAGCATGAGATGCTGATCTTTATGTCGACCCATATTTTAGATGACATTGAACGAGTGGCGGATCATATTATCATGATCAACAGCGGCAAAATTGAGATGTCCTCTTCGATGAAACAGCTCAAAGAAGACTATATCCAGCCCGTGATTGAATTTCAATTAGAACAACAGAATCCGAAACTAGTGGCTTTGTTAAAAGAACGGGATTGGGTGGAGGAATGCATGGAGACAGGGGACACTTATCAGGTACGAGTGAAAGATCAACAAATGGCATTGAGAGAGCTGCCGGGTCTCATCACTGAAGCTGGCGGTGTTCTTCTCCAATATCGACTATCTAAGCTAACGCTTGAAGATATTTTTATGAAGGTTGTGACGGCATGATGATGTTGAAAAAGGAATTTAGGGAGTTATTCACTAGTTATAAAATCTTATTTGTGCCAATCATTTTTACGATTTTAATGATCACACAGCCTATTACACTCAAAATGCTGCCAGATCTTTTGTCGAAATCAGCGAATTTACCTGAAGGGTCTACATTTTATATACCAGAGCCTAGTGCTGGAGAAGCTTTAGCCAGTGCATTGAGTAAATTTGATTCGCTCGGCGTGTTTATCCTGATTATGATCGTGATGGGGACGATTGCTGGAGAGCGTGCCTCTGGGGTGACGGCGATGATTATGGTGAAACCGATCAGTCGAATGAGTTATTATGCCTCAAAAGTATGCGCCTATGCCTGTTTAACTTTGTTTAGTTTGATAGTGGCGGTGCTAGCTTCCGTTTATTATGTGAACATTCAATTTGGGCATGTGGCTTGGGGCGATGTGTTAAAAGGAACGCTTTTGTATTATCCAAACCTACTGCTTATTGTGGTGTCGACCATTTGTGCATCGGCATTCTTTAAGCGTTCAGTGACTGCGGGCGGCGTTTCCCTTTTGATCAACCTCATCCTGTTTACCGTTCCTTCGTTTTATGAGGATGCATTAGGGAAGTTTGCACCTAAAGGCGTCACAAGTGCGGCTGAGGAGATGATTCATAGAGGGACTTATTCGGATCAGGCGCTTACAAGCTTTCTTGGTGTATCGGTATTGATTGGTTTCTTTTTTCTCATCGGATGGTTTCTTTTTAGAAAACAAGAATTGTAGCATGGTGTACCCTTTGGATATGAAAATCTAAAGGGTTTTTTATATATTTAGTAAGTAATAAATAAGATATAAATACATATTATCATGATTTAAATGTTGAAATAATATATACTTAGTATATAATTACTCCGTAAAGGGATGGGAGGAGTTTGCAGATGATTCAGATCAAGCATGTGAAGAAGGAGTTCATTCAAGGCCAGGAGCGGACTGAGGTGCTGAGGGGCGTTGATTTGACGGTAGAAGAAGGGGAGTTTGTAGCGGTGATGGGACCGAGTGGTTCTGGAAAAAGTACATTACTTCAGCTGTTAGGCGGGCTTGATCTGCCTACTGATGGAGAGATTTTGATAGATGAGCATCAGTTAAGTGAGATGATTGAGAAAGAGAGAACGATTTTTCGCAGAAAACAGATTGGGTTTGTGTTTCAAAATTATCAGCTGCTGCCTACATTAACTGTCGAAGAAAATGTGGCGTTTCCGCTGCATGCAGATGGACGTTTAACAAAGGAGAATCAACAGACGGTTGTAGAGCTGTTAGAGGCTGTTGGCTTGAATGGGCTTGGGCGGAAACGGGCTAGTTTGCTGAGCGGCGGGCAGCAGCAGCGTGTAGCGATTGCAAGAGCTCTAGTCAATCAGCCGTCAGTGCTGTTAGCAGATGAGCCGACGGGGAACTTGGACCGGCATAGAGCGGAGGATATTTTGGCGTTAATGTGCAAGTTCAATCGAGAAAGCAAGCAGACGATTATCATGGTGACGCATGATATTTTCGCAGCGGGGTTTGCGGATCGAATCATCCTTTTTAAAGACGGTGTTATTGATCAAGTGATTTCTAGAAAGGATGATGATTATGCTCAGTATGTGGCGAATTTCATGGCGTAACATGCTTCAGCATAAAAAGCGGTTCGCCATTTCTGTCTTAGGCATCATGGTGGGGATCGCTTTTGTCACGTCGATGCTCATTGCCGATCGAACGACAAATGATGTGTTTCATTACTATGAGCAAATGTATGTCGCTGATGCAGATTATTGGGTGTTGAGTGATGATCATACGTATGATGAGGAACAGATCTCCTCCATTTTAAAACATCCTGATGTGACAGGATCATTATTAGCGCTGGATAAACAGACGTTTTTTGAGGTAGAAGGTGATCACTCTCTTAACCAACGGGCGGTGCGCATTACCGGGGTGCAAGATCAAACGAGCTCTTTACTGAAGCTGCCTGTGATTGAAGGGCGTTTGGATAATCAGGGGTTGGTCATACCAGATGTTGTGGCGAAGCTGCTGAATAAAAAAGTGGGAGATACCATTCGTTTTTCTGATTTGGGCGAAGCGAAGGTATCTGCCATTGTGGAATATACACAGCTGCTTTCAAGTCCAAGTGACTGGGAGGGTGCAGAATCATCGAGCTTTCGTGTGATGGCGCCGCTTGATATATTGAGAGACTGGACGGGAATGGATGATCAGCTTTCTTATATGAGATTTCAGACAAATGAAGGCGGGGAACAGCTCTTTCAATCTTTACAGAAAGAGTTCAAGGATGCCGATGTTTTTGTCCAGCCTGTGGTGGCGGATGACCGGCAAAGTAATGACATTGGCGGGTTGTACACGTTCTTTTACCTCATCGCAGGGCTGTCGATGTTTATGAGCGGTTTTATCGTGTTTAATATGATTTATACGAGTGTGATGGAACGAAAAAAAGAATTTGCGATTATGAAGAGCTTCGGTTATACACAGGGTTCTGTTTCTAAGCTGATGTTGATTGAGGTTTTGATCTTGGCTTGTATTGGAACCGTCATTGGGGTGCCGATTGGCGTTTGGCTTGGGGATGTGTTCATGCAAACACTGCTTGGTGTGTTTGCTTTTGATATGGTGTATTCGTTAGATTGGCAAGTGCCTGTTGTAATAGCAGTGATCATTGGTATTGTGTTCCCTGTGCTGTTTTCGTTATTTCCGATCTATTATGCAGGGAAAACGTCTGTGCTGCTGACTTTAAAATCCACCACCCAACCTTCTGCACCGAAGAAACAATCGGTCATTAGAGCGGCGATAGGGATAGGCTTGCTTTCATTTGTATGGGTGGATCATCCGGCTGCTTATCTTGCCATTTTAGCCAGCATGGTTCTGTTATTCCCATTTTTCCTGCTCTTTTTGAACCGGTTGTTGGCGCCTCTTTTGAAGTTTGTCTTTGGTTACCCGGGTCATCTATCCTCGCAGCATGTCACGCAGCAACTGAATCGAAATGCTAATACGGCGGCGATTCTAGCTGTTGGGATTGCTGTGATCTTGCTTTTAAGTGCGGTCATTGAATCGGCTCCAGATGGCTACGAAAAAGAGATTCGTCAAACGTATGGAGGCGATCTCAGGGTTACTTCTGAAGCCCCATGGACGAAAGCGGATCAAGAAAAGCTGTCATCCTATGAGGCTGTTGAGCGGGTGGAAGCGATGATGGAAGCGGCTCCTTTGACATGGGAAACGGCTGATGGAGAGAAAAGACAATTTTCTCTGATCGGCGTAGAGGAAAAGGGACCGTCTTTTATAGAAGATGACAATAAAGGCGATTTGTATCAACATTTAGCAGAAAAGCCCTCTATCGTGTTAGGAGAGCGTGCGTTTGATGAATGGGGTGGGCGTATTGGAGAGAGTGTGTATCTCAATGCACCTTCTGGTCGGCAGCAGTTACAAGTCATTGATGTGGTCAAGACTTCTCATCATTCGGGTTATGTGGCATTTGTCGATCAGACATTTTTACAAGAGGATTTAGGGTGGACGCAGCCCCTTGATCTACTGCTTACGTTAAAAGACAAAGGTGCCGGTGAGACTTTACGAGATCAACTATGGGAAGACTTTGGGCAGCGGCTTTCAAAGGTGAAAACAGTAGAGGATGAGATTGAATCAACGACATCGGCTTTAACTGGTATGAACGAGTTAATTTCTATGATGCTCATTTTCATTATGGGGCTCGCGAGCATTGGAACAGCCAATACACTGCTGATGAATACGCTTGAACGTACATCTGACATTGGCACCATGCGGGCGCTTGGGCTGACAAAGCAGCAGGTGAGAAAAATGATCGTCGGAGAAGGTGTGCTCATTGGGTTATCAGGTGTGATTGGCGGCATTTTATTTGGTGTGATTCTTCTATATGTCTCAAGCCAATCTGATTGGCTCGGTGGATTTGTTTCATTTCAGCTGCCATTTGTGCATGTGTTGCTGGCAGTGATCGCAGGAATTGCGCTCAGTTTAGCGGCTTCGTGGATTTCTAGTGCGACAGCGAGTAAAATAGAGATGATATCATCTCTCAAAGAAGGTTAAATCATATGTCAGTGAAATACGGAATTTTAACATCGCTCTGTCAGCAGCAACATCATGGATATGAATTAAAGCTAGAGCTGGAGTCATTGCTCGGAATAAAAGGAAAAATCAATCCGGGTCAAATCTACACAACGCTTGATCGGTTAATTCGTGATCAATTGGTGACAGCAGTGGGAATAGATGACCAAGATCGAAAGTTGTACGACGTGACGGAAGAAGGCAGACAAGAGCTGGAATCATGGCTGTTGGCGCCTGTTCCGTATCATGCTGTAAAGGATGATTTTCACTTTAAATGGGGCTGTGCACGGAAAATCAGATTTCATCAAGAAAAAGAAATGCTTCAGCAGCAGAAAGCCGTCATCATGAAAGATGTGATGGAACTCACGAAGCTGAAAACAGAATGTCTTGTGCAAGGTGATGAGAGTCGGTACTTATTGATTTCTGGCACGCTGCTTCATTTAGAGGCAGATTTGAATTGGATTCATCAAATTGAGCATCGGAGCGGAGCATCATTTTAGAGAGGTCTTTCTTTTGAAGAAAGGTCTTTTTTTTGGCTTCGTTCGGAGCATACGCAGATAGGATGGGAAGAAAGTTTGGTATGATAGGTGTAAATTGATTGTATTTTCAGAAAAGGGGTTTGATCAATGAAAACATCACGTAATCCTGAGACCATTCACGCGCCAGTTGCACCGTACATCCATCAAATAGAGACAACAGGGCCGCAGCGTTGGTTAACCTTATCAGGACAAGTGGGGATGGAAGTCGATGGGACCATCCCAGCGAGCCCGATGGAACAGCTCGAGCTAGCGTTAGAGAATGTAAAACGCAATGTAGAAGCGGCAGATATGAAAGTAGAAGATATAACAAAGCTTGTGTTTTATTTGGTAGGTGAGTTTGATGCCGAGAGTAGAAAACGAATCATGGGTCAGTTTTTAGGGGATCAGCTGCCTTGTATGACGATGATTTATGTGGTGGCTTTGGCTTCACCTGCTTTAAAGGTTGAGGTGGATGCTTGGGCTTGTCGGGATATGGATTGATGAAATGATTGTTTATATCAGTTGAATATGCTAAAAATGGTATAAAAAGTGTTAATAAAGAGGTGGTTTTTTGTTTCAATCAAACCAAGAATTGAAAAAAACGGTGGTCTTTTATGCAAGTGTGGGAGCTGTTTTGCTGATTCTCATGGTGTTGAAATGGCTGCCGATTTCTGCAGACTGGGAGTTGCCGTTGATTTTGTTTGGATTGGGGATTTTGTTTTATGTGAAGCGTGTGCTTTTTAAAGAAGAAAAAGATCATAAGGCATAAGTTTTCTACCGAGGTGATTTAAGAAAGGTACAGTTGATGAAAGGTAAGTAATAAAAGGTTGGATGTTGAATCCAACCTTTTATTACTTCCTGTATTGAGTTTAAAAACAAGGGAATGCTTTTATATTCTCAGGGCAGTGTTTGAATCAAATTTTAAAAATCCAATATCCTCCATGTATTTGAAATAGCGTTTGATTAAATGAGCATCCATAGGGGGATAGGTCATTCCATGTGCTTGGAGAACTGTTTGAGTATTTGTTGAGTCAAAGTGCGCCATGTTTTCGTATAGTTCCCAGACTGTTTTGTCTCGTTCTACCTTTTCAGTGAGCATTGGAAGAAATGGCGTAAGGGCGTTGTCTGCGTGTTGGTCGCTTGCTTGAATGAGAGCTTCTACCCAATCGTTATATGCTTTCTTTTCTAATGGATAGCCTATTTCTTCTGTGATTTTTTGAAAAAATTCACCTAATTCCATGCTTTCTTCTTGAGGTGGGACGAGGTGATAGGCTTTGCCGAAGTTGGCTGGATCCTTGCATATGGTTGTAATTGCTTTTAAAACAAAGTCGACGGGTACGAATTCTTTTCGTTGATTCGGTAGCTCACCGTAAGCCTTTAATTGGATGCATCCTTTGATTAGTCTCGCCATGTAATCCTCTGTATTATGAACGCCTGTTTGACTGTCGCCCATGATGAAGCCGGGGCGAAGGACTGTGATCGGCACGCCACGTTTTTTTGCTTCCCACATGATTTTTTCTGCCACCCATTTACTTTGAGAGTACCCAATGTCCTTTTCTACAATAGGAAGATAAGCATCGATGGATGTATCTTCAAAAAGAACGGTCGTGCCATCTAGATACCCGGTAGGTCCGAATATGGCAATGGTCGATAAGAAATGAACAGGCTTTACCTGTTCTGTGCAGGCGAGTTTGATGATATTTTCTGTGCCGGTGACATTTGTATCCTTGTGCATGTGATAGGGCTGAACGTAATTGACTTTTGCTCCATTATGATAGATGGCATCAATGGTTTGGGCGAGTTGTTGAAATTCCTCTGTTGAGAGTCCTAGTTGAGGCTTGTCCAAGTAACCTACAATCGGTTTTAGTTGTTTCAGATAATGTTCGTCCCATAGGTGATATTTCTCCATATTTACTTGTATTCTCTGTCTTGCGTGCTGTTTGTCTCTTGCTCTGATGACACAATAGATTTGGATGGAGGGATTCATTCGAACAAGCTCTTTAATGAGATAAGCGCCTAGAAAGCCGGTTGCTCCTGTTAATAACACGGCATTCTGCTTAAAGGATTTAGAATCGAATAGGTGCTTTGGCTGAATCTTTTCATCTAAAAATCCCTCTGATGTGAGCTGTTGTTTCGGCTCAGGTGTTTGATTTTGTAGCATAAGATGAACTTGTTGAATCGTAGGATGTTCATAAAGGGTGCTGGCAGGTAGTTCAACGTGTAATGTTTCCTGCATACGCATTAAGGTTTTGGCGGCAAGGATGGAGTTTCCTCCTAAGTCGAAGAAGTGATCGTTTGTGCCAATGGGCTCTACCTTTAATAGGTCTGTCCATATTTCACAGAGTGCTTCTTCGGTTTGATTAGTTGGTGCGACATATTCAGTTTGCAGTTTGGGTCTGTCGAAATGATGTCTTGGTAGTGCTTTTCGATCGACTTTTCCATTTGTGGTCGTAGGGAAGTTTGTCAATAGAACATAATGTGCAGGGCGCATGAAATCAGGGAATGTTTTCTTTGCATAAGTTTGAATGGTATATAGATCCCATGTCTTTTTGTTGGACGGAATGATGTATGCAATGATGCGTTTATCCCCAGGTATCACTTCTGTGGCTGTCACCAAACAGGATTTAACACTTGGGTGCTGGATCAACACATGCTCTATCTCGCTAAGCTCAATACGAAAGCCTCTAATTTTGACTTGGTCATCCTTTCTACCAATATATTCAATCAGCCCATCAGGTTGTTGTCGAACAAGATCCCCTGTTTTGTAATAGGTTCTTCCATCCCGTTCGATGAAACGTTCCTTTGTTAGGTTTTCTCTTCGCCAGTAGCCTAATGCTAGTCCATCTCCTGAAGTGATGAGTTCCCCTATTTGTCCTTGAGAGACAGATTCACCTTGTTCATTTGTGATGTCAATGATGGTTCCTGCTACAGGTCTGCCAATTGGTATACTGACGAGATCATCCCAGGTGTCTGGCAGTTGAAAAGTTGTTGTAAAGATTGTATTTTCTGTCGGGCCATAGCCATTAATGATGGTCGTATGTGGGAGCTCCTTTAATGCTTGATGAACGACTTGAGGAGACATGACATCTCCGCCAGAGACGATGTATTTAACTGATTTGATATCGTTCAGGTGTGACTCCATCATCAAGTTGAACAATCCAGTAGTTAAAAAAAGAATCGATACATCATAGTCTTTAATGGTTTGACTGACGAGTTCAGGAGTCAGTTTTCCAGAAGGAGGAATAGCGAGTGTCGCTCCATTTAATAAAGCGGACCATATTTCAAATGTAGAGGAATCAAAAGAGATGGTAGATAATAATGCTAAGGTATCAGAAGAATTAACGGGCAGAAAGGAAGGGTTATGCGTTAGGTGCATGATACATCTATGTGTAATGACAACACCTTTTGGTTTTCCTGTTGTGCCAGAGGTATACATGATATAAGCGGCATCAGAAGGTTTGACATCAAAAGACGGGTTTGACGTTGATTGTGTAAGGATGAGATGTTTTTCTTTATCTAAGTAGATAGTAGGAATAGGCAAGGAGGTTAGGCTTTGAGTGACATGGGATGTTGTGAGTAAAAACGATAGTTCGGCATCTTCAATCATAAATTGAATACGTTCACTAGGGTAATTTATATCTATAGGCACATAAACGGCTCCTATTTTGGTGATAGCGAGAATAGAGACAATCAATTGTGGTGATCTTTCTAAGGCTAGGCCAATATGAGAAGCTTTCGTTACGCCCATTTTGATAAGGTAATTGGCGAACTGGTTACTTTGTTTCTCAAGTTCAGCATATGTGATGTTCTGATGGTTGCACGCTAAAGCTGGATGATGCGGCGTGTGAGTGGCGTGGTGTCTCATGATATCACATAAATTTTGATCATTCATGATGATATTCCCCCTCTAGAATTTGATAGATTAGGAATGTTATTCCTAAATCCACCCAAAGTGTATATGAAGAAATATTCATTGTCAATGAAGGTCATATCAACAATAAAATGTAAAATTTATATAATAATTGAAATAATATGCAGATATATTGTCCTATTTAGAGATAAAATGTATGGGACCCTCGGCTTTTTCCTTGAATGAGCGTTTTGATGATCAAGAGGAGATGAAAATAGGGGGAAATTGAATCATAAGATAGGCTGGATTCACTGATAGGATGAAAGATCACTTTTTTATTAGAAATATATATACTATTTCGAAAAATATTTGGTAAAATATACAGGTATATCTTAAATTTGTTATATATTGTTTAAGGAGCTGTCGTGTTGAAGGGATCTAGGGTTGAGTTTATTGATAGTTTACGAGGTTTTAGTTTATTAGGTATTTTGATTGTGAATATGCTTAATTTTCAATATGATTATGATTTTGAGAAGATGTTTGATCCGAGCATATGGGGACAGGAGTTTGGGGTATATGTGACGGAGATCTTGTTCCAGGGGTCATTTTATCCGATTTTCTCCTTTTTGTTTGGGTATTCTTTTATCAAGTTGATTGAATCCACAAAGGCAAAGGGGCTGAATACGAATGCCATCGTCGTTCGCCGCGGCTTTGGTCTTATTGTGCTTGGGATGCTGCATTTAATCTTTATTTGGAATGGTGACATTCTTCTCTATTATGGAGCTTGTACGTTTTTCCTAATGATGTTTATACACAGCCGAATCAAAACAGTGTTTATATGGTCGGGTATTTTAGGTGCCGTATCTTTAGTGATTTATCCATCTCTAATGAATTTTATTTACGGAAATTCTGAATTATTAACAAATGTATATGGAACTGGTACATATGGCGATATTGTGTTGAGCCGGATTACAATCGAAGATGATATGGTAATCGTCTCCATCATGATGGCAATTGTAACACTTACTCTGACACCAATTTTAAGTCTTCTCTATGCTCCTATCATGATCGGTCCATTTGCACTGCTTGGCATGGCGATCGGGAAAAAAGGTCATTTGACAGAAGAAGATCGAGGCATGGCTTATCGTAAAGGCTGGGTTTGGATGATTATCATCGGGCTCGCTTTAAAATGTGCAACGTTCAGTGATGCTCCTTGGAGTGAAATGGTGTTGACGTTAGGAGCCTATGTCCTGACGATCGGTTATATTCAAGCTTTCATTGTCTTTTACTATTCAAAGGCTGCACAAGGGTTGAAACGTCTGCTTGCAGGACTGGGCCGATTGTCTTTATCAAACTATTTGGCTCAATCTATTATTTGTACAACGATTTTCTATTCTTACGGACTTGGGTTATTCGGACAAATGGGCTCAATGTTTGGACTGCTACTTGCTGTTGGACTTTACACAGCTCAGCTGTTCATCAGCTATCTATATTTGAAAAAGTGGAGAAGAGGGCCTGTGGAATGGCTTATGGGAAAATGGGTATATTGGAGATAAATTGATTTGTTGAGGAACCGCATGGCTGAAGAGCTGTGCGGTTTTTTAGTTGGATCGCATTCAAAAAAGTTAATAAAAGGAGTTGAATATTTTTTCAGTGTGTATATAATGTATATATAGTGTATATACAATATTTCATTGCGAATACCAGTACAGAAAAAAGAGGTTTTTTATATGCAAATTACGATTTCTAACCATTCTAAGGAGCCTATCTATGAGCAAATTACGACGCAAATCAAATCGTTGATCTTAACGGGTGAGCTTGCAGAAGGTGCGGGACTGCCGTCTATCCGAAAGCTGGCGAAGGATTTACAAATCAGCGTCATCACAACAAAACGTGCATATGAAGAGTTAGAGAAGGCAGGATTTATTTATTCGATTGTCGGTAAGGGATCATTTGTTGCCGAGCAAAACCTAGAGGTCATGAGAGAGAAAAAATTGAAGGTGATTGAGGAACAGCTTGGAGCGGTTGTTACAAACGGCAAGGAATTAGGCTTATCTTTTGATGAATTGCAGCAGTTATTAAAGTTCTTGTATGAGGAGTGAGATGAGTGGAGCACGTGATTGAATTCAAAGGAGTATCAAAACGGTTCAAAGACTTTTCTGTGCAGAATCTTGATTTACAGGTCAAAAAGGGCTTTGTTACAGGGTTTATTGGAGAAAATGGAGCCGGTAAGTCGACCACGATTAAAATGATCATGAATTTGTTAAAACCAGATTCTGGTGAGGTTAAAATTTTTGGATTAGATTATCGCACCCATGAAAAAGAGATTAAGGAACGAATTGGCTTTGTTTACGATGCTAACGTTTTTTTCCCAGGATTGAATTTAAAAGACATCAAACGGATTGTGGCACCTGCCTATAAACGCTGGGATGATAGACTATTTTATCAATATATTGAACAGTTTGGCCTGCCGCTGAATAAAGCGATTAAAACATTTTCAAAAGGGATGCAGATGAAGGCATCGCTTGCGATTGCGCTGTCGCACCATGCAGAGCTGATTATTATGGATGAACCAACTGCTGGGCTAGATCCGGTCTTTAGAAGAGAGCTGCTCGGCACGTTACAAGAATTGATGATTGATGGAAATCGAACGATTTTTTTCTCAACGCATATGACGACTGATTTAGATCGCATCGCGGATTATATTGCGTTTATACAAAATGGAAGATTGGTCTTTCAACAGTCGATTCATGAGGTGACGGAGAATTATGCGCTGGTGAAGGGGAGCCTGGATTTGCTGGATCGAGACACAGAAAAGGCGTTTATCCATATTCAGCGTACGGCAGCCGGATTTGAAGCATTAACAGATCGGATTGATGAGGTGAAACTTATTTTTGGGGATGCTGTTGTGATTGAACCGGCGTCGCTTGAGGATATCATGTTTTATTTGAAAGGCGGGGTTGCGCATGTTTCATTTAATTAAGCGTGATGTGATTTTGCAAAAGAAGCAGTTACTTATTTTTATTCCGTTTATCTTATTTTTCATTTTCATGGATGTCCACCCAGTTTTAACGTTTCTAGTCGCTAGTGTCTTTATTCCATTTAACACATATGCTTATGATGAGAAGGCAGAAACGAATATTCTATTAAATTCCTTGCCCTATACACGTAAAGAAATTATCGCATCACGTTATCTTGGCGCCATTTTCTATATGAGTATTGCGATCGTGCTGACAAGTGCTGCATTATTTGTGTTTGGGAAGCTGTTTTCGCTGTCAGATATTGCGATTGGCAGCGGGTTGTTTTTATTGTTCGCAGCATGTACGTTTCCATTGTTTTATATCTTAAAGCCTGGTTATATCACAACGGCAGTGATCATTGGCTTTATCGTATTATCTGCTATGGGACCGCCTGTTGTTTTCTATTTAGCAGAGCAATTCAGTGGGATCACTGATTTTATCATGAATTTATCGATCCCTATTGTATATACGGGGTCAACTGTACTGATTATGCTCATCTACTTGCTGTCTTGGGGACTTTCTACTGCGATTTACCAGAGGAAAGTGTTTTAAATCAGATGATCACATCATTTATAGAGAATCATTCATTTTGAGGTAGACCTTTCAAAATGGATGATTCTTTTTTGCATCCGGTGAAATTGACATACAGAAGAAAAGAGGTTATTGTTATTTAACATAATGTTAATTATTTTTAACATTATGTTAAATAAAACATCCTTTAAGAAAGGAATCTGAAATGGAAATTAAAAATAGAATGAAAGTATTACGGGCAGAAAGAGACTGGACACAAAAGGATTTGGCAGAGAAGTTAGGTGTGACTCGTCAAACTGTGGCAGCGATTGAAAATGGTAAATATTCTTTGTCTTTAAAATTAGCATTTCAAATTGCTAGGACATTTGAAGTTGATTTGTATGACGTATTTCAAGAGGTCGACAAGGAGGAACAACAATGATAACGACGATCATACTTTATTCTCTCATTACCCTTTCTATTTTAAGCACGGCCTTTCAATTTAAGAAAAACCGTGAATATAAACATGATGAACGAGGTCAATTTATTTTAGCGAAAGCCGGAAGTTTTTCCATTATAGGTGTGGCTTTAGCCTATATATTGGTTGCTGTCGTTCAATCTTTGGTCCATCAATTCTCATCTCCAACAGAGTGGTTTTATATAGCAATTACGTTTATGTATGTATCAAGTGTTTGCGCAAATACAATCGGCATCATCTATTGTGAAAGAAAATATTAATTTTCATCGATGGATGTAAGCTAGAGTTCTTCATCATGAAGGGAAGAGAAAACCAATGAAAAAAATATTGAGAATCATGTTGATCTCCATAGGCACCATTATCACGGTCATGGTTGTTTTTCTAGCTAGTGTTTATTTTGTAAACCTCATTAGTAATGAACGGGAGAAAGGGAAAATAGAAGCTTATGGGCAAAAGGTCTTGGTGGATGGGAAGCAGATGAATGTGCTCATTCAAGGCGATGGGAAAGAAACGATTGTCCTTCTACCAGGCTATGGAACTGCTTCACCCGTGCTGGATTTTGAACCGTTAGTCAAGGAGTTATCGCCATATTATAGAGTCGTAGTGATTGAACCGTTTGGTTATGGTTTAAGTGACGACACAGATAAAGTAAGGACAAGTCAAAACATTGTGGATGAGATTCATGAATGTTTGCAGAAACTCAACATTAAAAAATATACGCTGATGGGTCATTCGATTTCTGGCATTTATGGATTAGAATATGTGAATCAATACGAAAAAGAAGTCCAAGCCTTTGTTGGAATTGATAGTAGTTTTCCTAAGCAGGAGGATGCAGATGAATTGCCAGTCTCCAGCTTACAGCTGCTTCATCAATCCGGCTTTTACAGATTGATAGTGAAAATGAATCCAGATCAACTGGTGATGCCTAAAGTAGATGATCAAACGAAAGCTCAGATTAAAATGCTGACTTTCCGAAATTTCTTGGATGAAAGCCAAGCTAGTGAGGCAGAAAACTTTAGAAACAATTTTAAAAACGCTCAGCGCCTACATTTCCCTAAGAAGCTCCCTGTTGCTTTCTATCTAGCGGATCAAACGGAGAAAGAAACACCAAACTGGAAACCAATGCATGAAGAGCTGCTGAAAAATGTAGACCACGGAAAAGTCGTTACTTTCAAAGGCGGCCATTATTTGCATCATACGAAATCAAAAGAAATCGCAGATGATGTGAGGGAGTTTCTATCGAACAACGAGCGCTCACGTTAGCGTTTTTCCTCCTCAGCTGGACAGATGAAACATCGCAATTTTGATCAAAACGAATGAACTGATTTGTTTTATGATCAAGAAGAGGTGAGGGAGATGATGTATAGTCGGGTGACGCAAGAGGTGATTTCTTATTTGGAGTCGCATTTGATGGATGAGCTGTCGCTGAAACAGGTGCATGAGAAAGTAGGATATTCACATTTTCATTTGCTGCGTGTATTTAAACGAGAAACCGGGCTGTCGATGGGGGAATATGTGCGGAAACGAAGATTAGCTACGGCTGCACAGCTTCTTTTGTATACGGATCAGGGGATTTTAGACATCGCTTTTTCGTTACAATTCCAATCGCAGGAAGCCTTTACGCGTGCTTTTAAGCATCTTTATTCTTTACCTCCCGGAATGTACAGGTCCATGATGAGAGACATGCAAATGAAAAAGGAGGAAGATTCGATGACATTACATGAAGCAGTACCTGGCTGGGGTTTGAGTGGTTCACATCCGCATATGTATGAGATGGGTGTTGATACAGCAGAGTTTCATACGGGAAAGCAATCAGGTGTTTTATCATCTAAAGAAGGCGTACAAGAAGGACAGTTTGCGACGATGATGCAGGGGTTTCAAGCAAAAGAGTATGTAGGCAAGCGATTGAAGCTCTCTGCTTTCTTGAAAACAGAGAATGTATCTTCAGCAGGAATTTGGATGCGGGTAGATGACGGAAAGGGTGATACGGTGCAGTTTGATAATATGCAGAATCGACCTGTGACAGATTCTACGGAATGGAATCAATATGCGATCATATTAGATGTTCCTACGCGTAGTGAATCCATTCATTTTGGAGTGCTACTCAGCGGTCATGGAACAGTCTGGGCTGACGGTTTTCGATTTGAGGAAGTGGATGAGAAAACACCTACAACGAATATGGTGGAGGCTTCGGCTCTGCCAGATGTGCCGATGAATTTGCATTTTGAGCTTGAGAAGACCGTGTGAGCGGTCTCAGCTCGTAGAGAAACAAAGTTTCTCTACGAGTTTTTTTGATATGATCTACCTTATGGAACTGATTGAAATTAACTAATCCGTGTTACAACTTTTTTAGGTATTATAAAAGGCTACTGTGAGCTGGACCTAGTAGTAAATACTAGAATTATAGTGTGTAGACAATCTTTTTGACGAAATGATTTCGGGGTCTTTAGGTTTATTTTTTACAATGTCTCCTATTTCAAGAACAGTCTTAATTCTCATTTTCATTTTAATTGATAGACCTAGTGTAATAGTATTAATTTACTAATTATAATATAATTTGTATTTAATGTTGAAATTATACAATTTAAATGACAAGATATAAATAAGGGGGAGAAAATAATCAAAGAAAAGGGGAATACTTATGAGCTTATCAACACGTAAAAAATTATTTGGATTAGGTTTTATGTCATTAATCGCAACGGTCGCTGCAACTTCTGTTGCTTTTATGAGTATTAATCAGAACTTTTTAGTAGCGAAGCTTGGCATTGAACTAAGTACAGCTGAAAAAATTGCAGACCTTATTATGGCAGGCGGAACAATTGCATCTATTATTGGTATTGTTGGCGCAGCCACAGGTGTAGGACTTGCTCTAGCTGGAGCAATCGGTGCTTTAAAAGCAATAGCAAAGGCACAGGGAAGAAAAGCAGTTATTAACTACTAAGCTTTGTCTTCTCCCCCAATACACTATATTAGGTGATATATATGAGATTAGCTTTACTATTTGAAAAAATGTATCTTAGGAAGAAAATAGATGAAGCATCATTACCACAATGGTTAGGTCATGCTACATATTTATTTCTATCTTTAAGATTTTTCATCATTTACCCTGCAATAGGCATAGGTTTATTTTTTGTTTTAAAAGCTCGTATATTAGACATGACCCTTATAAGTACGTTATGTTGCATCTTAGCAATTATAGATGCGAGAGATTTCCCTATAAAGAATTATTTGATTTACACGTTACATCAAAATGTAATTGTGGATAGAACAGAATCATTTAGAAAAATTTATCGGCATATTTATTTTTATTTTTTCGGTAAAACTGTCTTTAAATTCTCCTTGATTTTTTTTGTGCCTATGTTTATGGTTGAGAATCAATTAAACATTATTTATTTTGTGTTATTAGTGATAATCATCATTATAACAGTGATGAACTTTTCTTCTTATCATTTTTATAGAAGCTACTTTCAAAAAGGTATTGGCCAAAATATACGGTTAGTCAAGCTCATTTTAGTATGTTTTACTGCGTATATCGTACTGTTAGCCATTTTCCATTATTTTAAATCGGAGATTATACAAGTCTATAATCATTTTCAATTTGATCTATTCAACATCTTGACTGAACTATTAATTACCTGTTTAGTTCTATTTATTTTGTCTATGGTGTTTCACCATCATAAGGTGTTTCGAAAAATTGGTAAAGAAGAGTTAAATGCAAAGGAAACTGTTGTTCAGCATAAGGTGGGGTTTAAAAAGAGGGTATTCTTTAACAAAGATATCTTACTTATAAAAAGAACTTACTACAATAAACTCAGGTTTTTGAAATATTTATATGTCCTACATGTATGTGCCTTAGCGATAGTTCCGGTATTGGTTAGTTTATTATTAAAAGGGAATGATTCCTATATTATGTTATCCATCATATTTATCGCTGTGGCTTTCTCAAATTTTATAACAGATTATCTAAAAAAGGTGATTAGCCCTGATATTGAATTTTTTGCATTGCCACCAAATACTGCATGGAATATTTCTTTAAATGAAATCTTGGTTCAGAAAGTATATATCTATTTGATTTTATCTGGGATTCCAGTAATCTTTAGTGCCATAACTATGGTCATCTTACATATTCCTTATTCATTCATTACTGGCGTTGCTCTTTTAATTGTTTTTGTATTTATCAACATGGGGCTAGCTGCTACGATTGGTGCCATACTCTTTCCGAAAATAAATCCAGAGAGTGATTATGAAATAGGAAACTCAAGTAAGGCAGTCGTATTTGAAAATGTTTATTTGTACATAATCTCTATTTTGCTTTCCTTTATATTCATCATGGAAATTTTTAGTCTGGAGATGCCATTTCAATTAGGAAAGTACATAGTGACGTTAATCGTGATCCAAATTTCAATTCTCGTCGTCGCGATCTTGTATTTGAGAAATACCAAGGTGAAGGATGTAATGAAAAATGCAAATTAAGAAAGCATCTTTTAGTTATGGAAACAGTTTGATCTTTGAAAAGATCAATTTAGAGTTAATACCAGGCGAAATTGTTGCTGTAGTTGGTTCTAATGGCTCGGGTAAATCGACATTATTAAAATGTTTAGCTGGTATTTATGAGTTACATAGTGGTGATATCGTGAAAGAGGCCGAGGAAAATGTAGTGTTTGTGCCTGACGTACCTAGATCATATGAATATTTAACAGGATATGAATACCTTGTATTTATACAGTCTGTTTCTAAGAAAAAAGATGTTGCAAAGATTCATAGTATTTTAAAGGACTATACTCTATATCCGAATAAGGATAAATTGATCAAACATTATTCTCACGGAATGAAACAAAAATTGGCGCTTTGTGCCGCACTCATCAATGAAAATATTCATTATTTATTATTAGATGAGCCACTTACAGGTATTGATGAGAAAAGTCAAAAAGTGATCATTGAAAAATTTAAAGAACTTGCGAGCAAACAGTGTTCGATTATATTCTCAACACATCAAATTGAAACATTAAGAGGGATATGTGATAAGGTTTTTTATTTAGAGGAGCAGTATGAAGAAATTGTTCATAAATAAAATTAAAGTTAGACTTTCAGCAGTCTCTACTCTATCATTTATACTCCTTCATGTAGTATTCGGTGTTATTGGTTTTATAATAACTAAAAAAGCACCCTCGGATGTCATGTATGTAGAGGATAGTGTGTTCCTTTATTTTACTAACAATTTTTTATACTGTATGGTTCTTGTCGTTGGTGTCGTTACAGCAGGCCTGCTCACCACTTTTCTCATCGCTTCAAATGCATATCTGCTTGGAGTGACAATGAAGGGAGCTCTATTGTTAGGGCATGATATAGGATACGTTCTTTATCATATTTTGCATGGAGTGATTGAACTTCCTGCAATTTATTTTTTCTTTAAAATCGGTATTTATCCAGTCAGTTTGTTTTTGAAATATTTCGTTTTTGATCACAGATTTGATTTTTGGAGAGATATTTATACAGTCATCCGATACTTTACTTATGGGACAGCTTTATTGTTATTAGCTGCAGTGGTTGAATTCTTATTATAGTGAACTTCTTTTGTATATAGGGAGATGGACATGTTAAAAAAAGAAAAGCTTAATTTACTATTCATTTGGAGCGTCATTATATTCATTCATTTCATTGTATCGCTTTACATTACAGATGCTATTTCTGCCCCCTTATTAAAAAAATCATCTATCAATGTAGGGGACAATACGGTGATTTTAATGACAATTATACTTTTAATTTTAGCGTCATTAATAGATGTTGTGATTGTTTCTTTACTCATTCATATTAGCTCTGTCATGATGAACATTAGAGTAAATATGATGAAAAGCTTTTTCATTGCTAGTTTATTTAATCTCATTTTAAATGTAAACCAAGTGTTAGACACTATTGTGTTATCAAACGCAAATAATTTGACAGCAGAAAATTTCTCAACGAATATCTTCTTCAATCCGTTCTTTTATCTAGGTTTAGTTGTTGTTAGTCTGTGGTTAAGATATGTTGAGAAGAAACCAAATGTACAAATAATTGTGATTGCGACTGTTATTTGTATATATAAATCTTTAACTGTATTTATTTAAATATACAAAAAAGGAGATTTAGTATATGTCGAAATCAAAAAAAAATAATGATTTAATCTTTTATATAGGTGTTGGAATTGTTATTCTACTTATTGCCTTTTTGAAGTTTAGTCATATTTCCGGTACGATGGAGGTCGTGTTGATATTAATCGGCTTAGTCTCCTTATTTACAATAAAGATTCTTACTAGAGAAAAAAAAGATAGAAAGCAGTAGAGTCTTTATTAAGCGTACGGTGTTTTAGAAATATTATGAGAATATGATTGAAGGGCATAGTCATTTGATTATGTCTTTTTGATTATCGTTGTTTGGTCTTTATTTAGTAGAAGAATGTCGTGTTTTAAAAATATATTTAGTTATAAAAGGTTTCTAACTTTTTATATGCAAATAACAAAATTTAAGGAATTTAAATATCTGAATATTATAATAACGGTGTTTTCCTCGAAAAAACAATTGTTTTTTAAGGGTAGATTTATTATGATAATATACATCGAAAGATTGAAGATTTTGAATCAGAATGAAAATTCTGATTTTTTATTTTTTATGTTGTTTGTTGATGAGGGGGAATAGAAGTGGCTCAAAAGGAATTAAAGAGAGGATTAAGTGCTCGTCATATTCAAATGATTGCGCTTGGCGGCACAATTGGTGTTGGCTTATTTATGGGGTCAGCTAAAGCCATTCAGTGGACAGGTCCATCGGTTCTTCTAGCGTACGCAGTGTGTGGTGTTTTTATCTTTTTTATTATGCGTGCGATGGGAGAAATGTTGTATCTTGAACCGAGTACGGGATCGTTTGCTACATTTGGGCATCAATATATTCATCCGCTTGCGGGGTATATGACAGCTTGGAGTAACTGGTTCCAGTGGGTCATTGTTGGAATGTCTGAGATTATCGCCGTAGGTGCTTATATGAAATATTGGTTCCCGGAGTTACCGGCGTGGATTCCCGGATTAATCGCCATGATCATTTTAGGTGCGGCCAACTTGATTTCGGTTAAGTCATTCGGTGAGTTTGAATTCTGGTTTGCGATGATCAAGATTGTGACGATTATTTTAATGATCATTGCAGGTTTAGGCATTATTTTCTTTGGGTTTGGCAATGGTGGAACAGCGATTGGTTTGTCTAACCTTTGGGCGCACGGCGGATTCTTTACAGGTGGATTTAGCGGTTTCTTGTTTGCATTGTCCCTAGTGATTGCTGCCTATCAAGGGGTAGAGCTCATTGGGATTACTGCAGGTGAGGCGCAAAATCCGCAAAAGACGCTGACAAATGCCATCAAAAGCATCATCTGGCGTATTTTGATTTTCTATATCGGTGCGATATTTGTCATCGTGACGGTGTATCCGTGGGATCAGCTGAATACGCTCGGCAGTCCATTTGTGGCGACGTTTGCGAAAATTGGAATTACGGCAGCAGCAGGTATTATTAACTTTGTTGTCATTACAGCAGCGATGTCCGGCTGTAATAGTGGAATCTTCAGTGCGGGACGTATGCTTTATACATTAGGTGTGAATGGACAGGCACCTGCTTTCTTTACAAAAATTTCGAAGAATGGTGTACCGTATTTTGGGACATTTGCTGTGCTGATTGGTTTAGCGGTTGGGGTGGTCTTAAATTACGTTTCTCCGCCAAACATTTTCGTTTATGTGTATAGTGCGAGTGTCCTTCCTGGTATGGTGCCTTGGTTTGTGATTTTAATTAGTCACATTGGCTTCAGAAAGGCGAAGGGGGCAGCGCTTGATCAGCATCCATTTAAGCTACCGCTTGCGCCATTTTCTAACTATTTGACAATCGGATTCTTGCTGATGGTGCTTGTGTTTATGCTGATTAATCAGGATACACGAATTTCTCTCATTGTGGCAATTGGGTTCTTGATTTTAGTGGCGCTTAGCTTTTTTGTATTTGGAATTGGTAAACGAAAACCGATTGAAACAGCTTCTTCTGATCAAACGGTGAAATAATCAAAAGCCTTGCGGAGTGGACCCGTAAGGCTTTTGTCGTTTACAGAGAAGCTTTGACACGCTGAAAGACATCTGGAAAGTTTGTGAAAAGACCGGTGACGCCGTATTGCAGAAGACGTGTCATGTCTGCTTCGCTGTTTACCGTATATGGATGAAGGAGGAGTCCATGGCTTCTGACCTGCTGTACATTTTCAAGTGTCAAAGCTCTAAAATTCGGTCCGACCCCCACTGCATACGATTTGATGAAGTCGAGCTGATCATCTGTAATAGACGTCATTTGTGCTCTATCTAATAGCTGTACTTTTGGAAGCCGAGGGGCGAGTTTCTGCAATTTTAATAGACTTTCTTGGCTGAAAGATTGGATAATGACCTGCCCTTTTCTCGTATGTTTTCCAAGAAGATGATGTTTCTTTAAGACGGCCAATAGTTTTTCTTCCATTTGCGGATAGATGTCTGGTTTTTTGGTTTCAATATAATAATTTTCTCGTTTACCGAAGTAGCGTAATACCTCATCTAATGTGAGGACTTGCTGTCCAATAAAGTGGGCATTTTGTTTGTCGGGGTTGGTTTCGTTAAACCATGTACCGGCATCAAGCTGTTTGATTTCGGCGAGTGTGAGGTCTTTGACCCAGCCGGTTCCGTTTGTCGTCCGGTCAACCGTTTCATCGTGCATGACGATGAGGTGTCCCTCCTTTGTCATTTGAAGGTCGAGTTCGAGGTAATCTGCATTCATCTTTGTGGCGAGCTTGTAGGAAGCTAGGGTATGCTCTGGGGCATACCCTGATGCTCCGCGGTGTGCAACGGTTAAAATGCGATCTGGAGATAAAAGATGTTCATGTGCCGATATGGTGGTCGGCACCCAACCAAAAGACAGTAAAGCAAAAGAGAGTAACACGAAAGCAAGTAATCTACTTTTCTTCATATTTTATCCTCCTTTTACGGTAACTGCCTCCATCATAAGAAATAGATGTAAAGGGCATGTTGGGCGGAGATGAATCTTTTATGTGATTTTCATTAAGCTTGCTCTACGCGCTTTCCTGTATTCCATGTCATGGCGAGGAACACAATCGCAAGGATACAAGAACCAACTAGTAAAATGAAACCTCCTGTCCAGTCATAGTGATCGACGACGACGCCCATCATGGCATTAGCAAAAGCAGAGCCACCAATATATCCAAAGAATCCTGTCAACCCGGCAGCAGTGCCAGCGGCTTTTTTCGGAGCGAGATCAATGGCTTGCAGTCCAATGAGCATGACGGGTCCGTAAATTAAAAACCCGATGCTGATGAGGGCAATGTTATCAACCATTGGATTGCCAGCAGGGTTTAACCAGTACACAAGAACCGCAATTAATACGCCAATCATAAAGAGTACGCCAGCAGGTGCGCGGCGGCTTCTAAAGAAGCGGTCACTAATCCACCCGCACAATAATGTACCAGGGATGCCTGCATATTCATAAAGGAAATAAGACCAGCGTGAATGCTCTGGTGAGAATCCTTTTGCTTCTGTTAAATAGGTAGGTGCCCAGTCTACGACCCCGTAACGGACAAAGTACACAAAGACGTTGGCAATGGCGATATACCAAAGGAATTTATTGTTGAGTACATATTTAAACAAAATCTCTTTTACGGTTAATTCTTTTTCTTGATCTTCATATTGTTGTGCCGGATAGTCATTTCGGTATTCTTCGATTGGCGGAAGACCAGCGGATTGCGGGGTGTCCCGTACGAGAAGAATGATGACGAAGGAGACGATAATGGCGATGATGGCAGGGAAGAAAAAGATACTTTTCCACGTCGCAAACAAAACAATTCCTAATGTGATAAGCGGTGCAAGAATTCCCCCACCGATATTGTGAGCGACGTTCCAAATGGACATTTTCGTACCACGTTCACTCACCGAAAACCAATGCGCCATCGTTCGTCCGCATGGCGGCCACCCCATTCCTTGAAACCAGCCGTTTAAGAACATGAATAAAAACATGATCCATACACTGGATGTCACCCATGGAAATGAGACAAATAGAATATTGATAAGAGCTGATAGAAAGAGTCCAGCGGCTAAAAAGTATCTTGGGTTACACCGGTCTGAGATCATCCCCATAATGAATTTACTAAAGCCATAAGCGATTGAAACAGCCGCCAGTACAAAGCCTAATTCACTTTTTGTGAACCCCTCTTCCTGTAAATAAGGGATGGCAAATGCGAAATTTTTGCGCAGCAAATAGTAGCCCGCATATCCGATAAAGATTCCCAAAAAGACTTGCAGCCGCAACCGTTTATAGGTTTCGTCTGTTTTGGCATCATCGAGCCTGTCGATATGCGGAGCTGGTTTAAACCATTTGAACATAAACATCCTCCTCTTGTAGATATGACTGAAACAAAAGTACGAGGTCTGTCTTTGATCTTGTACTTTTTCAGAGACAAAAGAATTGATAACGCTTTCTTTTGTACTCCCATCATATCGGATGGAGAAGATGTTTATGATGAGGCTTTTGTCATTATTTTGGAAAAACAGTTCATGAAGTGATGAAAAAAATCCGCACAATGGCGGATTTTTAATAGTGGTTAAATTGATACATCAATTTTTGCAGATTTCTTTAGTTGATCAATTTCTTTTTGTACTTCTTTTTGCTTTTCTTGAGATTCTAACTGCTTCTTGATTTGTGATTTGACGTCTTTGAAATCAGGTGCTTTTTGTTTTTGCTTTTTCATTTGTTCGGCGTATTGGTCATAGTACGCTTTGACGTCTTTTTCAGACACAGAGGCTGATTTGATTTCTTTGTCGACATATTGGCTGTATTTGATGCTGTCGGCAATATCACTTTTCAGCTGATCCATTGTCAGTCCGCTCTTTTTGAGTGCTTCTTCAAATTGAGCATTGTCTTTAAATTGTTTCTTTTCTTCTTTTAGCTGCTTATCGACTTGCTTGTCAGAGGCTTTATAGCCCTTCTTCTCAGCATCTTGCAGGATGAGCTCTTGACCTACGAGCGCATCAATGGTTTGCTTCTTGACAGCTTTAGCGCCTTCTTTAGATGTTGGGTCTTGTCCTGACTGCTGAAGTTGACCTTGAATGGTCGATAGAGCGCTATTGTATTCACTTCCTGTGATTTTATCTTTGTTGACGGTCGCAACGACCTTTTGATCATCAATTTTTTGTGCGTCTAATTTCTTTTGCATCTCTTCCATTTGCTTTTGCTGCTCTTTTTGGTCAGCCTGTGTTGTTTCCTTGCTTTTGGCTGAATCGTTTTGCTTATCCTGTTTCGCATCGTTTGATGAGCAGGCTGCAAGCCCCACTGATAACAGACAAGCAATGAGTGTATATGATACTTTTTTCAATTATTTTCTCTCCCTTCGGTATGAGAACATCTAGTGCGCATTCTATCCGTTTTAGAGGAAAAATAAAACCGTATAGACGAATTGTTAGCGGATTGACATTTTTTTTATCTGTTTGTCCTCATTTTGTCTTCTCATAGTCATCATATGACAGCTCAAGTTTGGAATAATTGTTCCATCGCTTCGTCGAGATTGGTGATCGGCTGGCGGCAGCTGTAGTTTTCACAAATATAGACCGTCGTGCTGTCGTTGATCGTTTTGTAATCTTTTGCAAAAGGTGCGAGCCTTGCTAATTCTTGCCCTGTTTCGGCAGTTAAAATGAGATCAAATGGCATGAATCGTTTTTGCAATGCTTGTAGAAGCTGTTCTTTTTGCGGATCGCCCTTTTTCCCGAGAATAATGATTTCTCGTTTTACGGCATATTGGCTTAATAGTCCTTGTAAAAAGGCGGTATGTCCGCTTGGATAGGAAGAGACATCGACGTAAAAGGCGCTGAACATCTTCTCTAGTGTTTCGATCCAGTCTTGACGTCCGATCATTCTGCTTAGTTTCAGAAGCTGTTGGAGTGCAGTACTGTTACCAGACGGCATGGCCCCGTCGTATACTTCTTTTTCACGAACAATAAGCGCTTCTGCATCTGAGCCTGAGAAGAAAAAGCCCCCGATTTGTTCATCCCAAAACAGTTCAAACATATTTTCAGCAGCGGCTCTGGCTTTTGTCAGCCAATCTAGGTCAAAGGTCGCTTCGTATAAAGACATATACGCTGTGAGCATGTGAGCATAATCTTCGATAAAGCCTAGATGCTTTACGTCCCCTTCCCTATAGCGGACCATGAGGCGTCCCTGTTGAACGAGCTGTGTTTCGAGAAAAGACATTGCCTGTTTTGCCATGCAGATGGCTTCTTCTTCATGAAAGACACTCCCTGCTTTGGCAAGTGCGGAAATCATCAGCGCATTCCACGAGGTGAGTACTTTGTCATCGATTAGCGGTGCAGGCCGCTGCTGTCTTACAGTGAGTAAGATGTGTCGAGCGGATTGCAGTTTGGAATGAAGGGTTTTGTCGTCGATTGAAAAAGCTGCTTTGATGTCATCAAATGAGGTGGAAATGGTATGAGGGATGTTCTGTCCTTCAAAGTTCCCTTCCTCTGTGATGTGGTAGACCGCACAAAATAAAGTGCCGAGGTCATCGCCTAAATGGGTCATGATCTCCTCTTTTGTCCAAACGTAATATTGCCCTTCCTTTCCTTCTGAATCGGCATCGATTGCCGAATAAAAAGAGCCGTCACGATTCATCATGTCTCGTTTGATAAAATGAATGAGGTCTTGGACAAGCTTTTCGTACTCAGGGTGTTGAGTGATTTGATAGGCTTCAGTGTAGGCATTTATTAGCAAGGCGTTATCATACAGCATCTTTTCAAAATGCGGCACAAGCCATTTTTCATCTGTTGAATATCGAGTAAATCCAGAACCAATATGATCATAAATACCGCCGTTTGCCATACCGTTTAACGTTTTTGTGACAGCATATAGCGCATTTTCTTGCCCTGTCCATTCAAAATAACGCATGAGAAAAGAGAGCATATGAGGCGCAGGAAATTTAGGCGCAGAACCGAAGCCGCCATACAGCGTATCAAAGCTGCTCATGAGCTGATAATAGGCTTTGTGAATCGACTCCTGAGTGAGCGTATTTTCTGTCTGCCCTGCTGCCTTGATCCGCAAATTATTTGTTGCCTTTTCTGCCAATGATTCAATATGATCTCGGTCGTTGTGATACGCATCCAGTAATTGCGTCAGTGCTTCAATGAAGCCAGGACGGCCGTAAGCACTTCTTTTTGGAAAGTATGTCCCCGCATAAAAAGGCTTTTGATCAGGCGTGACAAACACGTTGAGCGGCCAGCCGCCTTGCCCAGTCATCATCTGACAAACGGACATATACATCGAGTCAATGTCTGGACGCTCCTCACGATCGACTTTGATTGAAATGAAATGCTCGTTTAGGATGTCGGCGACTTGTTGATCTTCAAAGCTTTCGTGTGCCATGACGTGGCACCAGTGGCAAGTGGCATAGCCAATGCTGACAAGCAACGGTTTATTTTCACGTTTCGCTTTGTCGAAGGCTTCTTGCCCCCACGGATACCAGTGAACTGGGTTGTGAGCGTGCTGAAGGAGATAAGGTGATTTTTCCGTGATGAGTGGGTTGGGTGTTTGGTTGTTTGGCATGGGAGATCACCTACTTTCTATTTCTTTATAAAGGTATGTTTATATTCATCACAAAAGATTTGCATCATCTATGTCTTTTTTCAATTGTGTTACACTTGAAAACTATCTACCCGAACTAAAGGTTGGCTAAAAATTCAACTGATTTATCAAAACTGTTTGAGTTAAAAAAATGTATTTTCTTTTTAGGGAAGTACGCTCTAATTCTTTCAGAAATTGACTCTTTTTTATCTAATTCATAAATACCATACGCGATAACTTCAACTTTAGATTTGTTAATTGCATCTACTATATGTTTGTCCGCAGAATCACTTAAATCATGTCCATAAATAGTTAGATGTCCGTCTATTTCTGATAGTGCTTCGTGACAAAACCTTAAATATTTATTTGACTGAATTTGCTCTAACTTATCTTCCCAATTGCCCTCTGAAACATAGAGCGGTATATTATTATTTTCCATAGAATCAATGACTGCATCAATTAGGTATTTCTGATTATTTTTTTTAACTTTTTCAATTAAGTCTACCTTATTAACAAAAATGTGTAGTCCGCCATGTAAATAATATAAGTTTAAGGAATTGGTATTTTTTGAAGGTGCAAAATTTAAGAAATCTAATCCATTCAATCTGAAAAAATCATTGATTGCCCTTTCTTTTTTAGACAATTTAATATGTAACCAATAAGGTATAAGATCATAATTAGTTGTGAAGATACTCTTTTTAAATATATTAAACGTATGATTAGCTCCGATTTTACTATATAACTGTCTATCAAAATTATTGGGGTGAACATTTGCAACTCCATTTATTAATGCCTGTTTAACATTTTCATAACTGTACGAAAGTTCTTCATTATTATGATTGAATATTTCATTTATACTTATAGCTCGCTTTAAGTTCTCTAAGACATACTCAAAGTTTGTTGTTTCTAATTCACTAAATAATAATCTATCTTGTTTTTTGAGTGACTCCTTTTGGTTATCATATAGTGATTTATAATTAAAGTCCTGCCAAATGCCAATTGAAAAACCATTCCCAATAAGTAAGTGATCAGTTTTTATTCTTTTAGTTTCGTATAAATCTTGAAAGCTTTCAATCATCGATAACTCTCCTCTTCTTTGGAGCCATTTTTATTATTATTGTAACAGAAGCATTTCACTTATTCCCAAAAATTTCATATAAAGCTCTTATGAATAATTTTCTGGTTTAATTTCTTCCAAAACAGCATTACTTGACATATCGGTATTTCTGGATATACAATGTCTGCCATGGAACCTATTGATGTGTTTAAGGCATTATCGAATGAAACAAGGTTGAATATTTTAAAGTGGCTTAAGGAACCTGAGAAGCATTTTCCTAAGCAAGGCGCTCATTTACCGAAGGAGGTTAGTTATAAGGGGGGCGTTTGTGTTGGGGATATTCAAGAAAAGGCGCAAATTTCTCAATCAACGGTCTCTAGCTACTTACATTTGATGCAAAAGGCTGGTCTGCTTGAATCGGTACGGCATGGACAATGGACATACTATAGACGAAATGAAGAATTTATCCAACAGATCGGACAATATATGAAAACAGAGATCTAAAGGATGTGTGATTTCTGTTTTTTTCTATTCTATATATCTGTTTATCTAGATATATAAATATATGAATAAAAGGAGATTTAATGATGCGTTTAATTTTTTATGTGCTTGCACTATTAGCGGGTGCGGCACTTAGTTTTGAAGGAGCCATCTATGCGGAGCTTGGGAAGTCGATCGGACAGTTAGAAACGAGTTTTTATAACTTTTTTGTCGGTTCAATTATTATGGGGCTATTGTGGCTCTTTTTTGGCAAAGGTGACCTTTCCTATACGTTGAAGGCACCAAAATGGTCGCTACTTGGCGGAGCGATGGGGGTTGTGTATTTAACGTCTATTGTGGTGAGTGTTCCATTCGTTGGTGTGGGGGTAACGATGGTCGCTGTCATTATTGGTCAGCTGTTGATGAGTATGGTGATTGAGCATTTTGGCTGGCTTGGGAGTCAGAGAACGAGAGTAAACAAAGAGAAGGTATTTGCGGTCATTTCGATGATCATTGCCCTTATTCTTATTCATTAGGAGGAAAGTCGATATGGCATTATTGTTAATTTTATTTACTTTAATCGGAGGCATTACGTTAAGTGCGCAATCTTCCATAAACGGTACGTTTAGCAGGAGAGCGGGTACGATTGAAACGACCTTTTTGACCTTTTTAACGGGTACGATGTTTTTAACCATTCTGATTTTATTCTTTGGGAGCGGCCATCTGTTGAATCTCTTGCATGCGCCGAAGTGGCAGTTGAGTGCGGCTTTTCTTGGAACGGCTTATTTAATTCTGACAGTGATCGCTGTTCCGAAAATCGGTGTCATTGCTGCGAATATTGCGGGGATTGCTGGGCAGCTTGTCATTGGAATGGTCATTGATCATTTTGGCTGGTTCCATAGCTTGGTGATTTCACTTGATCTCAAACGCATATTGGCATTGTTCTTTATGCTGATCGCTCTTTATTTTATTTACAAAGGAAATAAGCGCTCTCGAGAAGAAGCGAGTGCTTAAAGAGAACGGGCTGCTGCGACATTTGCTCTCAGCAGCTCTTTTATACTGATTCATCATGTTTGACTAAATACCTATCAGGGTATACTATCTGATCATAGGGAAAAGAGAAAGGAGTGTTAAACGTGGAGTATAATCAGCAGATGAAGAATCGTCTTCGCCGGATTGAAGGGCAGATTAAAGGAGTTCTTGCGATGATGGAGCAGGGAAAGGATTGCCGCGAGGTGGTGACGCAGCTATCTGCATCACGCAATGCCATTGATCGTGCAATGGGTGTGATTGTGAGTACAAACCTTGAACAATGTGTCCGTGAAAGTCTTGAGCAGGGTAAGGATACAGAGGGGCTTGTCAAAGAAGCGGTTGAGCTCTTGGTGAAAAGCCGGTAAGAAATTCCTCAGCCTTTGGAGGTTGACGAATTTTTTTACTTGTTATAACATACCCTTACCGGTATGTGTATATATTTTTTGTTTTTAGTATACCCCTATGGGTAATTGATATAAGGAGGAGCATGATGGAAGAACAAAAGAAACGAACGACAATTGTTTTATTTAGTGGAGATTATGATAAAGCGATGGCCGCTTATATTATTGCAAATGGCGCAGCAGCTTATGATCACGAGGTGACTATTTTTCATACTTTTTGGGGGCTGAATGCGTTGCGTAAGGAAGAGATGGTGCCACTGAAGAAGGGATTTTTAGAAAAAATGTTTGGCAAAATGATGCCGCGCGGCGCTGATCGAATGGGGCTGTCAAAGATGAATTTTGCAGGAATGGGACCGAAGATGATCAAGCATGTGATCAACAAACACAATGCCATGACCCTGCCGCAGCTCATTGATATGGCGAAGGAACAAGAGATCAACCTCGTGGCATGTACGATGACGATGGATCTCTTAGGGATGCAGGAGAATGAATTATTAGCAGACATTCAATATGCCGGTGTGGCAGCGTATTTAGCAGAGGCAGAAATCGGGAATGTGAACTTATTTATCTAGGGGGGTGTCCATACATGATTCAAACGCTTTTGCTCATTATTGTGATCGCTTTGCTTGTGAGCCGTTTTCTTCCCGTACGGGGTGTGAAACAAATGGACGCAGCTCATCTGAAACCTAAATTGCATAGTCGGCACCAACAGCTGATAGACGTGCGATCACCTTTAGAATTTCAAACAAATCATATAAAAGGCTTTCAAAATATCCCCTTACCACAGTTAAGGAATCGAGCGCATGAGCTTGAGAAAGACAAAGAAGTGTATGTGATCTGCCAGAGCGGGATGAGAAGTATGCAGGCGGCTAAATTGTTAAAAAAACAGGGATTTACCCACATTACGAATATCAAGGGTGGCATGAATGCTTGGCGATTATAGGTATAAATAGGCTTTAAAATATACCCCCACCCCTATAAAAGGAGGAAAAACAATGCAGCAACCAACAGCAATTCTAGATGCAAAAGGATTGGCATGCCCAATGCCCATTGTCAAAACGAAAAAACAAATGAATGAGCTCTTGCCAGGAGATGTGCTTGAAGTGCAAGCAACCGATAAAGGGTCTACAGCGGATTTAGCAGCTTGGTCAAAAAGCGCCGGTCATGAATTTTTAGGAACAAAAGTAGAAGGACAGGTGCTTCATCATTTGATTCGTAAAGGCGGAGCGAAACAGGAGGAGGAGCAGTCAACGATTTCGGAAATGTCGTTGAACATGTTTCAACAGAAGGTAAAAGAAGATCAGTCATTGTTTATTTTAGATGTACGAGAGCCAGATGAATACGAAGCGGGTCATATTCCAGGAGCTGTTCACATCCCTCTCGGTGAGGTGGAACAACGTGCTGAAGAATTGAACCGAGAGACGCTCATTTACCTCATCTGTCATTCAGGCAGAAGAAGTGAATTAGCCGCACAAAAGTTAAAAGAAAAAGGATTTCATCAATTGATCAATGTAGTGCCAGGCATGAACAGCTGGACAGGAGAGATTGAAAAATAGGAGCTGAATGAACCAATGACTGTAAAAGCAATGACAGCAGAACAGTTAACAAAAAAGATCATCAACAAAGAGCCGATCTTTTTGTTGGATGTACGAAACGAATCAGATGTGCAGGACTGGAAAATTGAAGGGAAAGCCGTTGAATATTTAAATGTGCCTTACTTTGAGCTTCTTGATGGCGTAGAGGATATGGTGGAGAACATACCGGATGACCTAGATGTACTGGTCGTTTGTGCGAAAGAAGGCTCTTCTATTATGGTGGCAGAGATGCTGTCAGAGGCAGGCAGAACGGTCCATTATTTGCAAGGCGGCATGAAGGCATGGAGTGAGTATTTAGAGCCAGTGAAGATCGGTGATTTAACTGGCGGTGGAGAGTTGTACCAATTTGTGCGAATGGGCAAGGGGTGCTTGTCCTATATGATCATGTCGAATGGGGAAGCTGCGATTATTGATGCGGCTAGAATGACGGAGGTCTATACGCAATTTGCTAAAAAACATCAAGTCACGGTGACGCATGTGTTTGATACGCACCTTCATGCGGACCATATATCTGGCGGGAAAAAGCTGTCTGAACAGACTGGTGCTATCTATTGGCTACCGCCAAAAGACGCCGAAGAGGTGACATTTGATTACAATCACCTTGAAGAAGGACAGCGTGTGACGATTGGAGCGACGGAGATTGATATTCATGCCCTTTATTCACCGGGCCATACGATTGGTTCAACCTCTTTTATCGTAGACGGCCGTTATCTCCTTTCAGGTGATATTTTGTTCATTGATTCGATCGGAAGACCTGATCTAGCCGGTATGGCGGAGGACTGGGTAGGTGATTTGAGAGAAACCCTTTATACACGATATACGGCGCTTTCGGCAGAATTGATTGTGCTGCCTGCACATTTTATGATCGTGGATGAGCTTAATGAAGACGGGAGCGTTTGGAAGGAGCTAGGCGCTTTGTTTGAAGAAAATCACGGGCTGAACATTGAAGATGAAGACGTATTTAGACAAATGGTCACGCAGCATCTACCTGCACAGCCAAACGCTTATCAAGACATTCGGTCTACCAATATGGGGAAGCTGCATCCAGACGAGGAAGCGCAGCGAGACATGGAAATTGGTCCAAACCGTTGTGCGATTCGATAATGTTCAATAAAATAAAGAAGCGAGGGATGATCAGATGACATCAGATCACATTTTAGACGTAACCGGGCTTGCATGCCCAATGCCAATTATTCGGACGAAGAAAAAAATGAATGACTTGGCTGAAGGTCAAGTATTAGAAATACATGCAACAGATAAAGGAGCCAAAGCTGATTTGGCTGCATGGGCTAAGTCAAGCGGACATGAATTGATCACGCAGACCGATGAAGGACATGTGCTGAAGTTCTGGGTGAGAAAAAGGTCCTAAAGGGGAGAGGGGTATCTATGAGGGAGCCCCTTTTCCTTTTGCAAAGGAGGAGACCAGCGTGGATTTTGCATTTTTCATTACTTTATTTATCATCGGATTTATTGGTTCCTTCTTATCAGGAATGGTCGGAATAGGAGGATCGGTGATCAACTATCCCATGCTGCTTTATATCCCGCCTCTAGTCGGAGTGATGGCATTATCGGCACACGAGGTTTCAGGGATTGGTGCCATTCAAGTCCTATTTTCGACACTCGGCGGTGTGCTGGCGTATCGAAAAAGCGGATTTTTACATCGACCATTGATTTTATATATGGGGAGCAGTATATTGGCAGGGAGTTTATTAGGCAGCTATTTATCACATTTCCTTCCAGAGAAAGGCATCAATGTAGTCTATGGCCTGCTTGCCATTGTCGCTGTCATTTTAATGCTTGTTCCGAAAAAAGGTCAGCAGGCAGAAGCGGATGGAGAGGTGACCTTTCATAAAGGACTGGCGGCTGGTATTGCCTTTGTGATCGGAAGTGTATCGGGTGTATTAGGTGCAGGCGGTGCCTTTATTTTAGTGCCGGTGATGCTATCGATTCTCAAAATCCCTGTGCGGATGACGATTGCCTCGTCTCTGGCGATTACGTTTCTCTCCGCGATCGGCGCATCGGCTGGGAAAGTGCTGACTGGTCAAGTCATTTTCTTGCCTGCGCTTATCTTAATGGTAGCCAGTTTGATGGCCGCGCCGATTGGGGCGAAAATTGGCCAGAAAATCAATGCCGTTTATTTGCAATGGGCGCTTGCCGTGATGATTACAGCCACAGCCATCAAAATCTGGGTGGATTTATTATAAGAAAAAGACCAACAACTGAGAGCAAGGGCTCTTTTCCATGTGTTGGTCTTTTTTATTTTATGTCATCGTGCTCGATATACGTTTCAAGTGCAGGGTGGTACTCTTTTTGATAATGAAGATTGGGGCATGTTTTCACGACTTTGCCTTGCAAGGCATTGGACTTCGAGACATCTAATGCTGTTTTACATTTTGGACAGCGTTCGTTAAAAATTGAGAGCCAGCGCTTCATAGATCACCACTCCAGTTAAAGTCTTAAAAACCGATTATATTAATATGAATTATAGGGGATTGTGTGAAGGAGGTCAATGGATATTTGGCTCTTTTTAACAAAAAAGAAGCATCGTATAAGATGCTTCAGCGTGTAGACAAATCCTCGCAGTCTTTGTCAGCCTTGCATGCTGGCGCTCATGATTTTTAATTTCGCTTCGCAAGAGTCCGAAGGCTTTCCGTCACGCTGAAAAGAAGACAAAGGGCTAAAATAAAGTTCATTTTAGCCCTTGTCAACAATTTGAAGTATGATTAGTAGGCTTTTGCCCAGAACACCATATCAGAAGCAGGTTTCCCGCAGCAGACACATGTGTCAGAAACGGATTCTTGTTC
This sequence comes from Bacillus sp. FSL W7-1085, assembly GCF_038595035.1. Taxonomy (NCBI): domain Bacteria; kingdom Bacillati; phylum Bacillota; class Bacilli; order Caryophanales; family Bacillaceae; genus Bacillus; species Bacillus sp. FSL W7-1085. The sequence goes on from NZ_CP152000.1 coordinate 230,526, forward strand.
AAACGGGATACAGCGTGATGTCGCCCCTGTTCTCTCTTTGATGTCGTTTTCGCAGTCTTCATCACCGCACCACATGGCTTTGATCAACCTGTTTTCTTCGGTAAGAAGCTGCTCGATGTCTTCGATTGTGTGGGCGTTTGATGTTTTTTCATGTAATCGTTCTTTTGCTTTTTCGTACATCGTCTGCTGAATGTCTTCAAGCGTGGACGTGATGGTTTGTTCAAGTGCATCTAATGTGACGGCTTGCTTTTCACCAGTGTCTCGTCTTGCGAGCATCACTTGGCCTTTTTCCATATCCTTTGGTCCTACTTCTACGCGTAATGGGATGCCCTGCATTTCGCATTCGTTGAATTTCCAGCCTGGCTGTTTATCACTTGCATCGATGTCAGCGCGTGCGATGCGGGCGAGTCGATCCTTTAATTCATAGGCATGATCGAGGACACCTTCTTTATGGGAAGCAATTGGCACAACACGTACTTGGGTTGGCGCAATGTTTGGCGGCAGGACAAGCCCTCTGTCATCGCCATGCACCATGATCATAGCGCCAATGATTCTTGTGGTGAAGCCCCATGATGTTTGTTGGACATGCTCTAATTTTCCTTCTCGATTTAAAAATTCAATGCCAAACGCCTTGGCAAATCCGTTGCCGAAGAAGTGAGAAGTGGCGGTTTGCAGGGCTTTTCCGTCATGCATCAAGCTTTCAACCGTATAGGTGAAGCGAGCGCCAGCGAATTTTTCTTTCTCTGTTTTTCTTCCTTTAATGACAGGGATCGCTAGAAGCTCTTCACAAATAGACGCATAGACATGGAGCATTTTTTCTGTTTCTTCAATCGCTTCTTGCTCAGTCTCGTGACAAGTGTGCCCTTCCTGCCAGAGGAATTCAAGGGTTCTAAGGAATGGACGTGTTGTCTTTTCCCAGCGGACGACATTGGCCCATTGGTTATATAGCTTTGGTAAATCACGATAGGAGTGAATGATGTTTTTATAATGCTCGGCGAACAGCACTTCAGAGGTTGGTCTGACGCAGAGTCTTTCTTGTAATTCCGAATCACCGCCATGTGTCACCCACGCCACTTCAGGAGCAAAGCCTTCGATATGATCCTTTTCTTGCTGGAGAAGGCTTTCTGGGATAAAGAGCGGCATATAGACATTCTCGTGACCCGTTTCTTTGATTTGACGATCAAGTTCGTCGCGAATATTCTCCCAAATTTTAAAACCGTATGGCTGAATAATCATACTGCCTCTAACGCTTGAATAATCGACGAGACGCGCTTTTGTGACAACATCTGTATACCACTGGGCAAAGTCGTCTTCCATGCTTGTAATTTTCTCAACAAATTGTTTCTTTGACATCGTCTTTTTCCTCCTTTTAAAAAAACAAAAAAGCTGTGCTTTAAGTTAGGGACCATTCCTGGTGGTACCACCCTAATTTAAAGCACAGCTTTACACTCGATCATGATAACGGTATGAACCGCTGTATGAAACAGAACTAAATCGGCAGGTTCACTTGAAGATGTCAGTAGGAACTTCTCAGCACCGTTCCCTCTCTGGTAAAGATCGATTCAAGCTACTATTCCAGATCTACGTTGATCCTTGTTCGTTGATTTTTCATCAGTTTACCTGTAAATGGGGGAGAAAGCAAGTTGGTCCGCAAGTTCATTTCATGCCTTTCTGAGGTCGTTTATGTCGAAGAGCCATTGGCAAACATTTTCTATTTTTGCAGCTTGCACGTTATGGAAGGCTATGCTAATATATTTGAAGAAAAAAATAGACTTGTATAACCTCAATAATATGGTTTGAGGGTTTCTACCAGGATCCGATAAATCCTGATTACAAAAGCGCGCTTTCCTTTTTTGTAATCAGGGTTTTTTTGTTTGTCTGCACCCTGTATCAAAAGTGAAAGCCATGATATAGAGAAGGGATGTTAGACATGAACTGGAGAGTTTATTTATTAGCTGTTTCTACTTTTGCGGTTGGATTAGTTGAGCTTGTGGTCGGGGGCATTTTGCCAAGTTTAGCAGAGGATCTCAATGTGTCTCTTGCGACAGCTGGGCAGCTGATCACGGTATTTGCGATTGTGTATGCTATTTCAGCACCGGTGCTACTGACCGTCACAGCCAAAATCGAACGAAAGCGTCTTTATTTAATCGCATTATTGGTCTTTACATTAGGCAATGTATTCACATATTTTAGTTCCACTTTTGCCCTTGTCATGATCTCTAGGGTCTTGATTGCCATGAGTACAGCGCTTGTTGTGGTGTTATCATTGACGATTACCGCCAAGCTGGTGGAACCGGCGCATCGAGCGAAAGCATTAGGTCTGATTTTTATTGGGATTAGCTCATCACTTGTTCTTGGTGTACCGATCGGTATTTTTATTACAGAGAGCTTTGGCTGGAGAGTGATGTTTTTAGGAATCAGTATTCTGTCAGCCATATCCATGGTGCTCATTTATTTTCTATTGGAGAAAATGCCTGTTGAAAAAGTCACACCGCTTAAAGAACAAATTCGTTCTTTAGGGCATCCAAAAATTTTCAGTGCGCATTTGATTAGCTTGTTCATGCTTGCTGGTCATTATATGCTGTATTCTTATTTCACGCCATTTCTGATGGAAGTTCTGCATATGACTCCGTTTTGGATTAGTATTTGTTATTTGGTCTTCGGGCTTGCGTCGATTGGTGGGAATGGATTTGGCGGCTGGCTTAGTGACAAGCTTGGTTCAGGGAAAGCCATTTTGCTGGTGACAATCACGTTTGCCATTGTGATGTTTATCCTTCCTTATACAGCGGGAGTGTTTATGCTCTTTATGGTGATGGTTGTCCTATGGGGTGCTCTTAGCTGGGCACTGACACCTGCTTTGCAGAGCTATTTGATTCAAACAGACCCTGTGACGTCTGATATTCAGCAGAGTTTGAATACATCCGCTTTGCAAATTGGGATTTCCATTGGATCAGCAGTGGGCGGCGTCATGTTTACAATGACTGGTTCATCCGTTGACTTGGCTAAATTCGGCGCTATTTTTGTGCTGATTGCCTTTAGCTGTGCAGTGATTTCATTAAAGAGACCGCCGCTTTATATGGATCGTCAGCATCAGGCTGAATAGAAGAGAATAAGATCGTTTAGCTGCCTCATCATAGGCAGCTTTTTATTTTTTGAAAACCACACCTTCACTTTTACCAGTAATGACTTCTTCTCCATGCTGATTGATATAACGGGAAAAAAGGTGGACACGATGGTATTTTTCAAGGGGTTCTACTTTGGTGACGGCCATCTGACAGGTAATGGTGTCACCTGTATAAACAGGGCGTATGAAGGTACATGTCATCTCTTGACCGATAAAATGAAACTGACCGCCAAGCTTCGTGGCTAGACTTGCTGTGAGAAAGCCGTGTACCATGAGCCTGCCTTGATCATCTAGCTCGGTATGATGTTTGCCGAGATCACCCGTCATGTCACCAAATTGAATCACATCTTCATGCGTATAGGTTTTGCTTGTTTGAAATTGATCGCCTGGTCGAACCATCTGTTCTTCAGCTCCTTTTTTTAAATGTACCAAAGGACTGAATGAATGTACATTCATTTTTGTGGTGAGATGTTGGAAGCAAAGAAGAGACAGGATGCCTTTCTTTGCCCTTGATAAATCAGGAAAAATGTCATCTTCTATTCAAAAACTACCATTTCTCCAATTGGTTGAAATCCGGCACGCTGATAGATATGTTTGCCGTCATTTGAGGCTTGTAACATCACACACTTTTGTTTGTTATCTGTCTGGGTCAGAAGGTAATGAAACATGTCACTGCCAAGTCCTCTTCCGCGGTGTTCTGCCTTTGTGATGACATCATAAATACCGTAGCTGTCTGCTGTTTCAATCAATAAGCCCGTTGTGACCGGTTTGTTGTGTTCATATCCAACGAACATGCGGGTACTCGGGTGTAATCGTTCAATCGAAAAGCGCTGGAAATAGCTGTTTAAAGAGATTGCCTCAGGTGATCCTTCGAAAAGTTCGATAAATAAATGTTGATAATAGAGAAAGGTTTGATCGTCAGTCACTTCCTTGATCGTAAGCGATTGAGAGGTCCTTTGATCGATGTCGTTTGTATGTTCAAGCATCATGATGGTATTGCGTTCCACTTCTTGAAGCCCATATTTCTGCATGATATTCGACCAATCGGGGTGGAGCAGGCTTTGAGTGATCCATGTGCTGAATGTTAGTTGCTGTTGCTGCATTTGTTCGATGGCAGCTTCCGCTTTTTGTTGATCTTGTATGTGCGCTGAAATGGGTAATAACAAATTGAACGTGTCAGTTGATATATGCGTGTTTGATAGAACGAAATCTTCTGTTGATAGGAATGATCCGTTGACAACAGAAGAAAACAAATTTATTTTTTCTTCTAACTGGCGAATGGCCATTTGCTGCTCTGTTTTCATTCTCTCACCTTCTTTTTTTGATTGAGGGTTACCTATCATAAATAATAGCAAAGAAAAGGAAATTGTGCGGTCTCTTGTAATCTAGTAAAAAAGTTCTCTTATTTATCAGGTCTGATGACCCATTCTTTTCCTCATCCCCACATTTCTTTTGACTCCTTTATTGATTATTAGTACCATTTTATTAACCAGTTAAGAGTGGAGGTTCAGATGGAAACAAACGAGCAGATTGTCTTAAAAGCGATTCAAGATTTGATTATGCATAGGGAAAAGAAACGGAACGATCCAACAGATCCACTGATTACCACTACTGATACACTCAAGCAAGATTGGACACTTACACAGCTTCATATTTTATCTATGATTCAAGCAAACCCTAATGAATCCAATAATACATTTCTTTCACAACAACTAAAACTATCAAAACCAGCCATTACAAAGGCTGTGAAAAAGCTCATCGAAAAAGGCATGGTCGACTATTGCCACCGGCAAGGTGACAAGAAATCCGTCTATTATTCACTCACAGAGGAAGGCACACAGCTTGCGGCACTGCATGATGAGCTTCATGAACAGGCAGTCTCCTCCTATTTAGAATTCCTCCATGAATTTAATGAAGACGAACTACAGGTTATTGAGCGCTTCTTAAAGGCTTGGAAGGAAAAGATATAAATAACGGACCGAAAGCTTTCTATAAACTAGATGCTTTCGGTTTTTTTATGGTAAAATTAACATATATTGACGTTATTCGTGATGATGATTGAGGGAGGGAACCGTGTTGGTGGAAGAGATGATGGAAAATTTCAAAAAATATGTATTTATCATGCCGTTCGTTGGATTGTTTGTCAGCTTGCTATTATTTATTTATTTTTTTGGAGTGACAGGAGTTGAAGGGTCCATGTGGGCGGCTGTTTTGTATTGTGCTCTGCCCTTTTTGATCAACGCGATACTCTGTTTGCCTTTATGGATTTATTTTAAAGTCAGCAAAAAACGTTCAATACATAGAAATGAGGAACATACATGATCGTTGTTAGCGCTTGTCTTGCGGGATTAAAGGTCCGTTATAATGGCAGCCATCGATTAGATCAACGTATCGAGGAGCTTGTGCAGGAAGGAAAGGCGGTAACAGTTTGTCCTGAGCTGCTTGGCGGCTTCTCTACACCAAGACCTCCCGCAGAAATTATTGGTGGAGATGGTCATGATGTCTTACGGGGGCAGGCTTCTGTTGTTGATGTTCATGGAACAGATGTGACAGAGATGTATGTAAATGGTGCACAAGCCACGCTTAAGCAGGCTCAGACTCTTGGCGCAACATCCGTCGTGTTAAAAGAGTACAGCCCTTCTTGCGGAAGCCGGATGATCTATCGGGGAGAGTTTAACGGGAAGACAAAGGCTGGGGACGGTGTGACGTCTGCCTTGCTGAAACAGCATGGGATTCAAGTATTCTCTGAGGAGGATGATTGGACCTCGCTGTTTGTATAGGGATAAGTAGAAATCTATTTAATTAAAAAACAAATATATTTACATAAAAATTTTGTGTTGTTAGTATGTGGAAAATGAAATTAGATCATAGTAGCCCTTGCATGGTCTATTTTCATGCATGATCTTTCGCACATTCGGGTATAGTGCATGGTAAGCAAAAATGAAGCGGAGGTTTGTTTGATGAGTGGATTAACAGATACAGTCACATTAGCAAACGGAGTGAAAATGCCGAAGCTTGGCTTTGGTGTATGGCAAGTAAAAGATGGGGATGAGGCTGTAAATGCAGTCAAAGACGCACTAGAAGCGGGCTATCGCAGTATAGATACAGCAGCGGCCTATCAAAATGAAGAAGGTGTTGGCAAAGCCATTCAGCAATCAGGCATCTCTCGCGATGATCTGTTCATTACGACAAAAGTGTGGAATAGTGATCAAGGATATGAGTCAACGCTTGAAGCCTTTGAAACGAGTATGAACAAACTTGGTCTGGATGTATTGGATCTTTATTTAATCCATTGGCCGGTTGAAGGCAAATATAAAGAAACGTGGAAGGCGCTAGAAAAGCTGTATAAGGATGGCCGCGTGAAAGCCATTGGCGTATGTAACTTCCATCAGCACCATTTAGAAGATTTATTAGAAGAGGCAGAAGTGGTACCAATGGTCAATCAAATTGAGCTGCATCCGAAGCTGACGCAGGAGCCTTTACGTGACTACTGCAAGGCAAAAGGCATTCATGTAGAAGCATGGTCGCCATTAGGCAGCGGGAAACTTCTTAACCATCCGGTGCTTCAAGATATTGCGAAAAAACATGAGAAGTCAGTGGCGCAAGTCATTCTTCGATGGGACTTGCAGCATGGCATTATCACCATTCCGAAATCTGTGACGAAGAGCCGAATCATCGAAAACACAAACGTATTTGATTTCGAGTTGTCCGCCCATGAAATGAGTGTCATTGATCAGCTCAATGAAGATGAGCGCACGGGTCCAGACCCAGATAACTTCGATTTTTAATATAAGAAAAGGGTAAGGTAATATGATTCCCTATAGTAGAAAGAGAAAGTACACGAAACGCAAACTGCAGCTGCAAGAGCTGATGATACTAACCAGTTCTCACATAAAGCTGGGCTTTATACAGTTTCAATAACCCTCACACTATATGCAAAGAAAGATAAGATGTATGCAAGATGAAATTACAACTAAGCTAAAAACCCGTAAGCTAACTGTTTAGTTGGCTTACGGGTTTTTCTAAACTTATCATTTATTTTTTATTGTTCAATTGTTCTTTTAACAGTTCTATGATGGTGTCGTTTTGTTGCTCCATGTTTTTTATTCTTTTCTCGATCATAGACCCAGAAATACACACCACAATTAAAATGGCCATACCCACAAATAACAATCAAATTCCCTCCTATCACAATATGTTGAATTGTCTTGTGTCTTATTAAACTGAAATCATTCGAATCTTTTCAATACCGTACCATTATTTGAAAATACTTACTATTAATAAAGCGCGTCCATGATTTCAAAAGACATTAAACAACCTAAGCCCATATAAATATATAGGACTTAGGCTGCTAAGGGTCTTTTTAATTCTGTCTAGTTGAAATGGATTACTTCGAGATGCCTGTGCTTTTTATTTGCCGGTATGTTCAGACCGTTTTTTGAGGCTGATAGGTCTCAATGATTTGAATGGCGTCGACAATTTGCTCTTTCGTATAGTCTCCAATCAAACAAAAGGTTTCATCTTTACTTGCAGCATGGTTTGCCACTGTATGTGCTGCTTCCTCTAGATGAGCTGTGATGCCAAGCTCACGCATCGTTCTAGGTAATCCGAGTGTTTGATAAAGCTCAAGTAATTCTTCTACTTCCGTCATACGGTTTTCTGCAGCAAGTTGAACGAGAATGCCATAGGCCACTTTTTGTCCATGTAACACATGATGTGTTTCATCAATAAATGTTAATCCATTATGAACGGCATGGGCTCCTGCCATTCTGCCATAACGTCCTCCGTAGCCGCCGACTGTTCCGGCTAACGTAATGATCGTATCTGTTACATCTGCAAAGGCTTGAGAAAGCTGACCTGTTTTTAAACTGCTAACGGCTTCTTCACTATGAGTCAGAAGAATGTCACGAACGTACACTGCCTGCTTTAATGCAGCATGTACCATGAGCGGCAAGGTGCCTTTTGTGTTGCGAATAATGGCTTCCGCTTCATACCATTTTGCCAGCGTATCCCCAATTCCGCTTTGGAGATAGGAAAGAGGAGATGAAAGCAAAAAAGTATGATCAATTAACGTGAGATAGCTGGACCGCTTATGATAGTCGACCCTCATGAAATTCCCCTTGTCATCATAAATGACGCTGAGCGGTGTAGAAGCCGCACATGTCCCAGGAATCGTCGGCACCATGATCACTTCAATTTGGAGAGCGTCGGCAACAGACTTCGCTGTATCTAAAATCGTGCCGCCACCGATCCCGATGATCACGTCTGAACTCTTGAGTTCTTCCGCAATTCGTGTGATCGCATTTGGTGAACTGTAACCTTTATGCTGAACAACAGGCCACTCGGATGGAAGCTTTGTGTACTGTGAAAAGGCTTGATATGAGTCATATCCTGTCACTATAGCTGGTGACTGAAAGGGAGTAACAAATGACTCGATTTCATGATAAATCCCCTTTTGAGAAATAAACTGGTTAGGACCGCTTCTGACGATCTCTTCTGGCTGGATCATTGACTTATGCTCCTTTACGAAATCATATAGTACTTAAATCATCTCATTTTACAGAAAGTTCTGTCAAATAAACGGACAATATGAGACCATAGACTCTTCCGTTTTATGGAATTGAACTGCTGACATTGCCTTAAGGTATGTATTTCCTGTATGATATAAAATGGTATGTTTTGATTAAATTTAAGAGGTGTTTATATATATGGAAAAACAATATCGTGTATTACTTTACTATCAATATGTCCCCATTGAGGATCCAGAAACGTTTACAGCAGAGCATCTAGCATTCTGTAAGGAACTTGGTTTGTTAGGTCGTATTCTTGTTTCATCTGAAGGCATAAACGGAACCGTTTCTGGTACCATTGAGCAGACGGACAAGTACATGCAAGCATTGAAAGAAGATCCACGCTTTGCGTCCATGCCAATTAAAATTGACGAAGCAGATGGTCATGCGTTTAAGAAAATGCACGTCCGCCACCGAAATGAATTGGTGAATTTAAGTCTTGAAGATGATGTGAATCCGCTAGAATTAACGGGGAAACATCTCAGCCCAGTTGAATTTTACGAGCAAATGCAATCACCTGATACGGTCGTGATTGATGCACGTAATGATTATGAGTTTGATGTCGGTCACTTCAGAGGTGCTGTGCGCCCTGACATTGAGACATTCCGTGAATTACCTGAGTGGATCCGTGACAACAAAGAGATTCTTGAAGGGAAAAAAATTCTGACGTATTGCACAGGCGGTGTACGCTGTGAGAAATTCTCAGGATGGTTAAAGCGTGAAGGCTTTGAAGATGTATCCCAGCTTGACGGTGGAATTGTCACATACGGAAAAGACCCGGAAGTTCAAGGAAAGCTATGGGACGGTCAATGTTATGTGTTTGATAACCGCCTAACGGTTCCAGTCAATCAAACAGAGCACGTCGTGGTAGGAAAAGATTTCTTCACTGGCGAACCTTGCGAGCGTTATGTGAACTGTGCGAACCCTGCGTGTAACCGCAAAATGATTGCAACAGAAGAAAGCGAGCATAAATATATGCGCAGCTGCAGCCATGAATGCCGCACAAGCGAACGTAACCTTTATGTGAAACAGCACAATTTATCTGAAGAAGAAGTTCAAGAAAGACTAGCTGTCATTGAAAAAGAACAAGCAATCTCACAAGGATAAGAGGGTCTCCCTTTTATCCTTTTTTCTTTGAATGATACGTGTTCAGAGGGAAGAGGAAGTCATTTCCTCTTTCTTTTTTGTTTTGTTTTTTTCAAAATAAGGGTAAAGGTAGTTAATCAGTCTAATAGATTGAACTGTTGAAAAAGCGCTTTCTTTTGAAATAAGCATGTTCGACTATTTCAGAAAATGGAGAATTGAGAGATAATATAACAGGCAAAAAAATGAACAAAGATAAAAGTTCAGATCAGAAAGTATTTGCCAATGGAATGAATGGTGAGCTGCTATAAAAGAAAGGCGCTTGCTCGACACATGCTCTGTATTTTAATCGAAAGGTGTTATGAACATGAATCATTTGCATCGTAGGATGGGAACTTTCGCTTTAATGATGGTAGGTCTTGGCTCAATCATTGGTTCAGGATGGCTCTTTGGTGCGTGGCGGGCTGCTCAAATCGCCGGCCCTGCTGCTATTTTGTCATGGTTGATCGGGATGGTTGTTATTTTATTTATCGCATTGTCTTATAGTGAACTCGGATCGATGTTTCCAGAGGCAGGCGGAATGGTCAAATATACGCAATATTCACACGGCTCTTTTATTGGATTTATCGCTGCTTGGGCAAACTGGATCGCCATTGTATCAGTGATTCCTGTTGAGGCAGTGGCCTCCGTTCAATACATGAGCTCATGGCCTTGGGAGTGGGCAAAGTGGACAAGCCATTTGGTCACAAAAGGGGTTTTGACGACCGAGGGGCTCATGGTGGCAAGTGTGCTGCTGGTGATTTATTTTCTGCTCAATTATTGGACAGTTGGGTTGTTTTCAAAGGCGAATACATTCATTACGGTTTTTAAAATCGTCATTCCAGGATTAACAATTGGTGCGCTCTTATTCGTAGGTTTTCATAGTGAGAATTTTACTTCTGGAACAAGTATTGCGCCGAACGGCTGGGCGAGTGTGCTCACAGCTGTCGCAACATCAGGGATTGTGTTTGCTTTTAATGGCTTCCAAAGCCCGATTAATATGGCAGGAGAAGCGAAAAATCCAGGGCGTTCGATTCCAATCGCCATTGTTGGATCGATTTTGATTGCAACGGTCATTTATGTGCTGCTGCAAATCGCTTTTATTGGCGCTGTCGATCCATCAATGATTGTGAATGGCTGGGGGCATTTGAATTTCAACTCGCCATTTGCTGACCTTGCCATTGCGCTAGGGATCAACTGGCTTGTCCTTATTTTATATGCAGATGCGTTCGTTTCTCCTTCTGGAACAGGAATTACCTATACGGCGACGACGTCTCGTATGATTTATGGGATGGAAAAAAACAAGTACATGCCGAGTGTACTTGGCCGTCTGCATCCAATTTACGGTGTGCCTCGTCCAGCGATGTTTTTTAACTTAGGCGTATCGTTTATCTTTCTGTTTTTGTTTAGAGGATGGGGGGTTCTCGCTGAAATTATCTCTGTGGCGACCCTGATTTCCTATTTGACAGGACCTGTGACAGTGATGACGCTGAGAAAGACGGGCACAGATTTATATCGTCCATTGCGAATTAAAGGACTCAGCATCATTGCTCCGCTTGGTTTTGTCTTTGCATCATTGACACTCTACTGGGCGAGATGGCCGCTGACGGGTCAAGTGTTGTTCATTATCCTCATCGGTCTGCCAATCTATTTTTACTATCAAGCAAAAGCGAAGTGGAAGGGCTTTGGCCGTCACTTTAAAGCAGGTGCTTGGATGGTTGTGTATTTGCTTGTGATGATGACGATTTCTTGTCTCGGCAGTGATAAATTTGGCGGGTATAACGTCATTCATTATGGCTGGGATATGGCGCTCATTGCAGTTGTGGCGTTGTTATTTTATATGTGGGCACTCAAAAGTGGATTTGAAACAGAGTTTTTAGAAGATGCGAAAAAAATTAATGATGAACTGCGTGCTTCTCAGAAAGAAGCCGCCTCATCTAAGGAATAACGGAAGGGCTGCCTGAATACTGCGGGCAGCCTTTTATTTGGATGAGTGATGCATGACATGCTGCTTTAGCCAAGTGGTAACGCCGTGTAGAACGGTGGCTGTCACAAGACAGATAAGCGCATATCTCCATAGCTGATCTAAGCCTTGTCCACTAAGCCAAAAAACAATACCTAGAATAAAGAGAGTCAGAATGAACATGAATAAAAAAGATGCTGACCAGAAAAAAGCCTTCATCGAAGGTCACCTCCTCGGGGTATTGTATGCAGGCCGAGGGAGGATCAGACCAGCAAGAAAGAAGTGAAAATATCGTTAAATCTATTTCAAAAGTCAGATAAAAACGCCAAGTGATTTGACAGTTGTGTTAAGATGAGAGCATATTTTGAGTGTAGATGGCTGGTTATAGACGGAGGTGTTTGGAGATGCAGATTCAAAAGGTTCTAAACAATAATGTCATTAGTGTGATAGATGAACAAGGAAAAGAAATCGTCGTCATGGGCAGAGGCATCGCTTTTCAAAGACGTCCCGGCGACCCGGTGGACGAGGCGTTAATTGATAAAGTGTTCCGCCTAGAAGATCATTCCGTACATGAGCGGATGAAAATGCTGCTTCAAGAGGTTCCATATGATGTCGTCAAGGTGACCGAGGAAATGATCCAATACGCACATACAAAGCTGAACCGAAGATTAAACGAAAGTCTGCATGTATCGCTGGCAGACCATATTCATTACGCCATTGAACGATTAAAGAAAAACCACTTGATTGAGAATTCGCTGATTTGGGAGATTAAACGTTTATACAAAGATGAGTTTCTCGTGGCGAAGGAATGCCTTGAGATGATTGAAGATCGTCTTCATATTGAACTGCCTGAAGATGAAGCGGGCTTTATTGCCATGCATATCATTAATGCAGAGCTCAATGAAGACATGAATACAACGGTCAATATCACAAAAGAAGTGAATGCCATACTGACCATTGTGAAATATCATCTGAACATGGAATTTGATGAAGACTCGCTCAACTTTTATCGTTTTCTCACACATTTACGCTTTTTCGTACAGCGTCTCATCAACGAAACGTTACTCGTCAGTGAAGATCAAGATTTATATCAGCTGATTAAAGTGAAATATCCGAAGGCGTACGAATGCGCAAAGAAAATCGCGGAATATGTGTATCAAACGTATCATCGCGACCTGACATCAGAGGAGATGCTCTATCTATCGATTCATTTGAATCGACTCATCAAACGAGAAAAATAAAGATAGAAATTTAAAAGAAAGCGTTGACATCATAAAAAGTGAGTGGTACTATTTGCTCATAAACATAAAAGAATACGGTTTCACAATGATCGTCTTAGAGGATTGTGACTGTTCGGCAGGCAAAACCTAAACGTTCACTGAAAAAGCGCAATAGCAAGTTGCGACTATTTTTGGTGCCCGTTTAGGTTTTTATTTTGCCTAAAAACGTATTTTTTTGAAAAAAAGGGGGTTTTTGTATGAGTCATCGTCAATTAGCAGAAGACATTATCAAACATATCGGGACAGAGAAAAATGTTCATTCATTGGTTCACTGTGCCACAAGACTTCGCTTCACATTAAATGACAGATCAAAAGCAGATAAAGCGGCCATTGAAAAATTAAATGGTGTGGTGACTGTCATGGAAAGCGGCGGCCAGTTTCAGGTGGTCATTGGCAACACCGTACCAGAGGTATATCGAGAGATTGGGGAGTTTACGAATCTATTAGAGGATTCCACTTCTTCATCTGCAAGATCAAGTGAAGAAAGTACAAGTCTTTTCGGAAAATTCGTCGACATTGTTTCTGGAATTTTCACACCGCTTCTAGGTGTCATGGCGGGTGCCGGTATTTTAAAAGGACTTCTAGGCGTCTGTATCAATGCAAAATGGTTATCACCTGAAGATACGTCGTATCAAATTTTATTTGCCGCATCTGACAGCTTGTTCTACTTCCTGCCGCTGCTGCTCGCATTCACTTCTGCTAGGAAGTTTAAAGCGAATCCATTTGTCGCTGTGACGATTGCAGGTGCACTGATCTACCCGACTATTCAAGAGCTCACAAAAGGCGGCGGAGATGTGTCGTTCTTCGGCATTCCGGTTGTCTTAATGTCTTATACATCAACGGTTATCCCGATTATTTTGGCAGTGTTTGTGATGGGATATATCGAACGTTTCTTTAACAAAGTCATTCATGAAAGTGTGAAAAACTTTATTACACCACTGATTTTACTGGTCACGGTCGTTCCACTGACACTGATCGTATTTGGACCATTTGGTGTGTATGCAGGGAACGGAATTGCAGCCGTCCTGCTGAAAGTATTCTCCTTTAGCCCTACACTTGCCGGTGCTTTAATTGCGATGGCATGGCAGGTTCTTGTCATCTTCGGTATCCATTGGGGGCTTGTGCCAGTCATTTTAAATAATATTGCGGTTCATGGAAAAGATCATATTAAGCCGGCTACTGCGCCAGCTGTATTTTCACAAGCCGGTGCTTCAATCGGTGTTATGCTGAAAACAAAGAACAAAAAGCTGAAATCATTAGCTGGATCGACAGCGGTTTCTGCTGTATTTGGAATTACAGAGCCTGCTGTATACGGCGTCACACTTCGTTTGAAAAAACCATTTATTGCAGCGGTTATCTCTGCCGGTGTCGGTGGTGCCATTATCGGTTATTCACAAAGTATTGCGATCGCATCAGGTCTTCCGAGTTTACTGACACTTCCGATCTTCTATGGTCAAGGGTTTACAGGATTCTTAATCGGAATTTCCGTTTCATTTGTCCTTTCAATCGTCTTAACCTATTTGATTGGATTCAAAGACCCTGTGGATGAAGAAGATGCTCCTGCAGCTAGTTCTGCACCAGCATCTGAAAATGAACATGGTGTCAAAGCAGCTCATGTGAAAAGTCCTTTATCTGGCGAAGTCATCAAGCTAGAAGAGGTGCAAGATAAAGCCTTCTCATCTGGCGCTTTAGGTAAGGGGGCAGCCATTATTCCATCAGAAGGCAAGCTGTTTGCACCAGTAACTGGAGTCGTGACAACGGTATTCCCAACAGGACATGCATACGGTCTCACCTCTGAAAGCGGAGCAGAAGTACTCATTCATATTGGACTGGATACTGTACAACTTGGGGGCCGTCATTTTACGCCGAAGGTTGAGCAAGGCCAAACCATTACAGAAGGTGAACTGCTTGCGGAGTTTGATATTGAGGCCATTCAAGCAGCAGGTCTTTCTGTCACAACACCTGTGATTATTACCAATTCCGGTGAATTTAGCGATATCATTGAGACAGAAGAAAAACAAGTGACACCAGGACAATCATTTTTACACTTAGTTTAAGAAAGGGAGGACATAATCATGAGATATTCAACACTAGCACCATTTCCAAAAGACTTTTTCTGGGGCGGATCGACTTCCGCCTATCAAGTAGAAGGTGCATGGAACGAGGATGGCAAGGGGCCTTCAGTCATTGATATGAGAGAAAGCTATCCTGAAGGAACAACTGGTTTTAAGGTAGCCAGCGATCACTATCATCGATATAAAGAGGACGTGAAGATGTTTGCAGAAATGGGCTTGAAGGCTTATCGTTTCTCCATTGCATGGACACGGATCATTCCAAATGGAGATGGGGAGATCAATCAAAAGGGAATTGACTTCTACCATTCTCTCATTGATGAATTGCGCCGCTATGACATTGAACCAATTGTGACGATGTATCACTTTGATTTACCTCATGCGCTTCAAGTGAAAGGCGGCTGGTCAAATCGTTCGACAGTCGATGCGTTTGAACGTTATGCGGAGGTTTTGTTCCAGGAGTATGGCGAGAAGGTAAAATATTGGCTGACGATTAATGAACAAAACATGATGATCTTACATGGGTCAGCATTAGGTACACTGGATCCAAATTTAGAAAATCCGAAAAAAGAATTATATCAGCAGAACCACCATATGCTTGTGGCACAGGCGAAAGCCATGACGCTTTGTCATCGTTTGCTGCCTGAGGCGAAAATCGGGCCAGCGCCAAACATTGCCCTTATTTACCCGGCATCTCCAAAACCTGAGGATGTCATTGCTGCGGCTAATTACAATGCGATCCGCAACTGGCTATATCTTGATATGGCGGTATTCGGTCGTTATAACAACCTTGCATGGGCATACATGAAGGAAAAAGACATTCTTCCTGTGATTGAAGAGGGAGATATGGATATTTTGAAAAGTGCAAAACCAGACTTCATTGCCTTTAATTACTACACATCTCAAACGGTTGAAGCGAGTAAAGGAGATGGCAACGATGAATTTGCACGCGGCGGAGATCAGCATTTGAAATCTGGTGAAGATGGCGTCTACAAAGGCGGCAACAACCCGTTCTTAAGTAAAAATGCGTTTGGCTGGGAGATTGACCCTACCGGTTTCCGATCAACGATGCGTGAGATTTACGACCGCTATCAGCTGCCTCTTATTATTACGGAAAACGGGCTAGGCGCTTTTGACAAGTTAGAAGCGGATGGATCGATTCAGGATGATTATCGAATTGATTATTTAGAAAAACATATTGAACAAATCAAATGGGCGATCACTGACGGTGTTGAGGTATTCGGGTACTGCCCGTGGTCAGCCATCGACTTAATCAGTACACACCAAGGCTGCTCAAAACGTTACGGTTTTATCTACGTCAACCGTGATGAATTTGACCTAAAAGACCTGAAGAGAATTCGGAAAAAGAGCTCTTATTGGTATGAAACATTGATCGAGCAAAATGGAGAGAACATCGGGAAGTAACAATATCACACTAAAAAACCCCTAATTTTTAGGGGTTTTTTTCTCTTCATGACTTGTAACTATATCAACTGGATGTATCAAGTTTTCATCATCATTATCCTCATCAGTGTAAGGCATAATAAGTGAATCCAACTCTTCTTTATCATTGACTAAAGCAACGTAAGTTGTATAATCCTCTAAATCTGATGGAAACAATTCAGCTTGACCAACATTACTTTTCAATGCTTGGTCAATAGCACTCTTTAATTCAATTAAACCCTCACGATTACCAATAATATAAGAATCCATATGCCAACTTTTTTGAGCATATATATGACAAATCTTATCTCTATCTTTCATTCTCTCATTACATCCTTCCTGAAGAATTTAATTGATTATGTGCCAACACGCCAACCACATAAAACGTCAAACGTCTCTTTGGCTTTTATGGCGTCTAACAGCTTTTTATCTCTTTCAAGAAGACTGCTTTGTATGTATTCTTGCTGTTATTTTAACTTACTGGAGTTTATAAATCACATCGTACTCTCTACTATCATTATACCCCGAATTTCATCTCATTTATAGACTGTTTTCCGCCCGCATCAGCCCGTATACTGTTATACGCAAGTCAAAAACGATAAGGGATGTGGCTGTATGAATGACAAGAAAGATGTTTTAGATCCTGGGCCGTTTTTTCATGGGACGAAAGCGGAATTGAAGATTGGGGACCTGCTTGAACCGTTGCATTTATCCAATTATCAGGATAAACAATCGAACCACATCTATTTCACCGGAACATTAAATGCAGCCAAATGGGGAGCTGAATTAGCCCGGTCTGATGCAAAAGAGAGAATTTATGTTGTAGAACCGACAGGCGAGTTTGAAGACGATCCGAATTTGACTGACAAAAAATTTCCCGGTAACCCGACCCGTTCTTATCGATCGAAATCCCCTTTGAAAATTGTCGCAGAATTAGGTGCTTGGGAAAGACATTCCGATGAAGAAATCAACCATATGCTGACGTCGTTGAAAAAGTTAAGGGAAGAAGGAAAAAATGTCATATACGATTGATTCGTATGTGAGGAATAGATGAATAAAAGGCCGCCCGATTTCACTTGGGCGGCCTTATGTGCTATTGAAACAGGACATGCATTAGCTCATCAAATGTCCTTGCATGTGTCAAGGAGTGAAGGCGGTCAGGACTGTCTAACAAATCGACAGCTTGTTCAAAAAATTGATTCATGCAGGCAGCGTCATCTTTCTGAATGGCTAACAAGAAAATCAGAGATACTTGATCGCCCTGCCAATCAATTGGCTGTTTCAATCGTGCAATTGCCACGCAGGAGGTGCCTTCATTTGTGATGAGCGGGTGAGGCATTGCAATCCCCTTGCCAAGATAAGTAGATGACATTTGCTCCCGCTCCAGCACGGAGGAACGAAAAGAAGATGAAACAAGCTGATGCGCCTCCAGCCGGCTGCAAAGCGTATCTAATACCTCTTCCTTGCTTGAAAGGTCCACATCCAACAAGGTCAATCGTTCTTGGAAAAAAGCCATCAGCTCCTGCGAAGGGGCACCGTGTCCGTTTAACAGGTGAATGACCTCACTCACACGCTGGACATCATGATGTTCAAAAAAAGCATTCACTTGAATGATTGGTTTCCCCTTTGGTGCGAGAGGTACGGTTGTAATAATCACATCACATGGCAAAGTGGTGCTAAAAGCGTAATCCTGATAAGAATAAAGCTCAACAATCTCAAGCTCATGTTGAAAGGCCGCCTTCAATTTAATTTCAAGTAGCCGTGCCGTTCCTAGTCCAGATCCGCATACAATAATGGCCCTCTTTTTCTGCGAGGTGTCAAGATGACTTCTTTCAAATGAAGCAGCAATATGTAAGGCAACATATGCCGCTTCATCTTCATTTGGCGTCCGCACCAGCTGTAAGGCATTGAGCCCGCTGACGGCCAAATCAAACGGATAAGGGTAAGATGTTTTGATCTCATGCAAAAGCGGATTTTGTAAAGACACGCCGTATTGAATTCGATTTAATAATGGCTTCATATGCAGCATCAAATCTTGACGCAGGATATCGTCATCTACAAAACGATGACCGCTTGTTTTTTCAATGTGCTGGAGAAATCGTGTCACCGCCTGACGTACTTCTTCTGTCGTTTGGTGCTCATCAATTTCTTTCCACGTTTGATTCGCTAAGAGATGCATCACCAAGTAATCTGTTTCATCCTCTGATAAGGTGACATGAAACGTGTCGCTTATTTGATGAGTGATCTTTTGAGCGATTCTTGTTAACACTGGCGGTCTTTGTGTGTGAGTGGTACTGGCGGGTATCCGCTGTTTTTTTTGCGTTTGTTGAATGGCAATCGCTAAGTGAATCACTAAATTCTTTAGGGCAATATCTTTAATGAGCAGTGATTCTTGATATAGATTTGTCAGCACAATGGATCGAATGGTTTCGAGTGAAATGTCAGGGAAATGAAGCTGTTCCCGCTCAGTTATATGAGATAGGGCGGGTTCTTCTTCAAGCAGTAAGTCTGCGTAGCACGTCCTTTTTTGCAATTCGTCTCCGTCTACTTTTAAGCCAAATCCAGGCTTTGAGACAAGGGTCATACCGTAACGGGCTAACAGCTCCCGTCCTTTTTTTAAATCACTGCTGACCGTCATACGGCTGATGAACAATTCTTCTGCTAATTGATCAATTTTTAAGTAGTCTGATTGAAGCAATAGTTTTCTCATCATAAATCGTATGCGCTCTTCTGGCATGACGGGTACGAGAGAGCGGGCAGGAAGCTTTTGCTGATGAAGCCAAAGCAGGAAAGCGTCTTGGTCACTTGTTAAGAGTGTATACCCTTTCCCGCGGATGGTCTTGATCATGGCTCCAGCTTGTGTTAACAGCTCATTTGCTTCTTTGATTAAATTGCGGATGGAGCGGTCAGATAAGCGAAAAGAGGCAGTGAGCTCCTCCAGCTTCACGAACCCTTTCGTTTCAAATAGCCGCTGAATGAGCTGGTAGGTTCGAGTATCTGCCGTCATCATCATTGCGCCGCTCCTTGTTCCTTTAAGGCATCAGCTCCAAGGGCGATGGCTCCCATTAAACCAGATAATCCGTCAAAGGAAGGCTTTGTGACGATTTCATTTAATGGCTTTGGTAGTTGTAAGTAACCATGAAGTCGCTCGTCTGTTTCTTCAAGGATGAGCGGCAGCAAGGCCGGCTGTTTCATGACACCTCCACCCAAAATAATGCGTTCTGGTGAAAGGGTGAGTAATAAATTTGCGGTCATTTGCCCAAGATAATAAGCTTGAAGTGACCAGGCAGGGTGCTCCTCTGGCAGCATTTGTGCCAATGTATGATAGCGGCCTTCTATGGCAGGTCCAGATGCTAGTCCCTCTAAACAATCATGGTGGATCGGGCAGCAGCCCCCATAGGTGTCATGAGGGTGGCGCTGAACGGTGATATGTCCCATTTCTGGATGAAGCAGTCCGTGGATGAGGCGGTTTTCAATATAGGCACCGCCGCCGATTCCCGTCCCAACCGTGATATAGATCAAGGAATTTGGTCTATCTGTTTCCGTTGAAAAACGAGCTTCACCGAGCGCCGCACAGTTCACATCCGTATCAAGCTTCATAGGGAGACCGAGTGCTTGTTTTAAGGTTGAGAGTAATGGAAATTGGCGCCAAGCTGTTTTGGGTGTTTCGAGAATCGTTCCATAGCTGGGGCTGTGTTCTTTTACATCGACAGGTCCGAATGCGCCTATGCCAATCGCATCAACTGGATGCTCTGTAAAGTATTCGATCACTTGCCGGCATGTTTCTTCTGGGTTCCCTGTTGCAAAGGAAGTCATATGTTTAATCGTTCCGTCTGTTGTTCCGTAGCCGCAGACAAATTTTGTACCGCCTGCTTCGATGCCTCCAATTCGCATGATCAATGCCCTCCATTAAAGAGAGGCGGAATCCAAATGGATCCCGCCCCTACATGTTCATTTTTTCTTTACAATGTAGGTTTGTACCTGACAAGGTGTGAGCGGTTCAATGTGTAATGATCCATGTTGTGCTTTCAGTATATGTCCTTCAGGTGTTTCGCCTAAATTCGCTGTTTCTCCATGTTGTAGAGATGAACTATTGATTGAAGCGGCTGTTTTACGTGTTAAATATGGATTGAAGAGACGAATGACAATGCCTGTTCCATGCTCTTCCTTTTTCAAAGCGCTTAGAACGACCCCGTCTGTCTCAATGTCAAGCAGGCTATAAGTAGATTGTAAGTCTTCTTTTTCATCTCGGAAAGAGAAAATTAAACGACCGTTTAAAAAGTCTGCCCGCTCGTAGCACTGAACCGGGGTGGTGTAACGTTTAGCAAGCTGAGCCAAGTGTCCTTCACTCACCGCTTCTTGGCTATAGTGCATGCCAAAGGAGAAAGATAGCGATCCTTGAAGCTGGGCGTCAGGTGTTTCCACGATTTTTTCTCCAGAAGCCCGGCCGGGACGGTAAAGAAGGTTTTCCTTCCCCATTTTTCCGAAACAGCGGAAGAGTGTGTAAGCAATGGTTGTGTAGTCTTCGCCTGTGATTTGGTATTCTCTGACGCAGTCCGTCAAAAGAGAGACACCATATACTTCATCGCGAAGTGCAACAAATGATTGCATGGGTTCAATGGTAATCGGTTTTTCTTCCCAATGTTCATTGTTCCACCATTCAAGCTCTTGCGTCAGCTCCGTTGGACGTTCGATGGTGCCAAACTGTTGATCGCTGAGTGATACGTTTGACGCAATACCTGTATCAAAGAGTACCCGTAGACGGTGGTCTAGCGCATGGTTGTCCACATTCACATGAAAACGGATGACCGCTTCCTCTTTATTTAAAGCCACCTTCGCTGTGATCGGGAGGGAAATCGTCCCCTTTTGCTCCGAACGTTCCTCTAAATCATATGGGACAGTCAATTGAAGCTTGATGGTGAGCTCTTCCTGTAAACTGCTTTTAGATACGGTAATGTCTGCTGATGAGATATCTTTAGATGATACATAAAGATCCTCACGCGGTGGTGAATAGTTATAAGAATCCCCATCATCTCCGTTGTCTTCAAAGATCATTTGCTCAGAGAACGTTCGTCCAGTCTGTTTATCCGTAATTTCTAATGACCCATTGTCATTTGCTGCAATGCGGTAAAACGTATTTTCAATGACACGACCTTCTGTTTTTTCCAAAATGGATTCACTAGATTCATCGAAAACCATGCTGACTTGTGTATAACCAACGGATGGCAAGTCGACTGCTTCAATGAGTAAAACAGCTTTCCATACTTGCTTTGGCATGTACACTTCTTTGCTTGGGTTAAGTGAAATCTGCTGTGCTAAGACATAATCTGTCACATCGGTTTTGTTTTTGACTGTGTAGTGAAGAGTTCGTCCATCAGCGTCTTTTAGTGTAAATGGACGTTCTGTGATAAAGGTTTCGACTTCAATGACTTCAGAGCGCTTTGAAGGCAGTGTGTTAAATAAAGTGAACGTGATTTCTTGCTCAGTTTGCAGCCGGATGGCGATGAGACGCATGTGTAAGTCCACCAGATTCTCGGCGATTTCTTTTGCCTGCTTGTAGCGGAAGAAAACGTCTTGATTCGTCGTATCACTGTTACAGCCGCCAATGCTGTCATGCGCTGCATTTTCAAACATGAGGTACCAAATATCACGCACCGTGTCATGCGGATAGTCATGTCCGAGTGAATAGCTGATTGTAAGGATCGGCTCCATCACATTGACAAGATAGTTTTCAATTTGGTTGTTTAAGATTTTCAAATCTGCTCTTGTTGAAAAAATAGACTTATGAATTCGCATATGCTTGGCATGAATGAGCTCTCCTTCTAATGTCTCAAAAGAAGTCCGCTCTTTTTTCACTGCTGCAATGTAGTCTTCTAAACTGCTGATTTGATAGTGGTGCTCGTCTATTTCATTGGCTTTTTCTAATAAGTCAGGCAGGTTTTTACGAATAGGCGCTTGGTCAAAGCCATTTGGGAAATAGACATTCTTGGTCGTAGCTTTTGCTTGCAGCGCCCCGATTTTTTCAGAAAGAAAGGCTTGCAGGTCTTCATCCTTCTCAGGAATATTTCCTCCGTAGTAGTAGCCAAATGGCAGATTCACTGCAAACACTTCACTGCCATCCGCCCCGCGCCAATTAAATTCTGTGTGATTCGTCATATGATCAGAAACGCCGCGCCAAAAGGCTGTATCGACAATTCCAAAGCCTTGATAAATTTGAGGCATTTGTGCAGATTGACCGAAGGAATCAGGGACATAACCGACCTTCATGACATGCCCAAACTGCTGACAGCGCTCAATCCCATATTGCAGGTTCCGTACAATCGATTCCCCAGAAATAACGAGCTGATCCGTTTGTGTATACCACGGACCGATGATGAGGCGTTTTGCTGTGACGAGCTGTTTGATTCGATTTTCATCCTCTGGGCGCCATTTCAAGTAATCATCTAGCAAGGATGCTTGTGCATCGAGCATGAAGTAATGGAACCGTTCATCTGTTTCGAGGGTGTCCAATATGTCCATTACGCTTTTCATTAAGTAGATACGGGAGCGGGAGGTGGTAAAATACCATTCCCGGTCCCAGTGAGTATGTGGAATCACATGTACATTGACAGTCATTGTGTAACGACACCTTTCTTTGTTCAAATTATCCTTCTAGCACAAGGTCAAAATCATCTTCTTCTTTCTGCTTCTGATCATGTTCTGGCTTTTGGGGTTCTTTTTTCTCAGAGAAGTTCACAAGTAGGTTGGCGCCAATTCCAATAACAAGTGCGCCAGTTAGTGCGCCGATTAAATACGCCCACCAGTTTCCTACTGAGAAGAATCCGTATAGTCCACCAATTGGCGGCATGATGTCATGGACACCTAATAAGGCAGCAACCCCGCTTCCTGCAGCACAAGCGACGACATTCAGCGGAATCAATTTCAAAGGATTGACGAGTGTAAAGGGAATGGCTCCTTCTGTAATCCCGATAATCCCCATCACAAGGCCGCCTCGTCCAGCTTCTCTGAAGGTAGGAGAGAAGTTGCGTTTTCGAATCAATGTCGCAAGCCCGTATCCTAGCGGCGGAATGACAATCGCGATATTGACGAGAATGGCAGGAAGATAGACACCTGATAGGAAGAGTGCGTTACCAGCCATCCAAGCTGATTTATTCACTGGGCCGCCAAGGTCAAAGCCGATCATTGCACCTAGAATGAGAGCAAGTGCGAGTGTGCTCGTTCCATCTGCGACCATGCCTTTGATCCATTCAATTAATGCGGTGTTCAAGGCTCCTAATGGACCGCCTAGCAGAACGGACATGAGAAGTCCGGTTAAGCCAACAGTAATGAGCGGTAAGATGAGCAGAGGGACGAGTCCAGCTGCAGAGCCTTGAATTTGAATTTTTCTTTTCACAAAGAGAGCGACATATCCGGCAAAGAAACCTGCAATGACGGCGCCGATAAAACCAGCATTTGTTGAGCTGGCAAGAGCTCCGCCGATAAAGCCGGCCGCAAGACCAGATTTATCCGCAATCGAATAGGCAATAAAGCCAGCGAGCAGTACGTTCATTAAGCCAATGCCTGTCCAGCCAACCTGTTCCATCAAATAGGCACCATGTAAAATGCCGCCTGCATCTTTATAGGCGTTTAAATCTGACACACCAAAACCTAACCCGACTAGTTTGGCTAAACCAACGATAAGTGAAGCTCCGATGATCACCGGAAGAATATAAGAAATACCGGTCATGAGGTGGCCTTCAATGACTTTTAATTTTGCTTTCATTCTGCTTTGCTCCTTTCTATATGGCATTGCTCTTGTTTATTGGGATTCAGATTTTTTCTTTTCAACCAGCGCAACGGCTTTTGTGATGATTTGCTCGGCATTTTTTAGGGCGCGTCCGATTTCGACACGAACAGTAGGAATACCTGAGAAGCGTTCAGCGTCGTTAATGTGCTGATTGGAGGCGATAATGCAAAGGTCTGCCTGCTTAGCTTCCTCTGCTGTAATGCCATTCACCTGTCCCATAATTCCTTGTTGTTCGATTTTAATCTCGTGTCCAAGCTGTTTACCCGCATTCTCTAATGCTTTTGCTGCCATTGGTGTATGAGCTAACCCTGCTGGGCATGAAGTGACACCGACAATTTTCATTGTGTAATCCCCTCTTTCAATTGTTGTTCAATGACTTCGTAATAATAGTCTGCTGTTTGACCGGGTTGAATCTTTTCGATGAAAGCAGGCTCCATTAAACTTGTGGCAATGCCAGACAGTAATTTGAGGTGTGTGACATTGGCCTCTTCAAGTGGAACGAGCAGTGTAAATAAATAGCTTGTTGGCAAATCGTCGAAGCTTCCCCATTCAATGGGTTGTTCAAGTTCTAAAAAGAGAAGTGAAGCCGTTTGAACAGCAGAGCTTTTTGTATGAGGAATCGCAAAACCTTGCTGAAGTCCTGTTGAGACTTCGTCTTCGCGTTTCAACAAATCTGTTAATAACCCTGACTGATCGTTTGTAATGTGAAGGTCTTCAGCTTTCTCGGAAATGTATTGTAAAATCTCATTCTTTGATCGACCGTTTACTTGTGTAAAAACATGATCTTTTTGGAACAAGCTGATCCCTTCTCTCTTGTTTGTTAAGCGCTTACAATTTGATTGTAATGTACTTTTCGACATGGTTAAATAGCATCATTTTCCGTTTGAAATGGCAAAAAGTTTATGAAGCGATCAGACTAGCCATCTGAATATCTCAAATCCTAGCTTAAAACGAGTTTAATTATGTCAAAAACAGATTCTACTAAAAGGGATTCTGTGATATTCTTCCAAGGTATTGTAAAAGATAAGGGGGTCTTTTCATGTTTAAAAAGCAGGTCAAATCCTGTGTGGTTGTACTCATGGCCATCATTCTATGTATGGCTGTATTACCTGGGTACGAAGCATCAGCAGTTAGTAAAGGCACAAGTGTCAATGAAGCCATTGGGTTGAAAGATGGTGAAGTCATCTCAGGTACATTACAGAATGAAAAAGAAGAGTCATGGTACCAAATTACGCCATCTGCAGATGATGTGGCAAAACATACACATATGCAAATTTCTGTCAAAAGCAAACAAGTGTTATCTGTATCGGTCTACCCAAGTAAGGATAGAGCGATAAAGGATGACACTTATTCGAGATATCGTGTGGACACAGCAAGTGGAGAGACAGAAATCAACTTCCCGCATGCATGGTCAGGTCCTTACTATGTCAAAGTGCTGTATTTAGGTTCAGAGGAAGACAGCCGTGATGAGGAAGAGGATGCAGCATATACAATCGGGTATAAAGGTGCGAATCTTCCGCCATCTGAACCGATTTTCCCTGAAGAAGAAGAGCCAACGATCATCATTATTGAGAAAAAGCATGGACGTGAAATTCTTCAATCCATTCGTACGATCGAAGACAAACGATTCAATGAAACAGCCGATGGTCAGAAGCTTACACGTCTGCTACAAAAAACAAAGCCGTTTCTCAAATCTAAACTCATCAACAATCAAAAAAAGCAGCAAACGGTGTACAATCATTTGCTGACATTAAAATCATTGCTGAATGACGTAGAGAAAAATGGTGCATTCAGCGGTCATATCGTCACAGAGAAAGAGCAACAGGCGATCCGTTCCCTTTTTGATATGCTCAAAGAGGCAAGTCCAGCCTATTTAAAAAAGGAATTAGAAGCAGTGGGGCAAAAAGTAGGAATCGATCAGCTTGAAGGAAAATCGATCGGTTATGTATTAGAGAAACAAAAGCTTGTTCCAGAAGAAAAGGTCAACACAAACAAAATCATCTTTAAATTAAAGGATGGACAAACGCTCCAATCCGCAAAAAAGAAAATGAAAAGCTACGGAATTCAAGAAAACCGTGTGACATCTCAGTCAGTAAATCCTTTATTTAAAGGAATGTATGTTTATGATGTACCGGCAGGGAAAGAATCAGCTGGCAAAACGCTTAAAGCAGGCAAAGCTGTGATCAAAAGCACGGCGAGAAAGCTTTCTAGTATGCCGAATGTTGAATTTGCAGAGCCTGTACAAACGTATCGTGCGCTCAGCAATGACGCGCAGTATGGTTACCAGTGGCCGCTGAAAAACAGTGCCCAAAACAGTGGGAAAAAAGGCGCTGATGTGAAGTTTGAACAAATGAATACATTGATCGGCACAAGCAAAATGAAGCAAACGTTAATTGCTGTTGTGGATACAGGTGTCGACAGCCGTTTGTCCGATTTAAGCGGAACGGTTCGTACAGACTTAGGTGCCAATCTGATTGGCCGTAATAAAGATGCAATTGATGACAATGGCCACGGTACCCATGTGGCAGGTATCATTGCAGCAAAAGCCGATAATCATTACTCCATGGCAGGGCTGAATCAACATACAGGAATCATCCCAGTCAAAGTGCTGGATGCGTATGGATATGGAGATACAGAGCATATTGCTCTTGGCATTAAACATGCAGTGGACAAAGGTGCAAAGGTCATTAACATGAGCCTTGGCGGCTACTACAGCAAGGTCATTGAATATGCGATGAACTATGCTGCACAAAAAAATGTATTAGTGGTAGTGGCGAGCGGAAACGATGGCATTCCAGAAATGGGTTATCCTGCGACTTCCAAGTACGCCATGGCAGTTGGTGCAAGCAATCGCATGGATATTGCCGCTGAATTCTCAAGCTATGGGAAAGGATTAAGCATGTCTGCACCAGGGTCTGATATCCCAAGCTTAATGCCTGATGGGAATGTTTCATACCTGAGCGGGACATCAATGGCTACACCGTATGTTGCAGCAGCAGCAGGATTACTGCTTTCTAAAAATCCAACCCTGAAACCAAATCAAGTGAGAAATATTTTACAAAATACAGCGGATGATATTTCATTTAAAGCTGTTGATGGAACAGATGACATTTTCTATGATGAATATGACGAGCCTGTTGTTGATCCGAAAATTCCGGGTATCGATTGGATGACAGGACATGGCAGACTCAATGCTTTTGCCGCGTTAAGCGCTGTTGAATTAAACGCATCAGTTAACAAAGTAGAAGATCAGCATCAAAAGGTGACAGGAAAGGCGAAAGCCGGCGCTGCCATTTCTGTGTATAGAGGCAAAACCCTGCTTGGAAAAGGCACGGCAAGCAAAAAAGGAACCTTTAGTGTGAAGATCAAGCATCAAAACAAAAATAAAGTGCTTCACATCAAGATGTCAAAAGGAAAGGCTGCGACTTCGCTCAAAACGGTCGTGAAAAAGGGCAAAGCGCCAGCTAAGCCAAAGGTGAATCGAGTAACAGTGAAAAGTAAAACGGTCAAAGGAACTGCGGGTGCAGGCTTGACGATCAAGGTGAAGAACAAATCAAAGAAAGTCATTCAAACGGTCAAAACCAATAGCAAAGGCGCATTTACGGCTAAAATCAAGCCGCAAAAAGTCAAAACCGTCTTGTATGTGACGGCTTCAGATGTGAGAAAAAGAGAAAGTAAAGCAGTGAAAGTTGTTGTGAAAAAATAGTCTTGTAGCTTCCCTTTTGAATAAAAAGGGAAGTTTTTTGTTTTTTACTGGAAAAATGACAATAACTGTCGATAGTAATATAGTAGGAAAAAAAAGGAGGATTTATCGATGAAAAAAATCATGTTTGCTTTCTTTCTATCATTGCTTCTCGTTTTCCCAAGCTTTGCACATGCAGAGGAAACAGGAGCAGTACCAGCATCCGTACAAGTAACAGGCGTCACAGCAGCAGACGGTGGTATGGTCAATTACGGTTCTGGCAGTAAATATCGTGTAGGTTCATATTATCCAGCTACTTTTAAAGGAACATTAAAGGACACAAGTGGTCAACTCATGGCGAATCAGCCAATTCAGCTTTATTTTGAAGCAGCAATCAAATCATATGCTCAAACAGCGACAGGTACAACAGACGAGAATGGACAATTTTCACTAACGATTCAAGTTCCTGCAGGTGCAGGCTACCGTACATACAATAATGCAGGCTGGTCTACACATTACTACGATATCGTTCCAGTGACTTTCACTTCAAACGACATCACGCTATCTTCAAATGTGACAAGTGTGTACCATTTGGCATATACATCACGTTACTAATCTGCTAGAAGAGGCGACTTGGCGCAAGCCCTGTCGTTTTCATAGAAAAAAGGATGTCAGCTAGTGACATCCTTTTCTTTTTGTTAGCAAACCTGCTGGGCGGCAACCGAAAGAGTCGCTAAACAAACACTCATGAGCCGTTTCTCCCAGATTCGATCGAGCATTGAGCTTTACATCTTGAGCTTTGATGGATAAGAACTTTGAATACTTGAGCTTTCAGCTTTGAACGTTCAGCTTTGAGCTTTTATCATGGATCATCCTAAGATGATCATCAGATGAGGAGGGAATGACCTTTCCCTCGGAGGTGTTTAGTCCTATCGATTTTCGGCTCACTAACAAAATCGACTAGTCGATCTGTATTTTTGTCAAGGTATTGCTTTCTGATAAGGAGAAATCCACTTCCATTTGGAAGTCTTCAATCTCTTTCGAAAGCTGTTCAATCTTCACTCGAAGACGAAGAGGGTCAATGATCGCCGCCTCATTTTCAGCTAGGAATGACTTGACGATCTCTTGGTTGGCAGCGGCTTGTGTTTTTCCGTCTTTCCCAAATAGTGTTTCTAAATGTTGATCCAGTCTCTTTTTCACATCTTCATTGATTTGTTCTGACCGGTCAACCAGCTCTGTATAGACCTTTTTTAATTTTCGTAAATAACGAATATCGTAATCTATGGATGTCTTGCGTTCAATGGCTTCTGCTACGGTCATGCTAACACCCGCCACCTCAATCGTTGTCGTAGCATTCGACACAACGATGGCTGATTTAATGGCATTTCGGCGTTTGATTAATGCTTGAATCGATTGGTCATCTGCTTTTGCCTTTTTTTCTACTTCTTCTTGATTTTGAAATCCGTTCTGTATATGTTTCCCGATGACCAAGCCACCGAGTACAGCTTCATCAATCGTTCGGTTGATTCTTTTATCTAACATTTTCAGTTCACTTAATGCTCTTGTAATGGTCATTTCCATATTAAAAACAGCTCCCTTGATTCGTCCTGAAAATCATAGATTCCTATCATATACCAAAATGTCTTTGTTTTGCTAGTGATATCCTTTTTTGGGACAAACAAAAAACCTGGTGCTATACACCAGGTTTTTCTCGTTTTTTCTGAATCCATGTTGTCACGTAATAGGCAGCATAGCAGAGTGCGATAAAAGGGATACCGCAGATAAGAGCAATACGCTGATTTGGATCGAAAGCAATGCCGATCACAGATGCAAGGCATAGGAGGAAGGCAGCAATCGGAACCACCGGATAGAGCGGGGTTCGGAAAGATAAATCATGAAGCTGTCCGCCATCCTGTAAGAATTTTTTGCGAAACATGAACTGTGAAGCTGCAATTCCCATCCATACAACAACAACGGCGAGTCCAGAGATTGACACAAGAACCAGATACACCGTTTCAGGTGCGATGACACTCGATAGCAAAGAGAGAATGCCCCCAATCATACTCAAAATGAGTGCATTCAAAGGAATTCCCTTTGACGTCAATTTTGCCAGCTTTTTAGGTAATGTTCGTTCTTCAGAAAGGGACCATAGCATGCGAGATGAGGCGTATAGCCCTGAGTTTGCAGCAGATAAGATCGCCGTCAGAATGACAAAATTCATGAAATCTGCCGCATAAGGAATACCGATGCGGTCAAATACCACAACGAAAGGACTTTTGATCACCCCGGCTTCTTCTACAGGAATTAAGCCGGCTAAGACCACGATCGTTCCGACGAAAAACAGGACAAGACGTAGCACAGTCGTGCGAATCGCCCGGGGAATGGTCTCATCTGGATTGACGCTTTCGCCCGCAGCAATCCCAATTAGCTCAGTACCCGAAAAAGCAAAATTAACAGCCAGCATGGTCATTAAAATCGGTAAAAAGCCGTTTGGGAAGAGACCCCCATCTCCAGTGAAGTTAGAGAAGAACGGAGCGGCCTCACCGCCTTTTAGTGGAATCAATCCAAACATCGCGGCTCCGCCAAGGATAATAAAGAGAATAATAGCCATGACTTTAATACTAGAAAACCAAAATTCCGATTCTGCAAAAAACTTAACTGTAAAAGCATTGAGTAAAAAGATGAGAATGGCAAAAACACCGCTCCACATCCAAACTGATGTGTCCGGGAACCAGCGCTGCATTAAAAGACCTGCCGCTGTAAATTCTGAACCAAGTGCCACGGTCCATGTCAGCCAGTAGAGCCAAGCCACTGTATAGCCAGTGCCGGGCCCAATGTATTTTGTTGCATATGTGTGAAAAGCGCCTGTAACCGGCATTGCGACAGACAGTTCACCTAAACAGAGCATCACGAGGTACACAATTAATGCCCCAACCAGATAAGCCAAAATCGTTCCCGCAGGTCCGGCCTGATTGATCGTATATCCTGAGCTTAAAAAGAGTCCTGTGCCAATCACGCCACCTAAAGAAAGCATGAACAGGTGACGGCTTGTCATTTTTCGTTGATATTGTTGTGACTGATCTTTTGCTTGTTCCATGTCTTCCCGCCCTTTTGCTTAAAAGTATGTGTGTTGAGTCATGATGCTACGATGTTGCCTGTTTTAAGATATCGGTAATATCCTCTGGTGTCGTCCGGCAGCAGCCGCCGATGATTTGTGCACCGTCTTTATACCATTGCTGCGCACATTCACCAAATGTATGGTGAGACGTATCGCCGCTCCAAACCTTTTCTTCAGGATCATATAATTCCCCTGAGTTCGGATACACGACAATCGGTTTGCTTGTCCCTTTTTTCATCTCCTGAATAAGAGAAGACATATATTGCGGCGGTGTACAGTTTACGCCAACAGCAGCGATCTGCTCATATGGCTCAAGTGCTTGTACACAGTCTCTAAGTAAATCTCCTTCACTAATGTGCTGACCATCCTTTGCACTAAATGTAATCCAGGCATATACACCACTGAACTCATCCTGCAGCAGTTTAGCGATAGCGATTGCTTCAATGAGACAAGGGATGGTTTCACAAGCGAGAATATCTGCACCAGCCTCTACCAATGCTTGAATTCTTGGTCTGTGAAAATCAATGAGCGCCTGTTCTGTGAGTCCGTAATTTCCCTTATATTCTGAACCGTCAGACAAATAAGCGCCGAAGGGCCCCACAGATCCAGCGACAAATGGTTTTGTCCGCTCTTTACGATGTGTCTCATCCTGCCAAAACTGCTCGCATGCTTCTTTTGCTAACGTGACAGATCGTTTCATTAATTCGATGGCTTCTTCTTTTGTATAGCCTTTTTCAGCAAAGCCATCAATTGTCGTTTGGTAGCTGGCTGTTGTTGCACAGTCAGCACCTGCTTGGAAGTAGTCCAAGTGTACTTGCTGAATCAATTCTGGCTGTTCAATGAGGATTTTGGCTGACCATAAACTGTCGTTTAAATCACAGCCCTTTCGTTCAAGCTCCGTTGCAAGTGCACCATCTAAAATCAAAGGTGTGTGAGCCTGTAAACGGCTTTGAATAGGATTCATATAAATCAAACAGCCTCCTTTGTCGATCGGAAATAATGGATATGATATGAGGCAGTAGTTTAAATGACTAAAGTGTTTTTGTCAAGGAGAGGAATAAGCATCACATGACGGAAAAACCCTGAAAACATGCGGGTTTGAGTGCATAAACATACAGTTGAAATAATAGAAAACCAAGTCATTGACAGCCTCTAAAAAGAGATATATATTATGGAAAGGTTCATTTCAGAAAGCTTCATCAAAAGGCGCCGTCTTTTGATTTTTATTTTGTCCAACGACTGTCTTCTTTCGTGCAGAAAGAGGGTTTTTTATATGCTTAAAAAAGGAGGAAAGAAGAAATTGAAAAAATGTTTAAAAGATATTGCAATGATTCTAGTTGGTTCTTTTTTATTTGCTGCAGCTGTGAACATGTTTGTCATTCCACTTGAGTTTGGTGAAGGCGGCGTAACCGGGCTGTCCATCATTTTCTACTATATGTTTGAGATTGCGCCGTGGCTGACAAACCTTGTGTTGAATGCGATTTTATTACTTGTGGGGTATAAATACTTGGACAAGAAGACCACGATCTACACAGTGGTAGCTGTCGCAAGTAACTCTCTATTTTTACATTTGACCACTACATGGGTGGTGAATGTCCATGAATTGATCATTGGTTCTATTTTCGCAGGGATCATCATTGGTATTGGCATTGGTCTTGTTTTAAGAGCGGGCGGTACAACAGCGGGATCTGCCATTCTTGGCCGAATTGCGAATAAGTATCTAGACTGGAACGTGAGCTACGCCATCTTGTTCTTTGATCTGATCGTTGTTTTTGCTTCTTACTTTATTATTGGTGCGGAAAAATTAATGTTTACGATTGTGATGCTGTATGTGGCGACTAAGGTGATGGATTTCGTCATAGAAGGGCTTAACACGAAAAAAGCAGTGACGATTATTTCTTCATGCAAAGATGATATTGCAGAAGAAATCAATCACACCTTGGATCGAGGCGTGACCATTTTAAACGGTCGCGGTCATTATTCGAAGGAATCGAAGGAAATTCTCTATGCGGTTATTCAAAAGCAAGAGCTTATGCGTTTAAAGAAAATCATTAAGAAAATTGATCGAGACGCATTCGTTGTTGTCCATGACGTGCGTGATGTGTTTGGAGAAGGATTTGTGAATATATAAAAAGTGAAAAAAGACACCTCCACTATAAAGTGGGGGTGTCTTTTCATATGTTGAGTGATCTTATGTTTAAGGGACTATTTTTTCAAGGTATCATCTTTTTTCTCGTTACTTTTCAGAACGAAAAAACGTATACACTCAGCAATGGCCGCTCCCACCACAAACAGGATGATGGGTGTAATGGTAAAAGGTTGTTTGAAGATGAACAAATACACGATATAACACAAAGTTAGTGTAATGACTAAAGTGAGATAATTACTCCACATTTTTTTCAAGGTCATCAGCTCCTCGTTTTTTAAGGTCTACCATTATTCGGTATTGGTTGGGTTGAAAAGAACTAGCCACTTTCAGCCGTTCTCATCACTTTAATTCGAGTTGAGTGTTCGTAAAACTTAGTATGAAGTTCATAAGGATAAGCCATTGTGAATGAACTTCTTAATTCCATACAATTCAGCTTATCCCTTTAAAATAAAGAGATTAAATGAGTTGTTTCCTATGATATTCGTTCCTGTGTATGTTTGTTGTCTACAATAGACACACGCTAGATTTATCTTGATTAGGTGAAGCCTTGAAGAAAGAGAAACTTCCTGTATGAAAATTTATAGGGACGTTGAGAGTGAAAAGTTGCAAAAGATACCTCTTGTCACACCATACTATGTATTGTATAGTATAAATAGTTAGGAGTTGTAAACATGAATGCACAACTAAAAAAAGGATTACTGGAATTCTGTGTACTGGCGGTATTAAAGAAAGGCGATTCCTATGGTTATCAAATGATTAAAGATATGTCCCATTGTATTGAGATTTCAGAATCGACATTATATCCGATATTAAAGCGGTTAGAGCAAAACAATTATGTGGAGACCTATTCACAGGAACATAACAGTCGATTAAGAAAATACTACCGGATGACAAAGAACGGACGGGAGCATATCGCGCAATTTTTAGCGGAATGGGATCAAGTGATGGCGATTTACGACTTTATTTCTGGAGGACAGGGCAATGAATAAAAAAGAATTTTTAGCTAGCTTAGAGAAGCACCTGCATCGTCTAGGCGAAAAAGAAAGTGATCGGTTCATCGAGTATTACGATGAAATGATCGAGGATTATCAGGAAGATGGCTACAGTGAACAGGAAGCAGTTCATCAAGTCGGTCAGCCTGCCATCATCGCTGAAGGAATTTTGAAGGAACAAGGAATCAAAACCATTCAGGTGCCGACGTTTGGAGAAAAAGCCACAAGGCTCTCCATCCTCATTTTAGGCTTTCCGTTATGGGGCAGCATTCTAGCAACAGTCTTCCTGCTGATTCTTTCTGTGTATATGGTGATTTGGTGCGTTCCACTCGTGACAGGTACAATGACGCTAGTTGGTTTGCTCGGTGGTTTTTGGAGTATCATTGGTTCTCCATTTATTTTTCAGGATGGTTTGCATGTGGTGGTGACGCAGATCGGAGTTGGGATTCTTCTATTAGGTGTCGGATTATTAAGCGGCATAGCCACGGCGTATTTAACAAAGCTATTTGTGCAAGGGACTGTTCAAACCACTAAGGCATTCATGGGAATGTTTAAAAAGAAGGTCGTGAGAGTATGAACGTGAATGATTTAAAAAAGCAATGCATCAAATGGGGGATCATCTTCACCGTTGCCGGAGGAATTGTCATGGCAATTGGTTTTGGACTTTCAGGCTTTGACCTAGATGCATATCAAAACAATGACCAGAACAATGTGTTCCGCACGATCAATTGGAGCAAGCCATAAATGAAAGACCCGCTTATGCGGGTCTTTTTTTCGCTCTGGCAACAAAGAAAAAATAACAGCAGAGTGCGCCAAGGTCACAGAGCATAATAATCAGCCCCATGGGAAAGGCAGTCTGGCTTCCAGCTAAGCCGACAAGGGGTGTCATGCATGCGCCAAGAAGCATTTGTGCCACACCGATGAGGGCAGCGGCACTTCCAGCATGCGCACCGTGATGCTGCATCGCAAGAGAAGGAGCAGAGGTGCCGACAATCCCAACACTTGAGACCACAAAAAAGAGCGGAATGAGGATGCCATAAAGCCCTGCATCAATAGAGATCATCACACACAAGGTGACGCCCCCTAAAGCAGCTGTCATCAGCCCAATGCGAAGGACTTTCTCCTCACCAATTTTCGCAGCAACGCGGGCAAATACTTGTCCGGCTGTGATGATGCCAAGACTATTCAACGCAAAGGCAGCGCTGAAGCCTTGCGGAGAAAGGTTGAAAATCTCCTGCAATACAAACGGTGATCCAGAGATATACGCAAACATGGCGGCGAAGACAAGTCCTTGTGAGAGAGCATATCCGACAAAGAGTCGATCGCTCGCTAGAATTTTCATCGCACCTAGGATCTGTTTGAAGCCTCCAGTCTGTCTACGTTCCACAGGTAAGCTTTCTTTCAATGAAAACAACGATCTTAGAAGCATGAGCGCCCCGAGGATTCCTAGCAGAACAAACACACCCTGCCACGTCGTGAACCGTAACATTTGTCCGCCCACGATCGGTGCCGCTGCTGGAGCCACTCCGTTGACTAACATGAGCAAAGCAAAGAATTTCGTCATTTCTGAGCCTTCATAATGATCTCGTACGATGGCTCGTGCAATGACAATGCCTGCTGAACCAGCAAGTCCTTGAATCAGTCTTAAAAGAATGAATGTCCAAATTGATGTGACCACTGTACATAAAAGAGAGGCCGCAATAAAAATGATCAATCCAATCATGAGCGGCTTTCTTCTGCCAACTGTATCACTGATTGGACCTGCAATCAGCTGTCCAAGCGCAAGTCCAATCAAACAAGCCATGAGACTTAACTGAGACAGCGCCGTGCTTGCTTCAAAGTCACGGGCGATATTAGGTAAAGCAGGTAAATACATATCCATTGCCAGCGGTGCAAGGGCTGTTAAAGAGCCAAGAAGCGCGGCAAGGAGGAATCGATTTTTTTTCGATTCTTGGGGATAAGATAAAGAATTCATATGATGACACTCCTCGTATACGTCCTCAAATCAGCATAATGAATCAAGCTTTCCATTTCAATCAAAATTTTCAAAGAAAATTTCGTGCAAAATAATTGATCTTTAAAAGAAGACTCTTTACATTGAATGAGTAGAGAAAAGAATCAGATCATCGGCATGCAGTGATTGCATGATACGTATATCCATTCATAGACAAACAGGAGGTGCTGGCATGGAGCAGCAAGAGTTGATCATTCGTCAAGCGGTGAGTGAAGATCATGAGGCGATCACACATGTGCTGATCAAATCATACGCACAGTATGAGCCTCAATTTACAGAGGAAGGCTGGCAAAATTATTCTGCAGCCCTGCGAGCGGCTGTAGATAACCCAAACATGGAGTTGATGCTTGTGGCCGAGCTTGAGGGCAAGGTCGTGGGGACCCTTCAAATGTTCCGATCATCAGAACAGGCATATGACAAGCCGGAGATGGGCATTACTTCAGCGATTGTCCGGTTTTTAGGGGTAGATCCTGATGTGAGAGGAAAAGGTATTGCAGAGTCCTTGTTGCGTAAAAGTATAGAACTGACGCAATCGTGGGGCGAGAACGTCCTGTACCTTCATACGTCGGATAAAATGCAGGCCGCCATTCGTTTATATGAAAGAATGGGCTTTGAACGGGCACTTGATAAAGAATTTGTGAATCAAAATGGGACGCATGTGAAGAGCTATCAGTATGTGATCAAAAAAGAACAGCCGGCTGGCTCATAACACGCTGTATAAGAAGAGGAAGAGCATGTCCTGCATGGACGGGGCTCTTCCTCTTTCTCATGATACCCATACGTTCAGTGCCATATATGAAAAGCACCATGAGATTAATCCGAACATGACAAAGAATTTCAACACATGTTCATAAGGGGTCAGCTTTCGATCTCTTTTCGTTTTCACAAGCCGCCAGTAAAGGGCATAGCCACAAAAAACCAAGATGATTTGTCCGAGTTCTGCTACGGTTTCGATGATTGTGATTCCGTTCATTTGTTTTCACCTCACCATATGTCTTCCATAGGCAGCAGCAGTGAACCTTTATTTCTTCAAAAGAAAGCAGTGTATACTAGAATAAGAAGTAGATGCAGAAGGGGTTGTGACCGATTGTTTCCGCTATATGCAAATTCTTGGGAGGACGTCATTGAGAGAAAAATCAAATATGATGATCAGGTTGTGGAACATACGTGTCAGCTGTTAGATGCACAGGAGCAGCAAGTCGTGTTGTTTCATAAAATTCAAGAACCATTTACAATGGTTGCTGGTGATGGCACTGTCACGATTCCAAAAGGGAGTTATACGACCGCCTATTATTGGACGGACCGGCCTTACAATGTCTATTTTTGGCGGGATGATCAAGGCAATGAACTTGGCTCTTATTTGAATATCGTCAGACATACATGGTTTGAAGAACGGGTGGTGATATTTGAAGATTTATTGATTGATCTACTCGTTCTTCCGAATGGTGATTTCTTTGTTTTGGATGAAGATGAACTGCCGGAGAGTTTAGCTTCCTTTGAACACGGCTCGGTTCATCGAGCACTCCGTGATGTCATCCATTCGTTAGCGCACATCCTCGATCAAGTGAGGCTGGATGCGAAAGGGAAGTATCATCACACCCTCTTTCAGAAGATGTTGAAATAGAAAAAACGATTCCTTGCTGAAAGGAATCGTTTTTTTATCAAACCTTGATCCGGTTTAGTCGTTTTTGTAAAGCAGTTTTTGTTTTAGATGCTTTTAGTTGTTTGACCGCACTTTGAGCGGTTGCTTTTGTTTTCTTTGTTCGTTTGGCTTCGGCTTTTTTGACTTTTTGTTTGGCATCTGTCACTTTCTTTTGATAGGCGACTTGTTTTTTGACTTTGTCGAGCCGGTTTTGCAGGCTTGTTTTTTCTTTGCCTTTGGATAGCTTTTTAATGGCCGTTTGGGCACTTTTAATCGAGCCTTGGGTTTTACTTTTTTCAGCTGATTTGACCTTCGCTCGTGCGTCACGAATATCAATGGCTGTTTGGACTTTTTTGACTCGGTCAGTGAGTGCGGTTTTTTGCTTGCTGGCAGTGAGTCTGCCAATTTTCGTTTTGGCTTGATCAACATCTGTCTGTTTTTTAGATGTTTCGGCTGTCTTGACTGCGCTTGTCGCAGCCTTTAAAAAGGTTGACTGCGGCACATATTGCACGCGGCCATAGCCGAATTGTGGATCTTTTCCTTTTGCGCCAAGATCCACTGTATAGCTGCGCAATAAAGTGCGGAGCTGAACATTTGTTTTCTTAGGATGTAGCTGTTTTAACAGCGCCAGCATTCCTGTGACATGTGGTGCCGCTTGTGATGTACCCGTTGCATACCAATATTCATTTTTCAAATAGGTACTGATGACGTTCTCGCCGGGAGCGGAAAATTCAATTCCTTTCCCCGTATTAGAGATGGAGGCGAGTTTGTCTTTGTCAGTCGTTGCGGAAACAGCAATGACGCTATTGTATGCGGCAGGATAACTAATCCCATTCTTCTTTCCATCATTTCCACTTGCAGCAACGACCAGCAGTCCTTTTTTGTATGCTTCATCAACTGCTGAACGTAAAATCGGAATGTTATCTTCAAAACCTAGACTTAGGTTGATGATATCCATCTTATTGCTAATTGCCCAATCAATGCCTCGGAGCAGACTGTATAAGTCGCCTTCTCCTTTTTTATCTAATACTTTTACAGCATACAGCTTCACACCAGAAGCGACACCGACCGTACCGTAATCATTATTGAGCGCCCCAATTGTACCGGCGACATGTGTTCCATGTCCTTCATCATCTTTGTAAGAAGACGTGTAATCGACGAATGATTTACCGCCGGCTACCTTTAAATCTTCATGTGGGAAAATACCAGTATCGAGAACGGCTACTTTCACATTTTTCCCTGTCACGCCTTCTTTGATTGCTTGCTTTACATTGAGCTTCTGCAAGTTATAAGATTTTTGTACCAAAGCATCCTGACCAGTAGCAGCAGCCGTTTTTTTCACGGTAGAAGAAGCGAGTTTGACCCTAACGTTTTTTGAAACATAAGCGATGTTTGGGTCTTTTTTAAGTGAGGTGACAGCTTGCTCATCTGCTGTCACTGCTACAGCTGGAAGATGTATGTATTGAGCGTTCACTTTTTCACTTTCTTGAATAGCCGTTTGTTTTCCTTTTTGATTTTTATAGACGATGATGACATCTGTTTCTTTTGGTGGTGCAGCTGCCTGCGAATGGAAGGGCAAAGCAGTTGTCAAAGCAAGAAGAAACGCGATGACCACGACGATTTTCTTTTTCAAGGCAATGGCTCCTTGCATATGAGGTGACCTCCGTCTTTTTTTCTTTATTATATCGGAGAAATAAGATAGATGGTTAGAAGAATCATAGTCTAGAAAGAAAGTTTTTTTCACACGTATCCCGAAATTGAATTTCATAGAATTCTAGTAGACAATAGAGAGATCATAATATGAGAAAGAAGGACATGCCGATGAATGTAAAAGAGTATATGATGTATGATGCGACGGGACTGGCGTCACTTGTGCAGAAAAAGCAGGTCACACCCGAAGAGCTTGTACAAGCTGCATTTACTAGATTGGAAGAAGTGAATCCAGTACTAAATGCGGTGATTCAGACTAGACGAGATCAAGTGTTCAAAGACATGAAGTCACTAGATGCGGATCAGCCTTTTGCTGGTGTTCCGTTTGTGTTGAAAAATATATCGCAGGGGCTGGAGCATGAACCTTTGACGGCGGGTGCTTTGCTGTTAAAGGATGTAAAGGCGCAAACAGATTCCCACTTTGTCCGTCGATTGAAGCAGGCTGGGCTCCTCATGATCGGTCATACGAACACACCTGAATTCGGATTGAGAAATGTGACAGAACCCTTTTTATATGGTCCGACGAGAAACCCTTGGAATGCTGACTATTCTCCGGGCGGTTCAAGCGGCGGGACGGCAGCAGCTGTGGCAAGCGGCATCGTACCTGCGGGTGGAGCGAGTGATGGCGGAGGGTCTATTCGGATTCCGGCATCCTTTACTGGTTTATTTGGACTCAAGCCAACAAGGGGGAGAACACCGGTCGGCCCGGGTGCAGGAAGGCAGTGGCAAGGAGCTTCCATTGACTTTACACTCACAAAAACAGTTCGAGACAGTGCAGCCCTGCTTGATTTGCTTCAAGTCATTCAGCCAGAAGCTGCGTTCCAAACGCCATTATATGACGGCAGCTATCAGGAGGATTTGGTGAAACGAACCTCTTCTATGCGAATTGCTTACAGTGTAGACTCTCCAGTAGGCACGAAGGTGAGTGAGGAAGCAAAGCAGGCAGTCTTGAACACTGTGAAATGGCTGAGTGAACAAGGGCATCAAATAGAAGAAGTGAAGCCGGACATTGATGGTGTCCATCTGATGCAGCAATATTACGTCATGAACAGCGGTGAAATGTCTGCCTTATTTACCTCTCTGGCTCGTTCATTCGGGCGTCCGGTGAAGCCGGAGGAGACAGATATTGTGGCATGGGTACTGGCGGAAGCAGGAAAAAATGTGAC
This sequence comes from Bacillus sp. FSL W7-1085, assembly GCF_038595035.1. Classification (NCBI taxonomy): domain Bacteria; kingdom Bacillati; phylum Bacillota; class Bacilli; order Caryophanales; family Bacillaceae; genus Bacillus; species Bacillus sp. FSL W7-1085. The sequence goes on from NZ_CP152000.1 coordinate 271,359, forward strand.
GGCTGCTGCTTATACAGAAAGTCTTGATGCATGGGATATGGCCGCTGCAAAAATGGCCGCATTTCATCAAACCTACGATCTATATGTGACCCCAGCTACTGCCTATTCGGCTCCAAAGGTTGGCGAGCTGATGCATAACGATCAAGAAATGGCTGCATTGTTACGTGTGTCATCCCTTTCAATGCAAGCACAGCAGGATCTGATTTATGAAATGTTCCTCAAGAGTTTGACCTACACACCATTTACACAGCTGGCTAACCTAACCGGCCAGCCATCTATGAGTGTGCCAGTTCATCTCACAGAAGCAGGCATGCCTTTAGGCGTACAGGTGACAGCACCAAAAGGAAAAGAGGACTGGCTGCTCAGACTGGCGTCAGAAATAGAATCATCCTCATTATGGAAAGGAACGCATCCATTACTGAATCAATAATACAATGGCATTGACGTTGGTCTATGGAGGAAAGGAGTGTCACACGTGAGTACGAAGGACAAAATCATTCAAACGGCCGCACTTCTTTTACGTAAACAGGGGTATCATGCGACAGGGTTGAATCAAATCATTAGAGAGAGCGGCACGCCGAAAGGGTCTCTTTATTATTACTTTCCAAATGGAAAAGAAGAGCTAGCCATAGCAGCCGTTGAATATATTAGTCAAAGGGTCATCGATCAAATTGAAGAAAGTTTTGCCTATTCTGATGACCCATATGTCGCCGTCGATCATTTTATGACAAATATCATTCGGGGTTTTATGGAGCAAGAAAGTGAAAGAGGGATACCGATTGTCTTACTGGCGGCAGAGTCAAAACCTGAACATACAAAACTTCATGCTGCATGTAAACAAGAAATGATTCGCTGGCAAGAGCTTGTCAAAGAAAAGTTGATGAATAGCGGATATGATGAAACAAAAGCGGATGAGCGGGCATCTCTCCTTCATTCAATGGTCATCGGCGGATTATCAATGACTACTGCATTAAAGCAAACGACACCTTTAGAGCACGTAAAATGTTACCTTAGACACTTATTTATGCGAGAAGAGTAAAATCTCTCGCATATTGCCTATCTATTATATCAATTGGTCTATATAATAAAGATAGTCAATTAGTCATGAGGAGTGATGGGATGTCGGAGCAACCACAATCGATCAAGCAATCCGAAGATACCTCTTTTTATACCGTGTCAGGTTCGGGGGAGCTGTATGGTTTGGAAAATCAGCTTGTACATGTGCTGGCAGAAGCAAATCAAACAAATCAACTGTTTGAGCTCGTCTTAATCACAGGTGGGAAAGGTGCTTACTTTCCGCTGCATTGTCATGAGACGCTATTTGAAACCATCTTTGTGCTGGAAGGGAAGCTGGAAGTGATACTGGACGGTAAAAAGTATATGGTGACGGCCTGTGATTATATTCATATACCGCCCAAAACAATTCATGGCTATAGAATGCATAGTCACAAAACACGGTTTATTTCTTATGCACTGGGCGGGCAAATGACAGATGTCTATCAGCAAATCGGAAAGAGGCTGTTGCAGAATGAATGGCCGATGACTGATCACCCATTTGATGCAGACAGCTTTCATCAGGCTGAAAAAGAAAGCGATATCATGTTGATGCACGGCATAAGGGAGCTATCCAATACAACCAAGCCAGCTGTTTTGTTTCATAGTCAGCTCCCGCGCGCAGTGCAGCCATATGTGCTGGAGGCTGGTGAAGGAAAGCAATACTTGGTCGAAGGTCAGCTTCATGAGCTGATTGCGACAACAGAAACAACAGGAGGCGGATTCAGTTATTTTGTGATTGAAGGGACAAAGGGAAAAGGCTTACGTCCGCATTATCATGAAGTGCATACAGAAGCACTTTATTGTGTTGAAGGCAGAATGAATCTTCAGTTAAACGGAGAAAATATTTGCTTGATGCCGGGGGATTTTGCTTATATTCCTCCGAATACCGTTCACTCGTATGAATTAGTGTCTCATTCAAATAAATTTTTGGTTTTGCTGCTGCCTGGCTATATTGAGCAAGTGTTTGAACAATTTGAAGAAGCACAAAGTCCAGGTATGTGCCCTTATTTTATACAGGAAGGGAACATGATGGAGGGTGGGGAGACCTCTGCTCAGTATGATTTGGTGTTTGTCGAAGAAAAATAGCTGTGTAACGCGTTACACATATTGAAGTAAACAACCTGCTGAATCAATCGGCGGGTTATTTTGTTTTCCCTTATGGAACAGCATCCATATTCATATGCATGAACCATCCATTCAAGGTGAAGCTATAGAAATGCTGACTTGAACTAAAGGAGGAAATGCAGATGAGAGCTGTCACCTATCAAGGGAAAAGCCGCATTGCGGTAAAGGAAGTAGCTGCACCATCTATTCAAGATCGTGAAGATGTCATCGTTCGAATTACATCTACAGCTATTTGTGGGTCAGATTTACATTTATATCAAGGGAATTTCCCGCTTCCTATCGGCTATGTGATTGGGCATGAACCGATGGGGGTGGTAGAGGAAGTCGGGCCGGATGTCACTGCGGTGAAAAAGGGAGATCGTGTCGTCATTCCATTTACCGTGGCGTGTGGTCAATGTCAGTATTGCCATCACCATTTAGAAAGTCAATGCGATCACTCAAATCCCCATTATGATTCAGGCGGACTTTTTGGATACAGTGAGAAATATGGGAATTACCCCGGAGGACAGGCTGAATATTTACGTGTGCCCTTTGGAAACTATACACCATTTAAGGTGCCGGATGATTGTGAGTTAGAGGATGAACAATTGCTGTTTTTATCAGATGTTCTGCCAACTGCTTATTGGAGTGTAGAACACGCAGGTGTAAAAAAGGGGGATACGGTTATTGTGCTAGGATGTGGACCTGTTGGGTTAATGGCACAGCAATTTGCTTGGCAAAAGGGCGCAGAGCGGGTCATTGCTGTTGATTACATAGACTATCGCCTTCACCATGCAAAACGAATGAGCGGCGTAGAAGTATTTGATTTTACAGAAGACCCTGACATGGGAGAAACCCTAAAAGAGCTCACAAAAGGTGGGGCGGATGTTGTCATTGATTGTGTGGGGATGGATGGGAAAAAGTCACCGCTTGAAAAGATTGAACAGAAGCTCAAGCTGCAAGGCGGAACGATAGGGCCCATTCAAATTGCCACAAAAGCCGTGAGGAAATGCGGGACTGTTCAGCTGACGGGTGTGTATGGAGGTCTTTACAATATGTTCCCATTGGGTGCTTTTTTCGCAAGAAACGTCACGCTGAAAATGGGACAGGCGCCAGCGAGAGGGTACATGTCAAAGCTTTATCAAAAAGTGACAACCGGGGAAATTGATCCTAGAGCGATCATCACACATCAATTACCGCTAGATGACGCAGCTCATGCGTATCACATATTCAATGAAAAACAAGATGATTGTATAAAAGTCATCTTAAAGCCATAAAAAGAAGGCTTAGGATATTTCCTAAGCCTTTAATGTGCGCTCGTCCATCATTTTTTCGATTAATTCAAAAAATGTTTTTTTATCTTCTTCTGATAGGTGATTGAACAGTTGATTGACAAGCAGCTGACGATTGTCGATCATTTGTCTGGCGATTTGTTCACCTGATTCAGAGAGTGTAATCCATACCGTACGGCGGTCATTGTTATTTCTAGAGCGGATAATCAGCCCTTCATCTTCTAAGTGATTGAGAGCGGTTGTTGTTGCGGAGGGAGATAATGAAACTTCCTGCAGAATATTTTTCACAGTACATGATTGATGGCGGTAGATGATGCGTAAAATAAACCCTTTTACATTCGTGACGTTTTTCGGGATATTCTCTTCATCTATTCGTTTCGTCGCCTTTAAATACTTTGTCAGTGCATGGTCTAACAAACTTGCCTCTAGCTCGAAATGTTGCATTCTCCATACCTCTTTTCCTATTGCATTCGCATTTTCCGATCAATTACTAGGTCTATCTTATCATAATAAGCATCATCATTTAAACCAAAATGGAAGACGGCTATAAAATTACCTATATTATCAATTAATAAAAAGAACAATTCCAAAATGAAATGATTTTACTTTCACCTTTTTTTATTTTAGAATGTGAATGAGATAAAATCTGCCAATCCAATTCTCTGGAAATTGGCTATTGGACATCAAACGTTTGGAGATGAAGATATTGAATACTTTACAGGCATTACTAAACGACAGAATGGAACGCTCTTCACAAATTGAAGCGGTAACTGGCGGAGGTGTGTCTTATACATTTGAAGAATATGCAAAACGCATTGATCAACTGGCACATTACTTACACCGTAAAGGAATTCGAAAAGGTGACCGGGTGTGCTTTATTTGTCAAAACCATCATCACTTTTCTACGATTATGCTGGCAGCCATTAAAGCAGGTGCAGTCGCCGTACCGCTTAGCTGGCAGCTTACCTCTTTTGAGCTAGAAGGTATCTTGAAAAAAGCAGAGCCAAAGGCTTTATTTTTTGACCGTGAATTCCGTGACATCATTGCGGCAGTGAATGTGTCTTTAGAAGATTGTCTCATGGTGGAATCTGGTGTCAATGCGAAAACAACACAGCTGTTTGAAGACATATTGGCGTCTAATGATGGAAGTGATCTTGCTGAAGAGGTATCAGAAGAAGATTTGGCCATGATTTTATTCACCTCAGGTACAACAGGCAATCCAAAAGGCTGTATGGTCGGACATGGACGAATCTATCAATTTTTAACACGACGTGGGAATCGAGGATTTGATCTGAAAGGAAAACGGTACTTGGCAAGTCATCCGCTGTATCATATGAGTTCTATTAATCACTTGATTGCAGCTGCAATTGAAGGGTATACGTTAGTCTTCTTACATGATGCAACACCGAAACGCATTTTAGAAACGATTGAGAAAGAAAGAATTACGTTTATGATGGCTTTCCCATCAGCTTATACGTACATGCTAGAAGAAATGAAGCGCGGTTCGTACGATCTCTCATCTTTTGAAATTGCGATTTCTGGTGGTACGAAGGTACCGGTACGCTTAATTAAAGATTACAAAGAAGTAGGCATTCAGATGATGCATGGCTATGGAAGTACAGAAGCGTGGGTTGTGAGTGCGTGGCATCCAGCGATGGGCGAGGATAAGATGGGCTCTGCTGGTAAAGTGGATCCGGATGTAGAAGTCAAAATCGTGCATCCTGAGACAGAAGAGGCGCTCCCAGCTGGAGAAATTGGCGAGGTCGTCATGAGAAGCCCATTTTATTTCTTAGGCTACTATCATCAACCTGAAGCGACAGAGAAAGTGCTCAAAGATGGCTGGTTCCATATGGGGGATGCAGGCTATCTGGATGAAGACGGTTTTCTTTACATCACAGGGAGATACAAAGATGTGATTCTATACGGTGGGGATAATATTTATCCTGACCAAGTGGAAGAGGTCATTGATCAAATTCCAGGTGTAATTGAATCTGCTGTCATTGGGGTACCAGATGACTTATATGGTGAAGTACCAAGTGCGTATATCGTAAAAGACGAATCTGTCGATTTCTGCGAAGAAGATGTGGTGAATTACTGCAAGGAACGTTTAGCAGATTACAAAGTGCCATCCATTCATTTCACGCAGGATCTGCCAAAAAATAAACTTGGTAAAATCATGAAGAAAGATTTACGTGAATTGGTTGTGAATGCGTAGGACCTATTCTGCTATAATGAAATTTGAATGATTTTTTTGTTTTTCTAACGTTTTGGAGGGAAAGGGTTTGCGACATATACTTCGTAAGAAACACATTCACGATTTGTTAGAACAGAGCAGACAGCAAAAGGTAAAGAAAACACTGGGCGGGCTCGATCTCACGCTCCTTGGCATAGGGGCTGTGATTGGGACGGGGGTCATGGTGTTAACCGGAATTACAGCAGCTAAGGATGCAGGACCGGCTGTTATTTTCTCCTTTGCGATCGCAGCGATTGTGTGCAGTTTAGCAGCACTTTGTTATGCAGAAATGGCTTCCGCGCTGCCTGTGTTCGGCAGTGCGTACATTTATTCATATACCACAATGGGTGAACTCGTAGGTCATCTCATGGGGTGGACGTTATTATCTGTTTATATGCTGACTGCTTCAGCTGTAGCGAGTGGCTGGTCGAGTTATTTTAACAGCCTGCTGGAGGGGTTTGGAATCTCAATTCCACATCAATTTTTAGCTGGTCCAGAACAAGGCGGATATATGAATTTGCCAGCAATTATCATTGCTTTACTCATTGCGTGGATCCTATCTAGAGGAACGAAAGAAAGTAAAAAATTCAATAATATCATGGTGTTTGTGAAACTTGGCATTATTGTTCTTTTCATTGTAGTAGGTGGTTTTTATGTAGAGCCAGCCAATTGGCAGCCGTTCATGCCGTTTGGTACGGAAGGGATTATTGCTGGAGCCGCTGCTGTGTTTTTTGCCTTTTTAGGGTTCGATGCCATTTCAGCTTCTGCAGAAGAGGTGAAAAATCCACAGCGGAACCTGCCAATTGGTATCATTGGTTCATTGCTCATTTGTACGATCATTTATATTGTCGTTTGTTTGGTCATGACAGGCATGGTGCACTATACGAAGTTGAATGTGACAGAGGCAATGTCTTATGTATTGCAAAGTGTCCATCAACATAGCGTGGCTGGTATTATTTCTGTCGGTGCTGTGATTGGATTGATGGCTGTGATTTTCGCCAATAATTATGCGGCAACTCGAATTGCTTTTGCGATGGGGCGGGACGGGCTCTTGCCTAAAGTGTTTTCAAAAACAAACAAAAGTGATACACCTGTTGCAAGTATATGGGTGATTGGCGGGATGACAGCTGTTATTTCAGGGTTTATTGATTTGAAGGATCTGTCCAACCTAGCCAATATCGGTGCATTATTAACGTTTGCGATGGTGAGCTTATCCGTACTCATTTTGAGAAAGACACATAAACAGCTGGAAAGGGGATTCCGGGTTCCGTTTGTACCGGTTTTGCCAATTATCTCGATGGGCTGTTGTGTGTTTCTGATGCTCAATTTACCAGGCCGGACATGGCTGTACTTCGGGGTTTGGCTGATTATCGGTGTCGTCATGTACGCAGCGTATTCTAACAAACACAGTGAATTAGCGAAATCTGCTTGAGAAAAAGGTGCAAATCCGTTGACGATTTGTGCCTTTTTTCATACGATTTGGGATAAGCTATATAAGAGATAATGAACGGAACAAGAGGAGGATGAGGGAAATGATCAGCGTTAGTCCATATATTGTCGTAGAAGACGTCAAAGAATCTCTTCAATATTATCAAGGAATTTTTGGCGGAGATATTCGTATCTTAAATGAACATCAAGACCGTGTATTGCATGCTGAGCTGCACCTTGGAGAATCACTGCTCCACTTTTCAGATACATTTGGCCGCACACCAAAACCAGAGAATCTTCGATTGATCATGCAGTTTGACAATGAGGAAGAGTTAAAGGCTGTATACGAGGCGCTTGAAGCTGACGGAGATGTCCTTGTGGAATTACAGGATACGTTTTTTGGCGCACTTCATGGACAAGTACAAGATCGGAAGAATGGTCTGATATGGGTGCTGAATTATATGAAATAAAGACGTTTTGCGTGAAGACAAACCCTCGCATTCGTTGTCAGTAATCTGAGACCTTCACCCTTGTGAAGGTTTTTTTGTGAGTGTTTTTATTTTCTGAAAAATGGAAAATATGCTATGTTGGAAGAATGATAAGACATGGGGAAAGGGTGGAAAAGGAATGGATCAAGTTGAGTTTCAATATATTCAAACAAACGGCATAAAGCTCCATACGGCAATGGCTGGTCCTGAAGATGGCCCACTGCTGGTTCTGCTGCATGGATTTCCTGAGTTTTGGTATGGTTGGAAAAATCAAATCCTCCCCCTGGCTGAGGCGGGGTATCGTGTCGTTGTTCCTGATCAAAGGGGATACCATCTGAGTGACAAACCAGAAGGAGTCGAATCATACGTCTTAGACAAATTAAGAGATGATATCGTGGGATTAATTAAGGCGCTGAGCCCAAATCAAAAGGCTATTGTCGGCGGACATGATTGGGGCGGAGCGGTTGCTTGGCACCTTGCTTCAACCCGTTCTCAATATGTAGAGAAATTAATCATCGTCAACATGCCGCATCCCCGTGTGATGATGAAGGTCCTTCCGTTTTATCCGCCGCAGTGGAAGAAGAGCTCTTATATCGCGTTCTTTCAGCTTCCAAATGTACCCGAGGCAGCCCTTCAAGAAAATCACTTTCAAAGACTGGATGAAGCCATTGGACTGTCTGCTAGACCTCATCTGTTCACGAAGGAAGATGTCTCAAGCTATAAGCTGGCATGGACGCAGCCGGGAGCCATTACGTCCATGTTGAATTGGTATCGAGGTATTAAAAAAGGCGGCTTTGAAAAACCGATTTCCAAACGAATTCTCGTTCCTGTCCGCATGATCTGGGGAATGGAGGACAAATTTCTAAGCAGAAAGCTCGCAAAAGAAACGATCAAAATTTGCCCAAATGGACAGCTGATTTTTGTCGATGATGCGACTCATTGGATCAATCATGAGAAACCAGATGTCGTGAATAAGCTCATTCTCGAATTTTTAGCATAAAGGAAAAAGCTCTGATCATATGACCAGAGCTTATTTGTTTTATCCGATTTGATTCTTTTTCAAGGAAACCGGTTCGTCGTCCCAGCATTCAATCTCTTCATTGTTTGGAACGGCATTTTTATAGAAAACAGGATCTTTGCCTTCTTTTTTCTGTCTCATGTAATCCTTCAGTGCTGCAAAGGCGACTTTGGACAACATGGTAATGGCAATGAGGTTGACGATGACCATGAGACCCATGAATAAGTCAGCTAGACCCCAAACGAGAGGAACAGTGGCAACGGCTCCGAATAGAACCATGCCAATGACAGCAACACGATAGATGTTGAGCCAAATTTTATTCGCTCCCAAGAACTCAATGTTCGTTTCACCATAGTAATAGTTACCAATTAACGTACTAAAAGCGAATAAGAAAATCATGATCGCCAGGAATCCAGAAGCCCAAGGCCCAATGTGCTGGCTTAATGAAGCCTGAGTTAGCTCAATTCCTTCCAGATTGGTTGTTTTATACGCATCAGAGAACAGAACAAGAAAGGCTGTACTTGTACAAATAATTAACGTATCTGTTAACACACCAAATGCTTGGATTAATCCTTGTTTGACTGGGTGGCTCGTGACAGCAGTTGCTGCTGCGTTAGGGGCACTACCCATACCGGCTTCGTTTGAGAAGAGACCGCGTTTAATCCCTTGTAACAATGCTCCACCTAATGTACCGCCGGCAAACTGTTCAAATCCGAAAGCATGCTTCACAATCGTACTGATGACACCTGGTAGTTCAGTGATATTTGTGATAATGACAAAGAAAGCAATCCCGATGTAAGCAACGGCAAGAAAAACGACAATATATTCAGATGCTTTTGCAATCGCTTTGATTCCTTTGAAAATAATGAACGCAAAAATAACAGCCATAACGATTCCGACAGTTAAACGATCTAGGCCAAAAGAGTTTTTAAAAGCGACGGTGATTGTATTTGATTGCACTGCGTTAAAGACAATCCCAAAAGAGATCGTGATCAGGATGGCAAATAAAATCCCCATCCAGCGCTTATTTAACCCTTTTTCCATGTAATAAGCAGGTCCACCGCGGAATCCTGTTTTATCTTTTACTTTATACACCTGAGCTAGTGTACTTTCAACAAAGCTTGAAGCAGAACCGATAATTGCGACGATCCACATCCAGAAGATTGCGCCAGGTCCACCGATCGCAATAGCGATGGCAATCCCTGTGATATTCCCTGTTCCTACACGTGCTGCCATACTGATGGCAAAAGCTTGGAACGGTGAGATCCCCTCTTTTTCTTTTCTTCCTTCTTTTAGAACACGCAGCATTTCTTTGAGCATTCTGACTTGCAGGAAGCGTGATCTATATGTGAAGTAGACCCCTACTCCAAGTAACAGAGCAATGATTAGATAAGTCCAAATAAAATCATTTGTAGTTGTTAAATAAGATAGCAAAGCTTTTTCGTTCATAACATCACCTCTTCGAATTCATCACTGTTCTTTTTAAAAAATACTGAGATCCCACTCTTTGGCGAGTTTCTTCAGCATCATGACACCAGTAATACTATTTCCACAATCGTCAATGGCAGGACCATAAATGCCGATACCGCAGCCTGTCTGAAATGGGAATTCTCTTCTTGCGCTTGGCGGAACGCAAGCCATGATTCCTCCAGACACACCACTTTTGGCTGGAACGCCTACGAAAGCGGCAAAATTACCAGACGCATTGTACATGCCGCATGTCAGCATCAATGCCTTTGTTAGTCTTGCGATATCTTTTGGGATGACTTGGACTTGTTTAAAGGGATGGTAGCCATCACTTGAAATAATCAGTCCAATCAAGGCGATGTCCTCTGTTGTGACCTCAATGGAACATTGCTTTAAATACACTTCTAACGTGTCCTCGACATCTGATTCTAAGTAATTGGTTTCTTTTAAATAATAAGCAAGTGCCCGGTTGCGGTGGGCAGTTGCCCATTCTGATTGATAAACCTCTTCATTAACAGAAGGACGCTTCCCTATTAAGTTTTCGATTAAATCGAAAATATATGCTAGCTTTTCTGTAGAAGTCTTTCCAGGAAGGATGGAGGATACGGTAATAGCTCCAGCATTAATCATTGGATTAAAGGGCTTCCCTGGTTTATGCATCTCAAGGCGGTAGATGGAATTAAATGCATCACCAGTTGGCTCTACATCTACCCGATCCAAGACGTACGGAACGCCTCTTCCTAAACAGGCAGCTATAAAGCTGATGACTTTTGAGATACTTTGCAGGGTAAAGGGAACGTCCCAATCACCATAACGTACAGATGATCCATCTGGGCCTATCACGCTGATACCAAGTTGAGAGGAATTTACTTTTCCGAGTGCTGGAATGTAGCCAGCGTTCTGCCCGTTTTTGTAATACGGACGTATTTCTTCTGCCCATTGATCAACAGAAGACTGGCATGCGTGTTGTGTATTATTAGAAATTGCTGTTTTCATACGATTCCTCCAATCAAAAATCAAAAAGTACCCTATTGAATTGGCGGATGACAAAAAATGCGATCAAATAGGCACGAAAACATGTTACACATCTTCAAAGAACTTGTCATGCGCTGCTTGTACCACTCCTTTACACCTAAATATATGTTCAAATGAAGGCTTTGGCGGCGAAACAACAAAAAGGGTTTTTAGTGAAAATTCAGAAAACGCTTACATATAGTTTCACTAAAATTGTTCATTCAATTTATCTTGGAAACTACACAATCTGACGAAAATCTACAGAAAAACTTACAAATAAAAATCAGTCTGCATGTAATTGTCTAAACAATTCCCATTATTGTAGACAATCTCCAAATCGTAGAATGGCTGAAAGGTCACCTTGCCTTCTCGGAGAATAGTCATAAAAAATGATTTTGAAGAGAGAAGTAGCCGTGAAAATAATTTTTTTGCTCATTGTGAAGCAAAGAGTCTCCTTGTATACTGTGGCTATGTAAACAGGGGAAGGGATGTCAGTCATTTGAGTTTAAACCAGCTTGTCAAAAAAGACGCATTTATTTTGATTTTTATGATCGTCATTGTGCCGCTTGCGGGAGAGCTGAAGTTTTATCCTGTGAATGAAACATTTCGTATTAGTTTTGGGGCACCTGCGTTTTTCTTTTGCTTATTACTTTTAAGAAAATCAAGACCATTGCTGCCAGGGTTTTTAACAGGCGCAGCCATTGTCCTATTTCGGGTAGGTTTAGATCTTATTCAGCAAAAAGCTGATCTGGCTCTGTCATTTTATCAGCAGTTTCCGAGCTTCTTTTTTTACTTTACTTATGCTTTTCTTTTCTTTGTTGTCCGTACAGGACGTTTCAAGCAACGTTCCATTTTTATTGGGCTGATCGGACTGATGATTGAACTGCTGGCTGATTTTGTTGAGCTGTTTGTACAATTTTTAGTGTTTGATACAACCATGACTTTCTCAAAGCTGAGTGATATGATCCTCATTGCATTTGCTCACAGCTTCGTGGTCATCAGCTTTTTTAATATGATGAGGCTGTATGAGGCACAATCAAGAGAGAAACAAATCATGAAGCAAAATGAGCATATGATGATGGTCATTTCAAATTTATATGAGGAAACAGTTCATTTAAAGAAAACGTTAAATCATACAGAGCACATAACGCAAGAATCCTATCGGCTCTATCGTCTGCTGAATGAACATGAGGCAGGAAAGAAAGTGAGTCAGGAGCTGCTGAAGCTTGCAGGGGAAATACATGAAGTCAAAAAGGACAATCAGCGTATTTACGCTGGGCTTTCAAAGCTGATTTCAAAGGAAAATATGCAAGATTATATGAGGGCAGAGGATCTTGTTCAAATCGTGATTCGCATTCAAGAGAAATATGCGCTATCTCTCGGGAAGAACATTTCCTTTACATCTGATATAAAAGGCATTCACTTGCATGAGTATCATGTGTTCATTTTCTTATCGCTGATTAATAATTTAATGGCAAATGCAGTTGAAGCAATCAAGGATGATGGAGCCATCTCACTCGTATTAAAAGGGAGTCATGATAAAATAGAGATTCGGGTTGAGGATGATGGACCGGGTATTCCTGAGAAATTGAGAGAGATTGTATTTGATCCTGGATATACCTCAAAATTTGATGCATATGGAACACCGTCAACTGGGATTGGCTTATCCTATGTGAGAGAGCTGGTTCAAGAGCTGGACGGTCAAATCCAGATTGAGCAGAAAGAAACGAAAGGAACAGCTTTTCAGCTTGTCCTTCCGATAAAAAATTTAATACAGAGAGGGTGAGTGTATGCGATTTTTCATTGCAGATGATGATCGTGCAATACGCTCGATTTTAGGTCAGATCATTGAGGATGAGGATCTAGGAGAGGTCGTGGATGAAGCTGATGACGGCATTGGATTAGAAGCGAATTCATTGAACCTGAAAAAAGTAGACATCCTTCTGATTGATCTTTTAATGCCAGCTAGAGACGGCATTCAAACCATACGCCATATTCACCCTGAATTCAAAGGAAAGGTCATCATGATATCTCAAGTAGAAGCAAAAGAGATGATGGCAGAAGCCTATGAACTTGGAATTGAATATTATATTCATAAACCCGTCAATCGAATTGAGATTGTCAGTGTCATTCGAAAGGTCATGGAGCGGATCAAGCTCGAAAAATCAATTTACGATATTCAAGCTTCTCTTCGGCATGTGCTGCCATTAGAGCCAGTGATTTCTCATGAGACAGGTACTGGATCAAAGCGAAGAACGATGAAAGAGGCAGGGGAATTCCTCCTATCTGAATTAGGAATTGTCGGAGAGAGTGGCTCTAAGGATTTACTAGAGATATTGATCTACTTACATGAAACGCAGACAGCCAATTCTCATGAGGTGAATTTTCCGCCATTAAAGCAACTATTTATCAAAACGGCGGAACGAAAGCTTGGTCGTGGTGCGGCGGATGTGGAAGTGATGCGGGAAGTGAAAGCAGCAGAGCAGCGAATTAGACGAGCCATCCATCATTCCTTAAATCATTTCGCATCACTTGGGCTCACAGATTTTTCAAATCCTAAATTTGAGCACTATGCGTCGAAGTTTTTTGATTTCACTGATGTCAGCCAAAGAATGAAAGAAATGCAGAAGACTTCTTCGCCCGCAGGGTCAACAGGCAGAGTCAATACGAAAAAGTTCGTGCAAATCTTTTATTTTGAAGCAAAGCAGCTATTCGAAGGGATGAGCTGAGGGAAATCTATTGGAATGATTGGAGAAAATAAACAGAGACAGAGTGCTTTTGACTATGAGCCGCCTTGCTCTTTTAGACGTCTTTGTTATTTATCTGATCATTCTGATTTTTCTTTTTTCTTGAAAATAAAACTCTCCTGTGCAATCGTTTGTTAAAATAGTGAGGTTAGACTAGAATGTCGGAGGTTTTATTTTGGGAAAAATTAAACGAAATGCGCTCTGCCCATGCGGAAGCGGAAAAAAATATAAACATTGCTGTGGTCAAAAGTCAGGCGGAGAACAAACGTCTGAGCTTGTGTTTAAGGAAGCTGTACAAGTTCAAAAGGATTTAATGAATTATGCGTTCTCTAAGCATCAGAGAGCGATCAATCAATTCATTAATGAGTTTTCTTTCCTAGCAGATATGGATAAAGAAACGCAACAAATCTCAGTCTTTCATTTGAGTGTATGGGGCATTTTCTTCCGCCCATTAACAGATAAGAAAGAGACTATCTTCCAAGAATTCCTGACAAAAAAAGCAGAAGATATTACCCGTCCTAAAACAAGACAAGTGGTTGAATCTTGGACAGACATGGAGCCATCTTTGCTTTTATTAAATGAAAAAACGGACGAGTCTCTTTACTTTGAGAATATGGTGACAGCTGAGAAGGTTGAAGTTGATGTGAAGCCGGATCAAACCGTGCTGCCAGAGAAAGGTAGTCTTGTTCTAGGTTTCCCTGTTCAGTTTGAAGAAAAAGCAGAGTTTTTCATTCAATATACGATGTTCGCGAAAGAGTTTACTGATACGCTTCTTCTTCAGGTTCGCCAGCTCGTTGAAGCACATGAGGCAAACGGAGGAGCACGTAGCACATTTATGAGAGAAGCCTTCCCTGAAGTGCTGAAGTGTATGTTTGCGAAGCAAGAAGCTGAAGAAATAGAAGCGCCTGCTCAAACAGAAGGAAGTACAGTAGGACTATCAGCAGATCGGATGGACTGGGCTAGTGACGTTCAGCTGGAAACAGCCAAGCTGATTGAAGACGGGATGAAAGAGCACGGTGACCAAAGCCTGACAGATGGCGCTTTAACAGTTTGGAAAGCTTACTGTGATCAGAAAGCACCTGTGATCCGGAAAGCGGCGTCATTTGCTGCTGGAATCGAATATTATATTCATTCACTTGCAAGCGATGCCCCGCTTTCTCAAGCACAAGTTGCTAAAAAGTATGGCATTAGTGCGTCTACTGTATCGAGCCGATTTAAAGATATTGAAAAAGCGGTCAAAGAAGAGCAAGAGACGACTGTATCATAGCATGAAAAAAGACGCGGTACCTTTCAAGGAGCCAGCGTCTTTTTTTCATCATCTTGTTTTAATAAAACCACTCATGTATTGCTCTGTATTATAATCATTGAGGTCAATTTTCCACTGACCATCTCCGTTACGTTTCATTTTCACTTCATACTCAGCAGGGCTTGAGACTGGAGGAAGCTTTTCAAACTCAGATGCGTACATATTCAAGCTTTTCTTATACAATTCTTCTTTCGAACGGATTTTGCCGTTGTAAAACTCATCTCTTTGTTTGTCTAGTTTGTCTTTTAAGTTAGAAGCATCAATACCGGTTACTTGAGCGACAACCTTCGCTTCGTCATCTGAGATGGTTTTCACACTTGTTTCCACTTTCGCTTTATCCTTCATTGTATTTTGCATGCGTTTGTACATGGATAAAATATCGCGGTCACTGACTTCGTTTCCATATATGCCTGCACTTCTTTTAAAGTCTTTCACAAACATTTCGTGATATTTATTAACGACATCTGATTGATTGTCACCTGTTAATTCTGAGAATTGATCATTCTTTTTGTCAAAAACAATGAGATCTGTATAAGCAGATAGTGCTTTTGCTGGGTTATCTAGCTTTTTCGCTGTGTCCAGTATCTTTTCGCCATCTAGTTCAATTTCGATCGAATCGCTGTTTTTCTTGATGCTATCTTGGTACACGAACTGATATTTTTTGCCTTTATCTACTAGGAAATAAAGCGCTCCTGATAGTGATTTCCCTTTGTTCAAGGACCCAAGATCAAGGCGGTCTTTACTGCCGTAGAATTTTAAATCAGAGACTTTGGCATCGTCCTGATAAAGGGTGAAATCAGAGTTATATAGTGAAAGGGCTTTGTCACCTTTGTTGGTGATCGTCAGGTTGACTTTTAACACCAATTCATTGTCTCGCAAGGTAGTGGTTGAGTCTTCTGGTAACGTATATTCGTAGCTATTCACTTTTACCTCTGCTGTTTTTGTTGATTTTTGGTCAGCCTTTGTTGATTTTGCTGAGCTCTGGCAGGCTGCAGAGATGATCATCACGAATGAAATCATGAGGAGTGCACTTATTTTTTTAAGATTCACAGTTGATGCTCCTTTGCTTTTCTTTCGTCATTTTCTTCCCGCTATCTGACTGAGAAAAAAGAAACAGATAGAATGGTATATTCGGGTGTTAAAGGGGAAAATCTCCTAATGACGATTTGCACTATTCATTCTATCGAATTTCATTCGTGATGAGGAATAGGTTGTAGTCCCTATCTTTGATAGATTTTTACACAAATACCTATAAAAAACGGAATTTAATAAGTAGAATATACTAGTTAATAAGAATTAATTTATCTATTTATCATGAGTTTTAAATGTTTTGTGTGTAAAAATCTTGAAATGGAGGTAGTTTTCATTTTAAAAGATGTGTTAGGATTCACATCGCAAAGCTTTTCGTTTAAGTATATCTTCATCATACGAATCTTTTTCTTTCAAAGCGTCCACCTCCAGATTGATTTTCAGAGAGCAGAATACTTGAATGTTGAAAATGATTCATGGGAAAATAAGGATGATTAAGCAGATAAGGGAGATGAGCTTTTGAAAAAAGTAACGCTTGGACGAACTGATTTACAGGTGAATCCGATAGGGCTTGGAACAAATGCAGTAGGTGGCCATAATTTATTCCCGAATCTGAGTGAAGATGCAGGGCGGGAGCTAGTAGAAACTGCTCTTGATCATGGTGTCAATTTCTTAGATTCTGCTTTTATTTATGGGCTGGGCCGTTCAGAAGAATTGATTGGTGAGATCATTGCCAAAAGAGGCGGCAGAGACGAACTGGTTCTTGCGACAAAAGGGGCTCATAAAGAAGTAAACGGACAAATCGAACTGGACAATAGCCGTGATTTCTTAAGACAGCAGGTCGAAGACAGCCTGAAGAGGTTGCAAACCGATTATATTGATTTGTACTATATGCATTTCCCAGACGGCCGCACGCCGCTGGATGAAGTGGCAGGTACTTTAAAGGAATTGAAGGATGAGGGGAAAATCCGGGCAATTGGGGCATCAAACCTTGATTTTGAACAGCTTCAAACCTTTAATCGAGATGGATACTTAGACGTGCTTCAATCAGAGTATTCTCTGCTGAAACGTCAGGCCGAGCAAGACCTTCTCCCATACTGCGTGGAGCATGGGATTTCCTTTATCCCTTATTTTCCATTGGCGTCAGGCCTGTTGACTGGGAAGTTTACAAAGGATGCGACATTTGATGATATTCGAGCAAAGGACCCGCTTTTCCAAGGCGATGCTTTCCTTCAAAACCTCGAAAAAGTAGACAAACTGAAGACCATTGCGCAATCAAAACATGCCGAAACAGCCCATGTAGCGCTGGCGTGGCTGTTGGCGCAGGATGGCATTGATGCCATTATTCCTGGTGCAAAACGAGCCGAGCAAGTCTTACAAAACTTGAAAACAAACGATGTTCAATTAACAAAAGAAGAAATCAACGAAATCGATCAGATCTTTTCATAATATAAAAAATAAGGTGCCAAGTAGCACCTTATTTTTTATGCCATTGTGAGAGGAATCTTGATCACGAGCCTCAGGTTTGGAGAACGATACGTAAAATCAAGCGTGCCGTCTGCCTTTTCAACAAGCTGATGAATGATATAAGTACCCATACCTTGATGATCACCGCCTTTTGTCGAGCGGCCAAACGTCTTGAACAGATGATCTAATACGTGTTTTTCCATGCCCTTAGTACTGTTTTCACAATGAATCAAAAAGAGCCCGCTCCGTATGGAAGTCGTGATCGAGATGCTTCCCTCGTTCCCAGCTTGCTTCGCTTCAATGGCGGCATCTAATGCGTTATCAAGCAGGTTGCCAGTAAAACTCACCTGATCCGCCTTAGAAAAAGGAAGAGAAGAAAAGGGTGCTTGAAGATCTAGTGAAAGGGCAATGTCCTCTTTTTCAGCCCGCTGGAAAAAGGAATGAAGGGTGGAAGCCAAATAAGCATTTTCCCCTTTGATCCAAGGGAAATGTTTTACGTATTGCTGAATCAAATCTTTGATCTCATGCTCGTCATTCGATGCGGAAAAGGCATTTAAATGTCTAGCTGTTTCATGGTGTTTACTTCGCAGCTCAAGCAGCAAGTCATTGGTCCTCGACTCAGCATGGATCAGCTCTTGAAGCCGTCCATTTAATCGTTGCTCCGTTTGCATCACCTTGAAGGAAAGGAGATCGGCTGTCAAAATGATGATGACAGTTAAAAGATGGCTTAGTCCATTTCCGTGCGTGAGAAAAAGTGAAATGCCTGAACAGGTGATGAGCACAAAAGCGCCTAATATCACGTAACCACTCATACCTAGCCAAAACCTTTTGTAAATGAAAAAGGTGTAAAGGCACATGATGCAAAAGGTCAGAAGCCACACCATGCTTGATGACAAAGGCAGAACAGCTTTAGCAGCAGCTTGAACTGCAAGACCGAGCCAGATGAGCGTATATATGCGAAATCCAAGATAGAAAGCGTTCACGTTCGTTCTCCTTAAAAGTAGTATTTCTTAAAGTATTCTAATTGCTGCTTCGTCATCATGGCTTTTTTATCAGTCCCTTCAAAAGACACGATAAATGAATTTTTGGCATACGCCGAAAAGTTCTTAATGTAATGAATATTGATGATAAACGAGCGGTGGGAGCGGATAAAGTCTTTCTCAGCTAAATCACCTTTTAACTCGTTGAGAGTTTGGTATGTTTGAATATCTCCTGTTGTTGTGACAATGGTCGTCGACCTGCCAGTACGTTCAACAAAGATGACATCCTTTTTTTGCAGTACATGGATATCTGATTGCTGCTTGATGAGAAGCCGTCCGTGAATGCTTTTCTCCTGCTTGGTGGACATGTAGCGCTCTAAGGATTTGGCGATTCGATCAGCTTGATAAGGCTTCATAATATAATCATGGACATTCAAATCAAAGGCATGGACAGCATACCCACTGTTTCCCGTCACAAATACAACATCCACATTCAGTGCGTGAGAGTGAATAAGGTCTGCTAATTCATAGCCTGACATGCCAGGCATCTCAATGTCTGCAAACAATAGATCAATGTCGCCCTGTTTGACCTTCTCATATGCATCCTCCGCTGACTGCGTCACAAAAACGATGTCAACGGCATCCATTCTGCCGACAATGGCATGCAGCTTTTCTAAATCCACTCGGTAATCATCGACAAGACCTACTTTTATCATAAAAATCACCTATGACTCTTCTTATTATTTGTCTATTTTACCATTTGTTTTTTAAAATGGATCATTTCAAGACAGAAAAAGGACGTTTCGCGACATTTTTATGTCAGACAGGCGGTATTTTTTCTATCATAGACGTAGATAGTCGAAAGGGGCGAACCAAATGATTACTCTCAGCGATTGTAGTTGCTGGTTTACAGATAAGAAAAAAGTCGTAAAGGCGATGAAACATATGACATTCTCCGTGAAGGAAGGAGAAGTCGTCGGCATCTTAGGAGAAAATGGTGCGGGGAAAACCACATTATTACGCGCCGTTGCGACATTATTGGAGCCTACTCATGGAACAGTCAATGTTGCAGGCTTTGATACAGTCAAAGAAGCAACTGAAGTGAAAAAGCGAATTGGGGTCTTGTTTGGCGGTGAGACGGGACTTTATGACCGTTTGACGGCTCGTGAAAACCTTGAATACTTTGGGAAATTATATGGCTTGGATCAGCATGAGATCAAAGCAAGAATTGAGGATTTAGCAAAGCGATTCGGGATGAGGCAGTACATGGATCGCAAGGTAAAAGGATTTTCAAGAGGGATGAAGCAAAAGGTGGCGATTGCCAGAACATTGATTCATGACCCTGACATTATTTTGTTTGACGAACCGACAACAGGTTTAGATATCACATCGAGTAATATTTTCAGAGAGTTTATTCATCAGTTGAAACAGCAAAATAAAACGATTCTATTTTCAAGCCACATCATGGAAGAAGTCAGCCTGCTTTGTGACAGTGTCATGATGATTCATCAAGGGGAGCTCGTGTACAAAGGAACGCTTCCAGAATTATATGCACAGGAACAAAGTGAAGACTTGAATTACATCTTTATGTCGAAGCTCGCAAGGGGGAATGCATAATGTGGAAAACCGTCTTTTTAAAAGAAATGACAGATTCGCTCAGAGACAGGAAAACGTTGCTCTTAACAGTGTTGATCCCTCTTTTGACGATGCTCGGACTCGTGTTTTTCTACGAAAGCATGATCGCTGATCCAGGCGATAAAACGTATACAGTCGCAATCAATGAAAAGCTTCCGTCCGATATGAATGACATGATCAAAGAAGTGAAAAACCTGAAACTTGAAACATTTGATGACCCGCAGCAAGCCGTTAAAGACGGTGAGGCAAATGCTTATCTAGAAATGCCAAAAGATGCAGGCGATATGCTTCAGCATCAAACATCGTTTGCCATTAAAGTCCATGGGTATCCAACAGATGATGATTCAGTGATTGCGGTTCAAATGCTGCAATCATTGCTTGAACAATATCAAAATCAAGTCGTAGAAAAGCGTTTGGCACAGGATCAGATCAAATCGTCAGTGATTCATCCGTTTGAGGTGCAATCGGTTGATGTGCAAGAAGGAGAGGACGGGGATGGAGAAAACGGGGTGACCACCATGCTGCTGTCGATTCTTCTTCCAATGATTTTAGTGACCTCTGTGATCTCAGGTGCTTTGCCAGCTGCGCTTGATATCGTAGCAGGTGAAAAGGATAGAAAGTCAATTGAAGCTTTATTCCTGACACCGGCCAGCAGACTTCAGCTTTTAATTGGAAAATGGCTAGCTGTTTCTATGTTTGGTATATTAAGTGGCATTGTGGCGATTGGCATGCTTCTGCTCTCTACATTGCTCTTTACAGAAAAACTGAAACAAGCGCTGAACTTCGGAGATCAAGTGTGGAGCATCATCGGCGTTATGTTAGCGGCATTAATTATTTTCTCATTCATGGTATCCATGATTGAACTGCTGCTCAGTGTCGTTTCAAGCTCAGTGAAAGAAGCACAATCGTACATGTCCATGATCATTACACTAGGTGTGATTCCGATGTTTTTCACCATGAGAGCAGGCGCTACGCAGCTAGATACGTATTACTTTGCGATCCCATTCCTTAATATTCACGCACTATGCAAGCAATTGATGTTTGGCATCGTTGACCCGATGTCGATTGCCCTGACGCTCGGCTCCTCGGCGCTGACAGTGATGATTTTGTTTGTCATCGTGAGAAGCTTGTTTATGAAAGAGAAATGGATGCTTGCGAAATAAAGAAACGCCCTCTATGATAGAGGGCGTTTTCAAGTGAATGCCGATCACCGTATGTTTTAGTCTAAGAAACCGAATTGATACAAGTTCTCTAAATAAAATTGAAAATACTCGTCATGAATATCAACTGGATATTCTTCTAACTCATTTTCAATAAGTGCACCTACAATTAAAGCATTTATATACCTATCAAGCTTTTCGCAACTAGCTCTTACGGTAAATTCTGAAACATATACTCCATCTTTACTTTCTAAAATAATATCAATTCTTCTACCTTCTTGTTCATCAAGCAATAAATGATTATAATCCCATTCTTTTACTCTTTTAGGATTTAACGGATGGAGACGATTATGAAGTACTTGTTCACGATGATCCTTTTTTTCCTCATTCGAAAACAATTGAATCAATATACTCGGATCATCAATGACAAAACATTTATATATCTTAGTATATTCAAAGTGATCATCATTTACTAAATCTAAAATCTTTGTTTTTGAAAATTCTCTAGCTTTAAATTTAGACGTTATCATCTCAACGACTTGTTCTTTAGTAAAAGTCAATTGATCTTTTTTATATAAATACTGTTTATATAGCTTTTCGTAATGATACATGATTCACCTCTATTTACTATTTAACAGGACCTCCGTAATAAGCATGAGCTTTTGGAGTCCTTTTATAGGGATGCCAGTGATAATAATACCCTTTTTGGGGCTTGTTTTTGATTTATCTATTTCTTTAAATGGTTTACCTTTTGTATTAGCTCCAGCTGCAACACTTCTTGTCTGTCGCTAACCAGATGATAAATTATAACAAAAAACCCCCGGGAACCGGGGGTTTTTCTTTAGTTCTTGATGAACTTTTCAACCAATGAGCTTGTTTTGTAGTCGTTCAAATCAAGTTTCCATTGGTCGATATCGTTTTTCTTCATGTTCACTTCTACTGTTTCTTCAGAAGATGATGGTCCTAATTTTTTAAATTCATCTGGATAGATAGAAAGTAGATATTTCTGTGCATCATCATAAGATGCTGTACGGTTTTTGCTGTAGAATTCAGTTGCTTTTTCTTTTAAACGATCGACAAGCGGGCTTGCATCAATTGGTGTAAGTGTCACAGTCACGACAGCTTTATCACCGCTGATTGATTTTGTTTTCGTTGATACTTTTGATTTTTCAGCTAATGTTTCTTTCACAGCTTTTAGAAGCTTATCAAGGTTTTCGTCTTTTGCTGAGCTAGATGAAATACCAGAAGAAGAAATGTAGCCTTGTTTGAATGATTTATCAAATTCGTTTACGACAGTTGATTTGTTATCACCTGTTAGTTTTTCGAAATCGTCATTTTTCTTACCAAAGATCATGACATCAATATAAGAAGAAAGGGCTTTTGCAGACGCTTGAAGTGTATCTGCCTTTTTCATCAAGTCTTTTCCTTTAATATCGAATTCTAGTGTTTTGTCATCTTTTTTCGATCCAGTACCAGGCTCTGTGTAGACAAGTTGATAGTCTTTTTCTTTATCAACCACAAAGAAAAGACCGCCTTTTGATACTTTACCTGCATTTAGAGAGCTTGAAGATAATACTTCGTTGTAGTCATCAGGAGAGATGGTAGACACCTGAGCGTCATCTTGGTAAAGCGTAAAGTTGCTTTTATCCACATTCAATGGTTCTTTGCTGATGTTTTTTACAGATACATTCACTTTTAGGACATATTGATCATCCTGAACAGATGTATCGTATTGAGGTGGTAAAGTGTACTCAGCACTTTCTACTTTTACTTCAGCTGCATCAAGGGATTTTTTTGTATCGCTTTCTTTCGCAGCAGTTTTGTCTTTTCCACCACTACAAGCAGCAGCGACAACAGTTACACACAAAATCAGAAGAAACAGGGATAATTTCTTTTTAAACATGAGATGTTTTCCTCCTCGGGTTTTATGGTGAATTTCATTGGAAAGCTTTAGTTCATATCGTTCTTTTTGCACAAAAAGAAAAATACTGTATGTTTTTTACTGTAGAATGAAGCGAAAGTACTGTCAATACCTCAGTGCGTTCGAAAGGTTCATCCACTTCAAGTAGTAAAAATGACACTATGTTGAGAGGAGAAATGTGTATTTTATTGTTTGAAATCTCCTGTAAAAACTCAACATTTTATATTTTAAGGTTTTGAGTCGGATTATTGAATAGGTTCAAATGACTGTTTTTGAAGAAGATGTAGCAAATAGAAGGATTTTTATGACTTGTAAATGAGTCGTTAGTAATGAATATTTTTTCCTGTGATGTGTATGATCACTAGGTTTGTGTGTTGTTGACATAGAGACACTTGTCCAGCGAAATGTTGAGGTATTTAGACAGGCTCTCGACACGGAATGTGTCTTTTCCCTTCAAAATGGCAGTCATCTACACAGAAACCCTACATAAAATAAAAGAGAAATGAATGGGAGGTGGATGTATGGCAGTGGTAAGAGCGACAAGCTCTGATATTGATTTAATGGCCAGACTGCTGAGAGCCGAAGCGGAAGGTGAAGGGAAACAAGGGATGCTGCTTGTAGGAAATGTAGGCATCAATCGTTTGCGTGCCAACTGTTCTGACTTTAAAGGGCTGCGTACGATTCCACAAATGATTTATCAGGAGCATGCGTTTGAGGCAGTCACGCATGGCTATTTTTATCAGCGAGCACGAGAAAGTGAAAAGACACTTGCACGGAGGAACATTAATGGTGAACGATTTTGGCCTGCGAAATTCAGCCTTTGGTATTTCAAACCGCCTGGAAATTGTCCATCCACTTGGTACAATCAGCCGTTTGTGGCAAGGTATAAGTCACATTGCTTTTACCAGCCCACAGCTGAAACATGTGAGAATGTTTATAACACCTTTTAGCTTGATGAACAGCACAATCCTTTGTATTCAAGAGGATTGTGTTTTTCTTTTTTTCAAAATGGGTAACCATTGTGTATCAACAAGATGAAGCACGTGATTGGAGGAAATGAAGATGTATCAAGATTTAAAAGGGAAAACAGCCATTGTGACAGGTTCTTCTAAAGGCATAGGACAAGCCATTGCCTTGAGATTTGGACAAGAACAAATGAACGTGGTTGTGAATTATAAAGGTGATGAAGAGGGTGCTGAAGAAACGGTACAAGCCATTCAGCAGCATGGAGGTAGGGCGGTGAAAGTACACGCAGATGTCTCCAAAGAGGAAGGGATTCAGGCGTTAATGGATGCCGCGCTGGAGAATTTTAACGCACTAGATGTGTTCGTCAATAATTCGGGATTTAATGGTGAAGAAGCAATGCCGCATGAAATGACGTTGGAACAATGGCAAAAGGTCATTGATGTGAATATCACAGGCTCATTTTTAGGAGCAAAGGCAGCAATCGCCTATATGATGGAGCATGATGTGAAAGGATCAATCTTGAATATATCCAGTGTCCATCAAGAGATCCCGCGTCCGTTCAATGTTCATTACTCTACTTCTAAAGGAGGAATGAATATGATGACGAAGACGCTGGCTCTTGATTATGCCGAAGCGGGTATTCGGGTCAATGCGATTGCACCAGGTACAATGGCAACGGAATCAAATGACGACCTTCAAGATGAACAGAAAAAACAAAAGCAGCTTGAGAAAATTCCAATGAGAACGTTTGGCGAGCCAAAGGAGATTGGGTCCGCCGCTGCATTTCTCGTATCGAAAGAAGCTGCCTATATTACAGGTACTACATTATTTGTTGATGGAGGAATGACGCTTTATCCTTCTCAATTAAATGATGAATAATAGAAAAACATCCGCCCCATTAGCCGGCGGATGTTTTTTCTTTGTAGCGGTGTGCTGACTTTGCTGGTTTGCCGAGCAGCATAGGATACTTGCTCAAGAAAGAGATACATGGCACCATGAGCAGCAATGTACCGATCGTATAAAAGAGCGTCCAAGAAAGCTGCGCTGTATCAGAGATATTGATGCCTAGTCCGTAATAAACAAATGCCTTCATGATATCGATACCGGCAAATTGCAGGACGAGAATCACAATGGAATGACGTCCGAGATACGTCAATATCGTGGACGTTTTCAATTTGAAGCTTAAATAAATAACAGCAGCTGAACCGAGCAGTGCACAAGCATAAAAAATGAATAGATCCCCATAGTCATTGACCCGCATATCAATTCGTGAATTAAAGCTTTGCATATATGCAGTCAGTACAAGCAGACCTGTACATAACAGAAGGGTAGGATCTGTTTTTAATTCCACAAACCATTGTTTTGCTAAAAATCCGATTGAATAAAACACAACAGCCGTTAACGCAACGTTGGCATTCCAAGGGAGACTCTGGTTTAACAATAGCGTGGAAGCATATCCGGCTCCGCCGCAAAGGACGGTCAGTAAAATCAATACAGCTGGTTTTCCTTTTGTCAGACGATGCATCAAGAAAAACAACATTTCCACTAAAAAGAGCGTCGTTAAAAACCAGATGGCTGGGTTATGCGTCAGTCTTGCTTCATCGGCATTTGAAATGAAAATCCCTGTAAAAGGAACGAAGGGATCAATATCTGTTTGCCCCTTAAAGGCGAAAAATCGGGTCACCGTGAACCAGAAAACGTACGTAATAATGGAGAAATAGAGATAAGGTAAGAGCAAGCTTTTTGCTTTTTTCTGTATAAATGACAGAGCAGGTTGTGAGGATGATCGAAACATCATACCTGATAGTAAAAAGAAGAGTGGCATATGAAAAGAGTATATAAATTGCTTGAATGAATCAGGAATGGGTACATGTGCCATAACGACGAGCAGAATGCCGATTCCTTTAGCCGCATCCACCCAGTCGAGTCGTTTATTCATGGCCAGTCATCTCCTTCCTTTCTCAGCATTGTAAACCGTTACTTCATATGTACCTCTACTATATAAAAGGTACACCTACCATGCGTTTACAGTTCGCTAACGATTAGAAGACACATTTGCGATCAGATGACAGAAGGAAGCTTTTTGACATCTCGATGTTACATTTCCCATTTTTTATGACAATGTAAAAAAGAAGCCAATGAAAGATTGGCTTCAAAATAGTTCTGCGATTCGTTCAAAGGAACGCTGTTTTTCCATTGGATCAAATGAATTGTTTAATATCATCATCTCGTCCGTTTGATAGCGGTCCATTAAGATTTGCAGCTGTTCTTTCACTGTTTGCTTTGAGCCAACAATCATTCGCTGGCGGTTTTGTAACACTTTTTTCTTTTCTTGCTCAGTGTAATGATAGTTCTCTGCTTCTTCTATAGAAGGAACGCGGCTGTCCAGCCCTTTTTCAACCCGAAGTAGCCATAAATCTGTACTGGTGGCAATGCGGCTTGCTTCCTCGTCTGTGTCTGCGCAGATCACAAAGACAGCAAACATAGACTGAGGCTGACGTGAGAAAACGGATGGAGAAAAGTGTGACCGATACGCTTCAAAAGCTTGCCGGCCTCGTGCAGGATGAATAAAATGTCCGAAAATATAGTTGATTCCAAGTGATGCCGCCTGGATGGCACTGTTTTCCCCGAGTCCAAGCAGCCAGACTGGCGGATAAGAATCAACGAGCGGAGCCGCTTTCACTCCTGCATGCCGATGACCAGAAGGCAGGCTGTCAGATAAGTAAAAAAGAAGGTCCTCCAGCTGGCGGTCAAATTGAGATAGTTCTTTCTTCACGCCGTCTGTCAAAGCAAGTCTCGTCCGTTCAATTCCGCCTGGGGATTTACCAACCCCGATCTCAATCCGCCCAGGGTAAAGGGCTTCAAGCTGGCGGGTGACTTCTGCTACTTTAAAAGGGCTGTATTGCGGGAGTAAAATACCCCCAGAGCCTGTGCGCAAAGTCGATGTGTGTGAAGCAATATGTGCCATTAATATTTCAGGCGCTGTACTCGCGAGTCCTCTCGTGCTGTGGTGTTCAGCAAACCAATATCGCTCATACCCCAGTGTTTCCGCAAGCTTGGCCAGCTCTGTCGTATGAACCAATGTTTCTTGTGCGGATTGGCCTTTAGGGATGGCGACTTGATCTAATATATGAAGTGATGGCATCATCAACACCCTTTCATCAATACGTTGAATTCTATTCATAAGTATAAAGAAAGTCAGGAACGGAAGGAAATGAAAGGGTTTATCACAGCTATGTACATGAATTTTCTATATCAACATATGAAGCGGCATCGATCCCTTCGTTTAAGCGAGAGGCTGTGTAACGGGAACATTCGACAATGTTTCACATGAAACACTTCTTTTACGACATGAATCATTTTTGCCATGGATCTTTCTTTAAAAAAATATCATCATATTGAAACCTCTTTTATACATAGATCGTATATACTAGTAAATAGAAAAAAGAGTAAGAGGCTCCAATGTCATTTCATGAATTTTGTCGAATTTTCATGTATGATGATTTTAATAGGGTCCATCGCTTAATAAATAGATTTTTATTATGCTGGAGGAGTGATTGATTTGGCGATTACATTAGAAAAAGGTCAACGTATTGATTTAACAAAAGGAAAAGCAGGACTAACCAATATTCTAGTTGGACTTGGCTGGGACCCTGTGTCACAAGGCGGCGGTTTTCTTGGAAAGCTGTTTGGCGGCGGAGGCGGCGCTGATATTGATTGTGACGCTTCAGTGCTGATGCTGAAAAATGATAAGTTTGTTGAAAATAAAGATTTGATTTACTTTGGTAACTTGAAAAGCAAATGCGGCAGTGTTGAGCATACAGGTGACAACCTGACAGGTGAAGGAGACGGAGATGATGAACAAGTTCTCGTCAACTTAAGCAAGGTGCCAGGCAATGTGAATAAATTGGTGTTCGTTGTGAACATTTATGATGCACTTAGAAGAAACCAACACTTTGGTATGATTCAAAATGCTTACATCCGAATTGTTGACCGTTCAAACAATCAAGAATTAGTGAAATATAATTTGAAAGATGAATATGCAGGTAAAACATCATTAATCGTTGGAGAGCTTTATCGCCACGAGAATGAGTGGAAGTTTGTAGCTGTAGGAAATGGTACAAACGATGCGAAGCTTGCCGATATTACGAGAAACTACATTTAATTAGAAGGGAGAGGTTCCTAGTGGGAATTTCTTTAGCGAAAGGTCAAAAAATTGATTTAACAAAAACGAATCCAGGTTTAACAAAAGTAGTCGTAGGTCTTGGCTGGGATGTAAACAAGTATGATGGCGGACATGACTTTGATCTAGACGCAAGCGTATTCCTTTTAGATGCAGCAGGGAAAGCAAACTCTCCATCTGACTTTGTCTTCTACAATCAAACAACTGGCGGTGGCGGAAGTATCGTACATACAGGCGATAACCGTACAGGTGAAGGAGACGGAGATGACGAGCAGGTCAATGTTGATCTTTCAACTGTACCAGCAAGTATTGAGAAAATCTCCTTCGTCATTACAATCCATGATGCAGAAGCACGCAGCCAAAACTTTGGACAGGTGTCTAACGCTTACGTCCGTATTTTAAATGCGGCATCAAATGAAGAGCTCATTCGCTATGATTTGGCAGAAGACTTTTCAATTGAAACAGCGATTATTGTAGGTGAATTATACCGTCATGGCGGAGAGTGGAAATTCTCAGCTGTTGGATCAGGCTATCAAGGCGGACTTGCCCGCATTGCAACAGACTTCGGCTTAGATATCGGGTAACGCCCGTTTTCATATTTTCAGAAGATAGGAGAGATACGAATATGGCGATTCAGCTTTCAAAAGGACAACGTGTCGATTTAACGAAAACCAACCCAGGGCTGACAAAAGTGATGATCGGACTTGGCTGGGATACGAATAAATATTCAGACGGAGCCGAATTTGATTTGGACGCTTCGGCTTTCTTAGTAGATGCAAACAATCGTTGTCAACAAGATACAGACTTTGTGTTCTATAATAATCTGCAGCATCCAAGCGGCAGTGTCACTCACACCGGTGATAACCGTACGGGTGAAGGAGATGGAGATGACGAGCAAATTCTCGTTGATTTCTCGAAAATTCCTGCTAACATTGATCGTATCGGAATTACAGTTACGATTCATGATGCAGAGGCGCGCAGCCAGAATTTTGGACAAGTCTCTAATGCATTTGTTCGTGTTGTAAATGAAGAGGGCGGGGAAGAATTGATTCGTTTTGATTTAGGGGAGGACTTCTCAATTGAAACAGCTGTCGTTGTATGCGAACTATACAGACACGGCAGCGATTGGAAGTTTAACGCAATCGGAAGCGGATTCTCTGGCGGTCTTGCAGCTCTTTGTCAAAATTATGGGTTAGAAGTGTAAAGAGAAGAAACAACTTCATTCAAGAGGCGCTGCCAATGACTCATATGAGGGTATTTTCCAAAGTGAGAAAGAAACAGCGATCAAGAATAACAGCAGGCGAAAGCCTGCTGATGCTTCTACACTTATAGGAGGAAAACCAGTTGGACATTTTGAAACATATGTTGGACACGTATGCCTCGTTTTTTGATTGGCATATGTGGGCAGAGGTATTAACAAACCCTGTCTCTTGGGGGCTTATTGGGACCCTTGTCGTGCTTGAAGGTTTGTTGTCAGCGGATAATGCACTTGTATTAGCTGTTATGGTGAAACATTTACCTGAAAAGCAGCGTAAAAAGGCATTAACCTACGGATTAATTGGCGCTTATTTCTTCCGTTTTCTATTTATTGGCGTAGGGATGCTACTTATTAAGTTTTGGTGGATTAAGGTTCTAGGCGCTGCATACTTAGCTTGGCTGGTCATTAAGCACTTCTGGTTAGGTGACGGAGATGACGAAGCGAAGGAATTGAAAAAAGAAGGCTGGATGATTCGTGTATTTGGCGTCTTCTGGGCAACTGTTATTTCTGTAGAAATTATGGACCTTGCCTTCTCGGTAGACAGTATTCTTGCTGCATTCGCTGTATCTGAGGAAGTATGGATTCTTCTTTTAGGTGGAATGCTTGGAATTCTCATGATGCGTACAGTGGCACAATTATTCCTTGTGCTCATCGACCGGATACCAGAGCTTGAGAATACGGCATTTATTCTCATTGGAATTATTGCCATCAAAATGGGCTTAAGTGCTGCTCATATTGAAATCCCGCATCTTGCATTCTTTGCGATTATTATCCTAGCGTTTATCGGAACGTTTATTGTTCATAAAATCAATAAGAAGAAGCATCAAGGTGTAACAAACGAAGCTGCGGCTTCAAAAGAAGAATAGGACGATCAAAAAGGAATGGAGTTGACTAGCGGCTCCATCCTTTTTTGAATCATCAAGTCATTACAACAGGAGGTGGCACTGCATGCGATATTTTCGTTTTTTATCAGAGACGAGGCAGCACGATATTTTTTTTAAGCGGCCGGCGGCAGTTCATTCATTGACGCCAAGGCATGTACTTGCGCATGCATTAGGTGCTACTTTGTATATGCCTGCGACAAGACAGGATGTAGCAGACATGCTGCTTTCGCAGAAATATGAAGCGCTTTGCTCTGTTGTGTTTTGCTTGGAGGACGCCATTGGTGATCAGGAAGTGGACATGGCTGAACAGAATATAGTGGCACAATTGACCTGCCTTTCTGAGACATTTCATCACTCTCCAGAAATGGCTGAGCATTTGCCGCTTTTATTTATTCGGGTCCGTTCGCCCAAACAGCTGCTCAAAATGGCAGATTTGCTTGGTCCCTCTCTTCATTTACTGACTGGTTTTGTGTTTCCAAAGTGCTCCGTTCACAATGCAAAGGAATATGTGGACAGTTTGAAACAGGCTTCAGCACAAACTCAGAAAACACTTTACGGAATGCCCATTTTAGAAACACCAGATTTATTAGAAAAAGAAACGAGATATCAGGTGTTGTCTGAATTAAAGCAGATCATGCTGAATGATGAGGAATATATTTTGAATATTCGCATTGGGGCAACGGATCTGTGTGGATTATACGGCATTCGCCGTGATCGCGAGACCACTATTTATGAGATCAGAGTCATTGCTGAGTTGATCACAGATATCATCAATTATTTTGGTCGTTCATTTGTGATATCAGGTGCTGTATGGGAGCATTTTGGACCGGCACGAAAAGAACAAAATCCATTCATCCGTGCAATTTCTAAGAGCGGTGAGTCTTCCTCATCTGAACTCGATCATATGCAAGGTCTGCTCAAAGAGACAAGGCTGGATGTGGTAAACGGTATTCATGGCAAGACAGTCATCCATCCAACGCATCTCAAGCCAGTTCAAAGCATGTACGTTGTCACAAAAGAAGAGTACATGGATGCATTAAGTATTTTAGAGCATGCAGATGGTACAGTCGGCGTGATGAAGAGTACCTTCTCTAATAAAATGAACGAAACGAAGCCGCACTATCGCTGGGCGGAAAACATTTTAATGAAGTCAGACATTTACGGGGTGTTTCATGAAAATAGAAGCTATATCGACATACTCACAGAATCAGAAGCCGCATACGCTGAACATCTTGGAACATATGGAGGTGGAGCTTAACCTCAAAGGGGGTACGCTTCAGCTTGAAAAAGAACATCTTTTTGACATGGCGGCACGGGTGAACAAAAAGAGAGCCTTTTTATTTGTTAGTAAGGTGCTCGGGAAACATATGCCTGTTCACCCGTTGAAACCACTCCTCGTCTCAGGTCTTTTGGCAATGGCTTATGCAAAAGAACAAACAGGCAAGACGCCCCCGCATCAAGACGATATAGTAGAAGCACTAAAAACGAATGATCATGTTAAGTTAACCGAAGCCTATGCTGCGCTCAAAAAAGAGAAGCTTTCGGCGGTAAACGAGCCGATTGTGATCGGCTTTGCTGAAACGGCAACTGCGCTTGGTCATGGTGTGTATGACGTCATAGAAGGAGCATCTTACATTCATACGACACGTGAACAGCTGTTGGATCTTGATCCTTCACTCGTATTTGAAGAGGAACATTCTCATGCGACAGATCAGCTTTGCTACGCAGACGACGCCTTACTTCGGACGG
The DNA here is from genome assembly GCF_038595035.1 of Bacillus sp. FSL W7-1085. Lineage (NCBI taxonomy): Bacteria > Bacillati > Bacillota > Bacilli > Caryophanales > Bacillaceae > Bacillus > Bacillus sp. FSL W7-1085. The sequence goes on from NZ_CP152000.1 coordinate 303,744, forward strand.
ATCGCCCGATTGTGCTAGTAGATGATGAGGTCACGACAGGCCGGACAAATATGAACATCATTCGGGATCTGCACGCAAAGCACCCTAGATCCTCTTATACGATTCTATCCATTTTAGATTGGAGAACAGAGGAGCACGAGGAAGCGATGCTTCAGCTTCAAGAGGAGCTAGGTGTAAATATCACATCATTATCTTTATTAAAAGGGCAGATGATGTTTCGGGGGACAACGCTGGATGAGCCTGCTTATTCGTATGAAATTGCTGCGCAAGAGAAAAGACCTGAACTCTCTTTTCATTCTCTTCAATCCTTCTTTAAGCAAGTGCCATATTCACTTTCCCATGCAGTCAATCCGGCGGGGCATTCGCCGTATATCCATGAAACAGGTCGTTTCGGTTTAAGCGCAGCGGACACGGATGCCATTGATCAAGCAGCTGCTGAGGCTGGGCTGAAGCTTCAGCGAAAACGAAAAGGAAAACAGACACTCTGCTTAGGAACAGGAGAATTGATGTATGTGCCGATGAGGCTTGCAACTCATATGGGCGAAGGTGTCCTTTTTCATTCGACGACAAGAAGTCCGATTCATCCGGTTGAAAAGGAAGGGTACGCTGTTCAAAACGGATTCGCATTTTTGAGTCCAGAAGATGCCCGCATTCAGCACTATGTGTACAATATCCCTAAAGATCAGTACGATGATGTCTTTTTGTTTTTTGAGAAAAAGGTGTCTCAAGAAGCTTTGATGCCGCTGATCCACTTATTTGCTGAGCGGCATGTGAAGCATGTGCATATTGTGACTTTATCAGATGAGGTGAAGGTGAATGACTAACGTGTATACAAAGATGGGAAGCTATCCAGAGCAGGACGTAACCTTCTTACTCAAGGATTTATCGTCGATTGAGATGGAGAAAAGTACTGAGGAGCGGGAGCGCTCTATTCAGAGCGGTGCCCATTACTCAGAAATGCTGCCAATTGAATATAAGCCGACGGCATCTTATATGGACTTATTCTATCAATCTCTTGAAGAAAGTAAGCAAAAGGTAGCGGAAGCCGTAGCGGTTGTCGCAGAACAAATTGTGAAAAAGCGAGGATTTCAAACCGTTCTGTGCAGCTTGGCACGGGCTGGGACACCAATCGGGGTGCTCATTAAACGGTATATCAGAAAGACGTATGGTCTCGATTTGCCGCATTATAGCATCTCTATTATTCGTGACCGTGGAATAGATGAAAATGCGCTACATTATATCCTCAAAGAACATCCAGGTTTTGAGATTGCCTTTATTGACGGCTGGACCGGAAAGGGTGCTATTTCTAAAGAGCTTCAAAAAGCGGTGCTTGATTTTGAACAGAAATATGGAATTCGTCTTTCGAGTGAGCTAGCTGTGCTTGCTGATCCTGGTTATTGTACGAGTGTTTACGGAACGAGAGAGGATTTCCTCATTCCAAGTGCCTGCTTGAATTCAACGGTCTCTGGCCTAGTTAGTCGAACGGTGCTAAACAACCGCTGGATCCATGCCGATGATTTCCATGGGGCCAAGTATTATGAAGAGCTCATTGATGAGGATGTCTCTAATCTGTACGTGAATACAATTGAAGAAGCATTTTCTGAACTTAAGGCAAATGTACAAGAGAAAGCAGAGACTCTGCTCTCACAAGGAACGCCTCCTGATTGGCGGGGGATGACATCCATTGAAGCAATTGGTCAGGAGTTCAAAATAGACAATACACATTTGATTAAGCCGGGCGTCGGTGAGACGACCCGTGTGCTGCTCAGAAGAGTCCCTTGGAAAATACTTATTCAGCCTGGATCTCGGGAAAAGCTCAAGCACATTTTACTACTCGCAGAGGACAGAGGCGTGCCCGTCATTGAATATGCCAACATGTCCTACACATGCTGCGGACTCATCCGTCCGTTGGAGCAATCGTCATGAAGAATATCGCATTTGCCAGTGATTTAGACCGGACACTGATATACTCACATCGAATGCTGGAGCAGTATGCATACAAGGGAGCATACGAATTAATTGAGGTGCTGGACGACCGGCCGCTTTCCTACATGTCTATTGAAACGAAAGCATCCTTACAGGCAATTCATCAAGCAGGCTGGTTTATCCCAGTGACGACAAGAACGACAGCACAATTTGAACGAATCACTCTCTTTCAGCAAGAGATTAAACCAGAGTATGCCGTCACGACAAACGGCGGCTGTATCCTTCATCACGGCAAGCCACTTGAGGAGTGGCAGGCGATTGTAGATGAGAGACTGCAAGAGTGTATGCCAGTGATAGATATGCTGCGGGCGATCTCTGAACTTCCGGTTGCCGCTTGGGTGAAACGTACTCGAACAGCTGAGGGAAGATTTCTTTATTTAATTATGAAAGACGAGTTTCTTTCTCATATTCCGCTCGCTGAATTAAGGCTGTGGGGTGAGGAGAGAGGCTGGCAAGTTTCCCTTCAAGGCCGGAAACTGTATTTTATTCCAAAGCCGCTCAATAAGTGGGCTGCTGTTGCTTTTCTAAAAGAAAGGCTACACCTTGAATATGTATATGGTGCGGGCGACTCCTTGTTAGATGCTGATCTCATACGTCAAGCGGATAAAGGCTTCGCTCCGAGTCATGGGGAAGTCTTAGATGTTGATCTATCGCTTGAACCGACGACAGCCTCTGGCATGGCGGCGGCAGACGAAATCGCCGCTTCTGTCGCAAAGAAGATGAACACAGCAAAAAAGCCTTCGATTCGATAGCAGAAGTAGAAGGCTGAATGATATGATAGTAGTAGCTTTCGAGAAAATATAGGAGAAAGGAAGGAGCGGCGTGAGCTATAAAGAAATCAATGTAACCCAGACACGGGCGAAACAGGAAGCCTGGAAAAACCTGCTGAAAAAGCCGCTCCCTGAACGAGACGGCTACGTCAAGGACGAGCACACCTTATCCTTGCCGCGTCTCGCCGCCCGTGTCCTTGGAACTCCGCATGATGCAACCGATTATTTTATTTATTTACATGAATTATACGAAACTGCCGGCATGCATATTTTAAGTGAAACCCTCAACCGGCATATTGAGCCGGAGCACTTTCAAGCGCTCCAGCGGATTCATATGATCAATCAGGAAGAAAAGGGATTGTCCGTGAATCGATTTGTGGCTTTCTTAGATGGTGAACAGCTCATTGTCCGTCATCCAAACCCAGTGATGAACCGGCATATTCGCCTTTCGTTAATCCAGGTGTTTGAACATTTCAAGCAGTTGCATGAAGGGGGATTCCAGCATCCTGATTTCCGCCGCGTGCTGCTAGATGTAGTGAAGTTTTCAAATAATCATCTAGGACCATGGCTGAAGGAAGGCAATTTGGAAGAAAAAATGCCAGCTGTCATTTGGTATGGAGAGGCGAATAAAAGTCAGCTTTATTTTCTTTACTATGTCATGCTGATTGGCTGTGATGTGGTGCTGTTTCATCCAGAAGGCAAGGATCAATTTCGTGAATTAGATCCAGAAGAAAAGCTGACTTTTATTGATCAGTATCCAGGGACGTCAAAGCTTGAACCGTTCCCTACTGAAAAGCCTGAGAGGAAATCAACGGTGGCGTACCGTTCGACAAGAGAGCTTGAAGAGGTACTTCACACAGAAGATTCCATGCTGTATAAGCCATGGCAATTCAGAGATCATACCCCTCATTCTATTACGCTAAAGACAACGTATGATGAGCTGTTTTTAATTGCAAAGGAACGGTCGTTTATCCGCCCGAATTTCAAAGCAGACCGTGACACCATACAGATTCCGAATCTTTTTGCGAAGATGATGGGGGTGACGAGAGACAAGCGAGAATATTGGGACCGTATCCATACGCTAATGGAGGGGAAAGAAACGAAAACGATCCGTCATTTCCCTTTCACACAAGAAGTGTCTTCGAATTATCAATTTCATTATCAGCATGCACTCTCTAAAGCAGGAGAGGTTGACCCTGATTTGTTAATGAAAAGCAATGTGTGGCAGTTTTCGCATTTATATGAGGGCACGCAGCGTGCGATCGCAGAGGCCATTTCTCGCATATGTCAGCATCCAAAGCTGTTAAAAGAAGGCCATGAGACCGAATTAGATGTGCGTATTTATTTATTCAAGCAGCTTTTGCATATGAACCAAGATGTAATTGAACTCATTCAAACCTTTGATTATGCCCAAACTGTGCCGAAAGTGATTTTATACCATACGGAATATAATGGTGAGCTGACTCGTTCTGATGCGGCTGCCCTGATTTTCCTAAATGAAATGGGTGTGGATCTCTTCGTGTATCATCCCGCCGGCTATCAGTGTATAGAGCGGTATATAGACGATCAATTATTTGATACACATTGGCTTGATGAAATGGTCATGAACCAAGAGTTTAAAGAGCCGTCCATTGTGAGAAAGTTATTTCAATCCATTAAAAACCGATAAGGAGATCAAAGCTTATGACAAATACAAACGGAAATGACATCATTTCAATTGATAAAGAGGAAATCACGATTGAAAAGGCAGACGATATTCGCGTTCAGCTGCGCAATGAACCAGAAGTCCAAAACATTGCGAGACAGATTGATGCCAAAAATCAGCTTGAACTGCTTGAATACGGAAAACAGCCGGCTGTCGAAATCTCTAAGTTTTCTGACCGTATCCTCTCTATGATGCGTTCAACAAGTGTCACAGACTCAGGAACGATGCTTACACAGCTTGGAAAGATTATGGATCGTTTTGATAAAAATGATTTTGACGAGCCAAAGGGCGGTTTGTTATCAAAAATCTTTAAACGCGGTGGCAGCATGATCGAGAAGATTTTCAGCAAATATCAAACGCTCGGTGCAGAAATTGAAAAAATCAATGTGGAAATCAGTAAATACAAAGATGAAATGACCAAATCGACGGTTACGCTTGAAGAAATGTATGAGCATAACATTCAATACTATATGGAGCTTGAAAAGTATGTCGTCGCAGGGCAAATGAAGATCGAAGAATTAAAACAATTGGTTCCTTCTTATGAAGAAAAAGCGGCGGGGGGAAACCAGCTGGCACAAATGGAGCTAGATACGCTTCGTAATGGGATTCAAGCGCTTGAAGAGCGTGTATATGATCTTGATATGGCACGGATGGTGGCACTTCAAACGGCACCACAAATCCGTTTGCTGCAGCGTGGTAATACGAAATTAATCGGGAAAATTAACTCTGCCTTCATCATTACGATTCCAATTTTCAAAAATGGAATCATTCAAGCGGTAACAGCGAAGAGACAAAAGCTTGTGGCTGATTCCATGAGTGAGCTGGATAGAAGAACGAATGAAATGCTGAAACGAAATGCTGAAAATATCTCAAGTCAAAGTGTTGAGATTGCTAAATTATCAGGTCGTCCAAGCATCGACATTGAAACGATCGAATCATCCTTTAATACGATTGTACAAGGGATGAAAGAGACGAAGCAGATTGAAGAAGAAAACAAACGATTACGTGAGGACGGAACAAAACGTATGCTTGAACTTCAAGATAATATTAAGAGAGCTGCCCTAGAGTCCTAAAAAAACAGGCTGTCTGTAACGAAAGTTGCAGGCAGTTTTTTCATGAATTTGATTAAAATTTGAGAAAAAAGGTTTTTATGTGACCTTTTTCGGGTAAATCCTGTTCAGGGGCATGGTTCACCCATGAAAGAAAAAGCCCGCTACCACAAGGATTCGACTTATTTTTTAGCACAATAAGGAATTTCCAGTAAAATATTGTCTGGTGAGAGAAAATACCCCGTAAAATATGTAGTTTATGAAGCATTCTATAGGATTTACGAGTAATACGGCGTATAAACTGTAATCACCAGACCTCTATATGGAATTCATACATATTGTACGGAAATAAGCGAATTCTAAAGATTGTTCGCATCATAACGCTTATGTTACGGTTATAAAGATGCTAATTTGGAGGGAAAAAATGAATTCTGAAGAGAGAAAGATCAAAATCAAGATAAATAATGTATCTAAAATTTTCGGTAAAAATGCTAAAAAAGCATCTCAAATGCTTGAAAAAGGGAAGACAAAAAGAGAAATCCTAAAAGAGACCGGCGCAACAGTTGGTGTCAATCGAGCAAATTTTGATGTGTATGACGGCGAGATATTTGTCATCATGGGGCTATCAGGGAGCGGAAAGTCCACACTTGTGCGGCTGCTGAATAGGTTAATCGAACCAACCTCCGGCGAAATTTATATTGATGGGGATATGATAACAAATATGTCAAAGGATCAATTGCGTGAAGTCAGACGGAAAAAGATCAGCATGGTCTTCCAAAACTTCGCATTGTTCCCGCATCGTACCATTCTGGAGAATACAGAATACGGGCTTGAATTGCAAGGTGTAGAGAAAGAACAGCGCCGCTCTAAAGCGCTTGAATCTTTAAAGCTTGTTGGACTTGAAGGTTTTGAAGAGCAGTACCCAAATCAATTAAGTGGCGGTATGCAGCAGCGTGTTGGATTGGCACGTGCACTAGCTAATGACCCTGATATTTTGTTAATGGATGAAGCATTCAGCGCACTAGATCCATTAATTCGTAAAGACATGCAGGATGAATTGCTTGAGCTTCATACGTCTGTAGGAAAAACAATTATTTTCATCACGCATGATTTAGATGAAGCGCTTCGTATTGGCGACCGCATTGTCCTCATGAAAGACGGGAATATCGTTCAAATCGGAACACCAGAAGAAATTCTGATGAACCCATCGAACGAGTATGTTGAACGTTTCGTTGAAGATGTAGACCTTTCTAAAGTATTAACCGCTGGTCATATTATGAAACGTGCAGAAACAGTTCAGATTGATAAAGGGGCACGTGTTGCGCTCACGCTCATGAAGAACCTTGGTATTTCGTCTATCTATGCAGTTGATAAGAAAAAGCATTTATTAGGTGTTATTTCTGCACAAGCAGCGAAAAAAGCGGCAGAAACGGGTGCGTCGCTAGAAACTGTTCTTGATAAAGAATTTACGACAGTATTGGAATCAACGTATTTAACAGAGATCTTTGATGCAGTATCTGATGCGGCAAATATTCCAATTGCCGTTGTAGATGAGAAAAACAGAATGAAGGGTATTGTGGTCAGAGGTGCATTGATTGGTGCATTATCAGGTAATGATGAATATATCAACATGTCTTCTAACAAGCTAGAGGAAATTAAAGCACAAGAGCCTTCTGCACAGGAGGTAGAATAAGATGTTTAGTATGAGTGATTTACCTAGAATTCCGTTCGCGGATTATATCGATCAATTTGTTGACTGGTTAACATTAACCTTTGGTGGTTTCTTTGATGGCATCACAAATGGATTAGCTGGAACAGTAAATGGTATTGTAGCTGCACTTGGCGTCATTCCATCCATTATTTTAACGCTTATCTTTGCCGGCATTGCTTGGTGGATCAGTACAAGAGGAGTTGCTCTTTTCACACTTATTGGATTCTTACTGATCGACTATTTAGGCTACTGGCAGCCAATGCTGCAAACACTTGCGCTCGTTCTGACAGCTGTGGTCATTTCTATCGTGATCGGGGTTCCGATCGGTATTTGGGCATCACAGAAGGAAACGGTGCGTAAAATTGTCACACCTATTTTAGACTTAATGCAGACAATGCCTGCATTCGTTTATCTTTTACCAGCAATCTTCTTCTTTAACATCGGAGTAGTACCTGGCGTTGTGGCATCGGTTATTTTCTCTATGCCGCCAACGATTCGTATGACCATTCTCGGTATTAAACAAGTACCATCTGATTTAATTGAAGCAACAGAAGCTTTTGGTTCAACGACATTCCAGCGTTTGTTCAAAGTTCAGCTTCCACTTGCTACAAAAACCATCTTAGCTGGGATTAACCAAAGTATTATGCTTGCTCTATCCATGGTCGTCATTGCGGCAATGGTTGGTGCACCAGGACTTGGTTCGGAAGTATATAGTGCGGTAACACAGCTGAAAACAGGGATTGGTTTTGAAGCAGGTATTGCCATTGTTATCGTGGCGATTACACTGGATCGTATTACACAAAACATTAAAACGAAAAAAACCAGGGGGAATGCTTAATGTGGAAAAAGTCTCTCTACATTGGGATGACCGCCCTGCTTGTCTTTTTACTAGCTGCTTGTGGTGCAAAGTCGGACTCAAATGCGAGTGCAGCACAGCAAGTGAATAAAACCATTATCGGTATTGATCCGGGTTCAGGTATTATGGCGCTGACGGATCAAGCGAAAAAGGACTACGGTTTAGAGGATTGGACGGTTGTGTCTGCCTCAAGTGCAGCGATGACAGCGACATTGAAGAAATCGTATGACCGTAAAAAACCGATTATCATCACTGGCTGGAATCCTCACTGGATGTTTTCCCGCTACGATTTAAAATATTTAGATGATCCGAAAAAATCATATGGTGAAGAAGAAGAAATTCACACCATTTCACGTAAAGGATTTGCGAAGGATCAACCGGAAGCAGCCAAAATGCTCAGTCAATTTAAATGGTCTCAAGATGATATGGGCGAAGTGATGCTTGATATTCAAGATGGCGTCAAACCAACGGATGCTGCTGTTAAATATGTGAAAAAGCATAAAGATCAAGTAGCGAAATGGACAAAAGGCGTGAAAAAGTCAAACGGTGACAAAATCAATCTTGCCTACGTTGCGTGGGATAGTGAGATTGCAAGTACCAATGTGGCCGCAGAGGTATTGCGTGAGCTTGGTTTTAAAGTGACCTTGACTCAGGTTGAAGCAGGCCCAATGTGGACAGCAATTGCAACCGGAAGTGCTGATGCATCATTATCTGCATGGCTTCCAAATACGCATAAAACGTATGCAGCGAAGTTTAAAGGAAAATATGATGACCTCGGTACAAGTATGAAGGGTCTTCGCATGGGTCTCGTTGTTCCGACTTATATGAAAAACGTCAACTCGATCGAAGATTTGAAAAAATAGCCAATTGTATAACAGTTCCCTTATAATAGAAGGGAGCATATGGAAAAAGCAGTCTGCTCAAAAAGCGACTGCTTTTTCTTATATATAAGGATGGTGGATGAGTTGTCGATGGTGGAAAAACCAATGATGATTTTCCTGCACGGTGGAGGCGTAAGCAGCTGGATGTGGCAGGAGCATATGGAAATATTCACGGAAACGTATGAATGCTATACCCCTGATTTTATCGGTCACGGGACAAGAGCAAATGAAACATCGTTTTCCATGCGAGAAAGTGCTTTTGAAATCATTTCATGGATAAAGGAGCATGCACATGGTCGTACAGTCATTCTAATTGGCTTCTCTCTAGGTGCACAGGTAGCCGTTGATGTGTTATCGAGAGAGCCAGACATCGCAGACATCGCCATTATCAATAGCGCCCTTGTGTTGCCATTACCATGGCTCTATTTGATGGTAAGGCCCATTTTACCTCTTACATATCCGTTATTAAAGAAAGATTGGTTCATCCAGCTGCAAGCAGAAAAGATGGGACTTCCAAACGATGTACTGGATCATTATGCAGCGGATTCCAAACAATTGCAGAAGAAGACATTGCTTACGATGTTTCAAGAAAATCTTCATTACAAGCTCCCTGAGACGTTTCAACAAGCGAAGGCACGGATTCTTGTGACAGTGGGAGAAAAGGAAAAGAGCATTATGACTAGGTCAGCAGAAAAAATCACGAATGCACACCCGAATGCAGCCGGGTTCATCGTTCCTGACATTGGACATACGTTTACTTTTGAAAAGAAAGAACTTTTTGTCGACATGATCAAAAGCTTTATAGAAGAGCGTGCGTTACCAGCGGAATTAAAGGAAATAAGGAAGCTAGGCCATTTAGAAAGTGAAGATGAGCATAAAAGGGGCAGGCATGTATAAGACATTGTATGATATAGGTATAAAACGCTTACAGATGAATGGGTGTATGGATGGAAGCTTGTAAGTGAGCCATGAAGGAGGAAGCATGAGTAAAAACTATATCATATTTGGTGCGAGTCAAGGATTAGGGGATGCCTTTGTAAAAGGTCTTCCTTCAAGTGGAGATACAGTATGGATTGTGTCACGAAGTGAACCAAGCAGTTTGAACATAGATGATGGAGTGCGTAGAATTTGGCTGAAGATCGATTTATCAAGCCAAACCCATATCCCTTTTATGCTCGAAGCATTGAAGAATCAAACGATTGATGTACTCATTTATAACGTAGGTTTATGGGAGAAACGCGGCTTTGAAGATGATTATTCTTTCGATCTTGATCAACCGGAGGATATCGCTCATTTAATCAATGTGAACGTTACCTCAACGATTACCTACATCCAAGCCCTGCTTCCGCACGTAAGGACATCTGAGAATGGAAAGATCATCGTCATTGGTTCTACTGCTGGACTTGACCATACGAATTTGCCTCAGGTTTCTTTTGTTGCTTCTAAATTTGGGCTTCGTGGTATTGTGAACGCACTAAGAGAGCACGTAAGGAAAGATAAAATATCCGTTACCTGTATCAATCCAGGAGAGCTGGCGGCAGAAGTTCCGTACGAAGATGGCGCTGAAAAAGCCATTGCTCTGTATGATGAAACGAGAATACCTGTACAAGATATTGTCGAGCTGGCGAGATGTGTCATTCATCTATCCAGGGTGTCCTGTGTGAAAGAAATCAATGTACCGGCAATGACAGATGTGAATGCGTAAAATAAAGGAGACCACCCGCTTCAGGAAAGACGGGTGGTTTTTTTATTTTACGATGAATGCTGCTGAAGTGTTTCGTATACAGCTTCCGTCAAAATCTCAATTCCGGTAAAAATGGCAGAGCGGTCAAATGTCATATAAGGATGGTGAAGCCCTGGTTTTAAATCACAGCCTAAACCAAGCATCGTCGATTTAATATGCGGAACTTCAGCTGCATAAAAATGAAAGTCCTCTCCGCCTGTCGTCACGATCGGTGGATCGAGCTGTTCTTTGCCTAGCACTTGCTCAATGGCATGTGACATGATCTCCACAGCTTCTTCATTTAATGTCGCAGCTGGAAGACGATGATCAGTTGAAAGTGTGATAGAGGCGCCAAAAGCATCCGCTACAGAATGGCATGCTCTTTCAATTTCCTTTTCTAATTCATCCATCACTTCGTTTGTCTGTGCCCGAACGTCTAGTGTAAAAGAGGCCTTGCCAGGGATGATGTTGGAGCTGCCGCCGCCTGCATTTAAATTGGTCATTTTCACAGAATGGGCGACTCGTGGATCGACATGGATATGCGCCAGTCTCTGCACAAGCGTAGACGCAACTTCGATGACGTTGACCCCAAGGTGCGGGCGTGCACCGTGTGCTTCCTCCCCTAGAATGGTCCCGACGTAATGATTACTTGATCCGTGCAAAATGGCAGGAGCGCAGCGTCCGTTTAAGGTTTCTTGAATTGGGCGCACATGCACCCCGTATAAATAATCGACGTCAGCTAACACACCTTTTTCGATCATCTTTAAAGCGCCGCCGCCTCTTTCTTCGGCAGGCTGAAAAATGAATCGGATCGTGCCACTTGGAAGTTCTTTTTCTTTCAATGCCATGAATGTCCCAAGTGCCATCGTCATATGTGCATCGTGTCCGCATGAATGGTTGGCTTGAAATACGCCATCTACTTCCTGCCACAGTGCGTCAATATCGGCTCTCACAGCAACCACTGGTGCGCCTTCCCCAATTTCACCGATTACCCCTGTACAGTCTTCAAATGTTCTCGTTTTACAGCCTAATTTCTTTAATAGAGCTTCAATATAAGCTGTCGTATTTGTCTCTTCCCAGCTGATTTCTGGATGGGCGTGCAGATGTTCAAAGATGTCTGTCACGGTTTGTTTCATCTCGTTTGTCAAAGTTGTCATGAGAAGCCTCCTTGCTGACAGATAATCTGCCAAAACATTCTTTTAGTGAAATAATATTGATCTTAAATATCATCAGTGTTTATAATATAACACATCATTTGATTATTCAGAAAATTAAGTGAAATTCCGATCGGGACAAAGGGGTTTTGACAGATGAAAACAGCAACAGTATCAGCACCTGAGAAACAAAAAAGAAAACTTCAGATGCCGGATGCGTATGTACTCTTATTTATGATTGCTTTAATTTGTACGATCGCAACGTATTTTGTACCAGCCGGTGAATTTGATCGGAAAACGTCAGGAGAGATCACAACAGCTGTTCCTGGCAGTTATCACCGTATTGATCAATCACCAGTTAGTCCGGTTGGTTTTTTTACAGCGATTCAAGAAGGGATGGTTGGTTCATCCTCTATTATTTTTCTGATTCTTTTTACTGGCGGAACCATTGCGATTTTGGAAAAGACAGGTGCCATTAACGGGATGATTCACAATGTCATCAGCCGGTTCCAAACGAAACAGCTATTGTTTATTTGTATTGTTGGCGGATTGTTTTCTGTACTTGGGACGACCGGAATTGTGGTGAACTCGGTCATTGGCTTTATTCCTATTGGGATCATTGTGGCACGTTCTTTAAAGTGGGATGCAGTGGCGGGAGCGGCGGTTATTTACATCGGCTGTTATGCAGGTTTTAACGCAACCATTTTGTCTCCATCTCCATTAGGTTTATCACAAACGATTGCAGAACTGCCGATTTTTTCTGGTATTGGGCTGCGTGTCATCATTTATCTTTGTTTTCTTCTATCTAGTATTGTGTACATCTATTTATATACAAAACGCTTGAAAAATAAAGAAAAGGGAAGCCTGCTTGGTGACGAGTGGTTTCCAGCTAAAGGGCTAGGAGGAGCTGATGCGGAATCTGTGGACAAGCCTGAATTCACCGGTAGACATAAGCTGATTTTAGCGGTGTGCGGTTTGTCGCTTGGGGGTTTTTTATATGGTGCGCTTCAGCTCGGCTGGACCGATAAGGAAATGGCTGGTGTATTCATTTTCATGGCAATTGCTGCTGGTCTGCTTGGGGGATTAGCTGCCAATGATATTGCAAAAACGTTTATTGTCGGCTGTCAAAGCCTTGTATACGGCGCACTCATTGTCGGCATGGCACGCTGCATTTCAGTCATTTTGGAAAACGGCAAGCTGCTTGATACTGTGGTGAATGGGCTTGCGAGTATGCTGACAGGGTTTAGTCCAATCGCTGGTGCGATCGGCATGTATATCGCCAGTGCGCTCCTTCACTTTTTGATTTCATCAGGATCAGGAGAAGCGGTTGTCTTTATACCGATTCTTGCGCCGCTTGCTGATTTAATGGGTATCACGAGACAAGTAGCGGTAGAAGCAGTGATGCTCGGTGAAGGGGTGGTCAACTGCGTGAATCCGACTTCAGGTGTGTTGATGGCTGTCTTGGCTGCAAGTGGGATTCCTTACGTGAAATGGCTGCGTTTTATGGTGCCGCTTGCGCTCATTTGGTTCGTCATCGGCCTTGTCTTTATTTGTATCGGTGTCATGATCAATTGGGGACCTTATTAAATAAGAAAGAAGCTGCCAAAGAGTGTTTGGCGGCTTTTTTCTTATGAGAAAATGTATGGGGACAGCGGTTTAAAACCACAATAAGAGTGTTCACAAAATGGCTACATTATTTTTTTGAGCAATCCCCTTGCAAAAGTTTGTGAAGTATTGCACAATAAGAATGTGAAATACTTCACATAAGAAAAACAACCTAGTTTTACTCAGGAGGATGAGATAAATGACAAACGAAAAAGTAAACAAAGTAGCACTTATTGGAGCAGGTTTTGTCGGCAGCAGTTATGCCTTTACATTAATAAATCAAGCGATCACAGATGAATTGGTAGTCATCGATTTGAATCAAGACAAAGCAATGGGTGATGTCATGGATTTAAACCACGGGAAAGCATTCGCCCCGCATCCTGTGAATACTTGGTATGGAGATTATGAGGATTGTCAGGATGCTGACATTGTATGTATCTGCGCTGGTGCAAACCAAAAGCCAGGTGAAACGAGACTTGATCTTGTTGAGAAAAATTTAAATATATTTAAAGGCATTGTAGACAATGTGATGAAAAGCGGATTCGATGGTATTTTCTTAGTTGCTACGAACCCAGTTGATATTTTGACATATGCGACTTGGAAATTCAGTGGACTGCCAAAAGAACGAGTGATTGGTAGTGGAACAACGCTTGATACGGCAAGATTCAGATACATGCTTAGTGAGTACTTTGAAGCAGCGGCGCACAATGTGCATGCGTACATCATTGGAGAGCATGGGGATACAGAGCTTGCTGTTTGGAGCCATGCGAATATCGGAAGTGTACCAATCACAGAATTAATGAAGAGAAATGACCAATACAAACAAGAAGATTTAGACGACATCATGGAAAATGTCCGTCATGCCGCTTACCAAATCATTGAGAAAAAAGGCGCGACTTATTACGGTGTAGCGATGAGTTTAGCCCGTATTACTAGAGCCATTTTACACAATGAAAACAGCATTTTGACTGTCAGCACTTATTTAGATGGAGAATACGGAGCAGAAGATGTCTACATTGGTGTACCTGCCCTCGTGAACCGAAATGGTGCAACTGAAATTATGGAGCTTGCACTGAATGACACAGAAAAAGAAAAGTTCGCACACAGTGTGAATGTGTTAAAAGAAATTTTAGCTCCTCATTTTTAATCAATCAAAGGCAACCTATCTGAGCAGAAAAGGATGAATCACTATGTGGCAGCAAATATATGATCCGTTTGGTAATGAGTTCGTCAGTGCATTGGTGGCCATGCTTCCAATCTTGTTTTTCCTACTAGCATTAACTGTATTTAAGTTAAAAGGGGTATTAGCCGCTTGTTTTACCTTGATCGTCAGTTTTGTAACAGCTGTTTTCTTCTTTCATATGCCAATTGAAAAAGCATTATCTGCTGTGGTGCTCGGTGTATCTAATGGGCTGTGGCCGATTGGATATATCGTCATCATGGCCGTATGGCTCTATAAAATTGCTGTGAAGTCTGGAAAGTTTGATGTCATTCGTTCTAGTATTGCAGGAATTTCTCAAGATCAACGGTTACAGCTCTTATTAATTGGTTTTAGTTTTAACGCATTTTTAGAGGGAGCCGCTGGATTCGGTGTTCCGATTGCGATTAGTGCCGCTCTTTTAACAGAGCTTGGGTTTAAACCACTAAAAGCCGCCATGCTTTGCTTGATTGCAAATGCTGCGTCTGGCGCTTTTGGTGCAGTAGGTATCCCGGTTATTACTGGAGCACAAATGGGGAATATGACGCCGCTTGAGCTGTCTCAAACCCTTGTGTACACCATTCCGTTTATTTCTTTCTGTATCCCGTTTCTGCTTATTCTCATTGTAGACGGCTTTAAAGGGATCAAAGAAACGCTTCCGGCCTTGCTTGTTGTGAGTGGAAGCTACGCGATTCTGCAGGCTGTTACAATGGTCACGATGGGCCCTGAGCTTGCCAATATTATTTCAGCTTTAGCGAGTATGGGAATTTTGGCTTTATTTCTTCGAAAATGGCAGCCGAAACATATTTATCGTGAAGAAGGGGCACCAGCCATTGAGAAGAAACAAACGTATAGCGGGGTTGAGGTGCTGAAAGCATGGTCTCCGTTTTATATTTTAACTGCCGTCATTACTGTATGGAGCCTACCAGCTTTTAAAGCATTATTTGCTGAAGGAGGACCGCTTAACTGGACAACCATTTTAGTGAAAATGCCGTTTCTGCATCAGCAAATTGTGAAATTACCGCCAATTGCCCAAACAGAAACACCGATTGATGCGATCTTTAAAATTGATGTTATTAGTGCAACAGGTACCGCTATTCTAATTGCAGTGATGCTGACAGGATTGTTCAGCAGACATATTACATTAAAAGAAGGGGCTACCTGCTTAAATGCAGCGGTCAAAGAGCTTTGGGTCCCTGTTCTTACAATTTGTTTTGTTATGGGCTTTGCCAATTTGGCGAACTTTGCAGGTCTAAGTTCTGCTATCGGACTAGCGCTTGCTAAAACAGGCGATTTATTCCCGCTTGTCAGCCCAGTGCTTGGCTGGATCGGCGTGTTTATTACGGGATCTGTTGTGAGTAACAATGCCTTATTCGGCAACCTTCAAGCAGTCACCGCTTCTCAAATCGGCTCTCAGGCAGGTTTGTTAATCGGGGCAAATACGACCGGTGGTGTGATGGCGAAATTAATTTCTCCACAATCCATTGCCATTGCAACAGCAGCTGTTGGAGAAACAGGTAAAGAATCTGAGCTCTTCCAAAAAACAGTGAAGTACAGCTTCATTTTGCTCGGCATCGTATGTATATGGACATTTATTCTTGCTCAATTTATATAGGTTGATCGATTGATTGAAAAATGGAAGACTGAGAGATTTCTCAGTCTTTTTTTTATGTGGATTCTCGTGTGACAAGCCGAGTAGGTAGCTGAATATGTTCACGTTGTAATGGTTTTTGATCTTGGAGCAGCTGAATCATTTGTTTTACAGCCTGCTGGCCGAGCTCGACGATGGGGATGTCGATGGTCGTGATCGTTGGTGCTGTCACCTCACAAATGTCTTGATTGTCATAACCGATCACCGCTAAATCCTTAGGAATGTGATATCCATATGAAATGGCTTGTTTAATGAGGCCTGCTGCCACTTGATCATTGCCGGTGAAAATCGCATCCGGCGCATCCGGCATCCGGTGGATTAAGTCCATTAAACGAAAGCCGTCCTCAATGGTAAAAGCCTCGCCGAACAGCCAATCTTCTTTAAGCGGCAAACCGTGATCAGAAAGCGCATCAAGATAGCCTTGCTTTCTTTGTTTTTGCGCTTCACTGCTTTCTGTATCAAAGCAAAATCCAATGGATGTACGCCCTGATTGAATCAAGTAGTCAACCGCTTTATAAGCAGCTTCCCGCTCATCATATCCGATAATCGGAATGTCTGCTGTTTGATGAAATTCATTTGCCATGACGATCGGGCCGTTTGCTAAAAATGGCTCGATTGTTGCCCACTTATTTTCTAACGCCCCCAATATGACACCATCTACTTCTTTTCTTTTTAATAATTGAAGCCCTTCAAGTTCTGCTGATTCTTGATAAAACGTCTGGAGCACGATGGCTTTATACCCTTGATCCAGCGCTTCCTTTGAAATGCCTTTAATCAATTGTGCAAAAAAAGGATGGTCCACAGCTGGAACAGACACAGCAATGGTTTTTGTCTGATGTGACCGAAGGGTGCGGGCTGCTGAGCTTGGTGTATACTCCATTTCCTTCATCACCTGTAAAATGTGCTGGCGCTTTTCTTCGGATACATATGGATGGTTGTTCAGCACCCGAGAAACAGTGGTCGTTGAAACCCCACAGCGTTTGGCAATTTCATAAATTGTACACATATTAACAAATCCTTTACACAAAGTTATTGTTCTGAAATCGATAACATCATTTACAATGTGAAACAAGTTAAATATTAACAAATGGAATTGATTAATTGGAGGGAATGGAATGCAAATATTGACGAAGATATCAGGTAAAAGCAAGGATTATCTACCGTTGCTGGATATGATCAATCAAGGTGTTCAAGTAAAGGCTGATTCAGTTGAAAAGAATCTAGCGAATGATAAGCTTGCTGCGTTCCTTGAGCAAGATATTGCGCGTACAGGTTTGGAAAAAATTCTCTTCCATTATAAACAAAATAAGGAAAAAAAGATACCGTTCCTGCCGGTCGATAAACTGATTTCAGAGGATGAGATTGATGATATTATGCAGGTGCTGAAAGAAGTATTAAGTTCAGGCCGTTTTACATCAGGCCCTTATATTCCAAAGTTTGAAAAGACGCTCGCAGCATACTTAGGGAAAAAATATGTCATTGCCACATCAAGTGGAACAGATGCCTTGATGATCAGTTTAATATCAGCAGGCGTCCATCCTAGAGATGAGGTCATCCTGCCTGCCAACAGCTTTGCTGCAACAGAAAATGCAGTGCTTGCGATTGGTGCGGTTCCAGTCTATGCCGATATTGATCCAGACACCTACTGCCTAGCGCCGAATGAAATAGAAAAGCATATTACAGATAAGACAGTATGTATTCTTCCGGTTCATTTGTATGGAAAGCAAGCGGATATGAAGGCCATTTCGACGATTGCGAAACGGCATGGTCTATCGATCATTGAGGATGGCTGTCAGGCGATTGGCAGTAGCGGGCTTGGGGAATTTGGGGATGGACTTGTTCTCAGCTTTAATCCTTACAAAAACCTTGGAGTTTGCGGAAAGGCAGGAGCCATCGCGACAAATGATGAAGCCCTAGCCGAAAAATGCATGGAAATCAGCTATCACGGTTTTGAACCAGGAAAGAAAAACGTGAAGCGCAGTGACTATGGCTTTAATTCTAAGATTGATAACTTACAGGCCGCAATCGGGCTAGAACGAATGAAATATTTAGGTTTACAAAACTTTAAACGCTTTTACTTGGCAAAGAGATACATAGATCAGCTGCAAACGCTGGAGGACGAGGGCTATATAAAGCTTCCGAAGCTAACAGAGGATCATGTATGGCATCTATTCCCGATCAGAGTGGTGAAGGGAAGCCGAGATGAGCTGGCAGAGAAATTACTGGAAATGGGCATAGAAACAGATGTCTATTACCCAATTTTATCGCATCAGCATCAAACGAATCTTGTTTCTCAAAAGTATAAACAAACGGCACTTCCACATACGGAAAAAGCCGTACAGCAATTACTCCATTTGCCGCTTTATCCAGGTATGCCGCTGCAAGATCAGGAGAAAGTCATCGAGGGGGTCCATCATGTTATCAAATCTTCCATTCAATAAAAAGCTGGTGCATCAACCACAACATCCGCAGTGGATCGTCTTCTGTGATTTCGATGAGACCTATTATTCTCACGGAATGACCGAGGAGCAGAGAGAGGATGTAAAACGGCTGGAAGCTTTTGTGGCAGAAAAGAGCGAAGCCGGACAGCTCATGCTGGGCTGGGTGACGGGAAGCAGCCTTGATTCTGTTACGAGCAAAATGGAGAAAGGCGGTTTCTATCAATTCCCGCATTTTATTGCGTCGAATTTAGGAACTGAAATCGTGTATACATCAGATGGGAAATTTGGACAGCCGGATGCAGAATGGATGAAACGGCTTGATGCACAGGGCTTTTCAGACGAAAAAATTGAAGATATTCTGCAAGCCGTACGTGAAAAGGGGATCACCCTTAGGCCGCAAACGCAGCTAGGCAGCTCTGGGTATAAAAAGAATTTCTATTATCAGGAGCAGGATGAACGAACAGATCTCCATCATCTATCATTCATCCAAACACTTGCGAAGGAGCGGGGAGTGGAGGTGAACATCAACAAATGCAACCCACTTGCGGGTGACCCTGCGGATTGTTATGACGTTGATTTTTTACCAGTGGGAACAGGAAAGGATGAAATCGTTCGGTTTATGCTGAATCAATATAACCTGTCAAAAGATAAGGGCTTTGCTTTTGGTGATAGTGGGAATGATCTGCGGATGCTTCAATCCGTCACGCACGGCTTTCTTGTCCAAAATGCAACAGCCGAAGCCAAACGGCACCATCATCAAATTTGTCATCATGGGTATGCAAAAGGAATCTATGAAACATTGAAAACAGTGATGTATAAACATGAGGAGGCACATTCATGAAGAAAATTGGAATTGTTGGAGCAGGGAATATTGCAAAAGCACATGCTAGAGCATTATCAACGATCAAAGGTACAGAATTATCTGGGGTCTATGACTTGCACGAATCCGTCGCACAAGGATTTATTAAACAGTACGGTGGACGGGTGTATGCCAGTATCGAAACACTAGCGGATGCATCAGATGGATTGATCATTGCTTCCCCTAACTTCTGTCACAAGGACCATGCCCTTCAGGCGCTTAGAGCAGGACAGCCGATTTTATGCGAAAAACCGATGGCTGTATCGTTAAAAGAAGCGAAGGAAATGGTGGAGACAGCCAAACAGTTCCAGATTCAAGCCAGTATGGGCTTTAACTATCGCTATTTATCCTTTGTGAATATTTTGAAGAACTTGATCGCCAATGGTGAATTAGGACGCGTTTTGACAGTACGGACACATTTTAAGAAAAATAGTGCCCTTAGAAGAAAGACATTTTCGTGGAGAGACAGCGGCGAAAGTCTGCGTACAAGCGGTGCATTAGGAGATTTAGGGATTCATTTGATTGATATGCTGTGGTACTTATTTGGCAGTGAAATGAAAAAAGAATCCCTTAATACGAAGATGCTGACACATGTAAAGGAAAAAGAAGAGAAAAAGGTACAGGTTGATGACCATACCGAAATTTTTGGGCAAATGGAGAATCAAGTGTTCTTTCATTTGGTGACGTCCAAAAGTACGCAGCCGGAGGAATGTGGATTTAGTGTAGAAGTGGTGGGGCATGACAAGGTTTTTAAATACCATACAAACATGAAAAACGAATATGAGATCAGTGATGGCTTGTGTGTAGAGCGACATCAAATGCCGCAAACATTGCTGACAGATCCACCAAATGAATTTTATGGATGGTCTGATACATTCCGTGATCAGCTGATGCATTGGGTAAATACAAACTCATATCCATCTCATATGAAGGTAGCTGATTTTGCAGATGGTTATCGCGCGCAGGCTGCGCTGAATACGTGCTTCGAGAGGGAAGAGGCTGTCGTCTCTGCCCGCGCATATTAATGAAGAGGTGGAGCGGAGGATATCATGACTCCGCTCCTTTTTAGAGGAAGTGAAAAGATGAAAAAGGTGTTTTATTTTGGCTGTATCTTTTATTTTTTTATTGGGACCATTCATGTGTTTTTTGGCAGTTTAACGCCTTATTTGCTGTCTAGTTACGATAAGGGTCCTGGGGAATTATCTTCTTTAATCTTCTTTCAGTTTATTGGCTTTTTGACAGGCGTTCTTTTGTCGCCCATTCTTGTGAGGAAAAAAGGCTACGGCGCTGTTCTGACGATGGGATTGCTGCTGATGATCGGAGCGCTTCTTCTTGGCCTTTTGGTGCCAGGTTGGACGATTCTTGTGGTGGCAGGTTTTTTCCTTGGGAGCGGTGCTGGCAGTCTTGAGACAACGGCCGGGGCGTATGTCATTTCAATGGCAAACAGTGCAAAGCGAATCAGCATCATGGAGGTCTTTTTTGGATTAGGTGCATTATTATTTCCTCTATTGATTCTGCTGACTGTGACAGAGGAAACGTGGCATTATGTGTTTTTATTTCAAGTCGGTGCACTGACTTTTTTCCTTATGCTGTGGCTTACTTTTATGAATAAGCTCCCTCGTGGGCAGATGGCGGCTCCTATTCAAGACATGAAGAAACCGTCCTTGCTGTTTGATCGAGGGAATCGAATGATTGTGGTGCTGATGATCTGTTTTGCGTTTTTCTACGCAGGAATTGAAACGAACTTTGCGAACTTTTTACCGTCGATCATGCTAGAAAAAGGGGGAGACAACTGGGGTCTTTTTGCGGTCTCTACTTTTTGGACAGCGATCGTCATTGGCAGAACTGTCATTGCGAGAAAAGCCGATCAGCTGCATCCGCTTCGTTTTTTAAAGTTAAGCGCAGCGCTGATGATTGTGCTACTCGCCGTATTTGCTCTAGCCACCCACATCGCCGCGCAGCTAATTCTTATCTTTTTCATCGGTCTGTGCGCAGCTGGCATGTTCCCCATTGCCTTGACGGCTTCTGCATTAATGATTGAAAATGCCATCGACGAGGCCACGAGTTATTTTATTGCCGCCGCTAGTTTAGGTGGAGCTTGTTTGTCCTTTTTGATTGGGTTTAGCCTTGAGTGGGCAGGTGCGGCAAGCGCCGTCTTTGTTTTCGCCTTTTTAGCTGTTCTCCTTTTTGCGGCTGCCATTCAAATGAATCGATCTCGGAAAAAAGAAACCATACCCACACAGCCGCCGGCGATGAAAGCCGATCGATAAGCAGCTGCTCTGGTGGCTCCTCCTTTTGTATAGCATATCTTCAGAAAAGGTGACGAAGGACTTGTACTAAAACAACGAAAGCGTGAATAACATGTACAAGTCAGCATCAAAAGGAGGACGTCTATGTGGCGGTGTTTTTTGGTTATATCTTTTTAGGGTTGTCACTTTCAGCGCCTGTTGGGCCAGTCAATGCAGCCCAAATCGACAGAGGGATTAAAAGTGGATTTTGGCACGCTTGGATTTTTGGTGTGGGGGCTATGGCTGCGGATATTGTCTATATGCTCCTCATCTATTTTGGTGTCGCCCAGCTTTTGACTGCACCTCTTGTGAAAACCTTTTTGTGGCTGTTCGGCTTTTTCGTTCTGACCTATACCGGTATTGAAAGCCTTCGTAAAATCAATTTGCAGGAAAGTCCAAAGAAGGATGGAGGAAACACGTCGATCGGGCATTCATTCATGACGGGCTTTTTCATTTCTCTTTCCAATCCGCTTAGCATTTTATTTTGGCTTGGAATCTATGGCAGTATTTTAGCCAATACGATCGAAAAGTATGGAGCATCTCAAATGCTGATGTATAGCGTGGCTATTTTTATCGGCATGCTCTTATGGGATTTCTGTATGGCGCTACTCGCCAGTACGTTTAGACGGTATTTAAATGAACGAATGTTGCACGGCTTATCCGTTCTGGCAGGTCTCTCTTTACTTGGCTTCGGTGCCTATTTTGGATATCAAGGGATCATGGCGCTCATTGGATAGAATGGTTGATAAGAAAAAGGGCTAAAATCTAAATCATTTTAGCCCTTTTTCATATTTGACAGAAATAGGACACTCTTCAATAATGATGGAAGATACATAAAATTGAAGGAGTTTTTGCCATGCGTATGTTCCTGCCAGCATTCAACTATGTGTGTATGCTGATTTTGTCTGTGATCACAGCGACATTTGTTTATACCATGTTGTTTGCCCCACCTGATACGAGATTCAGTTATGTGGAGGTCACCAGTCTTTTCATTTTGATCGCTTATGTCCTATTTGCTGCACCTATCCAAATGGTTTTACACCGTCATCCTGAGAAGTTTCGACGCCGTGATTTATTGGTTTATTTTATCGGGGCGTGGGTGGTTTGTACGGCGCTCGCATTATGGATTGATTATGGTGTTGTCGTCTTTATTAGCTACAAAGTTTATCTATTTAGCTTTTGCGCGGCCTTTATTTATTGGCTGCTTGATTCCGTCTTTTTAAAGAAGAAACAATCATAAAGGCTTTTCCCGTTTTTTCTCTTGAACATGAACGTGTATGACCTTCGAGAGTCCGCTTGATACAAAAGCAAGAGCCGTCATCAGAAGGACCCAATATAGATTGCTAAGGTCAAATCCAGTATAAGCGAAGATGAAAATCATCGAAATCACGGACGTTAATATGAGGACAGGCCATATCTGTTTAAATAGCAGATAACCAACAAATCCCCAAAGGAAAGCCATCACTGGTAGTGTAAATAAGATCAGATACATCGGATGGAGAAAAAGAAGACGCATGTCATTCACCCATTTCTTTTATAATGACCAACTCTATTAGATAGAGACGGCTAAATGATGATATGCAGAAGCATACTCATACATGATTAGATAAATGGAAGTGAATTCCTGCTTCATCCGGCAAATCAATCACCTTGTGAATGTCCAGTGAAAGTCGTTGAAGGACAGTCACCACAGCTTTTTCCTCCTCATAGGCTATGGAGAAGACGCTAAAACGAGGTGGAAGAAAATGGCCCAGCTGTATGCAAAAAGTTGCCTTGATCAAAATCTACGATCACTCGAAGAATGGAAGCAGGATGCCTTCACGCAGTTTGGAGAGATGGTAGGGGATGAGGCAGATACATTTCCGTGTGTACCAGGCAGACAAGGATTTTTTCTCGATCATTTACGCTATGGATTTGTCGGTGATCTGCGGGGAGACGGGGCAGTGAATGAGTTAGCAGAGCTGCTAACAGAATATCAAGGCTGCGCTAAACAAACTGGTCAATACGCTTCATTTATCTGCTTTTTTGAAACTCCGCAGGATTTAAAGGAAAGCTCAATTGAAGAATTTGAGCAGCAGTTCTGGTCATTGCTTCAACGGTTACATCAAAAAGATGCAGTGCCATGGCCTGAAGAGGTTCCACTGGACCCTCATCACCATGAATGGGAGTACTGTTTTCATGGCGAGGCTTATTTTATTCTGTGTTCGACACCAGCTCATAAGCTCAGAAAGAGCCGCCACTTTCCATATGTCATGATGGCATTTCAGCCTAGATGGGTGTTCGAAAAATTGAATGGATCGACCAAGTTTGGAAAAAAAATGAGCCAGCTCGTTCGCAAGCGGCTCAAAGCATATGATCAAGTTGACGTCCATCCATCGTTAAAATGGTACGGTGATCCAACAAATCATGAATGGAAGCAATATTTTCTCTCAGATGATGAGGCGGAGAAACCAGCCTCCGCCAAATGTCCATTTACTGCTTTAAAAAACATGATGAAATTATGATGCGGCCTGATCCTGTTTCCACTTTTTTCTCATAAAGAGTACCATGATGCCAATCACGGCGATGATCCCAAGGCTTATAAAAAAGCCGGGTCGTCCGCTTGCCTCTGTCAGAGTGCCTGTAACGGCCGCACCGATTAAGAGCAGGGCAAGAACCGTTTCACACGTTTGACGAGTAGATGGTTTTGACAGCTTTTTACTTGATAGCAGAATAAACACCCATGTGTATAAAAGAGTTAAACCGGCTGCTGTTGTGAGATGCTCATATATGTGTTTGGACAAAAAGAGTGCCAGCAAAATCGAGACAATCAATCCAGCAGCAGTTAACAAGATCGAAGACCATCTGACATGAGATGGTTCTTTTTGTTTAAAACAAGCAGGTGCATCGTGATGTTCCGACATCGTGCCAAGCAATGTCGTGACTGCATAGAGGGAGGCAACCAATGTGGAAAACCCGGCAATAATGAAAATGCCATTAAAGATATGAAGGAAAATCGATAAATGAAATGGTTCCAGTGATGTAATAAATGGACTGCTATTCTCGTTAAAGGCTGTCACTGGAACAAGCAAAAGCGCAAGTCCGATGGAGACGATATAAATGACAGCAAGAATGATCAGCATCACACGTCCAGATTTTGCGGCGTCTTTCGGGTCTTTTAAATGAACCGCCATCAGCCCCATGACTTCAATTCCCCCGAAAGCATAAAACGCATAAATCAGCCCATTCCATAGACCGAGTGGGCCGAGCGGCATCCATTCATGGTCTTTATTTGGCAGGTGGAGGGTGGGCCTATGCTCTGTGAGAATGCCGCATAAAACAAGAACGGCAAGGACGACAAACAATAGGATCGCCCCAGTTTTCAGCACGGCAAGAACATTTTCCGTCTTTTGAAAAGAAGAAAGCCCAATGATAATCACAAGCAGGGCAAGAGCGGAATAAATCGCTGAAAATACCCAAAGTGGAATGGATGGAAACCAGTGACGAGTAAAAAGAGAAATCGCCGTCAGCTGACTACCTGTAATCAGCATTTCTGAAAACCAATACACCCAGCCATTACTAAAACCCGCCCAGCGCCCATAGGCTTTTCGGGCATAGGAACAAAATGATCCCTTATCTGGGTTCTCGGCTGTCATCGCAGCCAGGTGTTTAAAGACGAGATATGTGCCGACTGCCGCAAGCAAAAATGAAATGCAGACGGAATAACCGGATTTTGTAATAGCGATGCTGGAACCAAGGAAGAAACCAGTGCCGATTGTACAGCCGACTCCGATAAGAGAAAGCTGCCACCAAGATAAAGATTGTTCTTCTTTCAATGCATGTGCAACACCTTTCCGATTCAATAGCATTAGCTTGTGACCGCCTCTTTTTTTTATACATGATCAAGAGGACGTTTTGGGCATACTGTCAACATGGAAAGGAGTGCATGTGATGAACGGAGAATACGTGATTTTACCAAAGGATGGATTTGGCTTTCGGTTAGGAAAAGGACAATGTATGCGAGTGGTTGATGTCGAAGGGCAGCAAGTAGCAGACGTGATGGCCTATCATGAAAAGGATTTTTATGAAAAATTTGATCAAGGCGCTACAATGGATAGCCTGTTCTCTTCCAAGGTGAAAAAGGGAGATCAGCTTTATTCTAATTTATATAAACCAATGTTTACGGTCATTGAAGATACAGTCGAATGTCATGATTTATATATGCCTGCGTGCCGGCAAGAAATGTATCAGCTCTTATACGGCAGGACGCACCTAGAGGTCATGCATACATGCTACGATAATCTCAGAACGGCTTTTGAGCCATTCGGGATTCCAAAGGAAGATATGTATTATCCTTTTAATGCGTTTATGAATACAGTCATTGATGAAAAAGGAAAGCTGTCTGTCGAGCTACCAAAATCGCTCTCCGGTGATTACATTCGTCTGCGTGCAGAAATGGACCTCATCGTCGCGGTGTCTGCATGTCCTGCCGACATTGGAAAATGCAATGGCTCAAGCTGTACATCCATCCGGGTGGAGATTGATTGAAAAGGAAAGACCAGTCAAAACGGCTTGGTCTATTTCGTTTGTGAATGTTTGATCATTTATGAAAAAGGGGAACGTCTAAAAAATATCTTTTTTCAAAACATGATATAATAAAGTGGCTAAAATCGTAGGTAAATCAATTGAAATGGAAGTAAAACCTGTTCTCTTCATGTAGAGGATGCTTAGGAGGAAAAGTGTATGAGTTTGCAGAAAAAAATCAGCCAAGAGTTGCATGTGCAGCCCTCAATTGACCCAAAGCAGGAGATCGAAAAACGGGTTGGATTTCTAAAGGCTTACTTGAAAAAGACCGGTGCAAAAGGATTCGTTCTCGGTATTAGCGGCGGACAGGATTCAACGCTTGCCGGCCGTCTCGCTCAGCTCGCTGTAAGTGAGCTTCGTCAAGAAGGAAAAGAGGATGCTGTCTTTATTGCAGTCCGTCTACCGCATGGCACGCAGCAAGATGAAGACGATGCGCAGCTGGCTCTATCATTTATTCAGCCGGACAAGTCTTGGAAATATGACATCGCACCTGCCGTGACGGCATTCAGTGAACAATATCAAAAGGAAACAGGCGGTGCGCTGTCTGATTTTAATAAAGGGAACGTCAAAGCACGCATGAGAATGATCGCACAGTATGCCGTCGGTGGACAGGAAGGCTTACTTGTCATTGGAACGGATCATGCAGCTGAAGCTGTGACGGGCTTTTTCACGAAGTATGGTGATGGCGGTGCAGATGTCCTTCCGCTCACAGGTCTGACGAAACGCCAAGGACGGACGCTACTAGAAGCGCTGCAAGCACCAGAGCGTCTATACTTAAAGAAACCAACAGCCGATCTGCTTGATGATAAACCTCAGCAAACGGATGAAACAGAACTTGGTATTACGTACAATGAAATTGATGATTACTTAGAAGGAAAACCAGTTTCAGATCAAGCAGCAGAAGCGATTGAAAAACGCTATGTTCAATCAGAACATAAACGTCAAGTACCCGCTTCCATGTTTGATGACTGGTGGAAATAAAATAAGTGACCTCTCCAGTAGATGGAGAGGTTTTTTTATGTCAAATTTCAGCTGAATTTGACAGAATGAAACGAAAATGGTTCATTAATTAGTAGAACGATCTACATAAGTCTGTTTGACTAAATAAAGGGTAAATTGAAGAAGAAGTGGTGAAATAATTAGTTCGATTCACTTAATTTCTCATCAAAAGACAGTATTTTCAGAAAAAATGATTGACGATAAAAACGAATGCGCTTACAATGAAAACACATTCCAAAAAGTGAAATTGAATTCCACTAGACGGAATAAAAGGAGTCGTTCATCTCCAAATAAGTGGCTAAAGGAATGATTCACACAATGAAAAATCGAAGTGCACTGGAAATATACAAAGAAGGAGGCGCTTGGTGGGAGACTGAGATTAGTCATATTCAAAAAAATTCAATTGAACTTCGGGGCTATCCAATTGAAGAGCTTATTGGTCAATTATCGTATCCACAGATGCTTTATCTACTGCTTGTTGGTGAATTACTAGATGATTCGAAGGCAGCTCTTTTTGAAAGTGTTCTTGTCGCAGGTGCGGATCATGGGCCAAGAGCACCGTCTATTGCAGCGGCAAGAATGGCGGTTACGTGCGGCATTTCGTTTAATTCTTCTGTTGCAACAGGGGTGAATCTATTAGGTGATATTCATGGCGGAGCTGGTGAAAAGGCGATGCGTATGTTATACGAAGCCAAAGCAGCCTACGATGAACACAAGGATATCAAGTCTGCTGCAAAGCAAGTATGTCAGACATGGTTAGCCCGCAAGGAAAAAATTCCGGGAATCGGTCATCAGCTGCATGACGATGATCCGAGAGTGAGACGGCTGTATGAGCTGAGTCAAACATATGTGCAGCAAGGTGATATCAGCGGAACGTACTTACGGTTAGCTGAGGCGATTAGACATGAACTTGAACAATTAAAAGGGAAAAAAATTACGATGAACATAGATGGTGTATCTGCTGCTATCCAATGTGAATTAAACATTCCAGCTGAAGCGGCAAAAGGCATCTTTTCCTTATCCAGAGGAATGGGCATCGTGGCGCATGCATATGAAGAGCTGACCAAAGGTGCCCTAGTGAAAGGTCCTTGTCCGAATGAAGAAAGACTTGTTCGTTATGCGGGGGTCGGGACGCGTCACTTGAAGGAGGGTGAGAGAATTTGAGTGAATTGAAAGCGTTGTCATATATAAACGGCGAATGGCTGGATGCAAACCATGTCAAAGAAGACATTATCAATCCATACTCTGGGGAAATGATCGGTACATCCTATCTTGCATCCTCAGAAGATATAGAACAGGCGCTTTCTATTGCGCAGCAAGCTAAAAAACAATTAGCGGCAATATCAGCATTAGAACGCTCAACGCTTCTAACAAAGGCAGCTGCCTTATTGGAAGAACAAAAAGAGCATTTTGCAAAACTCATTTCTTTAGAATTAGGCAAACCGCTTAAAAATACAAGAGATGAAGTCTCACGATCAATTGAAACGCTGGCGCAGTCAGCCGAAGAAGCCAATCGACTAATCGGTGAGACCATTCCTGGCAATGTATCTTCCCGTGGACAGAGAGCAATGGCGATGACATTTAAAGTGCCGGTTGGGGTTGTGTTGGCGATTACGCCTTTTAATGCGCCTCTCAACTTAATTTGTCACAAAATCGGTCCAGCTTTTGCGGCAGGGAATGCCATTATTTTAAAGCCAGCACCGCAAACATCAGCTGTTGCCACAGCGTTTGTTAAGCTCCTGCTTGAAGCAGGGTTTCCAGAAAAGAGCCTGCAGCTTGTGATTGGAGGAGTAGACGCCGGCAGACAGTTAGTCACTGATGAAAGAACCAATCTTGTTTCTTTTACTGGCGGTGCGGTGGGCGGAGAACATATTTCAAACTCTGCTGGATTAAAAAAGGTACTACTGGAACTCGGAGGAAATGGAGCGACGATTGTTCATCATGATGCAGATATCGAGCAAGCCGCATCTCTTTGTGCCAAAACGGGCTTTAGCAACTCTGGTCAAAGCTGTATTTCTGTTCAAAGAATTTATGTTCACAAGCAAATTATGTCGTCATTTACTGAGACACTTAAACAAAAAGTAGAGCAGCTTGTCGTTGGAGATCCGCTGTCTAGTGAAAGTGATATCGGCTGTATGGTTGATGTACAGGCAGCAAAACGTGTGGAGGCATGGATACAAGAGGCAGAGAAAATGGGTGCCGAGCTTCTATCTGGAGGACAACGAAATGGCGCAAGCATCACACCGGCTATTTTGCTAAACCCGCCAAAACAAGCCAAGGTCGTCTGTGAAGAAGTGTTCGGTCCAGTTGTCAGCATTCTCCCATATGAGGAGCTGGATGAGGCAATCAAAGAAGCAAACGATAGTCGATATGGTTTGCAGGCAGGTGTCTTTACGAATCAGCTAGATGTTGCGTTACACGCAGCAAAAGAGCTTGAAACTGGCGGCGTAGTCATCAATGGGACATCGAATTTCAGACTAGATCACTGGCCATATGGCGGGATTAAACGAAGCGGTATTGGAAGGGAAGGCCCACGTTTCGCCATCGAGGAGATGACCGAAACCAAAATGGTTGTGCTGCCAAATGGGCTATAAAGGGGGCAGATGGATGTGAATGTCTTTCAGCAAAAGTTAAAAAATGTGCAAAATGGCGGTCAGCCAATGATTTGTACGCCGCTCATTGGACAAACAAAGGAAGAATTGTTTCTTGAAGTTGAGGTGTTAGCTGAGAAAAAGCCTGATGTGATAGAGTGGCGAGCGGATTTTTTCAATCACCTCAATGACAAGGAACAAGTCATCGCCACCTTGAAAGGGATGATCGAAAAGGCAGATAGCATCCCATTTTTATTCACCATTCGTTCTGAAAAAGAGGGAGGCGAACGCATCTCACTCTCAGAGGATGAAAAGGTTTCCCTGCTTGTCGAGCTTTGTTCCACTCAGCTTGTGGCTGCCGTTGATTTTGAATTAATGCATGATGTCTCGCATATCCAGCAAGTCAGTCAGGCGGCTAAGAGAAACGGGGTCATCTTGATTGTGTCGTACCACGATTTCCAGCGTACCCCTGCGGCGGATCGGCTTGTGGAGCTATTCACCCATGCAGAATCGGTTGGCGCCGATATCGCAAAGATCGCCGTCATGCCGCATTCCTATGAGGATGCATTGACACTGCTTTCTGCGACGGGCAAGGCGAACAAGCATCTGTCCATCCCCGTTATTTCGATGGCGATGGGGGAATATGGCGCCTTCACAAGAATGGTAGGTGGACTCTTTGGGTCTATCATGACCTTTGCTGTAGGGAAAGAAAGCTCAGCACCTGGACAAGTTGCGATACAGGATTTGAATACCGTTCTATCGATTGTGTTTTCAAAGAATCAGTGAGTAGCAGATTCATAGCTGCACCGTGAGAGGAGAGAAACATGAAGAAGAATATATCTACACAGGTCATTCAGTATTTAGAAAATCGAGGAGTTGAGCATATCTTCGGTCTGTGCGGTCATACGAATATTGCTTTTTTATCAGCGCTAGAAAAAAGCCGTATTCAATTTGTGAATGTCAGACATGAACAGATAGCTGCGCATGCAGCAGACGGTTATGCACGAGCGAAAAAACAGACGGCTGTTGTGCTCAGTCACTTAGGTCCTGGACTCACCAATGCGGCAACAGGCGTAGCGAATGCTGCACTCGATTCCATTCCAATGGTTGTCATTGCAGGAGATGTTCCAAGTCATTACTACGGAAAGCACCCACACCAAGAAATCAATCTTCATTCCGATGCTTCTCAATACGAAATTTATCGCCCGTTTGTGAAAAGAGCATGGCGAGTCGACATTCCAGAATTATTTCCAGAAATTTTATCAAAAGCGTTTCAGTTAGCTGAAAGCGGCCGCCCTGGGCCAGTCCTGATTTCAGTTCCGATGGATGTGTTCTCAAAAGACTTAGATGTGTCGTTATTTGAACAAATCGCTCATCATACACACACCGTTGAAAAACCATCTATTGATGATCAAACAGCGAATCGGATATTAGATCGATTGCTGCAGGCAGACAAACCGCTTTTATATGTAGGGGGAGGCATTTTACTAGCCGATGCAGCAGAAGAGTTAAAGGCATTTTCTGACCATTTGAGTATCCCTGTTGCCCATTCTTTGATGGGGAAAGGGGCGATGCCAGATGATCATCCAATGACCCTTGGCATGACAGGGTTTTGGGGGACGAAATTTATCAATGATCAGTGTAAAGCAGCGGACTATATATTGGCTTTAGGCACCCGTTTTGCTGAAGCAGATGCGAGTTCGTGGGAATCGGAGTATACGTTCAATTTCCAATCAACCAAGCTCATTCATATTGACATTGATCCGAATGAAATTGGCCGAAATTATCCTGCGGAAATTGGAGCGGTAGCAGATCTCAAGCAGGCGTTGACCGTACTCAATCGTGTGGCGAAAGAAAGGCTGCCAGAAGGTCTGGATCGCCCTCAATTGAAAAAGGACATTGCGGTATATCGTGAGGAATTTCAGAAGAGCAATTTGACGAATATTCAAGACGAGTCTTTCCCGATGAAACCACAACGTATTTTGCAGGAGGTGCGGGAAGTATTGCCGCCTGATGCCTTCATTACAACCGATGTTGGCTGGAATAAAAATGGGGTCGGACAGCAATTTCCTGTATTCACCCCAGGCACTATTTTAACCCCAGGTGGTTTTGCGACGATGGGATTTGGCGCTCCTGCTGCACTTGGAGCAAAGATTGCCCAGCCTGACCGTGTCGTTGTATCACTTGTCGGGGACGGCGGATTCGGTCAAAATCCATCTGTTCTTGCAACAGCTATGGAAGAAAAAATTCCTGTCGTGTGGATTGTGATGAACAACAGTGCGTTTGGAACGATCGCCGGCTTGCAAATGGCACACTATGAAACGACATACGGCACTGTTTTTAGAAAAGATGGAGAAAGCTATTCGCCTGATTTTGCAGCCATTGCAAGAGGTTATGGGATGAAGGGGATCAAAATTACGGCGGCTTCTGAATTCAAAGAAGCTTTGGCTGAAGCGATCGCTTCTCAGGAACCATGTGTCATTGATGTAGCGATGAAAAATGATCCTGTGCCTACTGATGGACATTGGAACATTAATGATATTTATTCACCAAATACAAAACGTTCACATGTCAGTGTGAACTAAACATGAATAGGGAGGAATCAACAATGAAAATTAAAGTGTTAAATCCATTTCAAGACGGTCATCCATTATGGTTAGGTTTAGATCATCCAGAAGAGAACATGATTCGGAAGGTGTTTCAAACGATCACACCAGATACCGTTGGATCAGAGCATATGATGGCAGGTCTCACTATTTTTGAGCCGGGAGAAGCAAGCTCAGTACACAATCACCCGGGTTCAGAGGAATTTGATTATGTGATTAAAGGGTCTGGCGAAGTCATTTGCGATGGAGAAAGACAATCATTTAAACAAAATGACTTTATGTTTATTCCAGACGGTGTCTCGCATCAGCATGTGAACACAGGGGACGAACCTTTATGGCTGATTTGGCTCTATACACCGCAAGGGCAGCTTCCGAAGGACTAAAGAAACCTTGCACGAGAGAAAGAAGAAAAGGGGCTAAAATAGAAAGCATTTTAGCCCTTTATCAATTGAACGAAAGGGAGTCAAGCAATGAATAAGAATACACCACTTGAAGGAATCAAAATATTAGATGTTTCAACGATGATTGCTGCACCATACGGCGCGGTGCTTCTAGGGGATTTCGGTGCAGAGGTCATTAAAGTCGAGATTCCTGGAAAAGGGGATACACTGCGGCATGTTGGCCCTTTTGCAGATGGTGAACCTTTGAGATGGTCAGGGCTCTCAAGGAATAAGAAATCTCTTACACTCGATCTACACAAAGAAGAAGCAAAAGACATTTTTAAAAAGCTTGCAGCGCAGGTTGATGTGATCATTGAAAATTTTCGTCCGGGCACACTTGAAAAATGGGACGTTGGGTACGATGTATTAAAAGAAATCAACCCTCGTTTAATTATGATTCGTGTTTCCGGTTATGGGCAAACCGGTCCATTTAAGGACAAGGCGGGGTTTGGTACACCTGCGACGGCATTTAGCGGCTTTACATATATTCAAGGGTTTCCAGATCGGCATCCAGTCAGCCCGTCCTTTTCCCTTACGGATTATATCGCAGGAATCTATGTGGCGTTTGCCACTGTGACAGCGATGTATTATCGTGACACACATCCAGAAGGAACAGGGCAAATGGTGGATTTGGCCCTCTATGAATCTGTGTTCCGCATGTTAGAATTTTTGGTTGCTGAATATGACAAGCTAGGGAAGGTACGTGAGCGTTCACCAGGGTTAAGCGGTCATTCAAGCCCTGCCGGCACCTATGAGACAAAGGATGGGCATTATTTGGTTCTTGTGACGAGTACAGATTCGACCTTTAATCGATTGGCAGAGGCGATGAATCGCTTAGATTTACTAGAGAACGAGAAATTCTCTGTGAATGCAGCCAGGCTGAAGCATAACGATGAAATGGATGCGATCGTCTCGCAGTGGATTGCGTCCAAAACAAGAGATGACGTCCTAGACATTCTAGATACACATGGTGTGCCTGTGAGTCCGATTCTAAGCATTCGAGATATCTTTGAGCATCCGCAATTTAAAGCACGAGAAAATATTGTCGAGGTGCATCATCCGCGTCTTGGAAAAGTGAAGGTGCCTGGAATCATTCCGAAGTTTGAAAAAACCCCCGGCCGTATTCGCCATATTGCGCCTGATTTAGGTGAACATAATTATGAAATCTTAACGAAAATGCTTGGCTTCACAGAAGAAGAGTGTAAACAGTTAGAAGAAAAAGGGGTCATTTAAGACACTCAACCGATCCGCACGCTGCGGAAACAAAGGAGGATGGTTATGAAAGTGCATTCAGAACTGAAGGGGAACGACTTGCGGCCTGCTTATGCGAAACCAACAAAAGCTCGTTTCAGCATCTTGATTCTGTTGTTTTTTATTACCGCTATTAACTATATTGATCGAGCCAGTGTATCCATTGTTGCACCTGCGATTCAGTCTTCATTGCAATTGAACCCTGCCTTATTAGGCCTCATCTTTTCAGCATTTAGCTGGACCTATACAGCCATGCAGATCCCTGGCGGCTTTATTCTTGATAAGTTTGGATCAAAGGTAACGTATGGAATATCACTCATTACTTGGTCTATTTTCACCGGTTTACAGGCGTTTGCGAACAGCTTTGCCTTCTTATTTGGCTGCCGTTTGTTTATCGGAATTACAGAATCTCCCGCATTTCCTGCGAATAATCGCATTGTGACCACATGGTTTCCAAGGCGGGAACGCGCATTTGCAACAGGGGTTTATACCGCTGGAGAGTATGTGGGGCTTGCATTTGCGACACCTCTTCTTTTTTGGATCATGACAACTTTCGATTGGAGAACCGTCTTTATCACTGCTGGTGCGCTCGGTATTATATTTGCTTTCTTTTGGTACAAGTATTATCACGAACCGAAAGAGCATCCAAAGATCAATGAAGATGAGTTAGAATTGATCCGTCAAGGCGAAGGGCTGACAGTGGCATCACAGGAGAAACTGAAATGGGCAGACTTTGCCGCACTTTTAAAATATCGTAAATTGATTGGACTCTATATTGGTCAATTTTCTGTTGCGTCTACCCTCTTTTTCTTTTTAACATGGTTTCCGACCTATTTAGCAGAGGCGAAAAATATGGCCTTTCTCAAAGTGGGTTTTGCGGCATCCCTGCCATACATCGCTGCATTCTTTGGAGTGCTGTTTGGAGGCTATGTGTCTGACTGGCTGCTTAAAAAGGGTGTATCGGTCAATGTAGCGAGAAAGCTGCCGGTTGTGGTCGGTCTGCTTCTGACAAGTACCATTGTTTTAGCGAATTTTACAACGAATATCCCGCTTGTGCTGACTATTTTATCCATCGCGTCCTTTGCGCAAGGACTGTCTAATATCTCCTGGACCATGCTGTCTGAGGTAGCACCAAGAGAAATGGTCGGGCTGGCTGGCGGCGTATTCAACTTTTTTGCTAACTTATCCGGCATCATCACCCCGCTGATCATCGGATTCATTGTATCGGCGACAGGCTCTTACAACGGCGGTATTTTATTCGTCAGCCTAGTGGCATTAGGCGGAGCGTTGTCGTATATCTTTATTGTAGGTAAGATTGAACGGATTCAATTAAAATAATAGAGAGTAAGAAAAAGAGAACTCATTGGGTTCTCTTTCAGCGTGTAGACAAACCCTCGCATTCGGTGTCAGTCCTGCGTGCCGGTGCTCACGAATGTCAAATTCGCTCCGCGCCGGTACTCGTCCTTCCTAGGGCTGCAAAGGTTTTCTATCACACTGAAAAAAAGACAAGGGGCTAAAATCAAATTCATTTTAGCCCCTTGTCAACAAACTTGAAAGAGAACTCATTGGGTTCTCTTTTTCTATGAATAAAAGATGACGGTGATGATCGTTGCACATGCGATACCCATGCTGATATAAAAACCAGCAAACCAGATATTCCATCGAGTGATTCGGTAAGGGTTGACCTTCATCAAATCGGCTAATAGGGAGACAGATACATTATATGGGCTAAACATGACCGTTGAGGTTCCAGCGATAATGAGCATGATTGCGATGGGAAGGGCAGGCAGTTCATGAATGACAGGTGCCATCAAGCTCACTAAGAGAGCAAGCGAAACGAGCGGGTGGAAACCGCAAAGAGCGGTGATGAGAAAATACAGCCCGATGACCCCATAAACCCAAATGGCATGATCTGATATACTGACGATAAATGCTTGAATCGGCTGCAAGCTGTTTGTGACAAGCAGCATATCGACAAAGAAGCCCGCGCTTAAAAATAGACACATATAATTGGAGAGCTGGCGGGTCCGTTCTTTCCAATGGGGAATAGAGACGGCTACATATTGTTTTCGTTTTTTGATGATAGACGAGAATAATAGAGCGAAAGGAATAATCGTCAGCACAACAGCGAACAGATAACCTTTCCCAATCCAGGCGTCAACAAGCGAAACGACTGTCATAAAACTGAGCAGCATGAAAGCAAGCTGAATGGTTTTTCTCTTGATGCGATGAGGGTTGGAGTGAGCTTCTGCCGGCTGGATGATATGCGGCAATCGTTTGCTTTGACGAGAAAACAGCAACCAATCCGTCAACAGCACAAGCCCCATTAAACAAAAGGTAACGGGTGCAATCTGATAATATTTCAATTTGGTTGCATCAATGGTGACACTCACCAGTACTTCGACAGGACTCCAGCTAAGACATAGCGCATATGACCTTAAAAGATTGCGCGTATAAAGGTGCTGTTTGACTTGTTCCTGAAGGGCATTCAGCGACGGTTTCAAGGATGTATATAATAAGGGAATCGTTGCGATATTTAAAAACATGCCAAGAACATGAGTGACAAATGAACTCTTGCGATAAAGCTGATTTGTACTCGTTGTATGTAAGGTAAGCAGTTTATTTAATTGAGTATCGAAATGTCCAACATGTATGAGAGAATGAATAAATGGCAACATGAAAAATAAAGAAAGCAAGCCTAGCATGGAATGAAAATGAAGGAAAAGCGTATGCAAAGGCTGTTCTGACCAGAAAAATAACACCAATCCAATCAAGAGAAACATAGCACCCGTTTTCAAATAAAGCCCATTGGCCTTCTTGAAGGAAATGGTAAGCGAAGCAGCCGCCAGCAGACCAACCAAATAGGAGAGAATGGGAGCAGGGAATAGTTGATGAACGATGTATAAGCTAATAAGAAGTGTGAAAATGAGCAGGTAGATCATGATATCTCCTCCATCAAAACATCTATCGGTTTTATTCCGTACAATGGAATTTGTTTTCTTTTAATGGAACATTTAAAATGGATTATAGCAAAATTGGTTAATCATGTCGATAAGAAATCAAAGGGGAAAAGGAGAAAGTGAACATGGCTGACAAAAAGTCAAAAGAAGAATCAGGATTGCGTACCGTTCAGCGCGCTTTGGATATTCTTTCTTGCTTTAGCGAAGAACGTCAAGAGCTGACGCTAACGGACATTTCAAAAGAGATGAACTTAGCAATGTCTACCACAACGAGACTGCTTAAGGCACTTGAAATGAATCATTTTGTAGAAAAGAACCAAGAGACAATGAAGTACCGGCTCGGTCAAAGACTTTATCTTCTCGGTTATATTGCTGGGAAGTCCATCAAATTGAGGGAACTGGCAAAACCGCTCATGTACACACTTCGTGATGAAACAAAGGAAACCGTCAACCTGTATGTGCTCGATCACAAAAGCAGGGTATGTATTGAACAAGCCGAAGGGCTGCAATCGATTCGGCATCTTGTGAAAATCGGTGAGAAGCTGCCGTTATACGCTGGTGCTGGTGGAAAGGTGCTGCTTGCTTTCCAAAGCGAAGAGTTTCAACAGCAAGTTTTCGCGTCTGAGGCTGATCACATGACGATGGAGCAATGGCAAAAAGAATGTCGTCATATTCTTGAAACGCATACCGCTTGCAGTATTGATGAACGGGAAGTCGGATCGGCGGCAGTGGCGGCACCGATCTTTAACATTCATGGGGAGGTGCAGGCATGTTTATCCATATCTGGACCGACCCAACGATTTACTGAAGATGTCATCCCTCAATTGCAGCAAAAAGTGAAAGAGCATGCCGAGAAGCTCTCCGAACAGCTCGGTTACGTCGTTAAACACAATTTTTAAGAATGCCTATCTTTTCTCAGTCCATTTATC
The DNA here is from genome assembly GCF_038595035.1 of Bacillus sp. FSL W7-1085. NCBI lineage: Bacteria > Bacillati > Bacillota > Bacilli > Caryophanales > Bacillaceae > Bacillus > Bacillus sp. FSL W7-1085. Next base: position 341,960 of record NZ_CP152000.1, read on the forward strand.
ATATAATAGAAACATTATGTAGCATTCCTTGTCGTAAGGAGGACGTGTCACGAACATGAAAAACAATAGAGAGATTCCTGTGAGACAGCGAAATATTGTCCTCATTGGCTTTATGGGCGTTGGGAAAACAACCATTGGGCAGCTCGTTGCCAAAAAGTTATATAGAGATTTTATTGATGTTGATCAGGAGATTGAGAAAAAGTACAACATGACGATTCCAGAAATGTTTCAGCAAAAAGGAGAAGCGTTCTTCAGACAGGCTGAAAAGGACTATATCGTCGATTTATGTGAACATACTCAGCTAAAGATCGTGTCTCTTGGAGGCGGTGCGTTTAAACAGGAAGAAATCAAACGATCTTGCTTAAAGCATTGTACGGTTCTTTTCCTTGACCTATCTTGGGAGAATTGGAAACAGCGGCTGGATATTTTAATTGAAAACCGTCCTGTTCTTCATAACCGCACGCTTGACGAGATGAAAGAGTTGTTTGAAGAGCGCCGGGAAATTTATTCCCTTCATAACTCAAGAGTGGAAACAGATCATCTAGAAGCTGAAGAAGTCGCCAATTATATTGTCGACACACTCAAGCTTGGCTGGGATCTATATTCGAAATAAAAAAGTCTATCCTAAGGGGGTAGACTTTTTCTATTAGATCAGGAGTAGTCAAAGAAATCACAGTCTAAGTTGGATGATGGATGAAAAAAAGAAGAAAAGATGTTTTTTCCTTCGTCATTATATCAAAATGTATGCATCCTTTATGTGGTGTGTCTAGCCGTTTGAAAAAAGTGGTGATTAGACTACAACGAGTTCAAGATGACGAGGTTTTTTGATTGATGTGGGAAACGAAATATATCTCTCATTTTCTTTTTTTGAAAAAATAAAATAGTATCTAAATTCTAATAATAATTTTTTGAATTATTATAATTTTTAAAAATATTGTTGACACCTTCGGTTAGATCATTCTATGATTATTAACGTAAACGCTTACCGTAAACGTTTACTATAACGGATGGGGAGGAATTTGTTGATGAAAAATAAAGAAAAATGGAGCGGTGTATTCCCGGCAGTCTTAATTCCTTTTAAAGATGACTATTCAATTGATGAACCTGCTTTTCGTAAGCTTGTTCGCTGGGTGGCGGAGCACGAAGGGATTAATGGGATCGTTGTCAATGGACATACTGGCGAGATTATGACTTTGCTGCCACATGAACGAGCTGAAGCTGTGCGTATTGCAGCCGACGAATTAAAGGGAGAAATTCCTGTCATTTCTGGGGTTTCTGCTGAAGGGACAATCGAAGCGATCCAGCATGCAAAAGCAGTGGAGGAAGCTGGCGGAGAAGGTATTCTTCTTATGCCGCCACATTCATGGCTGAGATTCGGTATGCAGCCTGAGTCACCTGTCCAATTCTTTCAAGATGTTGCAGAAGCCATTGATATTTCAATCATCGTCCATCAGTATCCAACATGGACAAAAACCTCTTATACAACCAGTCAATTATTAGAAATGTCGGAGATTCCAAACGTTGTCTCATTTAAAATCGGTCAAAGAGACATGGCGCAATATGAAGTCGATGTGCGCGCACTGAAAAAGCATGCACCAGATGTATCGTTGCTCACATGTCACGATGAATATTTATTGCCAACATTAGTTCAAGGAATTGATGGGGCGCTTGTAGGTTTCGGCTGTTTTGTACCAGATTTGATTGCTGAGCTTGTGAAATGTGTGAAAGAACAAGACCTTGTAGCGGCTAATAAAGTGTATGATAGAATCTTTGAATTAAAGCATGCTGTGTATAAAATGGATGAACCTTCCTCTACCTCTCATCTGCGAATGAAGGAAGCGATGTTCCAGCGAGGTTTGATCAGCAGTTCGCTTGCGAGGAAGCCAGTATTACCTTTAACTCATAAGGAAAAAGAAGAGATTCGTCAGGGCCTTCAAAGTGTTGGTTTACTTAAGGAAAACGTTAGTAAATAACAGACCATTGATTTCATGATGAAGGTGAGTCAGGTTATAATAGAGTATAAAACAACAGACTCCCGGAGGTATGAAATGTGTCAGTAAGTATTAAAGATGTCGCATTGAAAGCTGGAGTATCTATCGCTTCTGTTTCCCGAGTATTAAGTGGCAAACCAGGAGTAGGTGCTCAAACGGCTGAAAGAATCAAACAAGTGATTGATGAATTAGGCTATCGTCCTAATTTAGGAGCTAGAGGGCTCGTTAAAAGAAAGACTGGCAATATTGCTGTCGTGGTTCCTCGTGGATCATATATTTTGAATAATCCATTTTTTTCGACGATTTTAGATGGGATAGCGAAGGAATTAGATGAGACTGAATTTAATATGTTGATGTCATTTACATCTGTGCAGCAGCAGCGATTACTTGAAACGCAGGCTGTAGATGGTGCCATTTTATTTTCTCCAAGAAATGAAGAATTGAGCATGGATTGGTTAAAAAGTTTAGCTATTCCCATTATCGTTGTCGGAAGTTACTTAGAGGATTCTCCATTTCCATGTGTCAGGCCAGATGATGAGGAAGGTGTGTGTCAATCTGTCACGGCCTTATTTGATAAAGGTCATCGAACCATTGGACTGGTCAATGGTCCAATGAGTTCGATGCATAGTGTGAGGTATTACAAGGGGTATGAGCGTACACTGAAAAGTTTAGGATTAACAATGAACAAAGAGCTTGTGTTTGAGTTAGATGAATTTGATGGGGGAAAAGTAGTAGAAGTGGTTTCTCAATTTCTCCAAGGAAACCAGCACATGACTGGAGTTGTTTGCTCTTCAGATTTTTTGGCGATAGGGGTCATGAAAGCGGCAGATATCGCAAATGTGTCAATACCTCATGATTTGTCTGTCGTTGGTGCTGATGATGTGCCCATTGCAAGTTTTCTAACCCCTTCTTTATCTTCTGTTCATGTTGATTTAGTTGGAATGGGAAGAAAAGCGGTTTCTTTACTAACGCAGTTAGTAGAAGGAGAACAGTTAGAGAAGATGGAACATATCTTCCCGATGTACTATGTAGATCGTGGCACCACGGGAACGCCAAAAAAGAAATGATAGATGCTGAAAACTCATATGATCGCTTTAGAATGTCTCTTCATTTAAAATGTAAGCGATTTCTTTTGTGCTCATCAGCATGTACTTTTGCATCATTTCCTCTATTAAGGAGGAGATATCATGACGTTAGAACTCAGCGGAAATTCAAATTCTCATGATGAGCAAGTTGTTGATAGAGCTTCGCAACTATTGACTAGGATGGAAAGTGTACCTTTTTCGAGATGGCATTTAAAACCTCGTATCATTATGGGATCTGCTACCTTTTTTGATGCTTTTGATGCACTATCTTTAGCGTTTGTTCTCCCAGTTCTCATCGGCATGTGGAATTTATCACCTGCTCAAATTGGTCTTCTTATTGGGTCTGGTTATATCGGACAAGCGATTGGTGCTATTTTCTTTGGATGGTTAGCAGAAAGACGTGGCCGTGTATTTAGTGCAAAGTGGACTGTATTTCTCATGTCTATTATGAGTATCGCATGTGTATTTTCAGGTAACTTTATGGCCCTTTTTATTTTTCGTTTTATACAGGGGATTGGAGTAGGAGGAGAAGTGCCAGTAGCGGCCTCATATATCAATGAGTTGTCCCGGGCCCAAGGGAGAGGGAGATTTTTTATGCTCTATGAGATGATTTTTCCATTAGGATTAATGATCTCAGCTCAAATTGGTGCATTTGTTGTACCTAGCTTTGGGTGGAAATGGATGTTCTTGATTGGTGGAATTGGCGGTTTAATCGTCTTTGTCTTCTTTTTCATGTTACGCGAGTCTCCAAGATGGCTTATTTCAAAAGGCAGGTTAGATGAAGCCGAAGGAATCATTGAAGAGATTGAAGCTAGTACAGACAAACGAATGCCTGTTGCAAAGCAAGTGTCCAGCAGCACTGAAAAAGGCGACTGGAAAGAGCTCTTTTCTACTTTTTATCGTAAAAGAACATTGATCGTATGGGGACTATGGTTTTCTGCCTACTTTGTATCGAATGGATTAAATAACTGGTTACCGAGTCTTTATAATACGGTTTATAATTTGCCAGTTGGAGATTCATTAAGGGCAGCCTCTCTCACAAATATTTTACAGACCATAGGGGTATTCGCTTGTGCATTTTTAATCGATAAAGTAGGACGGAAGCGTTGGGCAACCATTGCATTTATCGTAACAGGTGCTTTATTAACGGCTTTATGGATCAGCGGAGCAAATTCTCCAGAAAGCGTTATTTATTTAGGGTCCGCTGCCTACGGAATGATGGGGACAATTACAGTTCTTCTCTATTTATATACACCTGAAATCTATCCAACCCGTATGAGGGTAATTGGTACGGCATTTGCTACAGCGTGGCTTAGGCTGGCCTCAGCGATTGCTCCTATTATGATAGGTTTTATTTTAGAGGTGAGCGGTGTTTCAACTATTTTTATTCTTTTTGCAAGTGTGACTGTAGTGGGAGCAATTCTTGCTTTTAAAATGATCGAAACGAGAGAGAAAGTATTAGAGGATATTGCACCGTAAGTGATGCATGCAGTGAAGAACTTATTCTAAAGAGGGTAGGTTCTTTTTTTATTCAGAGGATTTACGTACACTTTTGAAAAAGCCTAACCTACCTCAGTTCAATTATCTTATAATAGAAACATCATGCAGCACTCCTTGTCACGAACATGAAAAGTAATATCTATCAGATAGTGGAAATGTAGAATCAAAATATAAAAGTCTACCGGCCAGGGTAGACTTTTTCGATCAGTTTAATGTTTGATCCCTTGAAGCAGTGCAGCTTTTAGGCAAAAGGATGTTGGCTGACGATGTTCGTCGAATTGCAGTTGAAACAGCTGTTTCGTTTCATCGTCTGCAGCATGAAGGTGGGCAACGATTTCCTTTTGAACATTTTCTGGTGTACGTCCTCGTATGATCCAGTCCTGATAATCAATATGCAGATCCCAGTAACGGATATCTTCTTTCGTCAGATGGTTGTCAGCGAAAAGCTCTTTCCATTCTGATAACGAGCTTTCTCGCACATGGGAGGGATCTCTCAGTCTATTTAAATGATTAATAAAGTCATCCTGTGCTTGGTTTTCAGGTGCATAATGATCGACAAGTAGAAATTTGCCGCCTTTCTTTAAGACTCGGCTGATTTCAGACATGGCTGCCGGGAGATGTGGGAAGTGATGAGCAGCAAATCGGCATGTGACGAGATCAAATGATGCATCAGAAAAGGGCAATGCGTCTGCGGATGCCTGCTCAAACGTAATGTGGTTCAGCTGTCGCTCTTCCGCAAGTGCTGTAGCAACCTCGATCATTTTGGGTGTGACATCAATCCCGATTCCTTTAGAGATGACGTCTGAAAAGGAAAAAACGGTATGACCTGCCGCGCAGCCGATATCCAGTAGATGCTCATTGCCCTTGCCTTCGCCGCCGTTTTCATCCATTCAAGTTCTTTTCCAGCTGCAAAGATGGGTGAATCTCGGTAGTTCTCTGCATTTTGTGAGAATTGTTTCTCGGCTTTTGAATATGGATTCATTCCTTTACCCCCTTTTTGTTGTTTCTTTATCGTAGGGTTCTTCCCGTGATTTGTCTAAGACATAAAAGATATGATATGAATAGTTAAAACCTATGAGGTGAGAGAAGTGGATATACGAATGATGGAATATGTCATGGAAGTGTACCGGCAGCAAAGCTTTACAAAAGCAGCGGAAAAACTTCACATTGCACAGCCCTCGTTAAGTCAGCAAATTAAAAAACTTGAGGAGGAATTAGATACTCCTCTGTTTATTCGGAAGTATGGACAAGTCACTCCTACACCTCAAGGAAACCGATTGATCAAAAGAGCAGAGACCATTTTGAAGGAACGAGATGATTTATTGCGTGAGATGGGGGAAGCTGCTTATGAGGTAGGGAAAGAACTGATGATCGGTGCGCCAGCTGTCACAGGGGGATATGTCCTGCCAAGTTTATTAAAAACCTATTGTCAAACGTATCCGCACGTTCACGTTCATTTGATAGAAGAATCGCCTCGTGAGCTAGAAAGACGTTTACTCGCTGGGAAACTGGATCTGGCGATTCTTTCTCTGCCTGTCGAGCATGAATCATTGAAAACAAAACAAATGCTAACAGAGCCGCTTCTCCTCGCCATTCCGCAAACGGCTCAGCCGTGGTTGACGGATGAACTGAATGAAATCATCAATCAAGCGGATCAAGAAGGGTCTGTCCCGTTTCACCTTCTGGAAAACGCCCCATTTATTATGCTGAAAGAGGGATATGGCTTTCGGCAAGTGGTCACGGAACTGTGCCGTCATCATGGCTTTCGGCCGAGGATTGCATTTGAAACAAGTCATATTCAAACAGCTCAGGCATTGGTTGAAAATGAGCTAGGTGTGACGGTGGTGCCGAAAATGGTGGCACAAGAGGAAAGGAAAGCAGTCACTTATTTACACATTGATTCATGCCCAACCCGTACTCTTGTGTTTGCATATGTGGAAGAAAGATATTTAACGAAAGCCGCTCAAGCCTTCATGGACCTTCAACAGAATCAAGGAAAAGCTTAAACAAACGTTTAATTAAACGTAAAAAGCAGGGGAGTCCCCTGCTTTTACCTTTTTTCAGCGTGATAGAAAACCTTTGCAGTTTAGGAAGGACGAGTACCGACGCGGAGCGAATTTGACATTCGTGAGCACCGGCACGCAGGACTGACACCGAATGCGAGGGTTTGTCTACACGCTGAAAGCAGGGGGCCCCTGCTTTCTAATATAAATCCAGCCGCTGATCTGTCATGACGGGGATTTGTTGTCTCACTTCATCTACGAGCTGAAGATCAATGTTTGCATAGTAAATGTCTTCTTCATCATTTGTCTCAAGTAGAATGCGTCCGAGCGGGTCAATCACCATGGAGTGACCAGGGAATTCAGTGTCTCTGCTTGTGCCCGTCCGGTTCACCGCAATCACAAATGACTGATTCTCAATGGCTCTTGCGATGAGCAGACTGCGCCAATGGTCCACTCTTGCTGACGGCCATTGAGCGGTATTAACAAGCACCTTTGCCCCTTTGTTCACGAGCGTCCTAGAAAGCTGAGGGAAGCGGAGGTCATAGCAGATCATCGCACCAATCTTGACATCTTCACCATAGTCAAATAAACCAAGCTGATCACCAGCGGTTAAATAGTTATGCTCATCCATTAAGCGGAATAAATGAATTTTATCATAATCTAACAAAAGCTCACCTTGGCGGTTAAAGACATACATTGTATTGGTGATGTTTTCATCTTCTGTCCTCTTATTTAAAACACTGCCTGCGATGAGATACACTTGGTGCTTGCGGGCAAAGGAAGAGAAGAGTTGTTTTGTTCGCTCGCCATCTGCATCGGCAAGCTCATCCGCTTGCTCTAACGCATAGCCGGTATTCCACATTTCAGGTAGAATAATCAAATCAGGCTGTTGGCGGATGGCTTCTTCTAAACATGCTTCTGCTTTCTGAAAGTTTACATCAGGTTCTCCTATTTGTACGTCCATTTGAATCAGGGCGATGTTCATGTCGGTCTGCCTCCTTTATTCGTTTCATGCAATGAATGGTTCGGGTGATATTGCCTGAAGCATCTAGTCTTCAAGCCAGTTTCTTTATCATAAAGCTTTCCGCCATCTTTGCCAATAGAAATGTCAGAAGGTTTTGTTAAATGACTTTCTCAATCAAGAAATGAGTGGTATGATACTCATAACTAATAAAACAAAGGGGAATAGTATGATATGCAATTGTTCGATTTATCACTAGAAGAGCTAAAAAAATATAAACCAAAGAAAACAGCACGTCCTGATTTCTCAGACTTTTGGAAGAAATCGCTCGAAGAACTGCGCCAAGTGGAGGCAGAGCCAACACTTGAATCTTATGACTATCCAGTGAAAGGCGTCAAGGTGTACCGCCTGACGTATCAAAGCTTTGGACATTCTAAAATTGAAGGCTTTTATGCTGTGCCTGATCAAACTGGTCCGCATCCAGCGCTCGTTCGTTTTCATGGCTATAATGCCAGCTATGACGACGGCATTCATGACATCGTCAACTGGGCGCTGCACGGCTATGCAACATTTGGTATGCTCGTCCGTGGTCAAGGTGGCAGTGAAGACACATCAGTGACGCCAGGCGGGCATGCATTAGGATGGATGACAAAAGGCATTTTATCGAAGGATACGTACTATTATCGAGGCGTTTATCTAGATGCTGTTCGTGCACTTGAAGTCATTCAGTCTTTCCCCGAAGTAGATGAACATCGTATCGGCGTGATCGGTGGAAGTCAGGGGGGGGCGTTAGCGATTGCGGTCGCAGCCCTTTCAGACATTCCAAAAGTCGTTGCGGCAGACTATCCTTACTTATCAAATTTTGAGCGTGCAGTTGATGTTGCCTTGGAGCAGCCTTATTTAGAAATCAATTCATACTTTCGCAGAAACAGTGATCCAGAAGCTGAAGAAAAGGTATTTGAGACATTAAGTTACTTTGATTTAATCAATTTAGCCGGCTGGGTGAAACAGCCAACATTGATGGCGATCGGTCTGATTGATCAAGTGACACCGCCATCCACCGTGTTTGCGGCATACAATCATTTAGAAACAGATAAAGAGCTGAAAGTGTACCGATATTTTGGGCACGAGTTTATTCCTGCTTTTCAAACAGAGAAGCTGTCCTTTTTACAAAAGCATTTGCTTCTATCAACATAAAAGCATAACAAAGAGCTAAAATGACATTCATTTTAGCTCTTTGTCTTTTTCAGCTATTGGAGCGATCAGCTTAATAACTGGTGTTCTGTCTTGTTTTTTCATCAGGCACTAATGCTGTAACGATCAGGGCAAGGGCTGTGATGATGTGAAGGATGAATCCGAGAATCGGAATCCATGCAAGGCAGGATGTGACAATTCCAATGATACTTCCAATCATTGGTCCCTGGTCTCGCTTCGATAAGACGAGTGTGATAATATGCAGAATAAGCATGACCATGAGCGGTGAATAGCCATTGCTGATAACGAATAGACCTCCGATCACAGGGATAGCAAGGCAAGCTTCAAAAATCCCAGTGATCCATTTCATAATGCGAGATATAGACATCAGATCCAACTCCTTTTTCATATATGTCTTATTCGTATTTTCCCAAAACGTGAAGAAGTCATGCAGAATTCTATAGAAAGAGTTGATGGACACTTGAGAGATAGAATTAAGGAAGAGCTGAAAATCATCGAAGAAACGTATGACGTCAAGATTTGTCTTGCCGTCGAATCAGGCAGCAGGGCATGGGGTTTTCCCTCGACCGATAGTGATTATGATGTTCGCTTTTTATATGTTCCCCGGAAAGAATGGTATTGGGCGATGGAAGAGCATCGTGATGTCATAGAACGACCGATTGATGACATGCTTGATATCAGCGGCTGGGAGCTCAGAAAGGCACTGCGCCTATTCAATAAATCAAATCCGTCCATTATGGAATGGTTGTCTTCTGATATCATCTATGCTGAATCTTTCTCTTTGGCAAAGGAGCTAAGAGAATTAAAGGATCGAGCGTTTTACCCTGCGGCTTTGATGTATCATTACCTCAATATGGCGAAGCGGAATGAGAGCCGGCATTTACGAGGAGAGCAGGTGCGAATCAAGAAGTATTTCTATGTGCTTCGTCCGCTGCTTGCCTGTCAGTGGATTGAACGTTACCGAACAGTTCCACCAATGGACTTTCATGAATTACTCAAGGAGCTAGTGGAGGAAGGCCCGCTGTTAGCAGAAATTCACGAACTGCTCAAACGTAAAATGGATGGAGAAGAAATGGATGTTGAGAACCGTCTCGCTCATGTCCATCCATTTATTGATCAAGAGCTGGCGCGTTTTGATGAATTGGTGAAAAGCTACAATCAGCCGAAAGACAATCTGATGCAAGAATTAAATGAGCTTTTGCAGTCTACCCTTGATGAGGTGTGGGCGTAGGAGGGGAGAGTCAGCCGGATAGCGGCAGACTCTTTTTTTATCTCCTATTGTGATAAAACCACAAAAAAAGTCAGAATTTTTGTCATCTTCAAATATTGTAGCGGACAGCTCATGAGCCTTACAATAAAGACATAGCTTACAAAGAGTGGGAGGTGCCCTTTATGGAGTCGGTCACAAGAAATTTCTTCTTGTTTTTGTCAAAGAGCAGTCTCTTGAACCATATTGCTCGTAATTGGGGAAGTGCTGTTGCATCAAAGAAAATCATCGGTGGGAAGGATTTTGAGAGCGCTATCCCTGTCATCAAACGATTAAACGATCAAGGTATGGCCGTAACGGTTGATCACCTCGGTGAGTTTGTCACAAAGGCAGAGATTGCAAATGAGCGGACGAATGAGTGTATTCAAACCATTCAGCGAATTGCAGAGGCGGGACTCAATTCCCATGTGTCACTTAAAATGACATCGCTTGGCTTAGATATTGACGATGACCTTGTGTATCGCAATATGAAAAGCATTTTAGATACGGCAGAGAAACACCGTATTATGGTGACAATTGATATGGAGGATGAACAGCGCTGTCAAAAAACGCTGGACATTTTTAAAGAAATGAAATCTCAATATGAGTATGTCAGTACGGTTTTGCAGGCGTATTTGTACAGAACAGAACAAGATCTTGATGACCTAAATGAGTTGCAGCCATTTTTAAGACTTGTAAAGGGTGCCTATAAGGAATCCGCCGAAGTGGCGTATCCAAACAAAAAAGACGTCGATCAGAATTACAAGAAGTTGATCGAAAAGCAATTACTCTCAGGGAACTATACAGCCATTGCGACACATGACGATCAAATGATCGAATTTACGAAACATATTGTGAAAAAACACAATATACAGACAAGTCAGTTTGAATTTCAAATGCTGTATGGCATGAGATCAGAAACGCAGCAAGCACTCGTGAAGGAAGGCTATCAAATGAGGGTCTACACCCCGTATGGACGAGAGTGGTATGGCTACTACATGAGACGTCTTGCAGAACGACCAGCAAACATTGCATTTGCTTTAAAAGGGATGACGAGAAAATAATTTGAAACGGGAGCGTGACAAAGATGACAACACCTTACAAGCATGAACCATTCACGGATTTTAGCCAGGAAGAAAATCGCCAAGCGTTTGAACAAGCATTAGCCAAAGTAACAGAATCACTTGGGCAAACCTATCCGCTTGTGATTAATGGAGAAAGAATCGAAACAACAGACAAGATTGTCTCGATCAATCCGGCGAAGAAGGAAGAAGTCGTGGGTACCGTATCAAAAGCTGGGAAAGAAGAGGCAGAGCAAGCGATTCAAGCTGCGGCAAAAGCGTTTGAAACATGGCGCTACACGTCTCCAGAAGAAAGAGCCGGCGTCTTATTTCGCGCTGCGGCAAGCATTCGCCGTAAAAAGCATGAGTATTCAGCCCTTCTCGTAAAAGAAGCAGGGAAGCCTTGGAATGAAGCAGATGCAGATACAGCAGAAGCCATTGACTTCCTAGAGTATTATGCCCGTCAAATGCTAGAGCTTGCGAAAGGCAAACCGGTGAACAGCCGCGAAGGGGAACGCAATCAATATGTGTACACACCAACTGGCGTGACGCTTGTCATTCCACCATGGAACTTCTTGTTTGCGATCATGGCAGGAACAACCGTTGCACCAATCGTCACAGGGAATACAGTTGTATTAAAGCCAGCAAGTGCGACGCCTGTCATTGCTGCCCGCTTTGTAGAAGAACTGGAGCAAGCAGGTCTTCCGAAAGGTGTTGTCAACTTCGTGCCAGGTAGCGGAGCAGAAGTTGGAGATTACTTAGTAGATCATCCGAAAACAAGCCTCATTACATTCACTGGATCAAGAGAAGTGGGCACACGTATTTTTGAACGTGCGGCAAAAGTACAGCCAGGACAACAGCATTTAAAGCGTGTCATTGCTGAAATGGGCGGTAAGGATACAGTCGTTGTAGATGAGGATGCAGATGTCGAATTAGCCGCTAACGCCATTTTCACATCAGCCTTCGGGTTCTCAGGTCAAAAATGTTCAGCTGGATCTCGTGCTGTCGTCCACGAGAAGCTGTATGACCAAGTCGTTGAGCGAGTGAAGGAAATTACAGAAACGAAAACAACAGCGAATCCGTTATCAGCTGATGTGTACATGGGACCTGTCATTGATCAAGCTTCCTTTGACAAGATCACGGAATATATCGAGATTGGCAAGCAAGAAGGTCGTCTAGTCACTGGCGGAACAAGTGATGATTCAGAAGGGTACTTCATTCATCCAACCGTGTTTGCAGATCTAGAGCCAACATCTCGTTTAATGCAAGAAGAAATCTTTGGACCTGTCCTAGCTTTCTCAAAAGTCTCAAGCTTTGATGAGGCGCTTGAAGTAGCCAACAACACAGAATACGGGTTAACTGGTGCGGTCATTACAAATAATCGTGATCACATCAACCGTGCGAAGCAGGAGTTCCATGTCGGGAACCTTTACTTTAACCGTAACTGTACGGGAGCGATTGTGGGATACCACCCATTTGGCGGCTTTAAAATGTCAGGAACTGATTCAAAAGCAGGCGGACCAGATTATCTTGCTCTGCACATGCAGGCCAAAACGATCAGCGAAATGTTTTAATATGGAAAAGCATGAACTCGTGCAGGCGAGTTCATGCTTTTTTTACCTGTCTACGACTTGTTTCTATACAAATATGACTGGAAAGAAGTATGATAAATGTATCACTTATTCAGGGAGCAATCGGGATGGAAGAGATATTAGAAAAGCTTCATACATTTTTTGATGTCGATAAATTAATTGCATTTATTAGTGGTTATTTAAAAAAACCAGTCATTTTAGAAAGTACTGAATGTCAGCTGCTTGCTTATAATTCTTACAGCATCCAGCAGTTCGACCCAGTCAATCAGCAAACCATTTTCTCAAAGGAATGTCCGGGAGCTGTGGTGGATTGGTTAAAAAAAACAGGGGTCATTGAGCAGCTATATACAGATTCAAATCCTTTTTATGTGAATGGTCATGAGGAGCTCGGGTTTAATCGACGAGTGGCTGTGAGCGCCAAACACAAACAAGAGGTTGTCGGCTTTATTTGGGTGCAGGACATTGAAGATTCTCTCTCTCAAGAGGAGCTGCAATTTTTACACGAGGCATCGTTTCAAGTTGGAAAAGTTATTTATAAAAATAAGAAACAGTTGGAGAAAAAGGAAGGCAAAATTGAAGAGTTCTTCAAAAAGGTCATGGATGATCATTTTTATACAGAAGAAGAGCTGAAATGGGAAGCTGAGAATTTAAGCATTCCACTGCCAGCTGTCTTTACTGTGATGGTTGTTCATGCCGCCGATAACAAAAGTGAGACGGCAGAAGATGTGAAGGATGTGATTAGAACCTATTTACAGCTAGAAGACAAGGTCAATCACGTCTACTCTGTGCAAGCAGACATCGTCGTGATATTAGGCAGTTTGTCAGATCGCCACTCACCAAAAGCGACCGCTGCGGATGTCGTCGCCCATCTTCAATCGAAAACGCATACACACCCATCTCCTTTATATATTGGGATGGGAAGAGAATATCGAGATGTCATGAAAATGAGCACAAGTCGATTTGAAGCGATAGAAGTCGTGAAAGCAGTGAAGATTGTCGGCGGACAGGAATTGATTCCATACGATTACGAGCATTTGGGGGTCTTCCGGTTCTTAGACTCGATTTACAGTCACCAAAAAAAGAAAAACGACTTTAATCCAGATTTGTTGCGCCTAAAGGAAAAAGACCGTGACAGCCAAACATCATTTTTAAAAACCTTAGAGGTCTACTTATTGAATAATTGTAAGCTAAAACCAGCTGCAGAGCAGTTGTTTATTCATCAAAATACACTAAACTATCGAATGAAACAAATTTTTGAAATGACGTCTATAGATTTAAGTCATTTTAGCCAGCGATGTGAGTTATTTATTGAATTGATGCTGATGAAAAAAGATCAATAGACGTGGACTCCGCAGGTGCAAAGGATGACCTGCGGATTTTTATGCTAGATCATAAAATGGCATACAATTGCCTTATTTCGTTGTATGATAGATAAAGATTTTATGAGGAAAGTGAAAGGAGGGCCACCTTTGGGATCAGTCACCTTGGCCATTTTAATTTTCATCATGACCCTCGTCCTTGTCATTTGGCAGCCAGGACGTTTAACCATTGGATGGTCAGCGTGCGGGGGAGCGATTCTTGCTCTTGCTTTTGGGGTCGTTCATTTGGGCGATGTATGGGAAGTTACCCAAATTGTCTGGAACGCCACCTTTGCATTTATTGGAATTATCATCATTTCATTGATTTTAGATGAGATTGGTTTTTTTGAATGGGCGGCACTTCATATGGCAAAAGCCGCAAGAGGGAACGGGGTCCGCATGTTTATTTATTTAACATTGCTCGGCGCTGTGGTAGCAGCTTTTTTTGCCAACGATGGAGCGGCACTTATCTTAACCCCGATCGTTTTATCTGTGGTCAGAGCGCTGAAGCTGGATGAGCGTATGATCCTGCCATTTGTCATGGCAAGCGGCTTTATTGCAGATACGACGTCTTTGCCATTTGTCATTAGTAACTTGGTCAATATCGTATCAGCCGATTATTTTCATATTGGCTTTCTTGAATATACAGCAAACATGTTCGTCCCAAACCTTGTATCGCTTGGCGCTAGTATGCTTGTGCTGTATGTGTTTTATCGGAAACTCATCCCGAAAACGTACGATGTTTCGCAGGCGAAGGAACCAGCTTCGGCCATTCGTGATCTGCGCATGTTCCGGTTATCTTGGTATGTGTTAGGGTGCTTGCTTGTTGGATATTTTGCTGGGGAATTGGCAGGCATTCCGGTGTCAATCATTGTAGGAGGCATTGCCATTGCTTTCTTATGGCTGGCAAAACGGAGTCCACAAGTAGCGACAAAACGAGTCGTCAAAGAAGCACCGTGGTCGATTGTGTTTTTCTCTATCGGCATGTATGTCGTGGTGTATGGGCTGAAAAATGTCGGCCTGACAGAAATTTTAGCGGCGTGGATTGAACAGGGGGCGTCACACGGTTTACTTGCGGGAACGATGTTTATGGGGGTTCTGGCAGCAGTGCTATCTTCTGTCATGAACAACCTCCCAACCGTTTTAATTGATGCGATTGCCATCGGTCACACAGATACAGCAGGTGTGATGAGAGATGCACTGATTTATGCCAACGTCATCGGCTCAAACCTTGGTCCAAAAATGACCCCAATCGGTTCATTGGCGACATTGCTGTGGCTTCATGTCTTGAAGAAAAAAGGTGTGCATATTTCTTGGGGGGCATACATGAAAGCTGGAATCATTCTAACCATACCAACGCTGATCATCACGTTATTGGGGTTGTATGTGTGGTTATGGTTGATACATTAAAAAGCAGATCCAATGGATCTGCTCAGCGTGAAGACAAACCCTCGCATTCGGTGTCAGTCCTGCGTGCTGGTGCTCACGAATATCAAATTCGCTCCGCGCCAGTGCTCGTCTTTCCTAGACTGCAAAGGTTTTCTATCACGCTGAAAGAAAACAAAGGGCTAAAATCAAGTTCATTTTAGCCCTTTGTCAACAATCTAAGCAGATCCAATGGATCTGCTTTTTGTTGTTATAGATATTTTGCATAGCGTTTTTCCAAAAAGTCTTGGAGCAATGAGACCACACTGCATATGCCCCAGTAAATCAAGGCAACCAATATATACATGGTCATATAATCGAATTCTCGTCCACCCACAATTTTTGCTTGCTGGAAGAGTTCGGGCACAGTAATCATTGCCGCTAGTGAGGAAGCTTTGATTAAATCAAGCATGACGTTGGTCAGGGGCGGCAGTGCAATGCGCACGGATTGAGGCAAAATGACTCCACGCATCGTTTGCCAATAGCTGAGACCAAGTGATTTGGCGGCTTCCACTTGACCACTTGGAACAGAGGAGAGAGCCGCCCGGTTAATTTCGGCAATGTATGCAGCGCTATTGAAGCTGAATCCAATAATAGCAGCAGTGACAGCTGTAAATTCAATGCCGATGTAAGGGAATCCGAAATAAAGGATAAACAAAATGACCAGAATGGGAACCCCTCGCATAAATGAAATATACAGCCGTGCAGGCAGCCGAAGGAACCACGTATTTGCCATCCTAGCAAGGGCAATAAAAAAGCCTAGAATCGTACCAAAAAACATGCTCACAAAAGAAATGAGCAGCGTCAGCCAGATGCCTTTCATCACAAACGGAAATGACGCTTTTGCCAGTGCAGGATTAAAGATATATTCTAAATGAATATCTCCCACGTCTGCGGCTCCTTATTTAGAAATGTCGACATCTTCGACATCAACATCAATTTTCTTTGAGACGTCAGCATGATTAAAGAATTTCTCTGAAATCTTTTTCATGGTTCCGTCTTTTTTCATCTCTTTTAATACACGATTTAATTCTTTTTGAAGCTCTGTATTGTCTTTTTTCATCACAAACCCTTGTTCATTCGGCATGTATTTTAAGTCTGGATGGATCGTAATATTTAGCTTAGGGAATGCGGCAAGCGCCAGTGTTTGTAAGTAATAGTCATTTAAAATGACATCTGTACGGCCATTTGCGACATCCTTTAAATATTGCTCGTTTGTGGCATTATCATAGATGACTTCTTTTGCACCATACTTACGGGCAACATCCATATAGATGGTCGTTGCAGCACCTGCTGCTTTCTTTCCTTTTAAATCCTTTAGCGATTTAATACCTGACAGATCATCTTTTCTAACGATAGCGGTTCCATATGAGTATTTATAAGGTGTTGAAAAGGCGAACTTATCTTTCCTGTCATCTGTGATGTCGATATCGTTTGCAGCGGCATCCACCTGACCTGAATTAATGGCACTGAGCATACCATCATAACCCATTTCTTTAAATTCTACTTTTACGTCAAGGCGCTTAAATGCTTCTTTGACGACTTCCACTTCATAGCCAGTCAATTGATCCTTGCCGTTCGATGTATCATGGTAAGACGTAGGATACAAAGTGCCTGAAGTAGCGACCACGATTTTCCCTTTCTTTTGAATCTGATCCCACTTTGATTCTCCAGACTGAGATGAGCCTGATTGATTGCAAGCAGACATGACAAGCATGAGAGCAGACACAACAAGCAGCACCCATATAGGTTTTCTATGATAAAAACGACTCATTTAAGAATCCTCCTCTATTTTTTATACAAAACAAAACATAGCACGCTTTTTCAGTTAGGACAACGTTTTCAGATGAAAAGCGAAAAAGTAAGAATATTATGTGCAATTTGATGCTGTGAATAATGTATAAAAAAGGAAAGAATGCGCAAATTAAAATCGAATAAAGGAGGGAACGACAGAGATGAAAAAAACAAGTGGTTTGATCATACTAACGATGGTGCTATTATTTGGTTTTCAGGTGAATACGGCTCATGGAGAAACACCCCAAATGGAAAAGCGCCCCGTCACGCATCAAGTAAAATTAACGACAGAGCAACAAAAACAAATTGAAGTACTTGAACAGCAAATTTTGTCTAAACGAAAAGAAGTGATCGAAAAATACGTTCAGTATGGTGTGTTAACGAAGGAACAAGGCACGCACATCACAAAACGAATGGATGAACATTACAATCATTTAAAAAATAACGGGTTTGTTCCATTACTAAAAAAACCACAGCACCATCGACCATAAGTTCAAGAAAACCGGCAGCAAGGTGCCGGTTTTTATTGTTTATATGTTAAAAGGTCAGCGTCTCACCATCTTGAGGGACAAAAATGGCCTGATCTGCATGTTTCTCTTGAATGTAAGATGTTAATGCGGCTCTTGTTAATAAGCAATGATTCACGGCTTCAAGGTGACAGGCGATGATTTGAGCTTGTGGTTGAGTATGGTGAATGTCTACAATCTCTTCCTTTGTCATCGTAATTGGGTCTCCCTCTAAAAATTGGGCAGCCCCACTATTGACCACAATAATATCTGGCTGGCATGTATTCACAACCCCTTTCGGCTCATCACACCAAATGGTATCTCCTGCAATATAAAGAGTAGGCTCATCAGGATGAGAGAAAACAAAACCGCTCACTTGTCCCATCCGTTTAGCAGTTTCTCCTGTCCCGTGCTGCCCGCCAGTTCGTTTGATATGAATACCGCAAACATCCATTTCATCTTCAATGCATGTGACATGCTGAAATCCAGCTTCTTTTACTTCCGTGCGATCTTTCTCTGATTGAGTATAGATCGGCAAAGTTTGCACTAACCTCTTTTTTGCCTCGTCGTCAAAGTGATCTACATGTAAATGAGTGAGGAGGACAGCATCAGGCTGTAATATCTTGTCCAAATCAATGTTTGCAGGCAGATCTACAATTGGATTGTTTACATGTTGATTGGCAGTATATGGGAACGGTGGATAGGTTCCTTTTGCTGCTAAAAAGGGATCGATTAAAAATGTTGACGGACCATATTGAAGGTATAAAGTAGCATTACGAATGAGTGTTATTTTCATTAGAAGGCCTCCTTTTTTTCTCATTAAGTTTACAGTATATTAAAAGAGCTTCATGTGACAGAGGATCATGAAAGTCTTTCAGCGGAACGACTTGATTTTTGAAAGAGGTGAGCCAATGCTAGACAAAACAGATATGGATATATTAAAAGAACTCTCAAAAAATAGCCGATTGACGATGAAAGCACTTGGTGAAAAAGTCCATTTAACCGGTCAAGCTGCTAAAAATAGAGTTTTAAAGCTTGAAGAAGAGGGGGTTATTGAAGCCTATACCATTTCAATTAACTGGCGGACACAGCAGAACATCCAAACATTTTTACAGCTCTTTACCCGAAGTCATGATCATGAACCGCTTTTATCGTTTCTCCATCAAAAGGAAGAAATCAAAAACCTGTTTAAAATAAGTGGAGAGGGCTGTTATATGGCTGAAGGACATTTTTCCAGTCATGATGAGCTTGATCAATTTTTAACGGAGCTAACAAAGCATGCAAATTATAAATTGTCTATCGCTGTGAAACGTCTCACTCATCAAGAATAGATGAGACGCAGGAGGAAATAACCGATGAAAAGATTAATTGAACATCAGGCTGAACCGATCACAAAGGAAAGAATCAAAGCGGATTTGGTTCAACTTGGTGTAAGGAAGGGCATGATCTTATGTGTCCACTCATCCTTGTCATCTATTGGCTGGGTGAATGGAGGAGCTATAGCCGTTGTACAAGCTATGATGGATATTTTAACAGATGAAGGAACACTGATTATGCCGGCACAAACATTAGAGCTGTCGGATCCTGCTGATTGGATCAATCCGCCTGTTCCTTATTCTTGGTGGAAACCGATCAAAGACACAATGCCTGCATTTGATCCAGCTTACACAGCTCCAACAGCAATGGGAAAGGTAGCGGAGACCTTTTGGAAATACCCAGGCGTAGAAAGAAGCAATCATCCTCATTTCTCATTCACCGCCTGGGGGAAAAGGAAAGATGAAGTGTTGAAACACCATGCGCTTCCTTATGGTTTAGGAGAAAATTCACCTCTTGGACGTATGTACGATCTTGATGCAAAAGTGCTGCTAATTGGCACGTCATTCGAGAGTGTGACAGCTTTTCACTTAGCTGAATATCGAATCTCACAGCAAGACCTCATGACACGAGGGGCCCCCATTTTAGAGAATGGTTGGAGGGTGTGGAAAGAGTATCAAGATATCATCACAAGAGAAGAACTATTTGAACAGATTGGTCGTGATTTCTTACAATCAGGATGTAGTTATAACCACAGTCAAATCGGGCTAGCCAATTCGTATTTATTGCCGATGAGAGAATCGGTCGATTTTGCGGAAAAATGGCTTGAACAGTACGACCAGGCGTGATCTAAGCAGTCTGAAAATCAAAATAATAGAGATCTTGATCAGGGTGCTCAGATATATAGCAGGTGAGCTGATAGTCTCCTTTTGGAATGGAGAAAGACAGTACCTGTGCCATGACGCTTGTCAGATAAACATGATCACTTGAATGAGTAAATGGCACTGTGATGACTCTATCAACGGATGATGGAGGCTCATGGCTGTTTAATGTCACGATAATAGAAGCTTTTCCGTTATTGATGCCTTCAAAAGAAATACCTCGATCCCCAGTTGCGAATCCTTGAAGAATATCGTCATCTGTCCAATCAATCACAGGTGGCGTCGTGCTTCCAGTGTATACGGTGATTTGGTGATAGGAGATAGATAGGGGATACGTTTGATTTAAATCATTCATAATAGATAACTCCTTTATTCATAAAATTTGTCCAGCTTGGGATCATGTTGAAAAGTGAATGTTTGAAAGTAAGATAATTGAAGAGAATGTTAGGCAGCAAGACGATTGTCGCCGTCTTGCGCTACTGTATGAGGGATCTAGATGTGAAATTGCGAAACCATTTCTTTTAGGTCTCCTGCTAAATGGGCGAGAGCCTCTGATGAAGCTGTTACTTCTTCCATTGCTGCAAATTGTTCTTCTGTTAAACCTGCTACTTGTTGTGAATGTTCACTCGTCAGTTTAACGCCTTCTGTGATAGAGGCAAAGGTTTGCTTCGCATCATTTGTATAAGCTGCGATTTTTTGGGATGCATCTGATAAATGTTTAATGCCATCTGCCATTTCCTTCATTGACTGCTGAATGTCAATAAATGAATCCTCTGTATGAGAAATAAGAACAGCCCCTTGAGCCGCTTCCTCTCGTACTCGTTTAATGGCACTCGTCGAATGATTCATCTCTTTTTGTATTTCGGAAATGAGATGTGAAATCATGTTGGATGATGTTTGCGATTCTTCTGCGAGCTTCCTCACTTCGTCTGCCACAACGGCAAAACCTTTTCCATGTTCACCTGCGCGTGCTGCCTCAATGGCCGCATTAAGAGCAAGTAGATTTGTTTGGTTAGCGATATCTGTAATCACTTTGGAAATTTGATCAATCTCGGCTGAACGTGTTTCTAGCGCTTGAATTGCTGTGCCGTTCTCTTCAATTGATTTTGCAATAGATGTCATTTGTGAATTGACTTCACCGATATTTTGTACACCTTTTTGGGCCATTTCTTGTGCGGACTGGCTTCTTGTTGCCATTTGTCCCGCATTTTCAGTGATGTTTACCAGCTCGTTAGATACTTGTCTCATCGTGTGCTCACTAGCTGTCATTTGGGACGATTGCTGTTCAGACGATTGAGCGACTTCTTGAATGGTATGGGTAATTTTTTCTGATGCTGCACTCGTTTCTTCTGCGCTAGCTGACAGCTCCTCAGAAGAGGTGGCTACTAATTCAGATGTTTTGATCACATTTAAAATGGTTTGATTTAATTTCTCACGCATCTTATTAAAGTGACCTGCCAGCTCAGAAAGTTCATCGCCTGTGTGATCTGTCACGTTGATGGTTAAATTTCCTTCGTCCGCACTCTTAATAGCAGATGCCATATGTTTGAGACGTGTCTGAATCCGCTTTGTGAAAATAGAAATAATGATAACAGAAACAATTAAACTTAACAGTAGGACCGTGACAAATTGAATAAAGAAAGACTGAAGCATTTGTGAAATCATGCTTTGATTTGCACCGGTATAGAAAATACCAATCGTTTCCCCTGTATCATTTTTGATGGGCATATAAGCTGTTTGGTAGTCTTTACCCGCAACATTGGCTGTTCCGTAATAATTTTCGCCTTTATCCAAAACAGCGGTCTTTACTTCAGGTGAGACTTCGGTTCCTACAGCTCGTTTCCCGTTTAACATGACATTTGTGGCAACGCGGGTATTTCCTTGGAAGATCGTGATTGTATCACCAGTATACTCGGCTAATTGATCAACCAATGTGTCATGGTTATTGATTTGAGTCTTTCCTTTGTAAAGCTTGCCATCTTTTATCTGCCACGAGCCAGCAACCTTCTCAGTTAGGTAAGCGTATCCTAGCTTTAGATCGCCTTTTGCTTTTTCGGTGGCCATTTGCTTAATGTTCTCTGTCATTTCGCGGTTCACTACATAACCAACCACTGCTGAAAATACGATGAGGACACTTAAAAAGATCAGCATTATTTTGGCGCCAAGCCTCAGTTTTCCTTTTTTCTTCATGCTTTTTACTCCTTTAGGTATAAGGTAGGGTATCCCTCCTTAAAGATTATCGGCATGAAAAAAATGTTTGATATACGTGAATGCACTTACACAGAAATTTTTGTTATGAAAAAAGGAAAGATCGTGCTACTCGATAATAAATTGGATTCTTGTGCCATCAGGATCATCTGATAATTGATGACTTACCCAAGAGCCTGCCCCCCTATTATCCGAAGGACGTACATATTTGACAGAAGCCCCTGCTCCACCTTCTTTACACATCGCCATTGGCCATTCATCACGATCATAACCACGCTTTGTTGGAATGCCATGAAGTGATTTGTCTCTTTGCTCATCACTATTTTTCCGATCAATGGTGCAAATGGAAGAATGACCTTCGTCAATAGCTTCTTCTATGTGCTTCGCAGTTTCTGGATAACGATCTGATGGAAAGTGAATGGTTTTGTCATAAGAAGAGTTTGTCGTCTCTTGTTTATGTTGCCCTAGTTGGACATAGCCTGTCGCTATACCAATGACAATCAATAAAAGCAAGAGAATGGTTTTAAGAAGTTTCATAGATGCTAGCTCTCTTTCTCTTTAGCGTATTTTGTAAACAG
Organism: Bacillus sp. FSL W7-1085; assembly: GCF_038595035.1. NCBI lineage: Bacteria > Bacillati > Bacillota > Bacilli > Caryophanales > Bacillaceae > Bacillus > Bacillus sp. FSL W7-1085. Next base: position 364,678 of record NZ_CP152000.1, read on the forward strand.
AAGTATAGCAGAATTACTTACCAATTTCTCCTCGTTTTGAAAAAACGTCTTTTAAAGTTCGAAAAACGTTTTTTACCTGTTTATGCTCTTTTCCTATTTGAACAAAAATCACAAAAATTTTAATTTTGCTGCTCATATTACAATTCTGCTTATGTAAAATGGCTTTATCACAGGTTTTTAGGCTAATTTCAAGATTTTAACACACAGAAATTTCAAAAAAATAAAATTGACTAGACCGATATGCTTTAATAATATGGAGTCAAATATCAAAAAATGTCGTAATTTATCAAAATATGATTCCATTTACATGACAGGAGGGAAGTACAAATGGCGGATGTCTCTTATCGGCTCGGAATAGACATAGGTGGAACATTTACTGATTTATCGCTGATGAATGAAGCAACAGGGGAGCTGACTGAACTCAAGACACCTACAGTGACAGATGACCCAGCTCAAGGAATTATCAATGGGCTAAAACTTCTAAAAGAAAGAGGTGTCGATTTATCCAAAATCCAATATCTCGTACACGGCATGACAATCGGTCTTAATACATTATTGCAGAGAAAGGGAGCAGATTTAGCCCTTTTTGTAACGGAAGGTTTTCAAGACATTTTGTCATTACAGCGTTTACGTCTACCCATTCCTTATGACTTCAATTCTCAATTGCCAGAACCATTGATACCACGAAAACATGTATATCCAATCTCTGAAAGGCTCATACACGATGGTTCGATCAAAAAACCTCTCCAACTGCAGCAATTAGATGATGCTGTCCAGCAGGTCATCTCTAAAAAACTAGCAGGCATTGTCATTTCTTTTTTACATAGCTATCAAAATCCAGTTCATGAATTACAGGCAAAAGCCTATATTCATCATCATTACCCACAGTTAGAAATCCTGACATCATCAGAATTATGGCCACAAATGAGAGAATATGAGCGGACAGTGATGTCTGTTGTCAATTTGTACATTCAACCAAAGGTGAAACAATATTTACAAACGTTGAAAAACCGCTTGAAAGAAGAAGGTGTACCAATTTCTCCATACATTACCCAATCAAATGGTGGTTTAATGGATGCAGAAAGCGCAGCCACTTCACCCGTTAAAACACTTTTTTCTGGCCCGGCAGCTGGAGTAATTGGTGCGGCAAGAATTGCAACATCTGCAAATGAACCCAATTTAATTACGTTTGATGTTGGTGGCACAAGTGCAGATATCTCGATCATTCAAAATGGGCAGCCTACAATGGCTCAGTCGAATCAGCTTTCAGGATTTCCGATCATTCTTCCATCTGTTGCAATGTATTCGATAGGGGCTGGCGGAGGTTCTGTTGCATGGCTTGATCAAGGCGGGCTTCTTAAAGCAGGACCGGAATCAGTTGGCTCGCAGCCTGGACCTGCTTCGTATGGAAAGGGAAAAAAAGCTGCTTTAACCGATGCATTTCTCATATGCGGTTACCTCAATCAAGAACGGTTTGCCGGAGGACATTTACAATTGCAGCGGTCTGCAGCGGAAATAGCCTTTCAGCCAATTGCTGATCAGCTTCATAAAACGGTCGAACAGGCGGCTGACCAGTTGATTCAAGTGGCTGTTGCCAATATGTACACAGAACTAAGCAATGTCATGGAGCAGCAAGGGTTTGATCCTAGAGATTTTAGTTTGCTAGCATTTGGCGGGGCAGGGCCTGTTGTCGCGAATTTCCTTGCGAGAGAAATTCATGCGAAAAATGTGGTCGTCCCTCCAAGTCCAGGGACATTATGTGCGCTAGGTGCACTTACAGCCGATTTTATCCATGATGCTGTGTTGTCTAAGAAAATATGCTTACAAGACTATACGATGGACGAATTAAAACAAGATTATGAAATGCTTTCTCGCAAAGCAACGGATTGGTTCAGCCAGCAAAACATTCAACATATCAAACAAACGTCCATTTTGTTATTAGCAGATGCCCGCTATCAAGGACAGGCATTTGAGATTGAATTGCCATTATCTGTGGATTGGCTAAAGCAGGAACAAGACGTCTATCATCTGATTGAAGCTTTCCACAGCCTGCATGAGCGTCAATATGGCCATAGAGATGATCAGGCGAACATTGAATTTACTCATTTGCGAGTTCGGGTTATAGGTGAAACGCCTCCACTGCCTATCTCTTCTGTTGATGAAAGCAGCGGACAGCCTTTAATACCACAATCATACAGACGAATCTTTATAGAAGAAAAAGAGTACGAAGCATCTGTTTACAATCGGAGTACTTTGTCATTAGGTGCTGTTGTGAATGGACCTGCCGTCATTGAGCAAGATGATACGACAACATTGATTTTGCCAAACTGGGCAGGCAGCATAGACCATTCAGGAAACTTGGTGATTTCAAGGGAGGCGGCTTTACATGGGAACTGATCCAGCAAAGCTTGAGATGATGAGGAGTTATTTTAATGCGATTGCATCAGGCATGGGACATGTCATTGAGCGGACATCCTTTACAACATTCGTAAAAGAATCGGCGGATTTTGCCACAGCATTAGCCACGCCTTCTGGAGATTTCTTTGTTTACCCAAAAACAGTCGGTGTCACGATCTTTTTAGGGCTGAGTCTCAAAAAAGCGATTGAAGAAAGCGGACCGATGCAGCCGGGTGACATTATCATCACAAATGATCCTTATACGACAGACGGTTTAGCGACTCATTTGCCAGATGTTCATATCATCAAACCCATTTTTATAGCAGATGAAATTGTCAGCTATGCCTGGTCTTTTGTTCATGTAAGTGATGTGGGAGGTCTTGTCCCTTCAAGCATTTCTCCAACTGCAACAGATGTTCATCAGGAAGGATTAAGAATTCCGCCAGTGAAAATCTATGAAGGTGGAAAAGAGAATCAGGTTGTTCGTACCTTTTTAAGAGCTAATAGCCGGGCGAGTCATTTAAATGATGGCGATATTAATGCGATGATTGCCGCTGTTAATACAGCAGAAATCAGACTAAAAGAAATGATCGAGAAATTTGGAAAAAACGAAGTGAAGCAAGGAATGATTGATCTGCTGAAGCAAGCAGAGGATCGCGCCGGAAAAGTAATTGAAGCCATCCCTGATGGAACGAGTGAATTCGCTGATTACTTGGATGATGATATGATTTCGGATGTGCCGATCCGATTAAAGATCAAGCTGACGGTCAAAGGGAAACAGCTGACACTGGACTTCTCTGAGTGTGACCCGCAAGTTAAGACAGCTTTTAATCTTGTCACCAATGGTCAAAAGCACTCCTTCTTATATCAAGGATTGATTAATTACATCATTAGTAAAGATCCTTTTATTCCGATTAATGGTGGGATTACGTATCCGATAGACGTGATTTCACCTAAAGGAACGCTTGTCCATCCAGAATATCCGGCTTCTGTCGGTATTCGGCATTCCATTACAATGAGACTGTATAATGTCGTGCTAGGTGCTATTGGTAAGCTGTTGCCTGAAGCAGTGCCGGCGGCAGGTGCAGGTCAATCCGCTATCGTCGTTCTCTCTGTTCCTGATGATCAAACAGGAGGCAGAAAAATGTCTGTGGTTGAACCGTTAGGCGGAGGCGGCGGTGCTCAAAAAGGGACTGATGGAGTAGATGGAATTGATCATTCGTCAGGATTTTTAAAAAATACACCCATTGAGAGCTTGGAACAGCATATTGATATTCATGTACACCGATATGAACTGCTGCCGAACACAGGTGGAGCAGGGGAACATAGAGGGGGACATGCGATTGGCTTGGAATTTGAAATGATCAAGCCAGAATCGATGGTGACGGCACGAGGAATGGAACGAATGAAGTTTCAACCTTGGGGGTTAATGGGCGGCCGAGCAGGAGCAATTGGTGAGGTGAAATTGACCAAACCAAATGGGGAGACACAAAACCAGCCGAAAATTGATGTTATGCGTCTTGAAAAAGGCGATATTGTTCAATTGATTTCACCAAGTGGAGGAGGATGGGGGAATCCATTTGCTAGAACGAAAGAAAAAGTCCTTCATGAAGTGGAAGCAGGGCTATTAAGTGAAGAAAGAGCACTTCAGCAATATGGCGTCAAAGTCTATCGAGACCATAATGAATGGAAAATTGATGACGAACAGACGAGCAGGCTTCGTGAAAAGATGAATGATGCTGATGCTGACGCTTGGGATTTTGGAGAGCAAAGAGCAGCTTATGAGAAAGTGTGGACGGACGAAGCCAGCAGTGAGCTTGCTGTGCAGCTTCGTTCATACCCAGCAAATGAGCGTACGCACTATAAACATGCGGTTCATTCTCATTTTAGTCATAGACAGGAACCGTTAACAAAGATGGATATTATTCAAGCACTTCGTCAGTTGAATCAACAAAAAGGGGGAAATGAATCATGAAAAGAAGAGTAATCGCCATATTTGCAGGTGTCCTATCCGTCATGTTACTGCTGTCTGCATGCGGTGGAAATGGGCAGGACCAAAGTAAACAGCAGCAGACTGTGATCGTTGGTGTCTACGGAGGAGATTGGGAAAAGAATATTAAGCCAATCCTCGAAAAGTTTGAAAAGGATACAGGCATTAAGGTACAAACGGTCTCTGGGGCAGATTCTGAATGGTTTACAAAATTAAAAGCATCTAATGGTAAAAATCCACCGTATGATTTGCTTATTTTACAGCCTGATACGATTCAAAGAGGTATTGCGGCAAACGTTCTTGCGCCTATTGATGAAGATCAAGCGCCAAATGTGAAAAAGCTTTATCGTTCTGTTCAAAAGAAACTCACTGTTGATGGAAAACAATATGCAGCAGGCTTTAGTATGGGACAGCTTGGAATTGCTTATAGAAAAGATCTTGTCAAACAGGAGCCAAACAGCTGGACAGATTTATGGAGCGATCAACTGAAAGGGAAAGTGGCGATTTCTTCCCCAACTTATTCAGCGGGCTTACAATTTTTCTCTGCACTTGTCCATGCTCAAGGAGGGACAGAATCAAATCCTAAGGATATTGATAAAGCATTTAAAAGCCTCGCACAATTAAAAGGGCGTGTAGCTGCTTTTCCTGATAACCCAGGGTCTATTCAAACGCTGTTAGAACGTGGTGACGTGACGGCAGTTCCATATTGGGATGGCCGATCATTTGCACTTGAAGAAGAAGGGATGGATATTGGATTCTCATATCCGAAAGAAGGCGCTGTGGCAGCAGTTGCGAGCTGGGCGTTAACAAAGGGAAGTCAGCATGAGGAAGCGGCTTATAAGCTATTAAACTACCTTAGCGGGAAAGAAGCTCAAGAAGCCTTCTCAGAAAAATCTTACTATGGCATGTCGAATTCTGATGTGAAATACGGAGACAAAATTAAAGGGAAAGTGAAAGTTGGCGAAAATTATTATAGCAAGCTGACTTGGGTAGATTACGAAACAGCGACTTCAGAGCTCGGTCAATGGACAAATCGATGGAATGAAGTATTAGGCGGAGGAAAATAGGTGATTGCATGAGTGGAATCAATTTAGAACATATCAGCCAGCATTTCGGCGAACAAATTGCTCTTGATGATGTCAGTCTTACGGTAAAAGAGGGGGAATTTTTCTCCCTTCTTGGCCCTAGTGGCTGCGGAAAATCAACTTTACTCAATATCATTGGTGGTTTTTTAGAACCAACAAAAGGAGTCGTCTATATTGGTGATCGGGATGTGACGACTTTACCTCCTTATCAAAGGAAAACGGGGATGGTCTTTCAAAGTTATGCACTTTTCCCACATCTCACCGTATTTGATAATGTTGCATATGGGTTGAAGGTTCAAAAGAAAAAGAAGGCGGAAATCAAGCAAAAGGTGATGGAGAGCTTGTCTCTTGTTCAATTAGAGTCATTTGCCAAACGTATGCCGCACCAATTAAGTGGTGGTCAGCAGCAACGGGTCGCAATTGCACGGGCACTTGCTATCCAGCCGGCTGTTCTCCTTCTTGATGAACCACTCAGTAATCTAGATGCAAAGCTAAGAAAAAATATGCAGACGGAGCTGCGAAATATTCAACGGAATGTCGGAATTACGACTATTCTTGTGACGCATGATCAGGAGGAAGCCTTAAGCCTTTCCGACCGAATTGGGATATTAGGTGAGGGGAAAATTCAGCAGATTGGGACACCTTTAGAAGTATATCGTCAGCCAAATAATCGTTTTGTTGCTGAATTTATCGGACAGGTCAATCTATTTGAAGCGGAGTATGATGAAGTTACTTCCACATACACTGTTCCACATTTCACTCAATCAAACGGGAAGCAAGTTCAGCTAAAAGCTGCCGCATTTAAAGAGAAGAGCGAGAAGCATTTACTCATGCTGCGTCCTGAGAGAATCAAGTTATCTTCTGGCGGGGAGGAAGTTCAGCCAAATCATGTCACAGGAATGTTGGCAGATGTCAGTTATATTGGGCACTCTTTACGTTTGGTCGTTGGGCTTGATCAAGGTGAAATCATTGTCCATGCATCAGACGCAGCATTTCCCGAGCTGCCTCAAGTTGGAGAAACTGTGCATATTCATTGGCAGCCTGAAGATATTGTTTTCTTAGATTCGAAGGTGCATGCGTGATGCGAATCAAAAAAAAGAATCAGCGCTTTCATTGGTTTATGCTGCTGCCAGCTTGTTTGTTTCTAGTTGTATTCCTTCTTGCTCCGCTTGTGATGATGTTTGTCCTCAGTTTTCGTGATGTGGATTCGATGATGAATACGTTACAATCCTATAGTTTGTCTCAATATTTACATGTGTTTACGACAGATGCATATGTGAAAGCAATTGGAAGTACTGTGTGGGTGGCCTTACAGACAACGGTGATTTGTTTATTGATGGCATATCCTGCAGCTTATGTGCTAGTGAAAGCACCTCATCCAAGATTGCGGGCTTTTTTCTATATCTTACTTGTATCGCCGCTTTTGACGAGTGTCGTCATTCGGACATTTGCATGGATCGTTCTTCTTTCGCAAAATGGCTTGATCAATGGCATGCTGATCGATTTACATCTGATTGAGAAACCGCTATCGATGCTGTGGAATATGAATGCGGTCATTATTGCTTATGTTCAAGTGATGCTGCCTTTTGCAGTGCTGCCTATTGCAACGAGCTTAACTGATATGGACCGTCACTTGAGACCGGCTTCTATGAGTCTTGGTGCTGGGCGTATACGGACATTTTTTCATGTGACCTTGCCGCTTACGATTCCAGGCATGATCACCGGAGCAATTATTGTCTTCTCACTTGCAGCAGGAAGTTATATTACTCCTCTGCTAGTCGGCGGACGGATGCAGCCGCTCTTGCCACTGTCCATTTATCAGCAGGTCATGCAGGTGTATAATTTGCCTCTTGCCGCTGCGATGTCTTTTACTTTATTGATTTGTGTGCTAGCGGTCGTCAGTCTATTAAGCTATCTATTGAAGCGTTGGGAGGCGAGGATGCATGCGTAAAAAATCAATAAGTGACCGTTTGCTTTCGGTTCTGATATGGACCGCAGGCTCACTCGTTTATCTCTTTTTAACCGTACCTGTTCTTGTCATTGTTCTTTCTGCTTTTAGCCCGAATGCCTTTCCTGAATTCCCGCCGACTTCATTTTCCGTTCGTTGGTTTCATGAGGTCGTGTCGAATCCAGAATGGATGGAATCTTTGCGTATCAGCGTGATTCTGTTATTGATTGTGACGCCACTTACTGTTCTTTTAGGAACGATGGCTTCTTATGCTTTAGCAAGGCTTTCCTTTAAGGGAAAGGAAGCTGTTCAAGCCTTTATTTTGTCACCTCTTATGATTCCTCAGGTGGTATTAGGGATTGCGATGCTGTATTTGTTTACGGCTATGGGTTTTACAGGGTCTTTGTGGGCATTAGTCATAGGGCATGTCATCATTGGTTTTCCTTATGTGGTACGAACCGTAGGTGTCAGTGTTTCAAATCTTGATCCACGTCTTGAGCTAGCTTCCATGAATCTTGGTGCAGGGCCCATACGTACTTTCTTTCGTGTGACACTGCCCTTGATCAAGCCGGGCATTATCGCAGGTGGAGTGTTTTCTGCTGTGACATCATTTGGTGAAATCTCGATTAGTTTGTTCGTTTCTTCACCTCAAACCATTACGATTCCCGTGAGGACGTTTAATTACATTGAGCAAACTTTTGATCCGAGTGTCAATGCGATATCTGTCATATTTATTATCATTTCTATCATTGCGTTGCTCATTATTGAGAAAACGATTGGTCTGTCTAAGGTGATGTAAATATAATGAAGAAACAAGGAGCTGTCATTTGAAATGACAGCTCTTTTTGTATTGTTTTTTATGGTAAAAATATTCAAAGTTTTAGGGAATATAGTTCTTAAGATTTAAGAAAATGCGAGGCGTGATAGGAGACCTCTCTCCTACATTTTCGGTCATATTTGCAAAATTTAAGGAAAAACATGAAATTTTTGCGGTAATTGGTCATTTATTTTCGGTGAAACGCAACTATTATTAGTTATTTTCGGTAAATATCGTAAATTATGATGTGATCCCTTCGGCATAACGCATGAATCTTTACACCCATTTTTCGGTGAAAAAAACAATAATTTCATATAAAGTGGACGTAAATAGAAAATATCTAAAAGAAAAGAAGAAAAAGGCAAATCTATGGAAACATAGAGACGCAAAGCCATGTCCTAAGGTAAAAGTTTCTTTTTTACTATGGTCGGCAGGTTACCGAATCAAAATGGGAGTCCCTCCGTTTTATTCGGGGTGGGCTCCTTTTCTGTTATTCGTCTATTTTGATGAAATAGACTTGGTTCTTTTGATATAGAGGGTGCAGGGTATCACATTTGGTGGAGAAAACATAGAAGAGCGGAGGATAAGAATGAGTACAGTTTATTACCCCTTAACACATGCGCAAAAGCGAGTATTCTACACGGAAAGATTTTATCCAGGCACAAGTATTTCTAATTTGGGTGGGTTTGCCAAGTTAAGATCGGTATCAGGTCTAAATCCTTCTTTGATCGTTGATGTGCTTCAAGCGTACATTCGTGAAACTGATTCTCTTCGTTTAAGGCTGGTGTATCAACATGAGCAGGAGGAGCCCGTTCAATATATCAAGCCATATGAAAAACAGCCGATTCGTTTGGTGAAAGGATGGAGTGAAAAGGAAGTCAGGGCGTGGGCGAACGAGGAGATTCGTGAGCCGATGGAACTGATTGACCGTTCCTTAATCGAATTTACGGTCTTTCAAATCAGTGATCAAGAGTGCTGGCTGTTCTGTAAAGCACATCATATTGTGGCTGATGGTATTTCAATTATCTTGATGGGAAACCGAATCATTGATCTATACCATGACATGCTGCAGGGGACAGACATCTCCCCAATTGAAGACATTTCCTTCGTTGATCACATCATGAGTGAGCAAACGTATGAATCTTCTAAACGTTTTCAGAAAGACCAAGCTTTTTGGAACGAGCAATTTGCCAATATTCCAGATTTCGCTTCTTTAACACCGCATAAAGGTTACGAGATGAGTTTGCATGCGGAGAGATTTTCAGGGGATATTCCAGATGCTTTAAAGGAGAAGCTTCGAGTTTTTTGTGAAGAAGAGAAAGTCAGTATGCTTTCTATGTTTATGTCCGCTGTCTATATTTACTTGCACCGATTTAGCGGCATGGAGGATGTGGTCCTTGGAACCTTTATGGGCAATCGGACAAATGCAAAGGAAAAAAAGATGATTGGGATGTTTGTGTCGACCATTCCGATGCGCGCATCTGTGCAAGGATCTCTCACGTTTCTTGATTTCGTGAAGCAAGTCATGGCGGATCAGATGAAGATCTTGCGTCATCAAAAATATCCTTACAATGTGCTCATGAATGATTTAAGGGAAAGAGATGGATTTACAGGACGCCTGTTTGATATTTCTTTAGAGTATCAGGTCATGCAGTGGCAGAAAAAAGAGAATCTTTCGTTCATTACGGAGCCGATTTTTAGTGGAAGCGGAATGAATGATATATCGATTCATGTGAAAGACCGCTGGGATACAGATACATTGACCATTGATTTGGATTACCGTACAGATCTATTTAGTGAAGACGATATGAGTAAGCTGTTTGATCGATTGATGATTCTGCTGGAGGCGGCAGTCTCTCAGCCAGATCAGCTGATTGGGGCTCTCTCTTTACTGCCAGCAGATGAACAAAAGCAGCTGCTTCAATTATCTAAGGGAGAAGCATTTGATTTACCAGGAGCGAAACCAGTTCACCACTTATTTGATGAGGTAGCTAAAAAGTATTCAGAACGGGCAGCTGTGGTAGCGGAAAATGGAACGTTCACTTATGGAGAGCTGTATCAAAAAGCGGACAAACTGGCACGATTTTTACAGATGAAAGGTGTCTCGCGTGATGTACCAGTTGCCGTTTTAATGGAACGGACGGCAGATGCGATGGTTGCCATTTTTGGGATACTAAAAGCTGGCGGTGCATATGTACCGATCGATCCAGCATTACCTGAGGAACGCATTCAATTTATTGTAGAAGATTCTGGTGCTTCTATCGTTTTAACAGAAGAATCGTTTGTTCAGCGATATTCATCCATTGCGGAAAAAATGATTGTCCAGCAGCATATGGAATTAGAAGATCGTCCGCTACCTGAGCTGATCGATCAGACGACATCACAGGATTTGGCTTATCTCATTTATACATCGGGTACGACTGGAAAGCCGAAGGGAGTGATGATCGAGCATCTTCAGCTGCATCATTTGGTTCATGCTCTGCATCACGAAGTGTATGAGGGGGCAAATCAGCTTCAAGTGGCGCTTCTTGCACCATTCCATTTCGATGCATCTGTTAAACAAATCTTTGCTGCTCTTTTATTTGGACATACGCTTCATATTGTGCCAAGAGAAACGACACGAAACGGTGTACAGCTAGCGGCTTATTACAAAGAACAACAAATTGAAGCAACAGATGGAACGCCAGCACATGTGCAGCTTTTACTTGCAGCGGATTTGGAAGGGCTTGCACTGACTCACATGCTGATTGGGGGAGAAGCACTCCCTGCGAAAGCAGCGCAGGCGCTGATTGAAGCTGTGCGTGTCAGCCAGCCCGATTTTGCCTTGTGGAATGTGTATGGTCCGACAGAAACGTGTGTGGATGCGGCGGTTCACCGTCTAGATCTCAGTGAGCTGCAGAAGTCACCAGAACAGCGCTATGTGTCAATTGGAAAGCCACTGGGCCATCATCGGATTTATATTTTAAATGAACATGAACAACTACAGGTGCAGGGAGCTGTGGGAGAACTATGCATTGCGGGAATAGGAGTGGGACGGGGCTATGTGAATCAGCCTGAATTGACGGAGAAGGCATTCAGACCAGATCCATTTTTTCCTGAAGACCGGATGTATCGCACAGGTGATGTAGTGAGATGGCTTCCAGACGGCACTATTGATTACCTTGGAAGAATAGATGACCAAGTAAAAATAAGAGGTTACCGCATCGAAACAGGTGAAATTGAGGCAGTCATGGAGCAGGTAGACGGAGTCGATCAGGCTGTCGTGCTTGTCGTGGATGAACCGGACGGTGGAAAGGCTTTAAGTGCTTACTATCAAGCACGACAAGAATTTCTTTCCGTGGACACCCTGCAAGCCGCTATCAAACATCAGCTGCCAGCTTATATGATGCCGCTTTATTTCAAGCAGCTGGAGGCATTTCCACTGACAGTTAGCGGGAAAGTCGACCGGCGTGCGCTTGCTGCTTTAAAAGGAGACAAGGCTGTCAGTGTTGTTTATGTAGCGCCTAGAAACGATGTAGAAACGAAGCTTGTTCGTTTGTGGGAAGACGTTCTTCATCAAGAGAACATAGGTGTGTACGACTCATTCTTTGACCTAGGCGGGCATTCACTCAAAGCGATGAAAGTTCTTACACTCGTTCAGCGGGCTTTTCAAGTGGAGGTCCCTTTATCGGTTTTATTTGAACAGCAAACAATTGCAGCACTTGCTGGTTATATTGAACAAGCGGAAAAGTCTTCACAAGTGGTCATACCGAAAGCACCGACTGCCGCCGATTATCCACTGTCACCAGCGCAGCAGCGTGTTTATATGGTGACTCAGCTGGAGCAGAGCATCGCCTATCATATGCCTGCCGTTGTGAAATTAAGAGGAACGCTGCAACGAGAGAAGTTGGAGGGAGCTTTTGAAAAACTGATCGCACGTCATGATATGCTGCGCACTTCTTTTCATACAGTCAAAGGAGTCCCTCGTCAGCGGGTAGCTTCATCCGTTCCATTTCAAATAGAACAGGTGACAGGCAGCACGATGGAAGAGAACATGCGTCAATTTGTCCGACCTTTTTATCTTGAGCAGGCTCCGCTTTTGCGTGTTGGGCTACAGTCTTTACATGATCAGGAGCATCTTCTCTATTTCGATATGCATCATCTGATTTCAGATGGTCTTTCAATTGATTTGATGCTGCGTGAGTTGTCTGACGCATATGAGGGATTAGTGAAAGCGCCATTGAAGCTTCAATATCAAGATTATGCTGTTTGGCAAGAACAACAGGCAGAGCAAGGCGGTCAAATAGATGAAGCATTCTGGCTGAAAGAATTTTCAGGAGATATCCCTGCTTTGCAGCTGCTAACGGATTATCAGCGTCCCGCTGTCCAGTCTTTCGCTGGAGACCGCGTTCTCAGAAACATCGATGAGACGTTAACAGGCCGTTTGCAGGAGCTTGCAGCGAATCATCATACGACGCTGTATACCGTGTTGCTTTCTGCTTACTATACATTGCTTGCGAAATACACAGGTCAAAAGGAGTTTGTGGTGGGGACGCCAACAGCAGGCAGGGTGCATGCAGATTTGAATGACATGATCGGCATGTTTGTCCAAACACTTGCTTTACGTTCAGAGGTAGATCCGAACGCTTCAATGACACAGTTGATTGAGCAAGTAAAGGAAAAGACGATGAGGGCGTTTGAGCATCAGCAATATCCATTCGAGCGGCTGCTTGAAAAGCTAAATGTGCAAAGAGATTTTAGCCGCCATCCATTGTTTGATACGGTCTTTACTCTGACGCCAGATCACTCAACAACCCAGCATATTGGAGAGATGAAAGTCGAAGTCGAGGAAACCAATTTCCATATTGCGAAGTTTGATCTCACACTTCAAGCGACGGAGTCAAGTCATGGTCTTTCCTTTGTTCTCGATTACAGTACGGCGTTATTTAAACGAAGTACTGCCGAGCAGATGCTCAAGCATTATGTTTATCTTCTGGAGCAGATGGTCGAAGTGCCGGAGCAAGCGATTCAATCATACCGCTTACTGTCTGAACAAGAGGCAGCGGCTCAATTGAAGATGTGGAACCCGTTACCTACGCCTTATCCTGCGGAAGAAACCATTGTGACGCAATTTGAATCACAAGTACAGCAGCATGGTCACCAGCCTGCTTTGCAATATAAAGATGAGGTTCTTTCTTATCAAGAGCTGAATCGCAGAGTGAACCAGCTGGCTCATTATTTACACGAACATGGTTTTGAAAAAGGGATGAAAGCGGCTTTATTCTTTGAACGTTCTAATGAGATGGTGCTGTCCGTTTTAGCTGTGCTAAAGGCTGGCGGTGTCTATGTGCCAATCGATCCTGACTTCCCTGATGAGCGCATCAAGCACTTTTTGACAGATAGTGGTGCACAGTTTGTCCTGACCCATCAGGTGCTGCGTCATCGTTCTGTGCTTACTGCGTTTGAAGGGAAAATCATAGAAACAGAAGATCAAGCCGTTGATCAGCAGTCAGAGAGCAATCCAGTTGTATGTGTTTCGCCTTTGGACTTGGCGAATTTGACCTACACATCTGGTACGACAGGCAAACCTAAAGGGAACATGGTGACGCATCGGAACATTTTGAGAACAGTGAAGCAGTCGAATTATCTCACCATTCATCATGAAGACACGGTGATGAGCCTTTCAAACTATGTATTTGATGCATTTATGTTTGATGTGTTTGGTGCTTTATTGAACGGAGCGAAACTCATTGTTTTGCCAAAGGATCACATTTTAAATATGAATGAGCTTTCTGGCGCGATTGAGAAGGAAAAAGTCAGTATTTTAATGATCACGACCGCTCTATTTCACTTACTGATTGATATGAAAAAAGGCAGCCTGAAAAACGTCAGAAAAGTGCTGTTTGGCGGGGAACGTGCTTCTGTGCCGCATGTTGTGGCAGCGCTTGAAACGGTTGGAGAAGACAAACTCATTCATATGTATGGACCTTCTGAAAGCACGATTTTCACAACGTATTATCCGGTGAATCACATTGAAGAACAAGCACTGTCGATTCCGATCGGAAAGCCGGTGAGTCAAACGGCTGTTTATATTGTCGATGAGTTTGGACATGTGCAGCCGCCGGGAGTTGCTGGAGAGCTTTGTGTTGCAGGTGATGGACTGGTCAAGGGGTATTATCAACAGCCAGAACTAACGAGCGAAAAGTTTGTTGAAAATCCTTTCCGATCTGGTGAAGTCATGTACAAAACGGGCGATCTCGCACGATGGCTGTCAAATGGAGATATTGAATTCATTGGGCGAATCGATCATCAAGTCAAGATTCGAGGTCAGCGTATCGAGCTTGGCGAAATTGAACACCAGCTATTGCAGCATCCGCAAGTGAAGGAAGCCGTTGTCATTGCGATATCAAATGATACATTGTGTGCATATTTCACAGCAGAAGGTGCTGTTCCGCTGTCGGATTTACGTGAGCAAGCAGGACGAGAACTCCCTGTTTATATGATGCCAGCTTTCTTCATGCAATTAGACGAGCTACCACTAACGGGGAATGGCAAGGTAGACAGACGGGCATTACCTGTACCTGATGTAAGTGAGCAGGCGGCAAATGAATACGTCCCTCCTCAATCAGATACAGAGCGTATATTGGCACACATTTGGGAGGAAGTTCTTGAAGTGCCGAAAATCGGCAGACATGATCATTTCTTTGAATGCGGTGGTCATTCACTGCGCGGCATGAAAATGCTGAACAGGCTCTATGAAGAGATGCATGTGGAATGTCCTTTGAAAACATTATTTGAATCACCCACTTTAGAGGCGTTTGCGCATGCGGTGGATCAAACAGATCGAACTGAAATCAGACGAGTGGAAAAAGCGGATGAAGCGGCTTTTTATCCTGTGACATCTGCTCAGAAAAGATTGTTTGTTCTGCAAAAAATGACAGATGCCGAGCAGAGCTATCATATGCCAGCTGCTTTAAAGCTTGAAGGTGTATTTGATGAAAAACGATTTAAAAAAGCCATTGACCAGCTTGTTCATCGTCATGAAGCATTCCGTACGAGTTTTGACTTCGTTCAGGGTGAACCTGTTCAGCGAATTGAAGCGAATGTCTCTGTGAACATTGAAAACATCGAAGGGGATGGCCGAGACATTCAGCAATTAATGAATGATTTTATCCGTCCATTTGATGTAGGAAAAGCGCCGCTGCTCAGAGTGGGGCTTGTGTCTGAATCTTCGACTGTTCATTATTTGTTGATTGATATGCACCACATCATTTCAGATGGTGCGTCTGTCGGTATTTTAATTGATGAGCTATCGATCTTGTATCGAGGAGACGAACTTGATGAATTACCTATTCAATATAAGGATTATGCGGTTTGGTCAACAAGTGAAAAATTTCTTGCACAAAAAGAGGCTGAAGCGGCGTTTTGGTTGGAACAATTACAAGGAGAACTGCCTGTTTTGGCGCTGCCTGAGGATCTTCCGAGACCAAAGGTTCAGACGTTTGAAGGGGACCGCGTCGAATTCTCTATAGACGGTGCGCTTAAAGCGCAATTGGATGAGTTGGTTAGATCACTCAACAGTACAACTTATACAGTGCTGCTTGCTTGCTACAGTACGCTTTTAAGCAAGCTTTCGAGACAAGAAGACATCATGATCGGTTCTCCAGTGGTGGGCAGAACCCATCCTGATATTCAATCAGTCATCGGCATGTTTGTGAATACGCTGGCACTCAGAACAAAACCAGAAGGACATCAGACATTTTCTCAATTTGCGTCAACAGTTCATGAGCTTGTGTTAGCGGCAAATGAACACCAGCTTTACCCATTTGAAGAATTGGTGGACCAAGTACAAACGGTTCGCGACACAAGCCGCCATCCAATCTTTGATGTGGTGTTCTCGATGGAAAATGCAGATATTCGTGACCTGTCGATGGATGGACTTGATATCATTCCTCAGCCGTTCAATGAGAACATAGCGAAATTTGACTTAACCTTAACTGGAAACGAATCTGACGAGCAAATCGAGCTTGTGTTTGATTTTAATTCTTCTATCTTTGAACGGTCGTCGATTGAGAAGTGGAAGGAGTATTTCCTTTACTTGATCGAACAAATGGTGTCAGCACCAGATCAATTATTAGATCAGATGCAATTATTATCACCAGCGCAGCAGCAAAAACTGCTTGATGAATGGTCGGGCCCTTATCTAAATGTCCCGACAGATCAAACGGTTCATGCATTGATTGAGGCAAAGTCACAAGAAGTACCTCATCAAAAAGCCGCATCCTTCTGCGGCACAAGCTGGACGTATGAAGAACTGAACAACCGGGCGAATACAGTCGCCGCAAGACTTATGTCCAGCGGCACAAAACCGGGAGACCGCATCGGCATTCTCACACGTCCATCGCTTGAGATGACAGCCGCTGTTCTCGGAGTTCTCAAGGCAGGTGCGGCATTTGTGCCGATTGATGCCGATTATCCAGCGCAGCGCATTGCCTACATGCTGGAAGATTGCGGGGCAGAGGTCCTTCTGATTCAGAAAGGGCTCACTGCACCACCTTCTTTCACAGGTCATACCCTCTTCATAGAAGAGGCAGTAGAAGGAGAAGCACACGAGATTCAGGTTCCTATCAAACCAACGGATCTCGCCTATATGATTTACACATCTGGAACGACTGGACAGCCGAAGGGTGTCATGGTCGAGCACCAGTCCCTTGTCAATCTTGCTTTTTGGCACAATGATGCTTTCCAGGTGACGAAACAAGACCGAACCGCCAAATATGCTGGCTTTGGCTTTGATGCCTCCATTTGGGAGATGTTCCCGACGTGGATGGCCGGCGCAGAGCTCCATATCATCGACGAAGCGATTCGCCTCGATATGATCAAGCTCAATTCGTATTTTAATCACGAAGGCATTACCATTGCGTTCCTGCCAACACAGCTATGTGAGCAGTTTATGTCGATGGACAATCATTCTCTCCGTTACTTACTGACAGGCGGGGACAAGCTAAAACAGGTGAAACCTGTTCCATACAAACTCGTCAATAACTACGGCCCAACAGAAAATACGGTCGTGGCGACAAGCGGGATCATTGATCCAGATCAAGGCACGCTTCCTATCGGAACAGCGATTGCCAATACTCGTTTTTACATTATGGGTTCGTTATATGACCTCTCGCCGCAAGGCGTACCGGGTGAGCTCGTGATTGCGGGGAAAGGACTGGCAAGAGGCTACTGGAATCTCCCAGAGGAAACGAACAAACGGTTTGTCCCAGATCCGTTTTATCCTGGAGAGCGCATGTACCGTACAGGCGACTTGGTGAAATGGACAGAGGATGGCGAGCTGATCTACCTCGGTAGAAAAGACCATCAAGTGAACATCCGCGGATTCCGTATTGAGCTGTCAGAAATTGAAGCGCAGCTCCTTGCGCTGGATTCAGTCCAAGAAGCCGTCGTGACAACGGTCAAAGATGCAAGTGATCAAGACGCTCTTGTCGCTTACGTCATCACAGATGAAGAAGCGGCCACTTTGAAAGAAAGCTTAAAGCATACCTTGCCTGACTATATGGTGCCATCATGGATCATCAAGCTAGACCAACTGCCGATGACGGCAAATGGCAAAGTGGATCTCAAAGCACTGCCAGCACCTGATGTGGAAGCGAATCAAACAGCATACGAAGCCCCAAGAGATGAAGTGGAAGCACTGCTTTGCGGCATTTGGGAAGATGTGCTTGGCGTCAGCCAAGTTGGTATTCACGACCATTTCTTCTTCCTTGGCGGAGATTCGATTAAAGGCATCCAAATGGCAAGCAGACTCACGCAAGAAGGCTGGAAGCTCGATATGAAACTGCTTTTCCAATATCCAACGATTGCGGAGCTACGACCATATATCGAAGAAGCGGACCTTCTCACAGCTGATCAATCACCTGTGGAAGGGGAAGTCATTTTAACACCAATTCAGCGCTGGTTCTTTGAACGGAACTTCAGCAGCCAACATCATTGGAATCAGTCCGTTATGCTCCATGCGGCAAATGGTTTGGATGAAGTGCTTGTCAAACAAGTGCTCGAGCAGATGATGACCCATCATGATGCTTTGCGATTGGTTTATCCGGTAGAAGAAGGACGCATCATCCAGCGTCATCGTGGAGTAGACGAAAACGATGTAGCGGTGGACGTGATAGAAGTACAAGGAGAACGATCACAGCAAATCCAGCAGGTAGAAAAGCTAGCAAATGAAGTGCAGGCGAGTATTTCTTTAACAGAGGGACCATTAGTCAAACCTGCGATTTTCCGTACGGATCATGGGGATCACTTATTGCTCGTTGTACATCACCTTGTCATTGATGGTGTGTCATGGCGTATTTTCCTTGAAGACTTCATGGCTCTTTATGAGCAGGCGAAGCGTGGGGAGGAGCTGACACTTCCTGAAAAAACACATTCATTCCAAGCATATGCCCAGAAGTTGACGGAATACGCAGTGTCAGATGAGCTGCTGGCAGAAAGGGACTATTGGAAAAAGGTACTTGGGCATTTAACTGCACCTCTGCAAAAGGATCGTGTCACAGGGGATCAAAGAATGCTGCATACAAAAACCATTCGCTTTACGCTGTCTGAGGAAGAAACACGCAGCCTACTGACAGAAGTACATGAGGCGTACCACACGGAAATCAACGACATTTTGCTAACCGCTTTAGGATTGACCCTGAAAGAGTGGACAGGAGAAGACAGGCACTTTATTCACCTTGAAGGACATGGAAGGGAAGACATCCTTCCGGCGGTCAATGTGTCGCGGACCATCGGCTGGTTTACGAGCATGTATCCTGTGCTGCTTGATTTGTCGCATGCGGAGGATCTTTCGTATCAAATCAAGCTTTTGAAAGAAGAGCTCAGACACATTCCGAACAAGGGAATCGGCTATGGCGTTTTAAAATACTTAACGCCTGACAAAATGAAGGACGGTCTCGCATTTGATATCACGCCAGATATCAGCTTTAACTATCTTGGTCAGTTTGATGAACAGATTGGCGGGGGTGAACTAAGTCGATCCAGATGGCAGGCAGGTCAATCATTAAGTCCAGAATCAGAGAAACCTCATGCATTAGATATTGTTGGTTTCGTAGAACAGGGCATGTTCCATATGACGATGTCCTATCACCAGCTTGAATTCGAAGAGCAAACGATGGAACAGTTCAAGGACCTTTTAGAAAAGAACGTGAAGGCACTCATCTCACATTGTGTATCACAAGATGAAGCGCAAATTACGCCTAGTGATGTAGGAGACGATGACCTGACCATGGATGAACTTGAAAAGCTAATGGATATATTTTAAGCAAACGAAGAGGTGGACTATGAGCAAACAGAAGATTCAAAAGGTATATCCTTTAACACCAATGCAAGAAGGCATGTTATATCATGCCATGCTAGACCCTAATTCTTCCTCTTATTTCACACAGCTGGAGCTTGGAATAAGAGGGGAGTTTGATCTCGATCTTTTTGAAAAAAGTCTCAATGAGCTCATCGGCACATATGACATTCTCCGTACAGCCTTTGTCTATCAGCAATTACAGAAGCCGCGACAGGTTGTACTGGCAGAGCGCAATCTAGATGTGTATAGAGAGAATCTATCTCACCTGAACCATCAGGAACAGCAAAAGGTACTAGATCAATATAAAAAGCAAGTGAGAAAGCAAGGCTTCCATTTAACGAATGATTTGTTATTGAAGGTCGCTGTTTTTCAACTGAATGAAACAAACTGGCATCTCATTTGGAGTAACCATCACATCATCATGGATGGTTGGTCCATGGGAGTTTTGATGAAAAAATTGTTTCATTACTACGAATCTTATCGGAACGGCAAAACGCCGGATCGCTCACAAGGAAAACCTTATGCAGATTATATTCAGTGGCTTGGCAAGCAAAATCAACAAGCAGCGGAAGGCTATTGGAAGGATCGCTTAGATGGTGCGATTCAGCATCAAGGGCTTTTGCAGCAAAAAGAAGCGAACGGACAATATGACCATCAGGAATGGACGTTCACATGGGATGCTGAAATGGTCAGCACCATTCAAGAGATCGCAAGGAATTGCCAAGTGACAGCACCAAATCTATTCCAGGCTGTTTGGTCGGTTCTTTTAGGCACTTACCATGCGGCACATGATGTCACTTTCGGAACAGTCGTATCTGGCAGGCCGCCAAGTGTGGCTGGTATAGAACAGATGGCAGGACTTTTTATCAATACAATACCGGTCAGGGTAGAAATGGATCAGGGAGACACCTTCAAACAGCTGTTTCAAAAAGTTCAGAAGCATGCGCTGGAAGCGGAAAACTATGATTTTATGCCGCTTTATGATATTCAGCAACAGACAGCTGCAGGAGGACAACTCTTCGATCACTTGGTCGGGTTTGAGAACTATCCTTTAGATCAAGAGCTATCTGGTGACACCATGTCGGAACGTCTAGGGTTTTCCATTGATGTAAAAGACGGATTTGAACAAACGAATTTCGATCTAAATGTCCTCGTATATCCAGGTGAAACATGGACATTGAAAATCAAATACAATGCGGTGGCTTTTGAAGAAGAGGTCATTGAAAAAATATCGAAACACCTGACCAACCTCATGAAGCAGATCATCGAGAATCCGGAAGTTCGCCTTCATGACGTGACGTGTATCACCGAAGAAGAAAAACAGCAGATTGAAGCATGGAACAAGACAGAACGAGATTATCCAAAGCATCTGTCTATTCCTGAGCTTCTTAAAGAACGCATTCAAACACAGCCAGACCATCTGGCGTTAGTCGAAGGAGAGCGGGCATTCACCTATGAAGAACTCGGCCAAGAAATCCATCGTGTTGCGGGATATTTGATTGATAGCGGAGTGAAACAAGAAGATGCCGTCGCAGTGTATATGAATCGATCTGCTGAAGCAGTGATCGCCATTTTAGCGATTCTTCAAGCAGGGGCTGCTTATGTACCAATTGATCCAGCCCAGCCAGAGGAGAGAATCCGCTTTATGCTTGAAGACAGCGGCGCATCCGTTTTGCTCTATGCGGACAGCCAGCCGCCAGTTCATGAAAGTATCCAAGCCGTTCATGTGTCGGACATATCGAATCATTCCAACGGACCATTCGAAGTCGAGACCTCTCCTTCGCAATTGGCGTATATCATGTACACGTCGGGGTCAACCGGCCAGCCAAAAGGGGTTCAAATTGAGCATCAGCATATTGTCAGATTGGCATGTTCTCAGGAGACACTGGGCTTGAACAAGTCGGATCGTATGGCACATACAGGAGCAGTCAGCTTTGATGCCATTACTTTTGAAATTTTCACCACACTGCTGAACGGTGCAACGCTTTATCCTGTTGACCGTGACACGTTATTGGACATCAACCGGTTTGAACGCTTTATCCAAACGAATCAAATCTCGGCGCTCTTTTTAACAACTGGTTTGTTTAATCAACTCGCTCAGCAGCGGCCGCATATGTTTAAAGGACTGTCCAAATTGATCACAGGCGGTGATGTGATCAATGTGAAAAGTGCAGAGCTTGTGAAGAAAAAACATCCATCACTTGTTTTACTGAATGCGTACGGCCCCACAGAAAACACCACCATCTCGACGATTTATGAGGTGAGAGGGGATGAAACGGGCACGATTCCAATTGGTCAGCCGATCAATCATTCGTCCGCTTACATTTTAGATGACAATCAAAGACTTCAGCCAATTGGTGCGCCAGGAGAGCTGTATGTTGGCGGAGACGGTGTCTCAAGAGGATATCTCCATCGTCCAGATTTAACAAAGCAAGCATTTATCGCTGATCCTTTCAAGGCAGAAGGGCGTTTGTATCGAACAGGAGATTTGGCTAGGTACGGTTCAAATGGTCAAATCGAATTCCTCGGACGGACAGATGATCAAGTGAAAATTCGTGGTTTCCGTATTGAGCTCGGTGAAATTGAAACGATTCTTCAACAAGAGACGGGGATCGATGATGCGGTTGTGCTCATCCATGAGTCTCCTTCAGAAGAAAAAGAAATGACCGCTTACTATACGGGAACGATCACGGAAGAAGAAGTGCGGGCTCTATTTAATCAAGCACTGCCAGCATATATGGTACCTCATCACGTCATGAAGCTAGATGCTTTTCCGCTTACCGCAAACGGAAAGGTCGATCGAAAAGCTTTACCAACGCCTGACGAAGCTGATCGTGAAGAAATCAGGATCATTCCACCTGAAACCGAGACGGAAAAGACGCTTGCTCAAATTTGGGAGGAACTGCTTGGGAAAGCGGTGGGAATAGATGAGCATTTCTTCATGACTGGCGGACATTCACTCAAAGCAATGATGATGTCAGCCAAAATCCAAGAAGTGTTCCAAAAGGAAGTTCCGATTCAAGTGATATTCGAAAAGCCAACGGTTCGATCGCTTGCGTCATACATTGACCAGGACGGTCAAGAAGAACAAGGACATCCGATCTTACCCGCAGCGAAGGCGGAGGACTATCCAGTGTCACCAGCTCAGCGGCGCTTATACATTTTACAAACACTTGAACCTAAGAGTACGAACTATCATATTCCGATCGTCTTAACGCTTGAAGGTACGCTCGATCATCAGCGGCTCACCTCAGCATTTGATGAATTGATTCAAACGCATGAAATTTTAAGAACGAGTTTTCATATGAAAGGCGAGAACATCGTCCAAAGGGTACATGAACGATCGGCATTTGACCTCCCCATCCATGATGTAAAGGAAGAAGAGGCCGAGGCATTTCTTGCTGAACGTCAGGCGCCGTTTGATTTGACAGCCGCTCCCCTCCTGCGGGCACAGCTGCTCAAAGTGAGTCATGATCGTCATCTATTAGTTCTGGAAGCACATCACCTGATTACAGATGGCAGCTCCATGAAGACGTTCATTCAGGATTTGGCGAAAGCCTATGATGGAGAGGCACTTGCAGAAAGAGCCATTCATTATAAAGATTACGCTGTCTGGCAGTTAAGTGAAGAAGAAACAGAGAAACAGCGTGTGCATGAAGCGTATTGGCTGAAGCAATTCGAAGGAGATGTACCGGTTTTAGATTTGCCGACAGACTACCCGCGTCCAGTGGAACGTGATTTTTCTGGAGAACGAGTAATGTTTGGCTGTGATCAAGCGACAACTCAGCGTATTCATGAGCTGCTCAAGAAAACAGATACGACACTGTACATGTTCTTGTTATCTGCATTTCAAGTGCTGCTCGCATCCTACAGCAGACAGGAAGATATCATTGTCGGATCTCCTGTTGCGGGACGAACACATCCAGATATTCAGGACATGCCGGGGATGTTCATCAATACCATTGCGATGCGCGGGAAACCGGAACAAACAAAGTCATTTTTACAGCTACTTGAAGAAATAAAAGAAACGAGTGTAGATGCTTTTGCACATCAAAGCTATCCGCTCGAAGAGTTAATCGCGCGTCTACCGCTTGATCGTGATACAACCCGAAGCCCACTCTTTAGTGTTTCGTTTAATATGCAGAACATGGATGTTCCTGCACTAAAGCTCGGCGATCTGAACATTTCGCCTTATGCGATGCAGCACCGATCCGTCAAATTTGATCTGTCTCTAGAAGCATTTGAACGTGCGGGAGAAATAAAACTAAGCCTAGACTATGCAACGGCATTATTTAAAGAGGAAACCATCCGCCGGTTCGGAACACATCTTCTTGCGATTATTCGTGAGGCGGTCCAGCATCCGAATGAACAAATTGGCTTGTTCAACCTCTTGGATCAGCATGAGCAAATGGAGCGGCTGGAGAAAAGGGATGGAGAACAAACAGGTCAACATGAGCCGTACCATGTGCAATTTTCACGTCAAGCCATGGAAACGCCTGATGCCATTGCGGTGATGGATGGTGAAAGGAAGCTGACCTACCGTGAACTAGATCACATGTCCAATGCTCTTTGCAGTGAGCTGAAGATGCAAGGCGTAGAGAAAGAAAGCACAGTCGCACTTATTCTTGATCGCTCTGTCTATGTCATTGTCTCGATGCTAGGTGTAATGAAAGCAGGCGGAGCATTTGTACCAATTGATCCAGCTTTTCCTGCGGAACGTATTCGTTACACATTAAAAGATTCAGGGGCAAAAGTCATCGTGGCAAATGAGTCTCTTGGCGATTCGTATCAGCATCTCAAGTCGATTCAGGTCGTACATGTGGAGAAAGCCGTCCAACGAAACGATTCTCTAGACCTGCCGGACGTATCGGTTGATCAACTGGCTTATGTGATTTACACATCTGGAACAACAGGGAAGCCAAAGGGTGTACAGCTCACGCATCGTAATCTATCACACTACGTCAATTGGTTGACACATGAAGTGACTTTACAAGAATGCGATCGAACGGCACTCCTGTCTTCTTATGCATACGACCTTGGTTACACAAGCATTTTCCCGATTCTAAAAGCAGGCGGGACACTCTATATTCCTCATGAAGACGTGTATACAGACCCTGTACGTCTCATGCGTTTTATTGATGAACAAGAGCTGACTTATATCAAAATGACACCATCCTTATTTCATATGATGGCAGATTCGAAGGGTCATACATTTGACGCTTTACGGCTTGTGGTATTGGGAGGAGAACCGATTGTCTCTGAAGATGTTGCGACATTTATGAAGCAGCATCCATGCGTGGCAGTGATGAACCATTACGGTCCGACAGAAACAACGATTGGTACAGTGAGCAAGCTAATGACACCGCATGAGCTGGACGCTTTAAAGGAGCGTTCTATCATCGGAAAGCCTATTGCTCATACAAGAGCGCTCGTATGCAATCGCGAGCAGCGCCTTGTTCCTTATGGTGCACCGGGGGAGCTTTATATTTCAGGTGATGGTGTTTCAAGAGGTTATTTGAATCAGCCTGAATTAACAGCAGAGCGTTTTCTTGAAAATCCTTATTTCCCTCAAGAGCGGATGTATCGAACGGGAGATTTGGTCAGACAGCATGCAAATGGGGAGATTGAATTCCTTGGAAGAGTAGATGATCAAGTGAAAATTCGCGGCTATCGAATTGAGAAACAAGAAATTGAGCATGCCGCACGTGCCCTTTCAACCATTCAAAAAGTGTATGTCAAAGTGATCAACACATCTCGTTTACCGGAGCTGGCGTTATATTATACAGCACCTGATCACATTGGAACGCTGACATTTAGAGAAAAGCTTTCAGAGACACTACCGGATTACATGATTCCTACTTATTTTGTCAAAGTGGATCATATGCCGCTGACGCCAAACGGAAAAGTGGATGCAAAATCTCTGCCGCTTCCTCATGAGGCACATATGAACCGCACGGCACATGCAGCACCAGAAACGGCGCTTGAGCAGACGCTTTGTGATATTTGGTCAGATGTTCTTGAAATTGAAAAAGTCGGCATTGATGACCATTTCTTTGAATTAGGCGGGCATTCTCTGAAAGGCATGGTGCTCATTTCGAAAATGCAAGCCAAACTGAATCAGCATGTTCCACTCAAGGTTCTTTTTGAAAAGCCAACGATACGGGCGATAGCTGCCTATTTGGAAGAAGCTGATGCTTCGCTCGTCACATCCATTCAGCCAGCGGAAAAGCAAGATTTCTATCCAGTCTCTTCCGCACAAAAGCGAATGTACGTATTACAGCAGTTGCATCCAGAATCCGTCACCTACCATATGCCAGCCGTTTTCATGATGGAAGGAAACCTTGATCTGAAGCAGCTAGAAGGAGCGATTCAAGCTTTAATTGATAGACATGAGTCATTGCGGACAGCCTTTGTTGAAATTGATGGCAGTCCCGTCCAAAAAATCTATCGCCGTGTGCCGTTTACGTTACAGATGGTTGAAGTAGAAAGCGATCAGGTACAATCCGTCGTAGACAACTTCATGACACCATTCTCATTACATCAAGCACCTCTAATGAGAGCAAAAGTGGCAAAGCTGTCTGATGACAAATATGTGTTCATGATGGATATGCACCATATCATCGCAGACGGAGTGACACGCAGGCTACTTATTCAAGAATTAGCGGAGTTGTATGAGCATAAGACGTTATCGCCAGTTCAGTTGCACTACAAGGATTATGCGGTATGGCAGCAAGAGGAAGAGCAGCAAGCAGCACTTGAAAAACAGCGGCAGTTTTGGCTGGAGCAATATGCACAGCCGCCAGAAGACTTGGCACTTCCGCTTGATTTCCCGCGGCCTAGCGTGCAGTCATTTGCAGGAGACCGGGTTGATAGATGGCTGTCTGCTGAGAAGGCGCAGCATATCAAAGCGTTCATGGCTGAAAAAAATGTGAGTTTGAACATGGTGATGCAAACGGCCTTTGCCATTCTCCTTCATAAATTGACTGGGCAGCATGACATCGTCATAGGGGCTGTAACGGCTGGACGTACACATGCGTCAATCGAACGGATCCCGGGCATGTTTGTGAATACACTGGCCCTTCGACATGACGTTCAGTTAGAAGAAACTGCAGAGCATCTGCTAGAAAAAATAAGAGATCACAATCTATCAGCTTATGAACATCAAGGATTCCCATTTGAGGATTTGGTCGCGCAGTTAGACCTTCCGAAAGACACGAGCCGCAACCCGTTGTTTAGTGTCATGATGACAACGGATGAGCGTGATCTGACGTTACCGAATTTGAATGGACTTACGCTTTCGCACAAACAGCAAGAAGCCGTTCAGGCAAAATTTGATTTAACGCTCGGTGTCTTTGAGGAACAAGATCAAGTGGGCTTGCGCTTTGAATATGCAGCGGCACTATTTAAAAAGAGTACCATTCAGCGATGGAGTCAATATTTTGAGCGAATCATAGACGAAATGCTTGCGAAATTGAATCAGTCGATCTCGACCATCTCCATCTTAACAAAAGAAGAAGAGCGACATCTGCTTGATGAATGGTCAGGACCTGTCCTAGATGTCCCGACAGATCAAACGGTTCATGCATTGATTGAGGCAAAGTCACAAGAAGTACCTCATCAAAAAGCCGCAACTTTCTGCGGCACAAGCTGGACGTATGAAGAACTGAACAACCGGGCGAATACAGTCGCCGCAAGACTCATTTCCAGCGGCACAAAACCGGGAGACCGCATTGGCATTCTCACACGTCCATCGCTTGAGATGACAGCCGCTGTTCTCGGAGTTCTCAAGGCAGGTGCGGCATTTGTGCCGATTGATGCCGATTATCCAGCGCAGCGCATTGCCTACATGCTGGAAGATGGCGGGGCAGAGGTCCTTCTGATTCAGAAAGGGCTCACTGCACCACCTTCTTTCACAGGTCATACCCTCTTCATAGAAGAGGCAGTAGAAGGAGAAGCACACGAGATTCAGGTTCCTATCAAACCAACGGATCTCGCCTATATGATTTACACATCTGGAACGACTGGACAGCCGAAGGGTGTCATGGTCGAGCATCAGTCTCTTGTCAATCTTGCTTTTTGGCACAATGATGCTTTTCAGGTGACGAAACAAGACCGAACCGCCAAATATGCCGGCTTTGGCTTTGATGCCTCCATTTGGGAGATGTTCCCGACGTGGATGGCCGGCGCAGAGCTCCATATCATCGACGAAGCGATTCGCCTCGATATGATCAAGCTCAATACGTATTTCAATGACGAAGGCATTACCATTGCGTTCCTGCCAACACAGCTATGTGAGCAGTTTATGTCGATGGACAATCATTCTCTCCGTTACTTACTGACAGGCGGGGACAAGCTAAAACAGGTGAAGCCCGTTCCATATACACTCGTCAATAACTACGGCCCAACAGAAAATACGGTCGTGGCGACAAGCGGGATCATTGATCCAGATCAAGGCACGCTTCCTATCGGAACAGCGATTGCCAATACTCGTTTTTACATTATGGGTTCGTTATATGACCTCTCGCCGCAAGGCGTACCGGGTGAGCTCGTGATTGCGGGGAAAGGACTGGCAAGAGGCTACTGGAATCTCCCAGAGGAAACGGACAAACGGTTTGTCCCGGATCCGTTTTATCCTGGAGAGCGCATGTACCGTACAGGCGACTTGGTGAAATGGACAGAGGATGGCGAGCTGATCTACCTCGGTAGAAAAGACCATCAAGTGAACATCCGCGGATTCCGGATTGAGCTATCAGAAATTGAAGCGCAGCTCCTTGCGCTAAATGAAGTGAAAGAAGCCGTCGTGACAACGGTCAAAGACGCAAGTGATCAAGACGCTCTTGTCGCTTACGCCATCACAGATGAAGAAGCGGCCACTTTGAAAGAAAGCTTAAAGCGCACCTTGCCTGAATATATGGTGCCATCATGGATCATCAAGCTAGACCAACTGCCGATGACGGCAAATGGCAAAGTGGATCTCAAAGCACTGCCAGCACCTGATATGGAAGCGAATCAAACAGCATACGAAGCCCCAAGAGATGAAGTGGAAGCACTGCTTTGCGGCATTTGGGAAGATGTGCTTGGCGTCAGCCAAGTTGGTATTCACGACCATTTCTTCTTCCTTGGCGGAGATTCGATTAAAGGCATCCAAATGGCAAGCAGACTCACGCAAGAAGGCTGGAAGCTCGATATGAAACTGCTTTTCCAATATCCAACGATTGCGGAGCTTCGCCCATATATCGAAGAAGCGGACCTTCTCACAGCTGATCAATCACCTGTGGAAGGAGAGGTCATTTTAACACCGATACAGCGCTGGTTCTTTGAACGTAACTTTGATCACCAGCACCACTGGAATCTCTCAATGATGCTTCATGCGCCAAAAGGGTTTGACTTGGCTGTCACAGAACAAGTTCTGCAAAGACTGCTCTCACATCATGATGCACTGCGCATGGTGTTCAGACAGGAGCATGATGACATTCTGCAATACAATCAGCGGGAGCTGACAGAACCATTTTCAATTATTTCTTGTGATGTTTCAAAAGCGGAAGATGTGAAACAGGCGATTTCCATATACGCCAATGAGTATCAGCGTCAACTGAATCTTGAAAAAGGTCCATTGATGAAAGTGATTTGTTTCCATACAGAAAACGGTGATCACTTACTCATCATCACCCATCATCTTGTGATTGACGGCGTTTCTTGCCGGATTTTACTAGAAGACTTTATGTCTCTTTATCATCAGGCAGAAAAAGGAGAAACGATGGTTCTGCCGCCAAAAACGCACTCTTTCAAAGAATGGGCAGAAGCGGTTGAACGATACGCGCAGTCACAGCTGCTAAAAAACCAGAAGGAGTATTGGGCAGCGATTGAAAATAGACCGTTTACGACTTTACCTGTTGACCATGAAGTAAAAGAAAGAAAAGTCGCGGATACGAAAGCGGTCAAAATGCAGCTGACAGAAGCAGAAACCGAGCATCTGTTAACGAATATCCATCTTCCGTACACAACAGAAATGAATGATATTCTTCTATGTGCGCTCGGGCTGGCCGTTCAGGAATGGACAGGACAATCTCATGTACATGTACAGCTTGAAGGTCATGGAAGAGAGGACATTTTATCAGGATTAGATATATCCCGCACAGTTGGCTGGTTTACGAGCATGTATCCAGTCGTTCTTGAAGCGAAACCGAATCAGACCATTGCAGACGCTATTAAAGGAACGAAAGAGATGCTGCGGCGTGTACCGAATAAAGGGATTGGTTACGGTATTTTAAGATACATGACACCATCCGAACCGTCAGTCAAACACGTGCAGCCTGAAATCAGCTTGAACTATCTCGGGCAGATTGATCAGGAAGTGACGACAGAACTCTTTGGGCCCTCAACCTATGATATGGGCCGTCAAGCAAGCCCTGAATCAGAAGCTGTTTATAAGCTGAACCTCAGCGGTCTTGTTCAGCACAATCAATTCATTCTGTCGTGCTCATATTGTGCAAGTGAATATGAAGAACAAACGATACAGCAGTTCATCGCATTGTTGAAGGAGAAAATCAGATCCATCATCACTCATTGCTTAGCGCATCAAGAGCGAGAATTTACGCCAAGTGATTTCTCGGCTGCAGACCTTGAAATGGATGAAATGGACGATATCTTTGACATGCTCGAGGAGAAATTGACGTAACACCACTAGATCAGTCATGAAAAAGGAAAGGAGGAATGAAATAGATGAGTCAATTTAAAAGGGATCAAGTTCAAGATATGTACTATCTGTCACCGATGCAAGAAGGAATGCTGTTTCATACCCTCCATCATCAAGAAAAAGGCTTTTATGTAGAACAAATGGATATGAACGTGAAGGGGACACTTCGGTCTGATCTGCTTGAGAAAAGCATGAATATCATCGTGGAACGGTACGATATTTTTCGTACCGTGTTCCTCCACGAAAAAGTGAAGCGTCCTGTCCAAGTTGTATTAAAAAATCGACCTTTCCAGCTTGATATTGTGGACATACAGGATCTTTCTGAAAGTGAACAGCTTGAACGTATCGATCGTTTTAAACAAAAGGATCAGCTGAGAGGATTTGATCTCTCGAAGGATCTGCTCATGCGGGCCTCTGTTTTTCAAACGGGTCCTTCAAGCTATCGCTGGATATGGAGCTATCACCATATCCTTCTAGATGGCTGGTGTTTTGGCCTAGTTGTGCAGGAATTGTTTGCGATTTATCATGCACTTTTGCATGACATCCCTTACAGGCTGGAGCCAGTCAAGCCATATAAAGAATATATTCAATGGCTGGAAAAACAAGATAAACAAGCCTCACTTGAATATTGGACGCAATCTTTGGCGGGCTTTGAGGGGCAATCGACTTTTAAAGAACAGCGAAAGCAAACAAATGAGCATGAATTAGGCGAAATTGAATGGGCCATGAGTAAAGAAGAAACAGCTGCTTTATCAGAGTTAGCCTTGCAGCAGAATGCCACGTTAAGCAGTGCGCTTCAATCGATTTGGTCTATCTTACTCAGCAGGTATCAGCGCTCAAACGATGTGTTGTTTGGAACGGTTGTGTCAGGACGTCCAGCAGATTTGGCTGGTGTAGACCGGATGGTGGGATTGTTCATTAATGTCATTCCAAGACGAATTCAGCTGACAGACCAAATGACGTTCCGTTCTCTATTATCAGAGACGCAGCAGCAGTCTTTAGCGGCTGAACCGCACCAATATATCCCGATTTATGATATTCAGGCTAAAGCAGGTCAGCAGCAGCTCATTGATCATATTGTGGTGTTTGAGAATGTCCCAGCTGCAAAGAAAGACGAGCAGGAGTCACTGCTTGGCTTTACAGTAGAAGACATGAATGTCTATGAAAAATCGAACTATGATCTCAATTTACTTGCATCACCTGGGGAACAATTGCAGATGAAGCTGGCCTTTAATCAGCGTGTATTTGATCCTGCATTTGTCCATAAATTAAAGGATCAGCTGACCCTTTTGATCAGAGGGACCATCAAACATCCAGATCAGTCAGTTCATACACTGACACTTGTGACTAAGCAGGAAAAGCAGCGAATGTTAGAGGAATGGAATGCACCTGAGCTGGAGCATGATCAGCTTTATTTGACAAAGTGGTTTGAACATAATGTCCGAAAACAGCCGAATGCAGTGGCATTATCGGCAGGTGATCACACGATGACATATGCGGAGCTGAACGAACAAGCCAATCGACTGGCAAGGCATTTGCAAAAAAATGGGGTCGAACATCAAACGGTGACCGCCATTTTAGCAGAGCGGACACCTGAACTCATTGTCAGCTTACTCGCTGTCTTAAAAGCAGGTGCCACCTATGTGCCGATTGATCCCGATTATCCAGAAAGCCGTATCCAATATATGCTGAAAGACAGCGGAGCGACGCATCTTCTGACTCATTCATCCTTTATCAGTCAGACGAGGTCACTCGCATTTGATGGCACGTATCTTTTTGCAGATGATCAAGAAATTTTACTGATGAGCTCAGAGAATCTGCCACTTGAAGCAGGTTTAGATGATACGGCATACATCATGTATACATCAGGAACAACCGGACAGCCAAAAGGCATCATGACGACCCATTCCAATATTGCCCGGGTGGTCAAAAATACGAATTACTTAACTATTTTAGAAACAGATACATTGCTGTCGTTATCAAATAGCGTATTTGATGGCTTTACATTTGATGTATATGGTGCGCTTTTAAACGGAGCAAAGCTTGTCCTGCCGCAAAAAGAAATCATTTTAGATATGGGGAAGCTCACTAAGCTGATAAAAGGAGAGCATATTTCTGTCATGTTTGTTCCAACCGCTTTATTCCATCTTCTCGTTGATGAAGGAACAGACTGGATGCGCGGTGTGCGTAAGGTGCTGTTTGGGGGAGAGAGGGCATCGGTTCAGCATGTGAGAAAAGCCTTTGATGTGATGGGAAAAGGCAGATTGTTGAATGTATACGGCCCGACCGAATCAACGGTTTTTGCCACGTATTATCCGATAGATGAAGCGATCCCTTTAGAGTCACATTCTATTCCAATTGGGAAGCCGCTCAACCAGACGGGCGCTTATATATTGAGTGAGCACAGGCAGCTTCAGCCGATTGGAATGGTTGGAGAGCTTTGTCTGAGCGGCAAAGGACTGGCAAAAGGATATTTGAATCGTCCTGATCTGACAAAACAAGTGTTTATTCCTCATCCTTTCGCTTCGGGTGAGCGCCTGTATCGTACAGGGGATTTAGCTTACTTTCGAGAAAACGGTCTGATTGAGTATGCAGGCAGAGTTGATGATCAGGTAAAAATTCGAGGACACCGTATTGAACTGACAGAAATTGAAGCCAACCTTCTCATGCACCCAGGTGTAAAACAAGCTGTACTCCTAGCGGATCATGATGAAACCAATCATACAAGGCTGCTTGCCTACATCACGTGTGATGATGCATGGAAAGGCAAACTCGATGATATCAAATCAAGGCTGAAAGAGCGTCTTCCAGCTTATATGCTGCCTCATGAGCTGATTGAACTGGAGAACCTCCCACTTACGCCAAACGGGAAGGTTGATAAACGCCAGCTACCAAAACCAGAGGCGCCGCAAGGAAACCGTCGTGTGAAACTGCCCGCAAATGAAGTGGAACAAAAGCTGTTGGTGATGTGGCGGGAAGTACTTGAACGAGAGGATATTAGCACAGATGACCATTTCTTTGAGCTTGGCGGACATTCTTTAAAAGCGATGTCTCTTTTGTCCAAAGTATCAAAAGAGTTTGAGGTTCAGGTGCCGATCCATTTGTTGTTTGAGACCCCGACGATTGAAGCGCTTAGTCATTATATTCAGCATCAGGACGGGGAAACCGCTGGCTATCTTGTATTCAATGAATCTCAAACATCAACAGTCTTTGCTCTTCCGCCGTTACCAGGCTACGGCTTTATCTATCAGGAAGCAGCAAAAACGCTTGATGATGTCCGGTTGATCGCCTTTGATTTTATTGAAACGAATAACCGAATGGCGCAGTACGTTCAGCATATTCAGCACCTTCAGCCAAAAGGGTCGCTGACGTTGATGGGGTACTCAGGCGGATGTTACCTCGCCTTTGAGCTTGTTCAAGCGCTTGAACAAGGAGGACGGACAGTCGAGAAGGTCATCATGATCGATTCCTATAAGAAAATTGGAGAAAGTGATTTAGAAGGGCGATCCATTGATGATGATATTGAAGCGATTGTTCATCAAACGAAACAAAGCGAACTTGCTCAAGGGGAGATCGTTCAAGAAGCGCTTGTCCAAAAGACGCGCGCCTACTATGAAACGTTTGTTAAGGGGGTGAATCAAGGCAAAATACAGGCAGATATTACGTTCATCCAATCTGAAGAACAAATAGCGATCCCGGACTGGATGGAAGAGTGGACACAGGCAACGGCCGGATCTTTTACCCAATACCAAGGCTATGGCCGGCATGCTGATATGTTTAAACATAAAGAATGTGCAGCTCAAAATGCAAAGCTGATCAAACATATTGTCAATCAAACAAATAGAGAACGAGTCTTGTAAACTTTAGATTAGGCAGGATGCAGCCTTGCAGTCCTGCCTAACAAAAAAGGAAAGGAACTCATATGAAACCATCAACCATTAACCAAACGAGTATACATGAATCAATGGATGCGATTTTACAAGATGTAAAGACAACCATTTTACAAACCAACGAAATCGAACGCTTCGCTGTTTTTTCACGTGAAAAAACCATTCGACCGCGGCCGTATCACCTCTCTCATTTATTTCTCGACAAGCACATTGAGCAGGAGGCCGCAGCGGAAGCGATACAGACGCAAACGGCTGTACCTGCTTTGGCCGACATGCCACCCGCTCTTTCCTATGGAGGGGATCTCGACGTCACACAAGGCGCACAGACCTTACAGGAAGTCTTAACAGAGGCTGCAAAAACGACAAATGGGCTTACGTATATCGTGAATAGCAAGAACGAACTCACACAATCTTATGCACAGTTACAAGGAGACGCCGAGAGGGTTCTGACTGGTTTAAGGGCACTGGGGCTTAAGGCAGGCGATCCTGTTTTCTTTCAATTCTCATCGAATCATGCCATGGTCACTGCCTTTTGGGCATGTGTATTAGGCGGATTTGTTCCAACGCTTGTGTCGGCTGCCCCAACCTATCGGGAGATGAATGCTGCAGTGAAGAAGCTTCATCATGCTTGGAAGCTGCTCGAGCATCCACTCATCCTAACAGATGACTCACTGATCGAGGAGGTGCAAGGGTTAGCCTTATTGTGGCATACAGACCAATTACGTGTCGCAGCAGTTGAGCCGATGCTGACATTAGAAAGAGATACAGCCGCTCACCCTGCCGCGCCGGATGATTCCGTCTTCTTTATCTTAACGTCTGGAAGTACAGGGATGCCAAAGTGTGTAGAGCATTCCCATAGAAGTGTGCTGGCGAACGTCAAAGGAACAGTAGCAGCGAATCAATTTACACAAGAGGATGTCTCGTTAGACTGGATGCCTTTAGATCATATTGGTGGCATTGTGATGTTCCATCTTGTCAATGTGTACACAGGCTGCGAGCAGATTCGGGCAAGAACAGATGACTTTATCGCTCAGCCGCTGCGGTGGCTTGACTGGATGGACCGCTACCGTGCAACGAAGACGTGGGCACCTAACTTTGCATTTGCGATGATCAACGATTATGAGAAAGAGATTTCATCAGGGTCTTGGGATCTGTCGGCGATGACCTGCATGATCAATGGGGCAGAGGCGGTCGTTCCAAAAACCATCCACCGATTTCTACACCTGCTTGCTCCGCACGGCTTAAAGGGAGATGTGATTAGACCGGCTTTCGGCATGTCTGAAATCTCATCAGCGGTTGTGTTTTCCTTTGCGATTGAGCGTGGAGATGAAAACAGCGGGGTTCTGACCTTTGAGGAAACGTCGCTGACAGAGCAGCTAAGACCAGCAGAAGCACGTGAGACAGGAACCGTCAGCTTTACAGAGCTGGGCAAACCGATTCCAGGTATCACGATACGCATCGTCAATCATCAGCATGAGCTTCTTCCAGAAGATCATATTGGCCGTGTGCAAATAAAAGGCCCAACCACCATGAAGGGCTATTACCGGAATGACGAAGCGAATCAAGAAGTATTTCAAGTGGATGGCTGGTTTCACACGGGTGATTTAGGTTTCCTGCACGAAGGAAGGCTGACACTAACCGGTAGAGAAAAAGACATGATTATCATCAACGGGAAAAACTATCACAACTATGAAATTGAAGCCATAGCAGAGGAAGTACCGGGAGTAGAAACGAGCTTTGTGGCTGCTTGTTCCGTCCGAATGGAGGCTTCTGCATCCGATGAACTGATTCTCTTTTTTACACCGAAGCTGTATGAGCCGACTTATATTATGAGGGCAAGTCAGCACATTAAATCCCATATTGCAACAAAAATGGGCTTGTCTGCATCTCGCATCATTCCTGTCCAGAAGCATGCATTTCCCAAAACAAGCTCTGGAAAAATAGAAAGGGCACAGCTCAAGACAAGATGGCAAGAAGGCGAATTTGATGAAATGATCATGGAAATGGACATGAGACTTGAAAATGAACATACCTTGCCTGATTGGAGTTATCAAAAGAAGTGGATACCAGCTCCACTTGATGCAGCTGACAAGCAGATCGTAGGGGACGTTGTGATCTTTGCAGATCCATTAGGACTGGCAGATCAATTGAAATCTTTTGCAAACAGTGAACAAACATACATTACGGTTGAACCGGGTCAAGCGTTCAAACAACTCACACACACTCACTTCATCATCCACCCGAATCGGCCGTCTGACTACGAACAACTCTTTGAGACGCTCCGTTCGTATGGCGTTTCGGTGAAACACATCATTCACCTTTGGAACTATACAAACCAAGAAGACAAGCTTTATGTGGCCAAGGCGAAACAAGCGCAGAAAACGGGCAGCATGAGTGCATTATTTTTAACAAAAGCCATTTCCGTCTATGAGGAGCAGGTGGCCATCACTTTTGTCTCAGCCCATGCGATGAATGTGCCGGAGGATCATATCCACGATGTAGAAAAAGCAACGACAGCCGGACTGATGACAGCAGTTCAGCATGAATGGCCGTTTATCAAGGTGCAATGTCTTGATTTTTCACTAGCAGAATCGGTATCTAGTCATTCCCATGCAATGGCGATTATGGCAGAACTCACGCATGACCAAGACCGTCATGTCGCTGCTTATCGTCAAGGTGTTCGTTATATTCCCTTTTTAGCACCTCTTCATTTGGAAAAGGAACAGAAAAGGAAAGAGCCGCCATTTGAATCATCTGGGCTTTATGTCATAACAGGCGGG
Source organism: Bacillus sp. FSL W7-1085 (assembly GCF_038595035.1). Lineage (NCBI taxonomy): Bacteria > Bacillati > Bacillota > Bacilli > Caryophanales > Bacillaceae > Bacillus > Bacillus sp. FSL W7-1085. The sequence goes on from NZ_CP152000.1 coordinate 401,622, forward strand.
CTAGGCGGAATTGGACGTTTAGTCAGTGAACACCTACTGACATCTTATCAAGCACATCTCGTGTTGCTTGGAAGGAAAGAGAGACAGGCACTTTCTAGTGACCAGCAAGAGACATTGTCTTTGCTAGAAAAGCAGGCAAAAGTGCATGGCGGCAAGGTTCTTTATGAGAAAGCAGACATCACGGCTGAAAAAGAGGTGGAAGCGATCATCTCTAGACATGAGGTCGCTGGAAATCAAAGGCTGGATGGCATCATTCATTTCGCAGGTATCATTCAAGAAGAACTACTTGCTGATATGACATCTGTGTCTCTGAATGACATGTATGAAGCGAAGGTATATGGAACGATTGCGCTTCATGAAGCTGCCTCCAAACGCAGGAATGTTTTATTTCTTTCCAGCTCGTCAGCCCGAACGCTAAAGGGCGGTATGACTGTCGGCGCTTATTGCGCTGCCAATGAGTTCGTGGAACAATTTGCTCATTATCAGAAGCTGACATCTACAGTGAAGCCATATTGCTTTAGTTTCAGCATGTGGGACGAGATTGGTATGAGTGAAGGCTCCATGATAAAAGGCATGTTAAAAGAAAGAGGTTATCTACCAATTTCAAAGCAGGCAGGCTTCCAAACGATGCTCGCATGTCTGATGACAGATGCTCCGCTCATTTATGCGGGATTGGATCGATCGAAGAAAGAGATTCACGAGATGATCCATGCGGATGCGGAGATGCAAACAGAGCAGACCTTTTACGTCTTTTTCAAAACGGATCAAACAAAGGCGGTGGAAGAGCGGCTTTATCAATCGATTCATACATGTTTACAGTCCCGTCTATCTGGTGAATATGCCGTACATTTGTTTCCTGAGGAATATTGGAAAGAAACAGAAGATGGATCGCCAGACGAGGCATATTTTCATGAATTAATAGAGGAAAGCGGAATGGATGCAGACAACAGAGCACCTCACACAGAAACGGAGAAACTGCTCGCACACATTTGGTCAGAGCTGCTCGGTGTCTCAGATGTCAACTGCGGCGATCATTTCTTTCTACTAGGAGGTCATTCGCTGAAGGCGACGCAAATGCTGTCTGCGGTTAGACAAAAAACAGGGTTTGACGTGCCGCTTGCTGTGTTGTTTGAACATACGAGACTCGGAGAATTAGCAGACTGGATCGATTCAAATGCCAAAGCAGATGAAGTGATTCCGATGAGAAAAATGGAGAAGGGTCAGGAAATTCCGATGTCTTATGCCCAGCAAAGACAGTGGTTCCTCTATCAATTAGAGCCGTATCTGCCATTTTACAATAATACGATTTCGTTTCGGATGAATGGGCCTTTAGATATCAAGGTGCTTCAGGAAAGTCTGCATCATATGGTGGAAAGGCATGAATCGCTCAGAACGTCCTTTACGATGAGCGGGGATGAACCGGTACAGGTCATTCATGAACAGATGGCCCTGCCAGAGCTTGAGGTGATGGACCTTTCAGGCATAGCGTCACAGGAAGAGAAAGAACAAAAAGCGACTGAATGGGCGAAAGAAGAGGCATCCACACCTTTTCAATTAGAACACGAAGCGCTCTTTCGAGTGAAGCTGATTCGACTTTCATCCGCAGAGCATATCTTGCTTATGTCCATTCACCACATCGTGTCAGATGGCTGGTCGATTGGCATTGTTGCAAGAGAATTATCTGAGTGGTATACAGCGGCGATCGAAGGGCGAGAGCCTCACTTGCCGGCACTGCCTATTCAATATGCGGATTACGCACTGTGGCAGAAGGAGTATTTGACAGGAGAACCATTGCGTAAGCAGCTTGCCTATTGGAAGGAGCAGTTTGCGGCACCTGTTGAAGATTTGGTATTGCCGTATGATCATCCGCGGCCGGCCGTTCAATCCTACAAAGGGAAGACGAAAACATATCAACTGTCGAAGTCACTGTCTGAAAAGATTGATGAGCTATCTAAGAAAACAGACAGCACACTGTATATGACCTTGCTGTCGGCTTTCTCTACCCTTTTACATCGATTGTCTTCACAGGATGAGTTTGTCATTGGCTCGGTCATTGCTGGGAGAAATCGAACGGAAATGGAGCATTTAATCGGCTTTTTCGTGAATACATTGGCGCTTCGGATCGACCATAGCGGGAATCCAGCCTTTACGGAATTATTAGAGCGAGTGAAGGAGACAACTGTCGGTGCTTATGCACACCAGGATGTGCCGTTTGAGATGGTGGTCGATGAATTGAATATTGTGCGTGATGCCAGTAAGCAGCCGCTGTTTCAGGTCATGTTTGTTCTGCAAAACTTACCGCTGGAAGCATCTCCAATGGGGGAGGCGACGTCGGTTTTAACCATTGAAGATAATGATACAGCGAAATTTGATCTCTCCCTGTTTGTGTTTGAAGGAGCTGAAGGTCTTCAGTTAAAACTTGAGTATCAAGCGGATTTATTTTCTGATGACACGATGGAGCGATTCCTCGCATACTACGAGCACCTGCTTGAAAGCATTTGTGAAAATCCAGCGCAGCCGATCAGACAAGTGAATTTCCTGCCAGAGAAAGAAAAGCATCAATTGCTCTATGAATGGAGCGGAAAGACTGATCAACCAAAAGGTCCGCTGCTTATGACGGAACGATTTGAAGCGCAAGTGAAAAAGACACCTCATGCAGTGGCGCTCGAATTCCAAGGAGATGAGTGGACGTACCAAGAGTTACATGAAAAAGTCGATCGACTAGCAGCCTATTTACAGCAACGAGGCGTGACGCCGCATGAACCAGTTGGACTGCTCATCGACAGATCGCCTGAAATGATTCTTGGGGTGCTGGCCATTGTGAAAGCAGGAGGGGCTTATGTGCCAATTGATCCTGAATATCCAGATGCCCGCATTGATTATATGCTGAGAGATACAGGGATTCAGCTTTTACTGACAAAAAATGAATGGCTGAAAAAAGTATCCATCCATCAAACGGAACTCATTTGTCTTGATCAAGGGTATGAAGAATTTTTACCAGAAGCAGAGGTCATGCCCGCTGCACTAAGACCTGATGGACTTGCTTATATCAATTACACATCGGGGTCAACTGGACAGCCAAAAGGAGTACTGATCCCGCATCAAGCGGTCGTCCGGCTTGTGTGTGAAACAGACTATGTCACCCTTAATGAACAAACGCGCATTTTACAAATCGCCAGCTTCTCTTTTGATGCTTTTACGTATGAAATATGGGGTGCCCTTTTAAACGGGGGAAGGCTCATACTGACGGATCGAAATACCATTTTATCAATGGATACATTAGCGGAAGCACTAAAAACTTATCAGATTACAACAGGGTTCCTGACTGTGCCGCTGTTCAACCGTTTAACAGAAGAGCATCCAGAAGCTTTATCTGGACTTCATGCATTATTGGTCGGCGGAGATGCCTTATCAGCCGCTCATATCCGAAAAGCACTACCATATTTGCCTGAAGGGCTTTTAAATGGTTATGGACCAACAGAGAATACAACATTCTCCTGTGTGCATCACATTCGGGCACTGGAAGAAGATCAGGCGACGGTCCCGATTGGACAGCCTATTGCTTATTCACAAGCTTATGTATTAGATGACCAAATGCAGCCAGTTCCGCAAGGCGTCATCGGCGAAATTTATGTTGGCGGCACAGGGCTAGCACTTGGTTACCTTGGAGATGAAGAAAAAACAGCATCATCATTTATCCCGCATCCTTTCCAAGAAGGAGCGCGTTTATATAAAACAGGCGATATGGGCCGTTGGCTGTCAAATGGCATCATTGACTGTCTTGGAAGAATCGATCATCAAGTAAAAATTCGTGGACACCGCGTGGAATGTGGAGAAATTGAAGCCGCTATGCTGACATTTGATGACATCACAGAATGTGCCGTTATCCCGCATCAGCATGAGAGTGGTCATAAGCGATTGATCGGTTATTTTGTCCAAAAAGGCGGCATGACCACGCAAGACATTCGCCAAAACTTAAAAGACATTCTGCCAGATTATATGGTACCAAGCCTATTAATAGAGCTGGATGAATTACCGCTCACGCCAAATGGCAAGGTAGACCAAAAGCGTCTTCCGCCGCCAGAGTGGAGGCAAGAAGAAGTAGAAACAGCCATTGACAAAGCAGCTACTGAGGAAGAACGTGTGTTAGAAAAAGTGTGGTCTCAGCTGCTAGGCGCTCCTTCTATTGGCGTCCATGATAACTACTTTGAGCTTGGCGGAGATTCCATTATTGTCATACAAATGGTGGCACGCTTAGCACAGGAAGGCTACGTCATCCAGCCGAGAGATGTATTTGAAAAACAGACCATCTCACAACTCGCACAAGTGATGAGAAAGGCAGAGGCCTCTACGGTCTATGATCAATCACCTGTGACAGGAGAGGTTCGTCTTCTCCCGATTCAATCTTGGTTCTTTGAGCAATCGATGACCAATCAAGATTATTGGAATCTATCGGCGCATATTGAAATGAAGCGATCTGTTCCACATGAACAGTTAACACAGGTTCTTTCAAAACTGGTCGATCATCACGATATGCTGAGAGCTATCTATACAAAAGAGGCAGATGGCACATGGATTCAAACCATTCGTGAGCCTGGTGTCACACCATGTGTCACATTCTTTGATGTGACGGATGTATCTCAGGAAGAAGCACGGGAACAAATCCGCTTGGAGACAAGTGCCTGTCAAGGAACATTGTCATTAGAGCGCGGAGAAGTGATCAAAGCGATTCTTTTTCATACAGGTGAAGACACGTCTGAGCTCTTTATTGCTGCACACCATCTCGTCATGGATGGCATATCATGGCGCATGATACAAGAAGATGTACTAAATGGATTGAAACAGCTTGCTACGGGGCAGGACATCATATTTGCGAAAAAAACCGCCTCCTATAAGCAGTGGGCAGATGCCTTATATGAATATGCACAAACAGATCAATTACAAGCGCAGGCCTCTTTTTGGCAAAAAATCAAGGATCAAGAGGAAGAAGGTTCTCCTTTCCAACTGCCTGCGCTTTCTAATATAGAAGAACATGCAGAGATCCTGTCGGTTCAGCTCACAAAGGAACAAACAGATATGTTACTTAGACAGGCCTCACAAGCATACCGAACAGAGATTAACGATTTACTGTTATCAGGCCTCACGCAAGCCATTGGAAAGCCAATGCTCATCACGTTAGAAGGGCATGGACGCGAGGATTTATTTGAACAGATGGATTTGTCACGGACAGTCGGCTGGTTTACAAGCTCTTATCCTATTTTTATTCCTTTTATACAAACCGATGTTGCAAGACAAATCAAAGACGTCAAAGAAACCTTACGAGCTGTGCCGCAAAAGGGAATCGGCTATGGTTTGCTTCAATACATGACAGAATCTCGTTTACTCAAAACGGTAACGCCGCAGATGAGTTTCAATTACCTCGGTCAGTTAGATCAGGCAGATGGCGAAGCCAAGCTTTATATAGCAGACGAACGAAATGGACATGTTCACGATCCGAAAGCAGAAAGACAGCATTTGATCGATGTGTATGGATATGTTACAGATGGGCAGTTGCAGATGAACTTTATGATCAATCGGGAACTGCTGCAAGATCAAGAGGTGCGGTTGTTACCTGAACGTTTTAAAGAAAAAATGGAGATCATCTTGACGCATTGTGTTGAAGCGAGCGGCGGCTTTACACCATCTGATTTTCCGATGGTTCAGCTTACGCAAAAGCAAATAGATGAACTTCCAGACAATGTAGTCGATGTGTATCCGCTGTCTCCAATGCAGCAAGGAATGCTGTTTCATGCACTGCTAGATCAAGCCTCACAAGCTTATTTTGGTCAGGTGCATATGACGCTCCAAGGCTTAACAAACGGTGATGCCTATGAACAAGCTTGGAACCTTCTTGTAGAACGTCATTCGATTTTGAGAACAAAATTCGCTTGGGAAGGGTTGAAGGAGCCTGTTCAGTTCATTCAATCAGAAGGAAGCATCCACCTCACTCAGCACGATGTGCGCCACCTGAGTGATGCGGAGCAAGAAGAGACAATCGAACAGTTTTTAGTATCTGATCGTTCAAAGGATTTCAATTTAGACCATATAGATGAACCGCTGATTCGGGTTGCTTTATTCCGTTGTGATGAGGAAAGATGCACGTTTGTCTTTAGTTTTCATCACATTTTAATCGATGGCTGGAGTTTGTTCAGTTTTATTCAGGAATCTTTTGCGCTGTATCGCTCTCTTGTGGACGAGCGAGAGATCAGTCTTTCTACAGTCCGTCCATATAAAGATTTTATCGAATGGCTGAAGAAGCAGGATCAAGAGAAGGCGCAAGAATTCTGGCAGCGTTATATGTCAGGCGTAGAGGAAGCGACACCGCTTCCAGGAGACGGCGAAGAACATGCTTCAGACCAAGAAGCAAGCATGGCGCAGTCCAGCGTCAAACTGACGCCAGAGATGCAGCAGAGGCTGGAGAAGATGACTGGCAAGCAGAAGGTCACGATGAGCACACTGATTCAATCAGCGTGGGGACTGCTCTTGCACCTTCATTCGGGCGCAGAGGATGTCATATTTGGGGTGACCGTATCTGGCCGGCCAGCCGACTTACCAGAAGTGGAAAGCATGACAGGGCTCTTTATTAACACATTGCCGCTTCGTCTACCGATCCATTCGGACTGGACGATTGCGCGTTTGCTCGCCCATACACAGGAAACCGTTTTTCAGATGAGAGAATACGAGTATACCGTATTGCCAGATATTCAGCAGATGACGGAAATTCCAAATGGAGAGGCATTGTTTCACAGCATTGTCGTGTTTGAAAACTATCCGATTGAGTCCATTGAGCCGTATGGCGTACGCATTTTAGACATCGCCAGTCATGAAGAAACAAATTATGACTTAACCCTTGTCGCAGTGCCGGGAGATACGCTGGAGCTTCGGATCACATACAACTTAAATCAATATACAGAAAAGCAAATACAAACGCTGATGCAGCAGCTGATTCACACACTTGAAGCCATGACAGAACAAGTGGATACGCCGCTATCTTCCTTCACCATTGTGACAAATGAGGAAAAAGAACGGATGATCAGTGATTGGGCGAAAAACGCACATGTCAGCGTGCTATACCCAGACCAAGAAGAAGTTTATGCAGGCGTACATGATCCTGCCTATGAAAAGGAAATATATGTCCTGAATGAAGAACATCAGCTCATGCCGATTGGATTTTCTGGAGATATTTTTATCGGCGCCAAAGAGATCAAAGCACTTTTTGGAGAGCTAGCCGATTGGATGGAGGCGCATAAAATTCCGCATCCATTCAAACATCAAACAGGCGAATATCTTTATCCGACAGGGGATGTCGGCGTTTGGACGGAAGAAAGCAAGATTCAGATTTTGGATTGGATGTAGGAGGAGAAGAAGAATGCTAGTTAGTAGACGAAAAGGAAATGCAGCAAATCATATTGTCAGGATCAATGGAAAACGAATCGATCTCAAAGCATTAGAGAAAGTCTTCATGCTTCACTTTCCACTAAAGGAATGTGCGCTCATCCCGAAGAAAAATCAAGAAGGAGGCCTATCGCTTGTGCTGTTTGCACAGGCGAAGGACCCTTCGTTGACAAGAGAGGATATGATGAAAGGCCCGCTTCATCCTGATGAAGTGCCAGCCGCACTCGTCCTCGTCCCTTCCTTGCCGCGAAAAGAAAGTGGAGCGGTCGATACCGAGGCGCTGCTTGCCATTGATGTACTAGATGAAGAGGAACGAAGAAAGATAGAAGAACGCACGAAAGCCATAGATGGAGTAGAGGAAGCAGCCGTTTTGATAGAGAGTCAGACAGAAAAACAAACACCCTATCATTTAGATGACCTCTTCCCAGATAGACAGCGTACAAATGGAAACGAATCGTTTTCAAAAGATGAAGTCAGTCAAACCATACAATCCTCCGTACAAGAAAAACCACCAGCTCTTGTTTATGGAGGTGATGTGATCAGAAAACCAGGTACACCAGTCACATTGACAGAGGTATTGATCCGAGCCGCCTTTATGTCACCAAATCGCGGAGTCACGTATCTCAAAGAAGGCGGTCATGAAGCGATCCAGACTTACCCGGAATTACTCACAGGAGCGGAACGTGTCCTATCTGGATTAAGGGCAGCCGGACTTTCAAACGGCGATCAAGTGCTGCTTCAATTGAAAGATCATCAAGATTTTATCACAGTATTCTGGGGCTGTATTCTCGGTGGAATCATTCCAACCCCAGTCTCTGTACCACCTGTGTATGATGAAATGAATCAAGGTGTGAACAAGCTCAAGGGCGTATTTCAGCTTCAAAATGAGCCATTCATTATTACAAATGAAGCGAGTGCTGAGGACATTGCAGGGCTGCGAGAAACGTTTGAAGCAAAAGCGATTCCGATTTTAACAATCGAAACATTACTTGCCTGTGACCCAGATGAACAGCATTATGAACCAGAGCCGGATGAGCCTGTGCTTCAGCTGCTGTCCTCAGGAAGTACGGGTGTGCCAAAGTGTATCCGGCACAACCATCAAAGCATTTTATCTAGAATCATTTCCTTTGAGCAGGCAAATGGTTTCACGCATGAGGATGTATCAATGAACTGGATGCCGCTTGATCATGTAGGGGGCATTGTCATGTTTCATGTCCATGATGTCTACCTCGGCTGCCAGCAAATTAGTCCATCCATTGATCAATTTATCGAACGGCCGATGGTGTGGCTGGATTGGGTAGAAAGATACGGTGTCACAAGGACGTGGGCGCCAAACTTTGCCTTTGCGATGATGAATGAATATGAAGACGACATTCGCAAAGGGAGCTGGGATCTCTCCACCTTGACCTATATCATGAACGCCGCCGAAGCAGTTGTTCCTAAAGTGACGCAGCGTTTCATGCACATCATGGGTGAGAACGGATTAAGCCGCCATGCGATGGTGCCGGCTTATGGCATGTCAGAAACATCATCAGCCATTGTCCAGTCAAAAGAATTCATGCGTCATGATGATCAGGGTGGACAACTGACCATTGATCAGACCACATTAACAAGTGAGATTCAGTATGTGACGCACGATCATCCGCACAAGATGACTTTTACAGAAGTCGGTGCACCAATCCCTTCTGTATGGATTCGGATTGTAGACGAGCATCACCAAGTGCTGCCAGAAGATCAAGTCGGCCGCTTGCAGGTGAAGAGTCCAACGATTATGATGGGCTACTATCAAAATGAGGAAGCCAATGAAGAAGTATTTGCGGAAAACGGCTGGTTTCATACAGGAGATTTAGGATTTATTCATGAAGGGCGCCTTGTCCTCACAGGACGAGAAAAGGATATCATCGTCATCAACGGAGCGAACTATTTGAATTACGAAATTGAAGCCGTTGTGGAAGAAGTTGAGGGGGTTGAAGTCACCTTTGCCGCTGCGTACGGCATTTACAATCCCGAATCAAGTAATGACACACTCGCCGTCTTTTTTGTCACGCAGAAGGATTCGATAGAGGATCAAATCACAATGATTCAGCAGATTAGAGAGAGCATCATTCGCAAAATGGGAATCGAACCTGACCATATCATTCCGGTGAAAAAAGACCAATTTCCGAAAACAGAAAGCGGAAAAATCCAACGTGCCCAACTAGGTGCGGCACTGAAAGATGGGGTATTTCATGACATTGAACGTGCACTTGATCTTGCTTCGGAAAATGAACAAACCCTCCCAGATTGGTTCTTTAAACGTATTTGGGTAAAAGAGAATATCGGTCCATCCCAGCCAGTATCCACTGATCATGTACTCGTATTTGAGGATGAAAAAGGGCTTTATCAATCGCTTTATACACAATTTGAACAAATGAACCTGCCTTATGTTTCTGTGAAAAAGGGTTATGAATTTTTACGCCTGTCAAAAGGGATGTATCAGATGAACCCTCGAATCAAGGGGGATTACGTCAGGCTTGTGGCGGCGCTTGAAGCCGATGAATTAAAAATTGACCGTATGCTCCACTTGTGGAATGTATCAGACAAGGAGATGATTGCGAGCCCTGCGCAGTTCAAAGAACTGAATGCAAGCACTAGCCAATCCATTTTGTATTTGTATCAAGCATTGAGACAAGCAAATAAAGAGCCGATGCGTCTCGTTGTTGTCACAAAAGGTGGTCAATTTGTAAAACCGCAAGATGAGCTTCATGTGGAGAAAACGTCTCTTGCCGGATTATTAAAAACCATCCCGCAAGAATGGGAAGGGGCAGAAGTGTCTCACCTTGATATTGAAGCGGAGAATGTGGAACAGGATGCCAAGCATATTACGGATGAACTAGGTGCGATTCATTTGAAAGCAGAAGTGTCTTACCGGCATGGCCAGCGCCTCGTACCAAAGCTGGAAAAAGTGAATATGATGACGGCACCTCAGACAGAAGGGTTTTTAGAATATGAAGGCTTGTACTTGCTGACTGGCGGGCTTGGCGGTATTGGATTTGAACTGTCTAAGCAAATGCTCCAATTTGGCTTGAAGCTCGTGTTAATTGGACGGACATCCCTTGAAGAAGACAGAGAAAAAGAGGCGTCATTCTCACAACTTAAAGATATGGGAGACGTTCTTTATGTACAAGCCGATGTGACGAATTTATGTGACGTCGAGCGGGCGATTTATGAAGCAGAAAAGCATTTCGGACAGTCGATCCGAGGAGCGCTTCATTTAGCCGGTGCTGGCAATGTATCTGAGCACTTTCAGCATGTGGATACGTACACACTGGCTCATACAACAGAAGAAGATTTCGTCAAAGAACTTTCAGGGAAGGCAGATGGTGCTTGGGTGCTGCAGGAAGCTTTCAAGCATGACCCGTCAGTTCCACTCGTCTTTTTTGGATCAGTGAATGGCTTTTTTGGCGGCACCACATTTGGCGCATATTCTGCGGCGAACAGCTTTTTAGATGGACTCGCACATGCTCTTACCTATCATGAGGGAAGAAGAGCGATTTCGTTGAATTTCAGCATGTGGGATAATCTTGGTTTGTCTAAGGGACATACTGGGGCTGCGCTAACCGTTCGCAAGGGCTTTCAATTGATTGGAAAAAAACAAGGACTCCATTCATTATGTCTAGGTGTTCGGCTGAATGAAGCGCATCTATTTATCGGCCTAGATGGGGCGAATCAAGAAATCGCTGAACATCTTCAACCAGCACCAATCCCGCATTTTGAAAAGAAACTGTACTATACGGTGCAATCAGGCAAAGAAGTGGATGCTGACAAGATCACAGACATCATAGAGGGGAAATGGGACATCAGGCAAGTGGAAGATATACCGAAAAAACAAGATGGCTCTATTGATCATGAAGCCCTCAAACAGTTCCATCACAAACACGCACAGCCGTTTGAAAAGCAATTGCCAGAAACGAAGACAGAGCAGGTGCTTGCGGCCATCTGGGAGGATATTTTAGAAGTCGATCGTGTGTACAAAGAGGATCAATTCTTTGACCTTGGTGGACATTCATTAAAGGCCACTCAAACGATTTCTCGTATTAATCATGAGTTTTCAATAAAGGCACCGCTAAAAATATTATTTGAAAGCAAGAATCTGGCACACTTGGCACAAATGGTCGATGACATCAATGGAGCACCAGCTATTCAGGAAGCCAGCATTCCAAAGCTGGAAAAACGAACAAGCTATGAACTGTCACACGCTCAGCAGCGGATTTGGTTCTTATCTACATTAGAAAAGAGCCATCATTACAATATATTAGGTGCTTGGAAGCTGATGGGCCAATTACACATCCAAACGTTAACAAAGTCGATCGGTCTCTTAACAAAACGTCATGAAGCACTGCGCGCAACATTTCAAACCATTGGCGGCAAGCCGGTTCAAGTCATCCGTGAAGATCTTCCGCCATCAGTAATCGTTGCGAATTTCTCATTATTTAATGAAAAAACAAGAGCGAGAAGATTGGAACAGCTGATTCAGCAAGAGGCGAACCGCATCTATGACTTAGAACGGGGACCGCTTGCACAATGGACAATTGTTGATATAGGGAAAGAGGAATATTACTTGCTTTGTGCGCAGCATCATATCATTTCCGATGCATGGTCGCTCAGCCTGCTTATTCAAGAATTAGAAGTCGTGTATGGTGCGCTATTATCAGAGAAAACGCCTGAGCTACCTGCACTTGAGATTGAATGGACCGATTATGTTCATTGGGAGAATGAGCAATTAAAGAACCACCATGAGGCTCAGAGCTATTGGCTAGAAACGTTACAAGGAGAGTTGCCGGTATTAGAGCTCCCGTTTGACCGTCCTCGTCCGCCGGTTCAAACATTTAATGGGGCTACAGAGCAAATTGTGATAGATGAACCGCTTGTTCGTCGTTTACATGCCTTGTCGAGGCAGCAGGGGACAACACTATTTATGACGATGTTGTCAGCCTATTATGTCCTGCTTCACAAGTTGTCTGGACAAACAGATGTCATTGTTGGATCGCCGATCGCTGGCCGTGATGTCGAACAATCAGAGAAGCTCGTCGGCATGTTTGTCAATACGTTGGCGCTGAGACAGGACGTTTCAAAAGCCGATACCTTTGCCGATTTACTGGAAAAGGTGAAAGAAATGACGTTAAAAGCCTTTGAGCATCAGCATTATCCATTCGACAAGCTTGTAGATGACCTTTCAATTGATAGAGACCTAAGTCGTTCACCGATCTTCCAAGTCGCCATGGGGTATGTCACTGATTCGCTGGATATCAACCTAAAAGGACTGACATCGGAACAAGTGATGGTCCATCATACCATCTCTAAATTTGATCTCACCTTGCATGTATTTGAGCAGGAGGACAAGCTGTCTATCCATGTGGAATATAATACGGATTTATTTGAGCAAGAAACGATCCACCGTATGATGAATTATTATCTCAATCTGTTAGATGGCATGACGGCTCAGCCTGAACGGACATTTGCTGACTTTTGCGTCATGGACAAAACAGAACAGAATGCCATGATCATAGGGAAAAATCAGACTGACACGCCTTATCCAAAGCGTACGCTGCAAGAATTATTTGAAGAACAAGTGCAGCGTGACCCGCACCGGATTGCTGTATCCTATATGGAAGAGCATATGACATATCAAGATTTAGACGAGAAGGCGACAAAACTGGCTGCCTATTTACAGTCAAAGGGCGTTGGACCAGGTTCACTTGTCCCGATGCTGTTTGATCGTTCGTTTGACATGATGGTCTCAGTTCTAGGGATCGTCAAGTCGGGTGCTGCTTATGTACCGATGTCACCTGAGTATCCAGATGCCCGCATCGGTCTGATCGTTCGCGATACACAAAGCGATATCATCTTAACCCAGTCGCATCTGATTAATCGTTTAGACGATCTGAGCGGCACAAAGATTGAAATGGACAAGCCATTACCAGAAACAGGCGCAGTGTATCAAAGGGAAAAATCGATTGTAGGAGAAGACCAGCTTGCCTATGTTAACTACACTTCAGGCTCAACAGGCACACCAAAAGGCGTGATGCTTCCTCATGCAGGAGTGGTCCGCTTAGTGAAAGAAACAAACTATATTGAGCTTGGTTCAGAAGATAAAATGCTTCAGCTGTCTAACTATGCATTTGATGCCTTTACCTTTGAATTATGGGGAATGTTGCTCAATGGCGGTCAGCTGGTTCTAATCCCGAAATATGCTGCTCTGAATATGGACGAATTAACTCGTTTAATCAAAACGCATCAAGTCACAGCCAACTGTTTGCCAACTGCATTATTCAACCGGCTGATTGAGCATGATCCAAAAAGTGTGGCTGGATACCGTACATTACTCGTTGGCGGAGAAGCCATGTCTAGTGAGCATGCACGAAAGGCATTGCCACATATGAAGGGTGTGCTGATCAATGCTTACGGTCCAACAGAAAACACAACATTAGCGACCACTTATCAAGTCACACACGTACCCGAGGATGCAAGATCAGTGCCAATCGGTGTGCCAGTCGCCAACTCAACGGTTGTCATACTAGATGATCATCTCAATCCAGTACCAACAGGCGTCAAAGGAGAAATCTATATCGGTGGAACAGGGCTGGCGAAGGGATATTTGCATGACCCAGAGCGTACGCAGGAGCGGTTTATTGACAATCCATTCCCGGCATTAAAAGGGGACAAACTGTATCGTTCCGGTGACCTAGGGAAATGGCGGTCTGATGGTAGTATTGAATACCTTGGCCGAAAAGACAACTTGGTCAAAATTAGAGGCTACCGAATTGAATGTGGAGAAATTGAGACAGCTCTGCTCAAACACCCACAAGTAAAAGAATGTACCGTCATTGCTAAAACGTACGGCAGCTCAAAACGGCTGGCAGCCTACCTTGTCACAGATGGGGGAGAGCCTGTTCCTGGATGGAAAGCATTTTTACAGGAAAGCCTGCCAGGCTATATGATTCCAAGTTACTTTATCGTACTTGACGCAATTCCTGTCACAACAAATGGGAAGGTCGATCAAAAAGCATTGCCGGAGCCGACAGACGCAGTCTCTTCCTCACATGAAGACGATCAACCGGCAACAGAAACCCAGCAGCTGATTGTGACAGCTTTCAGTGAAGTGCTTGGTGTCAAACGAGTAGGAATTCATGATTCATTCTTTGATTTAGGCGGAGATTCCATTATGAGTATTCAAGCCGTTGCCAAATTAAAAGAAAAAGGTGTCCGTGTTGATCCGAAATGGATTTTCATGCACCCAGCGCCAGCGCAGTTAGCGGCATATTTGGACACAGTGCCAGAAACAGGCGAGCCTGTCGAAAGAGCGCCGAAAGACTATGTGATCGAGTTGAAAAAAGGGGATCCGGCTGAACCGAGAATTTTCTTTGCACCGCCTGCTGGTGGAACGGTGATGGGGTATATCGATGTGGCCAAGCTCATGACACATGAAGGAGCTGTTTACGCCTTGCAGTCTCCAGGCTTGTATGAGGATGAAGAACCACAATTCCTTCATTATACAGAGCTTGTCACCATTTTTATTGAAGCCATTGAGACATTCTATCGACCAGGCATTGATTATTTGGCAGGGCATTCCATGGGCGGACATCTTGCTTACGGAATGAATCAGAGACTCTGTCATGCAGGAAAAGCGCCAAAAGGATTGATCATTTTAGATACGGTTCCGGTATTAAGAGATGAGGCAGATCAAGCGCTTCATGCCGATATGAACGAAGAAGAAGTGAAAATGCTGGCCCTCGTCCTAGGTATGGGGAACCTCGTCGGCATCAAACCAGAAGCATTACAAGGGCTCAGCTTCCAAGAAGTGAAGCAGAAAATCCTCAAAGAAGCAGAAAAGGATGAAGTCGTTCATCAATTTATGAATGATCACTATTTAGATAAATACTTGCAAATGCAGACTCATAATACCATCATGTCACAAGCCATTGAATTAGAAAAAGACCCATTCTCTGTGCCGTTTTATATTATACAAAGCAGCGATCACGCCACAGATTTCCAGAAAAAATTTGCCGATTGGGAAGCTTACACGAGAGAAACGTGCTCGTATTATCAAATAAAAGGCGACCACGTGACCATGATGAAAAGACCGCAGGCAGATCAACTTGCGCAGATTCTTGAAACGATCGTAAAGGGGTAAGGACGTATGAACCAATTATTTAAAACCTTTGAAAAAAAATCAGATCTCATTCAGCTTATTTGTTTTCCTTTTGCAGGCGGATATTCCGCCTCTTACCGTCCGCTCTTTGAACAGCTGAAGGACACGGCCGAAGTGACAGCAGCAGAGCCTCCGGGTCATGGAACGAACCTCATGCCGCTTGAAACAAGCATTGACCGGCTGGCTGAATTGTATAAAGAAGGACTGACAGGCAAATTAAACCGTCCATTTATTTTGTTCGGACATTCCATGGGCGGACTTGTGGTGTACAGGCTGACTCAGTTGCTAGAAAGGGAAGGCATCGATCCGGCAGCAGTTGTCATTTCTGCCATTCAGCCGCCGCAAACAAAAAGACAAATATTGACCCATTTATCGAATGAAGCATTTGTTCAGCATATTGCTGAAATGGGCGGAATTCCAAAAGAATTGTTAGAGAACAAGCCAATGATGGATTACTTTACACCATCCTTACGTGCCGACTATCAAGCATTAGAATCCTTCCAGCACACAGACAAAACAATCATTCAATCACCCGTTTATTTATTGAACGGAAAGCAAGATAAGAAATGCATGGAAGACGCAGACGGCTGGCTAACATGGGCAAATGCCATCGAACGCACTGATTTCGAAGGAGGCCACATGTATATCAACACACACCTCGAGCAGTTCGCAGAACATATGAGGCATGTCATTGAGCAGACAACAAAAAGGCAATTCATCAGCCAATAAAAGAAAACAACGGCCCCGTCAAACGAGGGCCGTTGTTTTCTATAGCTGAATATCATTTTAAACGCAGAGAAACTGCTATTTAGGATAACGTTTCAAAGAATCTTTTTTCAAGCTGACCTTCATCAAATATTTCTTCGGAAGGTTTTTTTTCTGAATGAACGATTTGTCCTTCATTTATAAAAAGGATCTCGTCACATAAGTTAGCGGCAAATTGCAGGATGTGTGTAGAAAGAATGATCGTTTTATTTTGAGCCTTAAATTCTCTTAGATGTCTTTTCATAAGTGTCATATTTGCTGGGTCTAGACCGGTAAATGGTTCATCTAATAAGATAATAGCTGGATTGTGTAAGGTGGTTAATATAAAAGAAATTCTCTGCCTCATCCCTCGGGATAGAGAAGAAGAGCGAATATGGGCTTGTTTTTCAAGCCCATATTTTTCTAATAAATGTTGAATCTGTTTTTTATTTAACGGTTGTTCAACTAACATGGATTGATATTTAATCAATTCGAAGCATGTTAAGTTTTCAAAAAGTGTTGGATCATCTTCCATGTAACCGACAGTTGAAAAACCATTTGCTATATCCTTTTGTATGATCAATTCACCTTTATCTGGTGTGATCAACCCCGCGATTATTTCAAGAATGGTTGTTTTTCCAGCACCATTTTTGCCTAATAATCCAACAATTGAGCCTTTATGAAAATGTAATTCATGAATTGATATTTTGAAGTTGGACTCTGTATATTCCTTGATTAGATCATGAATTGAAAGCATACAATCCCTCACTCGAATAATGTTTTAACTGATTTGCAGTTTTTGTTAATCGTTTTATCCCAAAATAAAAACATGATGACGATGATGATCACTGTACAAACAATCATGATCGTATTTGCCGCAATAAAAGAGGCTAGGTTATATGAGGACATAACGGATAAGCCTAAAATGAAACTGAAGCAAAGGTTTAATGTTAATTTGCTCAGTGTGCTAGGAACTTGATACACATACTCCCATTTAAAATAAGGAAATAGAACAGTAGAACCAACTGTGCATACGCCTATTAAAACGCTACTAACTAACAAAGTAAATATCACATAAAAGGGGTGATCTACATTTATTGTAAAAGTAGAAAAGATAGCATATACAATACAAAAAAACATATGTAATAAAACGGATAATATCAACTTAGAGTTTATTTTGTTCTTTATAAAGTGAGGTAACCTATGTTTTAAAGGAATAATGGGACCATCAACATCAAAAGAGACATAAGATTGAAGGGCGTTAGAAATAAAAATCATAGGGAATATCACACTAAAGATAAACAAAAAATCATTTTCTATATTCAGTGTTTCGATTTGGTTTGTATGAACACCATACAGAATGAGAGTAAATAGACCACCAGATATTGTTAATATAAATAGTAAAACCGACCATTGTATTGGAGGGTTTCTCAAAAGAAGGGTGATTTCAAAAAATAAAATATGATCGAAAGATCTTGATGTTGTGTTTTGATGATTTCTATCCTTCTCATCTGAATGGAAGATAGGCGTATATCTAAGGTTCTTTTTCCAATTGATTAACAAAATAAGACAAGTAAGAAAGATCAAAGCAGCAAGCGTAAGCACCAATTGGTTAGAAAAAGGAATAGAAAATAATTCGAATTTAAAAACAAAAAACATCCAAGAAGCAATGATCCCAGTGGTGATGTATTGAATCATGGGTGTGATTGAAAAGAATCTAGGTCTAGTAAGAAGTAATAATAAGTTCAATCTAAGTAAATATCCGAATAATAACGAGCTAATGCCTAAGGCTCCAAGAATAAAAGAATGATACAAAGCATGTGTGTTTAAAATCATGCAGAAAGAACCTAAAAAAAAGCATATAAAACCAATCATGACACCGAAAAATTTACTCATATCTTTCCCAAAAATATATTGATCCATATTCAATTTCAGGATGGCCATTTGTTTTTTATCTGAAGAAAATAAGATTCGCATAAGACTTTTATCAAGGTGAATCGTTGTTAAAAAAATGAAAAATGAGATGTAGATGATTGATACGTTTTTGATAAAAAACGCAAGCAGTCCACCTAGGAAGAGTGGTGCTAGTATGTAGTTCATCACAAATAACACATATAAATAAGGTCTGTTACGTTGATAGCCTCTTAACTCGTTGAGGATCAATATCTTTGTATATACTATAAATATATGCACTCATAACACGTCCATTTTAGTTTGTATAATAAGGAAAGGTTCTCCCTCCTTATTATACAAAAAAATACAAGACAATAAATGGTTTTGTTGTTAGTTTTGTCTAGTTCTTCTGTGTTGAATTCCCCTTCCTCACCACATTCCCGCCAATCACTCCGCCAATGACGAGCACAGCCCCGATGAGGTGAACCATATCAATCGTTTCATGTAAAATAAGCACGCCAGCGGCAATGGTAATGAAAGCAGAAAGATTGTTAAAGATACTCACCTTTGCTGCTTCAAGGTGGGAAAGAGCATAGTTTGATAAATACGCTGTGAGCAGTGAAGAGAGAATGCCTAAAAAGAGCATAGACCATACAAAGGATGGCTGCGTAAACGGACTAAAAAACTGCGGTAGTGTAGCATTTACCGAGTGCCGAATGAGAGCAGCAGCATTAAAGAAGACAAATCCAAAGAATGTCATCACGAAAGTCAGTTCAATGACATGGAATCGCCGTGTCATCACCCTGGCAAATACGCTATAGGCACTGGATGATAAGGCTGAAAGTAAGATCAGCACATAACCAATGAGATGAGAATGTTTCACATCAATTCCCTTCACCACAAAGAGGAGCATCACCCCGGACACAGAAAGAATGGTAAACAGCACCTGGATCGAGGTAGGGCGTTCCTTTAAACACCATGCTGCAAGCACCATTGTCAAAATAGGGATGGTCGCCTGAATAATGCCGGCCTCTGATGAAGAGGTAAACATCAGCCCCCACACTTGAAATGCAAAAAACAACACAGGATAAAGCAAGGAAAATGGCACAATGTAAATGAGATCACGCCATTGAATGGAAAAACGGTACTTTTTTCGTAAAAATGGAAATAACAAAAGAGCGGCTGCGAAAGAAACAGTAAATCGGTGTGCTAATACATCAATTGGATTCGCTGATGCTAAGGCCACTTTGACAAACAAGAATGAAAAACCAATAATACAGGCGTATGCGATCGAAGCAGCATACGCTTTTTGTTTTGACATATCCATCAGAATTCTCCTTACAAGAGCATGCATGCTTCAGTTGAATTGACCGGTTCTGTCTTTTTATCGTAAACGGATCAAGTAAAGTGTACAATAAGAGTTATTGATATCTGTACCGGTACAAGGAGGGTAGTACTGTGAGGAAATATGATCAGCTTGTGTTGAATATAAAAAACAAAATCGAGAGCGGTGAATACAATGCTGGAATGAAAATTCCATCCATTCGTCACTTAGCGGCTCAATATGCTGTGAGCAAAAGCACTGTCATAAAAGCACTAGACACATTAGAGCGTGAACACTTGCTGTACTCTGTAGAAAGAAGTGGCTATTTTGTCGTGAAAACCAATCAGTCAGCCGTTAAGAAGGGCAGCACATGGATTGATTTTGCTTCCTCAGCGCCTGATCCCATTGTGTTTCCATATGTCGATTTTCAGCACTGCATCAATCAAGCGATTGATCTGTATCAAAATGATTTATTTATTTATGGCACCACCAATGGATTACCATCTTTACTGCCAATCATTTCAAAGCGTTTAACGGATTATCAAGTGTTTGCCTCTCCAGAACAGATCGTCATGACTTCTGGTATTCAGCTGGCTTTATCGATTTTAAGCACCATCCCGTTTCCGAATGGAAAACAGACCATATTGGTCGAACAGCCAGGCTATCACCTATTCCTCCAATACTTAGAGAAAAACCAGCTACCTGTCCGGGGGATTCAGCGGACGGAAAACGGACTCGACCTTCAGGAATTGGAGCGTATCTTCCGAGAGGGTGATATTCGCTTTTTCTATACGATGCCAAGATTTCAAAACCCGCTTGGAACGAGTCTGTCGAAACAAGAAAAAATAGCGATTGCAGCCCTTGCCGAAGCATATGATGTCTACATCGTTGAAGACGATTATTTGGCTGATTTAGAATTCGATACAAAAAGAGACCCGATCTATTCATATGATCAGGCGGGGAAAGTCATTTATTTAAAAAGCTTCTCAAAAATCATTTTTCCGGGGCTTAGAACAGGTGCTGTCGTCTTACCAAACGAGCTGATTGGCCCCTTTAGTGAACATAAACGGCTTATTGATATCGACAGCTCGATGCTCTCGCAGGCTGCTTTAGAAATTTATTTGAAAAGCGGGATGTTTGAGCGTCATAGAGAAAGGATGCAGGCGACCTATAGAGCTCGATCCAAACAACTTGTGGCCTGTTTGAAAAATGATCAAGGCGCTTATGAGCTGGGGGAAGAGGAGCCAGCTACCCATACCCACGTTCGTGTCGACCGGTCCATTCCGATGAATCAGCTCATTCAGCAGCTAAAAAAGGCTTCTGTGATGGTTCAGCCGATCGACCGCCATTTCATTTCTACTTATCAAAAGGAGCCTATACTTCAGCTGAACATTTGGCATGTAAAAGAAGAGGAAATCGCACGAGGCGTCGATTTGCTAAAGTCATCACTTCAACAAATCACACGTTATTAAGGCGAGATAGCATGTTCTCACAAGTGAGTATATCGACGTGCTCAGCCGCAGCAGGTTTTCTTGTACAAACCGCCATTTGGTAGGCAGGATCAAGCGAATATGTTTGGACAACGCAAGGGGCTTCGTGATCAGGTAATCTCAAAGTAGCCTGTCCATCCTCTGACAAGCGAGCGGTAAAGGATGAAAGACCATAGGATATTCCCTTCCCTGTCAGCTTGATAAAAGCCTCCTTCATGGACCATAAATGAAAGAAATAGGCTTCCTGCCGTTCTGCCGGCTGTGAGAGTAAATCTTGATATTCGTCAGCTGAAAAAAATCGTTTGGCAATGGCTAAATCAATCGGTTTAATCTCTTCAATATCAATGCCAACAGGCGCATCATCTACTGCGCCCACGACCCAATCACCAGAGTGAGAAAGATTAAAATGAAAAGAAGGAATTTGCCGGACAACAGGCTTTCCATTCCCTTCTGTTTCAAAAATGATCTGTTCCATAGGCAGTGCGTACATCTCATGAATGATGTGACGAATCAGTACCTCACCTAAAAGCGTTCTTCTTGCATCGATCAAAAAACGAAAGCGCTCAGCGGCGGCGCGTTTTTCAAGTGATACAAAAGGCTTCAGCTGTTCTATTTGTTTTCGTGCATTTCTATCATCTAAAGGTTGTAATTGAATAGCGAAAATCTTCATAAAGGACCTCAATTTTTTACATTTATTGTACCATTGGATGAACCTCTGCAAAAGAGAAACAGACATCCTGTTCAATGAAAGCACAAAATGACAGGAAGGTGCGGGCGGTTCTCGATATAGTGGAAAAGGAAGGAGAGGGAAAAATGATTCACTTGATCATGGATAGTATCAATTATATGGAAGAGAGGCTGGATCAGCCTTTGCAGATCGAAGAAGTGGCAGAGGCCGCCTGTATGTCTAAATTTCATTATCAGCGGCTATTCCATATGCTGACAGGAATTGCAGTAGCAGAATATATTCGCAAAAGACGATTAACCCTTGCGGCAGAAGAATTCATGACCAAGCAAGTGAAAGTCATTAATGCGGCGGTGAAGTATGGCTATGAAACCCCAGAGTCGTTTGCGAAAGCCTTCAAGCGGCATCACGGATATACACCGGCAGCAGTGAAAACAGGCAAGTATACAGTGAAAGCCTACCCTCGTCTCTCCTTCGAACTTCAAATAAAAGGAGTCGAACCGATGCATTATCGTATTGTGGAAAAGGATTCATTTTCAATCATGGGCAGAAGACTAAAGACAACAACAAAGAATAGCCAAAACAAACAGGATATTCCCGACTTTTGGAAGCGTGTCAATCAAGAAGGATGGACGGATTCACTGGCTCATGCAGCTGGAGAACTCGGATATATCGGTGTATGTGCGCATTTTGATGAAACGCTTGAAACATTTGACTATATCATTGGGATTGAGCAAGGTGAGGAAGAACCAGATTCGACCATGACAGTCGAGCAGATTCCGGCCAGTACGTGGGCTGTATTTCAGGCAAAGGGGCCTGTCGAAACCGCTGTGCATTCAACATGGACACGCATTTTCACAGAATGGTTTCCTGCCTCAGGATATGAGCATGCTGGGGGAATGGAGATGGAAACGTACCCTTTAGATGGAGAGATACATTCTCCAGATCATGTGACATTGATTTGGATTCCAATCCGTAAACAATCATAAAAAAGGCAGCGTATCTCGCTGCTTTTTATCCTTGTTTGAGGACGTGAACACCGTTTGGATCGGTCGTATTCATCCCATGAGAATCCATCATCTTCACTTCAAGTAAAGAGAGACGTTCTCCTTTTTTCCAATGAATAGGTTGTGTCAAACCGTCCAGCAACTGATCGACCGCAGGTGTATGAGTCAAATCAGGTACTGCGATCGTCATCTCGGCAATTGCTTCTTCACCAGTTTCAATCACATCTGTCCGCCGCTGCAATTCAAGCCTTAAGCGCATCGGTGTAGAAAGAAACGTTCTTCGCTCCCCGGTCTGGATTGCCCAGTTTCTCTTTTGCGCTTGTACCAGCAGCTGATCATATTCATCATCAGTCACTAGAAAGCCGATGTGATCAAAAAGGACTTTCTTACTATAACCAAATGTGATATTGATCTGTCCCTTTCTCATCTCAATGATTCGGAAAGAGGGCTTCTTCTCTCTAAAATCATCCCATGTCTGCGGAGGAGGAAAGGAACCTTCCTTTGCGAAACGACCCTTTACTTCAAAGCCTAATGAAGTGTACGCCTGCTCCGTCTCCTCAACAAATGGTGTCCAGTAATGATAATGGAAAAGCTGCATCAGAGGATCATCTCCTGTTTTAAGAATATTTCGTCTATTTAGTTTAGCACAAAACAAGCCATTCTTTTAGTAGAATGGCTTGTTCTTATCGGGTAAGGGTTTGAACAGGTTTCTCCGCTGTTTTTGTAATGAGCAGCTGCAAGAGCCGTGTCGATTGTGGCAATGAAAAGCGAAGGACGAGTCCAGTAAAGATGGCCGTCAGAATCGTTCCAATGCCAATCGGGCCGCCGAGCATCCATGCAAATAGAAGCACGGTTAACTCAATACCATTTCGAACCCACTGTACGTTCAGCCCTGTTTTTGCTGAGATGAGCAGCATTAATGAATCCCTTGGCCCGGCGCCAAGATTAGCTGAGACATAAATGCCAACGCCATACCCAGACACAATCACGCCCGTAATAAATACATATAAAGCAGGTAAATACCCATGTGGTGCAGGTAATACTGCATTAAAGAAATCAATAAACACGCCAATCAGCACCATATTGAGAAGGGCGCCGATCTTTGGAAAAGATTTCGTGAAAACAGATGTCAGTGTCACAATGAGTGCACCAATAATGATCGACCATTGTCCAATGGTTAAACCAAAATGCTGAAACAGTCCATAATGAAAAGCGTCCCACGGACCAATGCCAAGGATCTTTCCCTTCACTGTCAGCGATAGTCCAAAAGCAAGTACAATCAATCCAACAAAATAAAAAAACCAACGTAAAAGATGTTCCCGCTTCAAAAGCTTTCCCTTCTTTCTTAAACACTCGATTTCAATCGTAACATACTCGCACGCACCTTTAAATGGCTTTGCTCCATTGTAATCGCTTACTCGACAAAAAGAATTTTTTCCATAAAAAGAGCAGAAAACATCAAATTTTGGAGCAAGACTTTTGCCTTGTTTTTTTTAACAAAGTGAACCAATAATTAACAATTTTTATGAAAATAAGAAAAAAATTCAATATAAAATGACAAAAAAACAACCTTTATCCAATTAAAGAATATTTAAGATAAATTAGAATAGATTGTATGTAAATTGCGCCGTTAGGCCTGTTTTTATTGATAGATAAAATATTTGATACACGATAAAAAAACTTGTTTTATTGGAAAAAACATAGTTGGATCAGATGTCGAAAGTTGTATATGACAAAAGGGCTATTTTTGTCGAAAATAGTCTTTTAGTCATGTTGAGGGTTCTGAAATGTTACTGATATTCTTTACCAAAGTGTGGGAGGTGAACTGGTACATACCATTATGATTTAGAGCAGGGAAAAGGGGATGTCAAAAAATGAACATATTAAAAAGAACGAGTCAATTATTTCTAATATTGGTGCTGATTGCTGGGAATTTATTAACAGTTTCGCCACCTGTTACGAAAGCCGCTGGGACGGTGGTTGTCAATAACGCAGATTCCTACATGATTGGAAATGGGAAGTTAGTTCTTTATCAGCTTGATGGGCAAAATCCAACAAACGTAAAGGCTAGTGTACAGGTGAAGGGAATTAATTCGACTGTAGTGAACGGTGTTGCTGTGAATGATCAAGAAAACACTGTGTATGCAACTACGACAGCAAGTGGAGAGCCAGTTCTTTATAAAATAAATGCGACCACTGGACAAGCAGAGCGTGTAGGTGTTTTAGGCGGAAGAGCGCCTAATGCCGTTGTTTATAACGGTAAATATATTCATTCGTATGCGGTTGATGGAGAACCCTACCTTGCAACGTACGACTTAGCAACTGGTCAAAAAACGTCTAAGAAAATTGTCGGTTATGACGTTGGTCCTGGCATTGGCGGAGACATTGGCGGAGACCTTGTCGTCGATAAGGATGGCTATCTTTGGTTCGCATCTAATACCAGTGGGTCCATTGCGCAAATGAATCCTGAAACAGCTGAAGTCATTCGAGTGATTCCAATCACAAATGCAGATGGTAAACCGATTGAGGGAGGAGTACGAGGAATTAGCTTTTTGCCAAATGGACAAATGCTATTACAATCAGGAAAAGATGACTCTATTGGTCATTCTACTCTTTTTACACTTGATGCGAAAACATTAAGTACAACATATATGGGCACTGTAGGTGATTCATTATCTTACGACTTAGCTTCAAGGGTGAAGCCTGAATTCGATCCATATCCCCCTAACCTTGAATCAGAAAAATCTGTTGCTTTACAGAAAAAAGCAGAAGGCAACACAGATGAAAAGCATCCAGAAGTAGGCGACACTTTGCTTTATACAATTAGAGCAAAAAATACGGTGCAATTCGGCATTCTTAAAAATCTGATCATATCAGATAACCTTCCGAGCAGCTTAACCTATGTTTCTGGATCTCTTAAGGTAGATGGCACAAGCGTAACAGATGCAAAGGATCAAGACAAAGGTGATTTTACAAACGGTACTGTGACAGGTCAAATAGGTGATGTGAAAGACACCGATTGGCACACCGTGACATTTGA
Organism: Bacillus sp. FSL W7-1085; assembly: GCF_038595035.1. NCBI lineage: Bacteria > Bacillati > Bacillota > Bacilli > Caryophanales > Bacillaceae > Bacillus > Bacillus sp. FSL W7-1085. The sequence continues at coordinate 427,430 of NZ_CP152000.1, forward strand.
AGCGAAAGTAGCAAAAGGGCAAGCTGGCAAGGATATTCAAAATACAGCGAATGTCAAAGGGGAAAACACACCGCCAGACAATCCAACAACAAACATAGAAATTTATCCTCGTGATCCGAAGCTTGAATCAGAAAAATCAGCGGTCTTACAGAAAAAAGCAGATGGGAATACAGATGAGAAGCACCCAGAAGTAGGGGACACATTGCTGTATACCATTCAAGCCCGTAACGCTATTGAAGATAGTGTAATAGAAGACCTTGTGATTTCTGACAAGTTACCTCAAGGATTATCTTATGTACCAAATTCACTTCAGGTAGATGGAAATCCGGTCACAGATGTAAAAGATGACGACAACGGTGATATGACAGATGGAACTGTCACTGGAACGTTCGGTGAAGTGAAAGATACGAAATGGCATACCGTGACGTTTGAAGTCACAGTTGAAAAAGGCCAGGCAGGCAAAGATATTCAAAATACAGCGAGTGTCACAACCGGCAACACACCGCCAGACGAGCCGACAACGAATGTAGAGATCTATCCTCGTGACCCAAAGCTGACTTCTGAAAAATCAGCGGTCTTGCAGAAAAAGGCAGATGGCAATACAGATGAGAAGCATCCAGAGGTCGGTGATACACTTCTTTATACGATTAAAACAAAGAATACGATAGAAGACAGTCTCGTTGAAAATTTAGTGATCTCAGACGAACTGCCGGAAGGATTAGCGTATGTGCCGGATTCACTTCAAGTGGATGGAGAGGCAGTCACTGACGCAAAGGATGACGATAACGGAGACTTCACAGATGGTACCATATCAGGACAATTTGGTGATATTCAAGATACAGATTGGCATACCGTGACATTTGAAGTGACGGTTGAAAAAGGACAATCTGGCAAAGACATTCAAAATACAGCGAGTGTCACAGGTGAAAACACACCACCAGACGATCCAACAACAAAAACAGAAATCTATCCTCGTGATCCAAAGCTGGAATCAGAAAAATCAGCGGTCTTGCAGAAAAAAGCTGAAGGTAACAAAGATGAGAAGCATCCAGAAGTAGGAGATACCCTGCTTTATACAATTAAAACAAAGAACACGATAGAAGACAGCCTTGTGGAAAATCTAGTGATCTCAGATCAATTACCAAAAGGGCTGACGTATGTCGCTGGGTCTCTTGAAATTGATGGAGAATCTGTCACAGATGTGAAAGACGACGATAGCGGAGACTACACAGATGGAAAGGTCACAGGTTATTTTGGTGATGTGAAGGACACGGACTGGCATACCGTGACGTTTGAAGTCACAGTTGAAAAAGGACAGGCTGGTCAAGACATTCAAAACACTGCCGAAGTAACAGGTGAAAACACACCGCCAGATGATCCAACAACGAAAACAGAAATTTATCCTCGTGAACCAAAACTAGCATCAGAAAAGACAGCGAGCATTCAGAAAAAAGCAGAAGGGAACACAGATGAAAAAACACCACAGGTAGGCGATACCCTTCTTTATACGATCAAAACAAAGAATCTTGAAGAGGACAGCATCGTCGAAAATCTCGTGATTTCAGATCAACTACCAAAAGGTCTTGAATACGTCGAAGGGTCATTAAAAGTAGATGACCAAGCCGTCACAGATGCAAAAGATGACGACAACGGAGACTACACAAAAGGCAAAGTGACCGGTCAATTTGGCGATATCAAAGATACAGACTGGCATACGGTGACTTTTGAAGCGAAAGTAGCAAAAGGCCAAGCGGATAAAACCATTCAAAACACAGCGAAAGTAACAGGCGAAAACACACCGCCAGATGAGCCGACAACCGAAACAAACATTGATCCAAGAGATCCAAAGCTTGAATCAGAAAAAACATCTGAGATTGCTCAAAAAGCAGAAGGCAATACAAATGAAAAAGAAGTACAAGTAGGCGACACTCTCCTTTACACCATCAAAACAAAAAATAGTGTAGAAGACAGTATCATCAAAGATTTAGTGATCGCAGATCAACTGCCAGAAGGTCTTGAATATGTCGAAGGATCATTAAAAGTAGATGACCAAGCCGTCACAGATGCAAAAGATGACGACAACGGAGACTACACAAAAGGCAAAGTGACCGGTCAATTTGGTGATATCAAAGACACAGACTGGCATACTGTTACTTTCGAAGCGAAGGTTGCTAAAGGCCAAGCGGATAAAACCATTCAAAACACAGCAAAAGTAACAGGCGAAAACACGCCGCCAGATGAGCCGACCACCGAAACAAACATTGATCCAAGAGATCCAAAGCTTGAATCAGAAAAAACATCTGAGATCTCTCAAAAAGCAGAAGGCAATACAAATGAAAAACAAGTTCAGGTAGGCGACATCCTTCTTTACACCATCAAAACAAAAAATAGTGTAGAAGACAGTATCATCAAAGATCTAGTCATCGCAGATCAACTACCAAAAGGTCTTGAATACGTCGAAGGATCATTAAAAGTAGATGGACAAGCCGTCACAGATGCAAAAGATGACGACAACGGAGACTACACAAAAGGCACAGTCACCGGACAATTTGGTGATATCAAAGACACAGACTGGCATACGGTGACTTTTGAAGCGAAGGTCGCGAAAGGATCTGAAGGTAAAACCATTCAAAATATCGCAGTTGTGAAGGGTGATAATGTTGACGAACCAGACAAACCTGAAAACTCAACAACGGTAGTACCGCCGCATGTGCCAGAGGTGCCAGCAAATCCAGAGCAGCCTTCTCATTCAGAACCGGATACACCTGGTCATCATCTTCCGAACACTGCAACAGAGATGTACAATCTTTTACTAGCAGGATTTGCACTTGTACTAATAGGTGCATCCCTTATTGTATGGAAAAGAAGAAAAAGAAACGGATAATCGTCCATGTTTCAAAAAATCATCTCAGCTCTATTGATTACAGCAGGTATTTGTTTTGTGATTGTAGGATATATGAAAATCGTTGATGGACAAAGACAAGTAGATCAATCATTCCAGTCAGCGCAAGCAGCCATCCAGCAAAAGGGGAAAATGGATTCCTCTTTTGTGCCGGAGGCTGGTGAAACCATTGGGCTCTTGCACATTCCAAAGTTAAACGCTGAGTTACCAATTGTAGAAGGAACAGCGGCGGAGGATTTGGCAAAGGGAGTGGGTCATTATCACGAGAGCTATTTTCCTAACGAACAGGGACAAATCGTTTTATCTGGGCATCGTGATACTGTGTTTAGACGAACAGGAGAACTTGTGAAAGGGGATCAACTTGTCATAGAGCTTTCATACGGTCGGTTTACCTATGAAATTGAGAAAACAAAGATTGTGAAAAAAGATGATCAAAGTATTATTACACTACAACAGGAAAAGGAAGAACTTGTCCTCACCACATGTTATCCTTTTTCTTTCATTGGGCCTGCGCCAAACAGATATATTATATATGGGAAGCGTGTTTAGCCACTGGATCAGCCTGCAGCTCATTCTTTCATTAATCGATTAGAGCGCTTAATCCCTTGATAAACAGGGAATCTTCTATATCATATCTAGAGATGCAGGGGGGGTCAATTTGTTAAATAAAGAAGATGTAAAGTATATAGATAATGTTGGAAGAATTGTCCTGCCGACAGATATAAGAAAACGGTTGAAAATTCATCCACAAGATTTTATTGAAATCTATCAAGAAGAAAGTCACATTGTGATAAAGCCTTATTGGCAGGATAAACCTTGTATCGTTACAGGGCAAGTCACCTGTTCCAATAAGGCGCTGTCAGGCGGTGTAGTTGTCAGCCCAGAGGGAGCGAGACTGCTCCTGCAAGATTTACTAGCGCTGCGGCTGCAAAAAGAGATATAAAAAAAGGCTGTCGAGAAAATCTTGACAGCCTTTTTCTTAAATTTTCCATGTTCTCATTTATAATAGGAAAAAGTCTAGTACAGGAAGGTGATTTTCTCATGTTCCACATTAGAAATTATCCTCAGCACGAAGCAGAATTTGTATTGTTAGATCAATTGGATCAAAGAGGATCACCTGATTCGTAAAATTGATCAGTACATTGATTTATTGTTTACTTAAATGATAAGGTTATCTTTGGTGTCTACCGATTTTCCGTTTTTTAAATCATTTGAATATTTTTATAAGTAATAGGATCTTTATAACCAGCCTCTTTAAAACCTTTTAACCTTAATGTGCAACTGTCACATTCACCACAGGCATACTCTTCTCCGTTGTAGCAGGAGGTAGTAAGCTCGTAAGGCACATTCAACTTAAGTCCCAGCGTTATTGTATCCGCTTTACTTAAATTGATAAGAGGAGTATAAATGTTTGTTTTTTCCCCTTCGATATTTCTTTTGGTCGCAAGACGGACCGTATTGTTTAAGCTTTCAATAAACTCTGGACGGCAATCTGGATACCCACTGTAGTCGACTCTACTTACTCCAGTGAAAATAGCTTCTGCTTTAATCACTTCCGCATAAGCTGATGCACAGGAGAGAAAAATTAAATTCCTAGCCGGTACATATGTTATCGGGATGTTATTTTGATTCACTTTTTTCGGTACATCTATATTTTCATCGGTTAATGCGCTGCCTCCTAAATTTTTTAAAAAATCAATATTTACAATTTTATGCTCTTGTACTTGATAATGCTCTGCAATTTTTTTAGCTTGTTCCACTTCTCTGGAATGTCTCTGCCCATAGTAAAACGTGAGGGCATGCAACTTGTATCCTTCATTCTCTGCAATTCCCATGCAGGTGGCACTGTCTAATCCACCGCTTAAAACAACGACTGCTTTCTTATCATTCTTTTTAATATTAAACACCCCTTTCTTTCGGATCCCAAATGATTTTGTGAATCTGAAGATTAACTTGAATATCTTTCCGCCGGCTGTTTAGAACTTTTTTGACTAGATTCGCTGGCTTCATCGTCTCCCAAACCGGACTCATTAATAGCCGGCCCTTTTTATGATGCTTGTCAATAACATCCATGGCGATTTGAAAATCGTTTTCAGATCCTATAACAAATTTGATTTCATCATTTTCATCTAATAAATCAAAGTTTTCATAGATCATTTTTTCCATTTCTCCACTTTCTGGTAGTTTAAAATCCATTATAAATCGAACTTTATTGGACATTTTAGGGGATTGACGCCTCATGTTTATAAAAGTCTTTAAATGAATAGCACCATTTGTTTCAATATGAATATCTTTAATTACATCGATTTTAGCCAGCCTCTGAATTAAAGCTAAAGATTTTTCCCCATGGATTAAGGGCTCTCCCCCGGTTAAACAAACATAATGGTTTGCCAAACGGGACACCTTCTGTGCGATCTCTTCTATTGTAGCTTCAAACTCGGGTTTGCTGGGGGCATAGCTGTATTTTGTATCGCACCACACACAACGCAGATTACAATGAAACAGCCTTATAAATGTCGTCTGTTTTCCCACAGCAGATCCTTCACCCTCTATTGTTTCGAAAATTTCGACCATTGGTAATACTGTTGTATCTGCATTCATTTTACGCTCATCACCCTCCCGCGCTCTGATAATGTTTCAGAGAGAATTTCCAAAATATCGCGCTACATACTAGAAAACCAATAACATATAAGAAATACTGATAAACGTTTGTTTCATTAGACACATCAAGAAGGCGTTCCACCGGTACATTTGCGACGATCACTATAGGAAAAATAAAAACAAAAATTATTCTGCCAATCCCTTTAAAAAAAGACGTCGGATATCTAAATAGCGTCATTGCCCCTAAAAACAATTCGTGCAGACCGTCAACTTTCGTAATCCAAATCGATAATGTCATAGTGATAAACCAGAGTGCGTAAGCCAGCACTACTCCGGTTAAAATAAGGAACAAATATTCAAATATTTGGTTTATTTGTAAGGCGACATGTAGATTGATCAATGCATATATAACAAGCAAAATTGCTGGAATTAAATTCCCGAAATTCCCCATATCTAATTTCCGCAAAGAAATAATAAACTGGCTGTTTACGGGCTTTAATAAAAGAAGATCCAAGGTTCCTTTATTAACCAATGATGGGATATAGGGAAGGTTATTGATAAACAATACAAAAATTAAAGATTTTAATATCTCGCTTGTTCCGATTAGTAAATAAATGTCATATATACTCCATCCATTGACGTTTTCCACATAACCAAAGAGTGTATTGAAAAAAATTAGTGTAATGACAAACCATATGAGACTGTCAATAATATTCATAAAGAAGTTGGTTCTGTACATCATTAAATTAATGCTATTGATTTTAACAATGTGGAGAAAAAGAGTGATGTATCTCATTTCATGCACCAACCGATTCATATTTTGACATCGCACGTTTCCACGCATACTTCGAAAAAGCAGAAAGTATGCCGATCCATATAAGTTGAATAAATAAGCCGTAAAAGATTTCTCCCATTCCCAAACGGCCAAGATATATGTTTACAGGAAAATCAATCAAATAGGCAAATGGGAGATTTTTAACGATATGAAAAAATGGGTCCGGCAAAAGCTTTAATGGAAATAGCGTACCTGATAGCAGTTCAAGCAAAATATCTACTGTAAAAAAGAACGAAGCTATCTCAACAAAATAAAAAGAAAATAGAGAAACAAGAAAATACAAATTATAATACAAAATCATCGCCAAGATGGCAGCTGCAATCAGACCTGCTAAATCATGAAAATCAGGAAATAAAAAATATTCTCTATTGCAAAAAGAAATAATTCCTATTGGAATAATAACAAGCGTTAATTGGACCAGCTTATTTCCGGTATTTTTTGAAAACCAGAATCCCCAGTATGAAATAGGTTTTGTTAAATATTTTGAAAGTTCACCGCTGCTCACCTCATCTTGAATTGACCAGTGGAAAGAAGGAAGCAATAAGATCTCGAGAATCTTTGCTATAATTAAATATGTAATCATTGATTCAATTGTGTAGCCTTCAATGATTTGTTTTTGATCGTAGACATTCTGCCATAAATAAATGACTGCAATAAGTGGAAGCAGGCTAAATGCCATATACAGCAGGGTGTTGAGTCGATACTGAAAAGCCGTCTGTATGGCCATGAGCCCCGGCTTAATATATTTTCTCAATTTTTTTCAACTCCGACATGCTCTGATTGTTTATAAATCTCCTCTAATAAAGATTGGATTTCTGTATGCTTCTCCTCAAAATGAATAATATCGTAATTATTGATAATATCCCTCAAAGCCTGACTGAATGTATTTCTACTAATTTTCAAAAGAACAGTATGATCCAGTTCTTCGATGATTTCACCATATTGCTTCAAAAGCGAAAGGTTTTCCATTTCTGATAGGGTGATCGACAACAACTTGTATTCATCATCGTTTAAACCTGGCAAACCTTTAAAGCTCCCATTATAATAAAGCGCTCCATCTCGCAAAATCATAATTTGCTCACAAAGCTCCTCGATATCCTGTAAATAATGGCTCGTTAAGATAACTGTCACTTCCCGTTCCCGGCAGTATGACTTCAAGAATCGTCTAATATTTTTTTGAGCAATAAAATCTAAGCCAATTGTTGGCTCATCCAAAAATAAAATCTCAGGAGAGTGAAGTAGCGCGGCTACCAATTCACATTTCATTCTTTCGCCAAGAGAAAGATTTCGAACGGGAGATCTCACAACATGCTTCACATGCAAAGCGGTTGTCAGTCGCTCTATATGATCCTCAAACTCAGCTTGGGCAATCTGATATATTTCTTTATGGAGCAAAAATGTTTCGTATGGTGTAAGATCCCACCACAATTGATTTTTTTGTCCTAATACAACCCCTATTTTCTTTAAAAACGCCGGTTCTTTTTTATGCGGCGTAAATGAATCGACCGTTATCCTCCCTGAAGTCGGTGTAATCAAACCCGTCATCAGCTTAATTAAAGTTGACTTGCCTGCCCCATTTGCACCGATAAGACCAATAATTTTTCCTTTTGGAATTGAAAAAGAAACATTGTTTATAGCATGAATGACTTCTTTTTCTCTATGAAATAGACTCTTAACGGAATTCCAAAATCCTTCATCCATTGAAGCTCTGCTGAATGAACGTGATACATTTTCGACCTGTATGAACATAACCAAATCCTTCCGTTGATAAGTTTTAAAATTTGAAAATTTCTGCGAACTCAGTGCCGACCTGCATACCTCTATATGCATTTAACCCTTTAACCCCATTTTCCAATTGGAGGATGGCTCCTTGAGATTTATATGCGCTTAAAGCCTCCATTTTTTGGTCTATCACACTACTGATATCACTGACTAATTGATAAGTGGTTAACGGAGTCCAAATCTCATACTGCAAACATCTTTTGATCTTGTTTTTGTTTCGCAGAAAATTAGAGCGGTTTAAAAATAATGCCTCACTGGTAATTTCATGAACAATTCGATGGTCACGGTCAGCTTCTTCCGAGTGAGGATAGTATACATAATCAGGCCGATAATCATCTATATGCATCAGCACTCTTTCAACAAGATCTCTTCTATAGGTGAGCGCCCGGTCTTTTTCTTTTAAAAAATGAATATCTTGTGTGCCGATGATTGCGCAAGCTCTTTTGCATTCGTTTTCACGTATTTGAATATTTTGTTCAATGCTGCCATCGATTCCGGAAAGTTCGCCCTTTGTGACGATAATAATTCTCGCCTGATCCCCGCGTTTAATCGCTTTGGCAATTGTTCCCCCGCATCCGATCATTTCATCGTCATGATGTGGCGCGATGACTAAATGTTTTCTGTTATTTGTGTGCATTCACTTTCTCCTTTCTTTAAGAAAGCTTTGTGATGTAGATCATAAACTCGCTGCCTCGCTTGAAAGGTTCTCTATTGTAATCCCCATAAAAGTCTAAAACAGTAAAACCTCTGGATTTTAGAAGATAAAACAGTTCTGTCGGTAGTGAATATCTAGTTAAAAACTTGAATTCGTATTTCTCCGTTGCTTTATCACCTTGATGTATTTCAAATAAACAATAAGTTGATACAATTTGTTTATAATGGTCTATTCGAAATATACTTTGGGATTTAATATATTGATGATCTTTGGAGGGATTAGCTGTGTTTCCAAAATCTTTTTGCCTCTTGTCGTAAGGACAGACTTGCGGCGGCGATATGATGTCAAAAATAAACTTGCCTTCAGGTTTTAGCAGTTGCTTAATTTTTTTTAGCGCTTCGACCTGATCTTTTGGGGTCAAAAGATACTCAAAAACACCACCGCTCATAAAAATATAATCAAATTGGCTATCACAATGGAAATTTTTTATATCGGCCTTCTCAAAATGTATACGTTCTAATGTTTTCTGGTCAGATGTAGCAAGTTTCCTTTTTGCATTTTCAACCATTCCTGCGGAAATATCGATAGCATGAACGGTTGCACCGTTTTGGGCTAATTGAAAGGCCAGTCGGCCAGATCCGCATCCGATGTCAAGAATTGTGATACCTTCCTTTACAAAGCTGCTGTAGAAATCAAATAGTCCGTCCGGTTCAGGAATTAATTTATCATAAACGCTAGAGATATTGTCATACTGTTGTATTTGCTGAACCACTCTTTTTTACACCTCTTTCAAATGATTTGCTTTCCTTTTTAAACCCCATGAAAAATGCAATCTGCCATAAAGAAAGATAAATAGCTACACCCGTACCAAACCTATTTTTCAAAGGAGTCCAACTTTTTAGCATGCTTTTCAACAGGTTGCTAGGAGGAGAATACCATTCTTTATTCGATTTAACCCCTCTTGCTTGTCCCCTTCCATAGTTGTAAGAGCTTTTCAAATCGCCTAACAGCGTCAGGGCAGGATGTATGACTTGGGCACTATCATCGTATCCGATGCTGAGATCAGCCCTCCTCACTCTTGCATCAAAATCATAATCTTCTGTCCAGTTTATTTGATCGTCAAAATAATAGTTGTCTATTTGATCTAAAATATTCTTTCTAAATGCTAAAGGGGGGGAATACGCATTTTTTTTAGTGGTATGAATATGTCTGGAAGTTGCAATTATTTTTTCTGTTTTTGACCGGTAGGCAAAAAGAACCCTTCCTTTAGCTAACGGATGTTTATACAACATGTTGTATAACTTATCTATACAGCCTTTTCTAAAAATACAATCTGAATCCATTAGCAGAACATTATTTTTGCTTGAAGACTTGATTCCTTCGTTATAAGCCTTTGCAAGATTTGGAAAGGGAAGATAGACCATTATTGCATTGTGTTTTTTGGCGATATTTTCAACTTGTTTGGTTGCGCCGTTGAGTACGACTATAATTTCTGCCTCTATGTCTATGCTTTTTAAACAATCGTCAAGTCTAGGGTCATTATAAGCTGGTATTACGATTGACAGATCTATCAATGCTACTCACCTTTTTTAAAGTATTTTCCAAATCATTCAACACAGGATCTAAAATATAAAACTCTCCCCAATCCTTTAAGTTAGTCAAGACGCCTTTTGAACTTCTGAATGTCTCCAAACCAGGTGTATGAAAATATGTGAGGTCTATTGTTTTGCAAAAATCATGAATGTCAGTCACAATTGAATCCTTTATTGGCATGCAATAGTGTACAACTGCTTTATAATGTTGCTGCTTGGAGGTTAAATAATTCTTTATTCGATTTAAAAGTGAATCTTGATATAATTTTTTCATTCTTAAAGCTTCTTCTTCGGATATATCCTCTGTTTGTATCCAATCGTATGCGCAAAATGCCGGATTCATTTGATATTCATAAGGGATAACGCCTGCATTAGACAATATGATGGGGTGTATCCTTTCAAATTTATTTGTTATCTTTCTTATTTTTTTTCCAATATAAGAAAAGTCATATGGTTTTGCCCATGTGCAGACTTGGAATAAAATGATGTCTTTTCCGGCTGGCGGAAGGTACTCATCACTACAAAAGAATTTTTGCCATTGTTCAAATTCTTCGTGAAAGATATGGTCGCTGGTCGCCCCTCTCTTAAAGAAGGTTTCCCCCTTATAGATGTTTTTCAGTTTGTATTCCGGAAAGTTTGGATAGGTAGAACTCATGAACACTCACCTCATCTTATTTTTTGATTAAAAAATGATTTAAGAATAGAAAATCTAGCTCAGAACAAAAAAATGAACGAATTGCATCCTTCGGTGAACAAACGATCGGCTCATTTCCAATATTAAAAGACGTATTTAAAACAGCTGGTATTCCGGTTTCTTCATAAAAACATTGAATAAGCTCCCAATAAGGTGAATTCACCTCTCTATCTACGATTTGAGGCCTTGTGGAACCATCGATATGAGTTACTGCCTGAAGCAACTCTAGCGAGGATTTATGTATTGTTGCGTTTAAAAGCATATAAGGAGATGCCGTTACCTCGTTTATCGCCATCGTCTGATTCTCTGCATTAATGCTAGGTGCAAGTGGGCGCCATTGTTCCCTTTCTTTTATATAATTTACCCTTTGAAGCATTGTTTTGCTTTGCGGATTGGCCAGAATGCTTCGGTTTCCTAAAGCTCTTGGTCCGAATTCCATTCTTCCGGAAAATCTAGCTCCGACACTTCCTTTTTTTAAAAGCTCGACTGTAGCTTCGTTTATGCCATTCTCAAAAAACTCATATTTAATTTTGTATTGTTCTAGCAAATCTTTAATTTCTCTATCACTAAAGGCCGGTCCTGAATAGACATGGTCTTTCGAAAGCTTTACATCAAAACCCAGTTCTTTAGACAGCATTGCTCCTGCCCCTAATGATACTCCTGCATCAGATGCAGCGGGCTGTATAAAAATATCTTTAACTTCTTCTAAGTCAAGCAGTTTCCTATTGCTTACACAGTTAAGCCCGACGCCGCCGGAGATGCATAATCGAGAGCAACCGGTAATCTCTATCGCCCTCTTGGCAAGGTAGATCAAATTCTCTTCCAATGCTTTTTGTCCAAAAGCTGCCACATGATTATAAGATAATGCATCAAGTTGATCGTATAGTTTAGCCCCTTTGTGGTCGTAGACATAATGTGCTGAATTTCTCTTTTCACCGAATTTTTTATAAAAGTAACGTACCCAATCTGTTAAAATTTGATTATAAGTTCTTCTATATCCATCATGTTTGTTGACAATTAACGGGACGTTCCCTTCCCATACTCCATAAGATGACAAGCCCATTGTTTTTCCTTCTCTAAATCTGCCCAGACCAATATATTTTGATAACCCCTCATAAAAGATTCCCAAGGAACATTCCAAAGGGTAAACTTCAAGATAATCGATATGCCCTTTTTCTCCTTTAGCGATTGTGATGGACTCTTCCTCGCCCGAACCGTCTACTACAAGTATTGCTGCGTCATCAAATCCGGAACTATAGTATGCGCCAGCAGCGTGGGCTTGATGGTGGGGATACATTTGTAGTGTTGGGTCTTTTTTTCTCGGAAACATATTTTTAGGGAAAACACAATGCAAGATATCTTTAGTTGTCAGCCTTTGTTTGTCGCCATACTCAATTTCAAGTTTTTCCACATCCCAGCCTAATGCTATATAGTCGACTTCATCTGCTGTAATACCTGCTTCGTGCAAGCAATAAGAAATAGAATGAACGGGCACTGTGTCAAAAGCTTTTTTTCTTCTTATAAATCGTTCTTCTTCAGCGGCAGCGAGCAATTTTCCTTGATAAAATAAACTTGCACTCGTATCGTGCACACCTTTATCCCAACCATTTATACCTAGCACGTACATTAAAACACCTCATCATATTTTTCTTCTAATCTCCAAAAATTCTTGCGGAAGAAAAATTGATCTAACCGCTTTTCTGATGAAAACATATAGATCTGTATGAATATATAAATCTTTTATTGCGCTGTACTCAAGGTTTAATTTTCCTATTTCATCATTTAATTTTTCCTTATTTAAAAAAGGTTCTTCTTCCACTTGATAGCTACTAAAATTTTTATGTTTTTCCTCCAAGTAAAAGCCCATCTCGTGGAGATGCTTGAATAGAAGATACTCTCTTTGTCCGAGACGATCCGCACTAATATTCAGATAAATCAAATCCCCTGGTTCGCCTTTCAATACTTCTTGTGCCCTCTGTAACCATAAATCTATGCCTTGCCCATGATCGAGGGGATCACAATGGAATACGTCGTATTTCTTTTTAAGCCTGTCAGGGGCTTCATATGTGACATCAAATTCAAATGTTTCAATTTGCAACCCTTCCCGTCTGTTGATGGATTCTATAAAAGACACGAGATCGCTGTCTATATCACCTACAGATATGTTAAATGCGTTGCCACTGATTTGGGCAAGAGCAAGGCTTGTTAAATCATCATCGCCGCAAAAAAATACATCTTTCCACGGAGGCACTTTCTCAAAAATTATATTTGCACGCTTAACCGAAGTGGTCCATGTTGCTTGAAACTGCCCATGTTCTTTTTTGTTTCTTATCCGTTCCGGAAAAACCGCAGTTGCGAGATCACCAGCAACCTCAAAGTTCATCAGATCATTTGAAAATTCGATTTCGCCAATTTTGCTTATTTTACATAGTTGGTGATTCCTTAAAACGTAGAGGAGATTTATGGCAATGTGCATCGTTCCGGTTATATTGATGACGTCTTGAATTTTTTTTGCCTTATTTATGCATTGCCACACATACTTTTCAAACTGTGTGAAGCTGATACCGCTCCATAAGTTCCATATGCCAATTATTTTTTCAGCTTGCTTATGTTTAAGAAGATGTCCGATTTCTGTTTCCATATCTATCTTTAAAAAATCTTCATAGCATTTTTTTAAAATGTCTATAAGATCACACCCTATCATTATCAGGATCTACAAAACGATTTGTTTTGTAGATCCTATTTTTTGTTATATCGTCTTAGCGTTGGTTAAAAAAAGTTCTTTTTCTTCAAGCTCCAATTCGTCAGTCAAGAGCAAATCTTCAGAAATTTGATCTTCCTCTTTTTTCACGATTTCTTTTTCCACAAGATCACCTCCTTTCAAGTTTTTCGTATCTCGCACTGGCTTCATTGGTTTCTTGAACTTCAATCCATTTAATATGTGGCTGATTCCTCTTTGCGTTGCATAATGATTCTATTATCTCGAAAAAAACCTGAGCGACCCTTTCGGTGCTCGGCTCATATCCTCCTTTTATTTTGTTAAATTCGTCAAAATCATTTAGCACATAATGATCATACTTTTTCTCTAAATGGTGCTTCACTTCACGAAAATCTATTAACATATCTTTTTCGTCTAATGCTGAACCGGTAATGCAAAAGGTAACCTTGTAGTTATGGCCATGAAGCCTTGCGCATTTTCCCGCACCTGTGACTTTATGGGCGCAAGAAATCCAGAAATGTTTAGTTAATGTATAGATATATTGATTACTCATGGATTTAACCCCTTTTTTATACTATGTTTATACAATTTAATTTTCGGATTAAGAAGCAATTTAAATTTTCCATTTATGCATATAAGTATTGCAAAATTCGGATAATTAATTATAGGTTTCACGTAAGATATTTGTTAAGGAAACAATAAGGTGTTTATCATGATGAAAAATAACTGTGCATTTCAAAGAGGATAGAATTTATTGGTTTAGTTTAAATTCTAGGCTTGAAGGATTAAGTTAAGCGCCGTTTGAATGACAAATACATGTGTTAGAATGTTCTTTTAAAAACTGGCTTTGCTACATGAATTGTAAATATAGATATATATTTGTTTGCTGGCGTTTCATTTAGTTTTAAACGAATTAACATTTGTTTAAAACGAGGTATATCAAAATTGTCATTTTTACTCTTTAATTCAACTAATTATCCATTGATGTAATAAAATGTATCTAAATGCAATATAACACCGTCGTTTTGTCGAAGTAAGGTGAAAATTGTCGTTTTTCCTTAAAAATTAATGAATTTGAAATATTGCTGCTTTTAAGAGTAATTCTACTCATAAAAAATGTGTTCCTTAGATTTTGATACTGAAAGGAAAGATTCAATATTTAAGGGCTGTACCTATTAAAATTTATAAAATATAAAATATACAGTAAGAAATAAACTATCGTTTTATCAAGTTTTAAGGGAAATCAATCAGTAATTTTTTAATTTGAAAATACTTTTACAGTTTTTTTTTTTAGTTAATAAAAATTGTATGGGAGAGAAGTCATCCAATTTTTTAGATGAAATGGTTAATAAAAAATTATCGTAAGATTGAATAATTATTTTGGCCATGATAACTTTATGGGTCCATGCAGATTTGCTAGCTTGATGCGTAAAATCAAAAAAACTGTTCTCACATGATGAGAACAGTCAGACCGTAGACAAACCCCACCTTTACTTCAAGTAAAAGTGGGGTTTTCACTTATTTCGATAAAATCTATCTGATGTCTTACGCTGGACATGGTTCTTTCCATGTCCAGTTTGCTAATTTTTTAAGATTCATGGTAGCGAAAGTAAGCATCGCTTGCATTCAAACTTTTTTTAGTCCATGAAGTTTCGTCCAACGCATACCATGCTTTTCTTTTGCATCCGCAAAGGCGCCTTCTATTGTTTCTTTCCGTTTTGCATAGATGTCCATATTCATTTGTGTGAGTCTCAGATGGTCTGCTTCATCTAGATAGTCCTGCCAAATATGCTGATGAATTTGTTTGGTATGATTTTGACTTTGTGTACAGTTCTCTAGAAATGAGCAGGATTTACATACCTCTGAATCGGACGTATATTGCTTATAGCCTTCTCTAGTTGTTGTACGATAAGAAAGAATTTGCCCGTTTGGGCAAATGTAACAATCAAAATGTGCATCATACACATATTCATTCTTTTTCAAGTAACCAGCTTTTGTTCTCGGACGAGTGTAAGGCATGACAGGTCTTATCTCTTATCCATTAAAAACTTGGCGATGTAAGGATGTTTTATATCCAGCATCTACTGCAACTACATTTGGTTTTCCGACTTTCTTTGTCACCTTTGATACGAGTGAATCTAACATACGACTATCATGAACATTTCCACCAGTGACCAGTGATCCTAAAATAAATCCTTTTGAATCACAAGCTGTATGAAATGAATAAGCAAATAACTTTTCACGTTCATCCTTTACATAGTAGCCACTCTCTGGTTCAGTTGTACTGACCTTGATTTCTTTTTCCTTTTCTTTATTCTGTAGAGGAAGGGCTTTTTTCCATGTTCTTCACAATCAATATTGATCTCCTCATGAAGCTGATTTTGATAACTTCGTGTTTCTACTCGAACGATTTTCTTTTCAAGTTTTTTCTTATTAGCGTTCGCTTTTACATGGGTTGAGCAATGAAGGCGATAGAAGGGTCAACGAGACATTTTTTCATCGCTTCTCTTAAGATTCGGTAAAAAATTTGTTCAAATAAATCTGTATCGTGGAAGCGTTTCACGTAGCTCTTAGCGAAGGTAGAAAAGTGCGGAATTTTCTCCGAAAATCCATATCCAATAAACCAACGATAAGCCACATTGGTTTCAATTTCTTTAATGGTTTGACGCATGGAGCGAATGCCGAATAGATATTGAATCAAAACCATTTTAATGAGAACAAAGGGATCCACACTTGGTTTACCGTTAACAGAACTATAATGATCTTTGACGAGATCATAAATTAAATCAAAATCGATCGCTTGATCAATTTTTCGTACAAGATGATCTTTAGGTACTAATTCATCTAAAGCCACTACTTCTAGTTGATTTCTTCTTTCTTCTTCATGTTTCCATAACATGTTCATCCCCCACAGAATTGTGTTATTACCCTTATTATATAAAAAAGCTTGTAGACTTTGTCTACAAGCTGATTGTTCTCACATGATGAGAACAGCCTTTTTTCATCATACTGGATTCAAAATCCGGTTTAAGAATTGTTTTGTTCGTTCTTCCTTTGGTCGTTTGAAGATTTCTTCAGGAGGACCTTGTTCAACGATGACGCCGCCATCAATAAAAATCACTTCGTCCGCCACTTCTTGGGCAAACTTGATTTCATGTGTGACAACCGCCATCGTCCAGCCTTCTTTCGCTAGATCCTTCATGACCTTTAAGACTTCTCCGACAAGCTCAGGATCAAGCGCAGAGGTTGGTTCATCAAAAAGCATAAGCTCTGGCTGAATGGCAAGTGCACGGGCAATGCCGACACGCTGCTTTTGACCGCCTGACAGCTGGAAGGGATACAAATCTTTTTTATCCTCAAGTCCTACCTTTTGCAGGAGCTGAATCGCTTCTTTTCGCACCGCTTCTTTCGGACGGCGCTGGACTTGGACTGGACCTTCCATCACATTCTCAAGAACAGTGCGATGTGGGAACAGATGATAATCTTGAAACACCATGCCTGACTTCCGGCGAAGCTTGAGCAAATCAGCTTGTTTATTTTTTTTAGAAAAATCAATCGAGAAATCATCGAAGGTAAAGGAGCCGGCATTTGGAATTTCAAGTGCATTTAAACAGCGAAGCATCGTTGTTTTTCCTGAACCTGATGGACCAAGAATCGCCACAACCTGCCCTTTGTTGATCGTAAAATCAATCGACTTTAAAATCTCATTTTCACCAAAGGATTTGTTTAAGCCTTTGACTGTTAGCATGTCGTTCCCTCCTTACCTTGCGACATATCGATCAAGTCGTTTTTCAATTTGGTGTTGAACGAGCGATAGAATGAAGCAGAATACCCAATAAATCAGGGCTGCTTCCATATAAATAAATAAAATTTGATCCAAGTTCGCCGCAGCAATTTCTTGTGATTTACGGAACATCTCTGCCACGAGGATTTGGGAGGCAAGCGATGTATCTTTCACCAAACTAATGAATGAATTAGACAGCGGCGGAATCGATACACGCACTGCCTGCGGTAAAATCACGCGGACGAGCGTTTTGCGATGGGTCATCCCAATCGAATACCCCGCTTCCCATTGTCCTTTTGGAACAGAGAGGACGGATGCACGAATAATTTCCGAAGCATACGCACCTACGTTTAAAGAAAAAGCGATGATAGCACTTGGATATGGATCAAGTGTGATATTAAATGTCGGAAAGAAATAGAAAATAATAAACAATTGCACAAAAAGCGGCGTTCCGCGAACAGCCGACACATAGATAGAAAAAATCCATCTGAGCGCTTTGATTTTAGACATTCTAGCAAGAGCTGTCACAAGCGCGATAAAAAGACCAATGATAAAGGCAATGATGGCGAGGGGAATTGTATAATAAATTCCCTGCATCACCATTGGCCAAAAAGATTGCTGAAGAAGATCCCACGGAATGACGACTCCGAGGATATTATTTTGTAACATCTTCACCAAACCATTTCTTAGAAATCTTAGCGAGTGTACCGTCTTTCTTCATTTCTTTTAGTGCGCCATTCACTTTGTCAACGACTTCGCCGCTGCCTTTTCTGAAGGCAAAATACGTTTCTTGTGGATCTCCTGTTTCAAATGCAACTTTTAGGTTTTTGTTACCGCTTGTTTTCAAGTAATTCAAGACAGCTAATTTATCATTGAACGTCAAATCAGCACGCCCTTGCTGAATCAATTGAATGGATTGTGCAAGACCTTCAACCCCTTCAATTTTAGCGCCAGCATCTGTAGCTAATTTGTTGTAGTTACTTGTTAATGATTGTGCTGCTTTTTTGCCTTTCACATCAGAAAGTTTCTTGATGTCATTGTTATCTGATTTTGTCACAACTATGGCTTGAGATGTTGTGTATTTATCAGAGAAATCATATTGATTTTCACGTCCAGTTTTACCAACTTGGTTCGCTACCACATCAAAACGTTTAGAATTCAGACCAGCAAACATGCTGTCCCATTGTGTTTCTTTGAATTCTGGTTTTAAGTCAAGACGTTTTGCGACTTCTGTGATGACCTCGACATCATAGCCAGTTAATTTATCTGTCTTTTTGTCATGGAAGGTGAAAGGAGCATATGTACCTTCTGTACCGATGGTTAATACGCCTTTATCCTGAATGGACTTCCAAAGGTCACCTGATTCCTTAGACCCAGATTGTTTATTTGCGCTGTCGTTTGCAGCTGATCCACATGCTGTGATCAATGCAACACAAGCGCCTAAAATAATGGCAAAGAACATTTTTTTCATTTTATTCCCCACTTTTCTTGTTGGTATTTACAACATATGATCTTACAGAGAAGCAACCTAAAAGTAAAGCATTTGAAACTAGCTTGAGCGAATCTCACCAACTTTATGCCCTGAACCCAATTCTTTCAAACCTCCATTCTCTACAATGTCTATTTGCTCTTAGTTGTGCGAACATTACTAAAATAAAGACTTTGAAACAGTGACGATAGAAGGAAGCATATTTATTATAAAAGATGTATAATTAGTAGGTTGTTTTGAAAATGGAATAATCACATGGAGACATGTTTTGATAACAGAACATCTTAGAAGAAGGAGGGCATCATTGTGGATGTTGGACAAAATCAGCCCGAACAATTGAAAAGGGCGATGACCTCCCGCCATTTATTTATGATTTCTCTTGGCGGTGTCATTGGGACAGGCTTTTTCCTTGGAACAGGCTATACGATTGGACAAGCAGGGCCAGTTGGAGCTGTTCTTTCCTATATAGTGGGCGGATTGATTATGTATTTAACCATGCTGTGTTTGGGAGAGCTGTCAGTCGCGCTTCCTGTGTCGGGGTCGTTTCATACGTATGCGACGAAATTTGTGAGTCCTGCAGCAGGATTTGCTGTTGGCTGGATTTATTGGCTTGGCTGGGCAGCCACCGTGGCGCTGGAATTTTTATCAGCAGGGCAGCTGATGAGACGCTGGCTTCCACAAGTGGATGTGTGGATTTGGTGTCTCATATTTGGGCTGTGTTTGTTCTTATTAAATGCCAGGTCAGCGAAAGCGTTCGGGGAGTCGGAGTTTTTCTTTTCAACCATTAAGATTGTTGCCATCTTACTATTTATTGGCGTAGGCGGAGCGGCGATGTTTGGTTTTATTCAAACGACGAGCGGGGAACCAGCTCCTTACTTTAGTCATTTTGTGAGTGACGGTCTGTTTCCGAATGGCTTGCTGGCCGTTGTCGTCACGATGATCACGGTGAATTTTTCGTTTCAAGGGACGGAGCTGATCGGGATTGCGGCAGGAGAAAGTGAAAATCCGGAGAAAACCGTACCTCGCTCGATTCATCAGACGGTTTGGCGCACCCTTGTCTTTTTCGTTTTATCTATTTTTGTCTTAGCGGGCATGGTGCCTTGGAAAGAAGCGAGTGTGCTGCAAAGCCCATTTGTCACTGTGTTTGAGAGAACGGGCATTCCTTATGCGGCAGATATCATGAACTTTGTCATTATCATTGCTTTATTATCTGTGGCGAACTCTGGCCTATATGCCTCTACGAGAATGCTGTACTCTTTGTCGAAGGAAGGAATGGCAGGGAAGGCGTTTAGACGAGTCAATCAGCGGGGCATCCCGATGAATGCCTTACTGCTCACTTTCCTGTTTACAGGTATTTCGTTATTATCAGGATTCTTTGCAGAGAAAACCGTTTTTGCTTGGATCGTGTCTATTGCGGGCATGAGTGCCCAAACCGGCTGGATTACGATTACATTATCACAGCTGCTTTTCCGCAGAAGATATTTGAAAGCAGGCGGAAAGCTGGAAAACCTAAAATTTAAAACCCCTCTTTATCCGGCACTGCCGATCATTGCGATCACGCTGAATTCGATTGTGCTAATCAGTCTTGCCTTTGATGCTGAGCAGCGGATTGGGCTGTATGTCGGCGTACCGCTCATGATCATTGGATATGTTGTCTATCACCGCTATGTGAAAAAACATCAGGTGAAAAGTGAACCGCTCCAGTTGCAAATCCACGGAGATGATGAAATTCGGTTTTAATTCAAAAAAAGAAGCCTTCCCATTTGGGAGGCTTCTTTTTCAATTTAATGCACACCTTTCATCGCTTTCTTAATCACCGGTGTAAGCAGAAGCATGACACCACATAAAACGATAGCGAGCATGCCGATGATCCCGAAATAGACGGTTTCTGGCACTTTATCAAACAGCTTGACCACTTGTGCATTAATGGCTTGTGCCATCGCATTTGAAAGGAACCAAAGGCTCATCGTTTGCGCTGAGAAGGCAGCAGGTGCCAGCTTTGTTGTCGCTGACAGCCCAACTGGTGATAAGCAAAGCTCTCCGATGACGACAAGGAAGAAGCTTAGAACGAGCCATAGTGGGCTTACAAGTGTATTTGGTCCAGACATGTAGGCAGGAATGATCATGATGATAAAGGATAATCCTGCGAACAGAAGGCCAAGTGAGAATTTAATCGGGGTAGACGGCTGTTTCTTACCGAGTCTGACCCATAACCAAGCAAATACTGGTGACAGGAGCACAATAAAGATTGGGTTCAATGATTGGAACCAAGAAGAGGCTAATGTCATGCCAAGGAAATTCAAGTTTGTTCGCTGATCTGCATATGTGGCTAAAATATTTGAGCCTTGTTCTTGAATGGCCCAGAACATCACCGCAGCTAGGAACAATGGAATATAAGCGAGTACCCTCGACTGCTCCACTGCACTCGTTTTTTTACTAAAATACATCACAATAAAATAAACAATTGGAATCAGCACACCAAGGACACTGACAAACCAAGTGAATAGATTAATCGTGAGCGCTCCTGTTTGAATACCGATGACAGCAAAAACAGCAAGTACAATCACGATCAATGTACCGAAAATTTTGAAGTTCTTGCGTTCAGTAGCTGATAGTGGATTTGTGACATAAGTGCCGGCAAGTCCAAGATTCGGCTTTTTCGTGATGACAAACGTAATAAGTCCAACAAGCATACCAACGGCAGCGAGTGAGAAACCAAGGTGGAAATTCACTTTTTGACCGAGTGTTCCGACAATTAATGGGGCGATAAAACCACCCATATTGATCCCCATATAGAAAATACTGAATCCAGAATCCCTGCGAGGGTCTGTTTTTGTATATAGGTCACCGACTATGTTTGACACGTTCGGCTTTAGGAGGCCTGTCCCAATAATAATCAGCCCCATACTAATAAAGAGCGCTGTTGCTCCGCTAGGTAGTGCCAAAATGACATGACCAAGCATAATGAATACCCCGCCATAAAAGACCGTACTGGATGAACCAAATACCCGGTCGGCAAGCCATCCGCCAATAATGCCTGACATATAGACAAGCGCACCATAGACAGACATGATCGAATTAGCGGTTGTCTGGTCGAAGCCAAGACCGCCTTTTGTCACCTCTGTGTACATATAATAAATAAGTAGTGCACGCATGCCATAATAAGAAAAACGCTCCCAAAATTCAGTGAAAAACAGTGTGTAAAGTCCTTTAGGATGTCCAAAAAACCCTTTTTGAGGAACACTTTTAACAATTTTATCGTGGTCAATTGTAGACATGGCATAGATCCTTTCTTAAAAAAAGAGATATGAGAAAAATGATATTCTTGTATAGTTCTTGTGTCAATATAAAACTATTCTAAAACAGGAAAATGTTAGTTCAATAGGCGTAAAGACTCAAAAAGATGAAAAATTCGCTCAAGTGAAAATCATCGGAAAGTTATTTCAGAAGAATTTATATAAAATTTGAAATATCGTACAAGCAAACCTTTCCCACATGCATAGGATGACAAGAGGACATGTGTAAAAAGGAGGGGTTTTAATTGGGGGATGTAAATGAATCTGATCTGAAGAAACCCATTGTCAATGTATTAGACTTTGGCGTGATTGCTGACGGGAAAACGGACTGTACAGCGAAACTGAACGAATGCCTGGAATGGACAAAAGCACAGGGCTACTCCCACGTCTGGCTGCCGAGTGGAACGTATCTAATAGATGCGGTGTACAGGGGGGATCAATTTTTTCCTTTTCGTCATGCCGGCATTCGAGTGCCAAGTCATATTTGTATTGAGATGGCATCAGATGCCGTTATCAAAGTGAAACCAAATGATTCGTGGGGATATGCAGCCTTTTATATAGGAGAGGTAGAGCATGTGACCATTCGGGGCGGGCGGATTGAAGGCGACCGTGATGAGCATGTGTACAAGGCACTCCCGCCAGAAAGAAAAACACATGAATGGGGCTTCGGGGTGTGTATTGAAGGTGCTTCCCATGTGAATATCGATCGTGTTCAAATCAACAATTGTACGGGAGACGGTATCATTGTCAGTCCGCACGGTTTATTGACCCATATCGAATCGTACTCGCCTGCTTCGTCAATTCATATTTCTGGGTGCACCATCACTGATTCAAGGCGAAACAATATTTCTATTACAGGCTGTGATGGTGTCATTGTGGAAGACTGTTTGCTTGAAAGGGCAGGGGTAAACGGGGTCGAGCCAAAAATGGGCATTGATATTGAAGGATACGGAGAAAATGCGACCAACTTGGAGGAACCGCTGAATATTCAAATTCGAAACAACATAGTCAGAGGCGGCGCAGCCAGCTCTATCTATAATTTCAACGGCTATGGTGTGATCATTGAAGGCAATCAAACGGACAGCAGTATCTCCTATGGCTTCGCCACTGAAATGATCATTGCGAATAATTTGATTCGTGCAGTGGGAGGGGGCGTGACAAAAGCAGGGATTACGAGCTTAGGCGTGCCGCTTGATCAATCGGAAAACAATGTGATCATTATTGGCAATATGATTGAAGGATTTGAAAAGGGTATTGATGTGAGGGGAGACAGCGTGCACATCACAGGTAATAAAATCAGTCTTTTTGAAGATGCGGCTGTGTCTGTCTATATGGCCAATCGTATTTTAATAGAAGGAAACCATATTGAGTCAGGGACAAACACACGGCTTAGAAGTACATCGCTGCGTATTTATCAATCAGACAGCATTGTTTTTTCAAACAATACCGTCTACTCTGTCATCGATGCGGCGATGGTCAGAGGAACGAATATCTTAATTCAGCATAATCAATTCAAGGAATTCAGCCGAGGGATATGGGTGCAGGAGGGAGAAGCGGGGATCAACGGCAATCACTTTATTCAAGAAGGACATTCACAGCTCGCATCTTCGTATACAATCAGCGTGACAGGAAATGCAAAGGCTTTCATATGGCAGAATCGTTTTAAGCACTATCAAAACTATGCCGTCTACAGCAATACGACCGCTCCTTTAGAGATTAAAGACAATTCCTTTGAAGAAACGTCCTTATATGTGGTGATGTATATTAAAAATGGCTCACCCCAAATTGGTGATAACCGCTTTTATTTAAATCGTTCAATCGGACAGCCGACAGCCGTTTTTCTTGATGAGGTTGTCTCAGCACGTGTGCTGCGGAATAACATCATTAATCTCTCTCCTCAAAAAGCGATTGCCGTCCGCACCATATCTTCCACTCATTCAGTGATTGCCCATAACGTACTAGAGCGCAGTCAATTGATGACACACTCCACGGACCGGCTCATCGGAAATATTGAAATTGATCCACCGTAAACGCCTG
This sequence comes from Bacillus sp. FSL W7-1085, assembly GCF_038595035.1. Classification (NCBI taxonomy): domain Bacteria; kingdom Bacillati; phylum Bacillota; class Bacilli; order Caryophanales; family Bacillaceae; genus Bacillus; species Bacillus sp. FSL W7-1085. The sequence continues at coordinate 451,816 of NZ_CP152000.1, forward strand.
TAAATCCCTTTTTTTGGAGGTTCAGAAGGCGGTTGACAATCATGTAAAAAGGGCATATAGTAATAATTATTTTTCATTTTTCACAACATTTGCCCTTTTTTTATGGATAAAACCGATTAATTCAATCAGAAAAATGTATCTTGTAAAATAATAACTTGATACAAGGAAGATATAGAAAGGATGAAAAACAAGTGTCACAGCCGAAACGGAAGCTCAAACTAGGCGTATTCATCGCGGGAACTGGACATCATGTCGCCTCTTGGAGACATCCGAAAGCAGTACCAGACGCAGCCATGAATCTTGATTACTTTAAACAATTAGCGAAAAAGGCCGAGGAAGGGAAGCTGGATTTGCTCTTTTTAGCCGATAGCTTATCAATTAATCATACATCTCATCCAAATGTATTAACGAGATTTGAACCGCTCACCCTGCTTTCTTCGATTGCAGAGTCTACCTCAACAATTGGTTTAGCAGCAACAGCATCAACTACATACAGTGAGCCATTCCATATTGCGAGACAGTTTGCCTCACTCGATCATTTATCAGGCGGACGAGCAGCATGGAATGTGGTCACATCTTCTATTGAAGAAACAGCGAAAAATTTTAGCGGAGAAGAGCATTTAGCGCACCACAAACGATACGAACGAGCTGAAGAATTCGTCGATGTCGTCAAAGGTTTGTGGGATTCTTGGGAAGAGGACGCCCTTATCAGAAACCAAGAAACAGGGGAATTCTTTGAGTCTAGTAAGCTTCATGAGCTGCAGCACAAAGGTGAATTCTTCTCCGTACGGGGACCGCTTAACGTATCACGCACACCGCAAGGACAGCCGGTGATCATTCAAGCAGGATCTTCTGAAGATGGTCAAAAGCTTGCGGCTAAAACGGCTGAGCTTATTTTTACGGCACAAAACGATCTCGACAAAGCGAAGGAATTTTACCAAAGCTTGAAGGGAAAAGTAGAGGCTGCTGGACGAGCTAGAGAGGATGTCAGCATCATGCCGGGCATCTTCCCAATCATTGCCGATACAGTAGAAGAGGCAAAAGCGAAGTATGAAGAATTACAAGAGCTGATTGTTCCAGAAATCGGCCTTAGCATTTTACAAAACTACTTAGGGGGTATTGATCTTTCGCAGTATCCACTAGACGGACCACTTCCAGAGATTGATCCAAGCGCGTCAAATGCCGTGAAAAGCCGCTTTGACCTTGTGATGAATATGGCGAGAAAGGACAACCTGACCATTCGCCAGCTCTACCAATCTGTTGCAGGTTCCCGTGGGCACCATATCTTCATTGGAACACCAGAGCAGCTAGCAGATGTGATGGAGACATGGCTCGTTGAGGAAGCAGCCGACGGTTTTAACGTGATGCCGCCATTATTGCCAGAAGGACTTGATGCCTTCGTAGACCGCGTCGTTCCGATCCTTCAGGAAAGAGGCCTGTTCAAAACAGAATACACAGGAAAAACTTTACGAGAAAATCTCGGCTTAAAACAGCCAAAAAATCGCTACACGACATAAAGGTGAGGTGACTAACGTTGGGATATACGTTTCGTCTGGCAACTGAGGATGATATAGAAGCGTTGCTTGAACTGACAACAAGAGCCTATGAGCCGATTCGTGAGCTCGGCATCCAGTTCCAAGCAGCACATGCAGATGTCGCCCTCGTTCAGAAAAATGTACAAAAGAACCTTTGCTATGTAATGGAAGAAAACGGAGAGCTTCTCTCCACCTTATCACTCCGTATGCCGTGGGGAGAACAGCCAGGACCATTCGGCGTTCCGCATATTTGGTGGTTTGCTTCAGAACCAGCGGCAAAAAAAGGCACAGGCTCAGCCTTGCTTGAGTGGGTTGAAACGGAAGTGCTAAGGGACACACTAAAGGTACCGTTTGTCTCTCTTGGGACAGCTGATAAGCATCCGTGGCTCATGGACATGTATGAGCGTAAAGGCTATGTCAGAGCAGGTGAAAAGGATCTAGGCAAAGGCCATATCACCATTTATTTTAAAAAACAATTACGATCAGATATTACACAACCATAAGAGGAAAGAAGGGTGTACGAACATGAAAAACAAAAAGTGGCTAGTTGTTTTATTTGCGGCAATGCTTGCGGTGTTAGCAGCATGCGGCGGGGGTAATCAGAGTGAAGGCAAAGACGAGAAAGTGCTTAAAGTGGGCGCTACAGGCCAAAGCTATCCATTTGCTTATAAAGAAAACGGCAAACTAGTAGGATTTGATGTCGAGGTCACAGAAGCCATTGCGAAAAAGCTAGGCTACAAACTAGACTGGCAGCTGAGTGAATTCAGCGGGCTGATGGGCCAGCTGACATCTGGTAAGCTGGATACCGTATCAAACCAAGTTGCGATTACAGATGAGCGTAAACAAACGTTCAACTTTACAGATACGTATGCATACGCAGGAACACAAATCATTGTCAAGAAGGACAACAAGGACATTAAAGGACTTGACGACTTAAAAGGAAAAACGGTGGCGGCTGTTCTTGGCTCAAACCATGCCAAAAACCTAGAGAGCAAAGACCCAGACAAGAAAATCAACATCAAAACATATGAAACACAAGACGGTGTCTTAAATGAAGTGGCAAATGGCCGTGTAGATGCTTACGTCAACGGACGCAGTGTCTTGTTAGCTCAAATTGAAAAAACAGGACTTCCACTCAAAATCGTCGGCAACCCAATCGTATATGAAGAAGTCGGCTACCCATTTGCCAAAGATGAAAAGCACGACAAGCTAAGAGAAGAATTCAATCAAGCGATCAAAGAATTAAGAGAAGACGGAACACTGAAGAAATTGTCTGAAAAATATTTCAAAGATGATGTCACAGTTCCAATTAAAAAATAACAACAGCGGCGGTGAAAAGCAGACATGAATCACATTGATTGGCAGTATATGGTGACGGTTTTTCCAACCTTGATTCAATACTTGCCGATAACGATCTTCATGGCGATTGTCTCCATGGTATTTGCCATTATCATTGGTGTGGTATTCGCGCTTATAACGAAAAACCGGATACCTGTCTTATACCAATTTGCCAAGCTGTATATTTCTTTTTTCAGAGCGGTTCCAACTTTGGTTCAGCTCTTTCTCATTTATTTTGGTCTTCCGCAGCTATTCCCTGCGATGACCTCAATGGATGCCTTAACAGCGGTCATTATCGGTTTAAGTATTAAAAACTCAGCGTACTTAGCAGAAATTTTTAGAGCGGCTCTTAATTCAGTGGATGAAGGGCAGCTTGAGGCCTGTTTATCTGTCGGCATGACAAGATGGCAGTCTTACGTCAGAATTATTTTCCCGCAGGCCGTCAGAAATGCCATTCCAGCGACGGGGAATACCTTTATTGGACTTTTAAAAGAAACATCGCTTGCCTTTACCATTGGGGTGGCAGAAATGTTTGCGCAAGGGAAAATGATTGCATCGGCCAACTATAAGTACTTTGAAACGTATTTAGCGGTTGGCATTGTGTATTGGGTACTCACCATCATTTATAGTTTCCTACAAGACCTATTTGAACGAAAAATCAGCAAACCTTACCGGAATTAAGGAGGTGTGGACATGATCAAGCTCACCAATTTGAAAAAATCATTCGGCGACCTTGTCGTCTTAGACGGAATTAATCTTGACGTGCAAAAAGGGCAGGTTGTGGCCATTATCGGACCTTCTGGCTCCGGTAAATCAACATTGCTGCGCTGTCTAAATCTATTAGAAACGCCAGATGAAGGTACGATTGAAATTGGCGATGCGAAGCTGAATGCGTCTAAATATACACGTAAAGAAGCCCATCACCTGCGTCAGCAAACGGCCATGGTGTTTCAAAACTATAATTTATTCAAAAACAAAACAGCCCTGCAAAACATTACAGAGTCACTGCTTGTGACGAAAAAAATGACAAAACAGCAGGCAAATGAGATCGGTATGGAGCTATTGAAACAAGTAGGGCTAGAACAAAAAGCTGACAGCTATCCGGTTACACTATCCGGCGGTCAACAGCAGCGAATCGGGATTGCCCGTGCGTTAGCGGTCGATCCACATGCGATTCTGCTGGATGAACCAACATCAGCACTTGACCCAGAACTTGTTTCAGGTGTGCTTCAAGTCATTAAATCCATTGCCATTCAAGAAACAACGATGATCATCGTGACACATGAAATGGCGTTTGCAAGAGAAGTAGCAGATCATGTGATTTTTATGGCAGATGGTCATATCATTGAACAGGGAACGCCAACCGAACTATTTGACGAAACGAAGAATGAACGAACAAAACGATTTATCCAAAAAGAAGCAGCGGCTGAAGAAGCATAAGCTGCTTTTTACTCTTTAGAGGGGTGAGTATCAGTGAAATCAATAGAAAATGAAGCTTTAAACAAACGTTTAATTAACATACGCCGAGCGCTTCATGAGCATCCAGAGCTAGCATTTGAAGAGTATGAAACGACAAAAAAACTACGAGGCTGGTTAGAAGAGGAAGGGATCACAGTGCTCGATTTCCCAGATCTTCAAACCGGGGTCGTTTGTGAAATCAAAGGAGAACAAGAGGGACCAACGATTGCTCTGAGAGCCGATATTGACGCACTTCCAATTGAAGAAGCATCTGGCGAACCATTTTCTTCAAAGATACAGGGGAAAATGCATGCATGCGGTCATGATTTCCATACCGCTTCGATTTTTGGTGCGGCCGTCCTATTAAAAGAACGGAAACATGAGCTCAAGGGAACAGTGCGCATTTTGTTCCAGCCGGCTGAGGAAGTGGCGCAAGGAGCGAAACACGTCATAGAGGCAGGCGTCTTAAATGGAGTCGATGCGATATTTGGTATGCACAATAAACCTAACCTGCCAGTTGGCACCATCGGGATAAGAGAAAAAGCGTTAATGGCGAGTGTCGATCGGTTTGAAATCGACATTCAAGGAACGGGTGGTCATGCTGGAATTCCAAATCACACAATTGATCCGATTGCCATCAGCGGTCAGATCACAAGCGCCCTACAGCAAATTGTCAGCCGCCGCATTAGTTCTTTGCATCATGCGGTTGTCAGCATCACACGTATTCAAGGCGGCACATCATGGAATGTGATACCTGATCGCGTCGAGATGGAAGGGACCGTTCGGACGTTTGAACCTGAAGTGAGAGCGATGATTCCAGATCTCATGAAACAGATCGTGAGCGGTATCGCAGAAGGATTTGGCGCAAAGGCAGAAGTGAAATGGCATCCGTATTTACCTTCTGTGATGAATGACGAGCGTTTGACAAAGGTTGTGGAAGAAACGGCAGGAGCGCTTGATCTCGCAGTAGTGGAGGCAGAACAGTCACCAGGCGGAGAAGACTTTGCCCTTTACCAAGAGCACATTTCAGGCTTTTTCGTCTGGATGGGGACGAGCGGTACCGAGGAATGGCATCACCCTGCCTTTACGTTAAATGAAGACGCACTCCCTGTTGCCGCTGCCTTCTTTGCCGAGCTTGCGGTTCGGGCATTGGAGTCAAGATCATGGAACTAACGAAACAGCTCGCAGAGGCAGTGCTCTCTGCTGATCCGTTGCAAGATCAACAGGCCGTTCAAATGGCTCGAAACGGTCTGTTAGACGCTGCGGCAGCAGCGCTTGCTGCAAAAGAGGATGAAGGGATTCAGAAGCTCATGGCGCTGGTGGAACAAGAAGGCGGCGCGGCTCAAATTCCTGTCATTGGACAAGGGAAGAAGGTCAGCCGTCAATCCGCGGCCATGCTAAATGGCTACCTGATTCACGCCCTTGATTATGATGATGTGCATTCTGATGTGAGAGGACACCCAAGTGCGGTCATCATCCCGGCCTTGCTTTCCCAGCTGACCAACGGGGAGGCGTACAGTGATCGATTTCTAGCAGCCTACATTACTGGCGTCGAAGTAATGGCAAGGCTAGGTGAATCCATCGGCAAGTCGCACTATGAGCGGGGCTGGCATAATACCGGAACTCTCGGAGCCATTGCAGCAGTCTGTGCGATTGGTTATTTGAAACAAGTTTCACAGAAAGAGCTGGCGAAAGCGATCGGCTTTGCAGGTGCGCAATCAGCTGGAATGCGAAAGCAGTTTGGGACTGATATGAAACCATTACAAGCTGGCCTCGCCGCTAAAACAGCCGTATGGTCCATAGATTTAGCTTGCTCAGGTTTTGGCGGGAGTGAATCGCTTCTGGATGGAGAGCTGGGCTTCTTTTCTCTCTATGGGGATCAGAAACTAGCGGAAAGATGTTTGCTAGAAGACTATGGCACTGCGTGGCGTATCGTGTCGCCAGGTCTATGGTTTAAAGTGTATCCGTTCTGTTCAGCGGCGCATCATGCAGCTGATGCGATCGAGTCATTAGTACAAGAACACTCTTCCTTACAGGGGAAGATCGAACAGGTCGACGTCATGTTTCCGCCTGGCGGAGATGCCGCACTCACGGAGCGGACACCTTTGACGGGAGAAGAGGGACGATTTAGTGTCGAGTATGTCATCGCACTAGCGGTGTTTGGACAACCTTTATCACTGGATGCTTTTACGAAAAAAGCCATTTCACCAGAGCTGCGGACATGGATGAAGCGGGTAAATAGAGTATATGATCAAACGATAGAACCCCATCCAGACGCAGTGCCAAAAGGACGATTTACGATTGTAAAGCTCACCTTATCTGACGGCACCACCATCAGCAAACGGGTCGATATCCCTCGGGGAGCACCAGGCTGTGCGTTATCGACAGAAGACATCATACAAAAGTTAAGCAGCGTCACCAGCACATCACAGGCAAAGCAGCTTTTACAGGCGGTTGAAGAGGGGAAAGACGCTGCTTACTTGCAACTGCTGGCATGACAAGGAAAAAAGCTCATCAATAAGATGAGTTTTTTTTCATAACAAAAATCAATGAGGCTCACCTCGACATACAACTCCATCAAAAAGTATGAATAAAAGATGACCAAAGCATGATAAGTTCATGAAATCGTATCAATCCAATTGAGATTTGAGAAGGAACATGTAAAATAAAGCTACATATAGAAAAACAAAGGCAACAGCGGAGGCTGATGATGAAAATATTAATGATTGAAGATAACCAGAGTGTTTGTACAATGACGGATATGTTTTTTCAACGAGAAGGATTTCAAGCGGAATTTGTCCATGATGGATTAGAAGGATTGAATCGATTTAAGCAAGAGGAGGACTGGGATCTGCTCATCTTAGATGTCATGCTTCCTTCAATGGATGGTCTGACCATTTGTCAAAAAGTACGGCAGATCAGTGATGTTCCGATTATTATGCTGACAGCAAAGGAAACGGAATCTGATCAGGTGCTGGGCTTCGATCTTGGGGCAGATGATTATGTGACAAAACCCTTTAGTCCGCTCACCTTAATGGCAAGAATCAAAGCAGTGAAACGACGTTTTGCTCAAACAACATCTACTCAAGAAGGAGCGAAAGAGGGTGAACGGCTAGAGACCGAACATTTTCAGTTAGATAAAAAAACGAGAGAAGTGTTTCTAGAGGGGAAACGGATCGAAAATTTAACGCCAAAGGAATACGATCTGCTGTGCTTTTTTATTCAGCATCCTCGGCAAGTATTTTCACGAGAACAATTGCTTGAGCAAATTTGGGGATACCAATTTTATGGTGATGAACGAACAGTTGATGTTCATATTAAACGATTGCGCCAAAAAATCGGAGACGGACCTAAGCCCTTTCTGTATACGGTATGGGGCGTAGGGTATAAGTTCGATGAAGATTAAATATTTTTACCAGTTGCTGATTAGTCACCTTGGGTTATTGCTCATTGCCATCATTATTATCAGCACCCTCATGTCTCATTTTGTAAAAGATATTGCCTATCAAAATAGGGTAGACGAAATGAGTTCGTATGGGAATGAAATTTTGGAGAATTTTAAACAACTGTCGAAAGCCGAGATGAACTTCCGTTTGCGTCCATTTGAAGACATTCTTTCGACAAGACAAATCCGTTTTTTCGTCTTTGATGAAAAAGGGACTGTGTTGTCTCAGCAGCAAGAGATGCCACCGCATGAAGCGTTACTCACAAAAGATTTGTGGGCCAAGCTTGCAAAAGGAGAAGAAATCATTGTCAAGCGAAGTGATTCGCGCCGGCTTGATCAAGAAGCATCACTTGTGGCACTTCCTGTCATGGAAGACGGAAAGCTGAAGGGCGGGGTGGTGCTCATAGCTCCTATTCAAGGAGCAGAAGAGCTGATTGCTCAAATGAACCGGTATTTATATATCATCGTGTTTGTGGCATTGACGATTACCTTTATTCTCAGTCTGTTTCTGTCGAAGTTCCATGTGAATCGTATCAAAAAATTGAGAGAGGCAACTGAGAAAATTGCGCATGGTGACTACAACATTCATCTTGAAAACAAACACCTTGATGAAATTGGCACACTAGGTGAGGATTTTAATATGATGGCCAATCGTCTTCAACGGTCAAGAGAGGAAATTGACCGGCTCGAAAAACGAAGACGCCAATTCATTGCGGATGTGTCTCACGAATTGAAAACACCGCTGACGACCATTCGAGGATTGGTCGAATGGCTCAATACTGCGGATGTGCCGGCAGAAGAGAAAGAGAAATGCTATGCGCTCATCACTGATGAGACAAAACGAATGCTGCGTCTCGTCAATGAAAATATGGATTATGAGAAAATCAGGTCGAATCAAATCACCCTTCAAAAATTTCACTATCCACTCATTGATACGTTTGAAGTGATTAAGGAGCAGCTGAGCCGAATGGCTGAAGAGAAAAACAATCAGCTCATGGTAGAGGTTCACCCTGAACAAAAGGTATACGCAGATTATGACCGGCTCATTCAAATCCTCGTCAACATCACAAAGAACGCCATTCAATTTACAGAAGGCGGCCGTATTTCTTTGAGAGGGAAAGAAGAGAACGGGGAAACGATCATTGAAGTAGAAGACACGGGAATCGGCATTGCACCCGAAGAAGTCAAACACATTTGGGAACGTTTTTATAAAGCGGATATTTCGAGAACGAATACACCATATGGAGAATACGGACTTGGCTTGTCGATTGTCAAGCAGCTTGTGGACTTGCACGAAGGACATATCGATTTAAAAAGCGAAAAACATAAGGGAACAACATTTATCATTCGATTGCCGCTACCACATAAAAAGGGCTAAACTCGGTTTAGCCCTTTTTGGTGTAGCATCACTTATTCTGTTTTGGAGAACGTTAAGCCGATATGAGCAAGTGCCTGCGGTAAATCCTTACGAATGGTGATGTCTTTAAATGAAATATTCGATTGAATCGCACTCAGCGCAAGGTCTTGCTTAATTCCTGTTAAAACAGCTGAAATGCCTAACAGTCTTAACGTTTGCGCATAGCTGACCAAGTATTGAATGCTTTGTTCATTGAGTCGTTTTGTCCCTGAAACATCAATGACCAAATGAGAGAGCGACAGCCTGTAGCTTTCCTGTAAAATGGTTTCTAAAATATGCTGCGCACGTGTCTCTTCGATATCACCAAGAAGAGGGAGCACGGCGACACCGTCAACAACAGGTACGATCGGTACAGATAATTGCTGAATCTGCCGATTGGCCTGGTCGAGTTCTAAGACGTAACTCAACAAAGATGCCATCGTTTCAAACATATGAACATGCTCTTCTGTAAATTGCTGCGGCCTTAGGTCAAGTCCACAAATTGTTCCATAGTTCGTACCATCAGTAAAATCGATGGGAACCCCAATAAATGAGCCGCCTTGCAGCTGTTTCGTGACGTCTAAGTTTTTTGAACGCTCGTCCAAGCGGATATCAGGGATCAACAGCGTATCGCGATGATCGACCGCCAGCTTGCAAAATGTCTTCTCGTAAGGATTTTCTTCCCCTTCTTCAAGAAGCTGCTCGTCATGATTTAGCACCTTCACAATCTGATTGGTGTTTTGATCATTTTTAGCAATAAACAGTGTATTCATATGAATGAATTGACTCATCATGTTTAAAATACTTGTAGAAGCATCATGAAAATTGCGAAACTGTTTTAATAGTTGTTGACGAGGCATGGATTAGGACTCCTTGTAGCTCCGATCAATGGCCGGAACAATAGTTGATTTGTCTCTATCATACAAAATCAAACGAGAAATAGATATACTTTAATGCGCAAATCGTGCGAGATCAAAAAGACTGCCGATCCGGAGATCTGACAGTCTGCTGATTAAATGGAGACAGGCACCGTGGACATAGAGAAAAATTCCTCATATAAGGCTTGAACGGCTTCTTTTTCTTGAGCCGCTTTGACGCCAAACATCATGCTCACCTCTGAAGAGCCTTGGTTGATCATTTCAATATTCACTTTGGCTTTTGACAGCGCTTTTGCTGCTCTTGCTGTTGTACCAACATTATGACGCATCGCTTCTCCTACAACCATAATAAGCGAGAGGTTCTGCTCTAGAACCACTTCATCTGCATCAAGCACAAGCTTTAATCGGTCTAAAAGCTCTTGTTCAATCTGCTGCTCCTCCAGCTGATCCTGCCTTAAAATAATGGTCATATCATCAATGCCAGAAGGCACGTGTTCATACGTAAGTCCATATTCCTCTAACGTTTGCAACACCTTACGTCCAAAGCCCACTTCTCGGTTCATCAAATACTTAGAGATATAAATACTGCAAAATCCATTGTCTGACGCGATTCCCACAACAGGGCCATTCGTATGATCCCGTTGATTTACAATTTTTGTGCCTTTTGCAGTTGGATTATTGGTGTTCTTAATCTGAACAGGAATGCCTGCCCGAAAGGCTGGAATAAGTGCCTCATCATGAAATACAGAAAAACCCGCATAGGACAATTCACGCATTTCACGATACGTCAGCTCTGTGATTTCTTTTGGTTCATGAACGATCGTTGGATTGACGGCGTAGACTGCATCCACATCCGTAAAGTTTTCATACACATCTGCCTTCAGTCCATTTGCCAAAATGGAACCGGTAATGTCTGATCCACTACGGGAAAAAGTGACGATATCACCCGCTAGACTAAAACCGAAAAAGCCAGGGAACACAATAATGCCAGAGCGTTCTCTTAATTTGTACAAATGATCATACGATTCTGGAAGGACTTGCGCTTGACCAGGCTCGTCGCTGACAAATAGACCGGCTTCTTTAGGATTCACATAGTGCGCTTCGACCCCTTGATGCTGAAAGTAGGCTGCAATCAGCTTTGCGTTATTATCTTCACCGCTTGCTTTAATCGCATCAAGATAACGCTCAGGATGAGAAGAATCAGCCTGTAATAACGTGTTTACATCTTGCCGGATGGTGTCAATAATGTCTTGACCTAATCCCAGCTCATCCGCAATCGAGGCATATCGCTCGATGACAGCTTCTTGTAAATCGTTTGCTTCACCTAAACGTAAATATTGTTCACCGCAGCTAATTAATAGATCGGTGACCTTCGTATCCGTTGAATGCCGTTTTCCTGGTGCGGAAACAACGACTGCTTTTCGAGCTGGATCTGCTGTGACAATGTCAAATACCTTTTGCAGCTGCTTGCCAGAAGCGAGAGAACTGCCACCAAATTTAACGACCTTCAATGCATACATCTCCTATAGTAAAAATTTTCTCACAAATTGAATAGTTTCTATTATCAACTCTTTTCTTCAAATTATCAAGGTTTTTCTTCTCTGAATGAACAAATGTATTTTTGGAGAGGACGTTATGTGTGAATAGATGAAAAAAGAGCCGGCGATATGCCGAGCTCTTTGTCTTTATGAAGAAGAGGACGAAGAAGATAGCTCCTGCTTCATCACTTTGTTTTTACGTTTTTCTTTTAAGAAGAATGAAAGGACGAGTCCAATGACCGCAATAGCACCAGACACGATAAATGACGTATTCATGCCATGAACGGCTGACTTCATTGGATCGGATAATGCTGCATTGGCAGCAGAGCTGCTCATAATGGAGACAAGCACAGCCGTCCCGATAGAGCCGCCCATTTGTCTCATCGTATTATTCATTGCTGTCCCGTGCGGAATCAAATGCGGTGGTAACGAGTTAATACCGGCTGTTGTCAGCGGCATCATGATCATCCCAACCCCGATTAAACGAAGCGTGTAGGCCACTGTAATGAGGGTAATCGATGAATCAAGGCTCAGCATCATAAATGGCAGGGAAGTGACAGCTAATATCGTAAACCCGCCTAGAGCCAGCCCTTTACCGCCTACTTTGTCAAAAATTCGTCCGATAATCGGTGATAGGAATCCCATAAAGAGAGCCCCTGGCAATAAGATCAGCCCTGTATCAAGGGCAGATAACCCTCTGACATTCTGCGTATAGAGCGGCAGAATCGTCTCTGTTCCAATCAGTAAGGCAAAGACGAGCATACCGAGGAAGGTCGTTAAGCTAAAGATCGCAAACTTAAAGACGCCAAACTCAAGCATCGGTCTTTTCAAATTCGACTGACGCAGGATAAAGAAGAACAAGCTCACAGCACCGACAATGAGTGAAATCAGGACGGTTGCACTCGTCCAACCATACGTTCCGACACTTGAAAATCCGTACAGCAGTCCGCCAAATCCGAAGGAAGACAGGATCACCGATAAGACATCGATACGAGTGTCTCTTTGCTGTGTGACATTTTTCATTAAGAAGAAAGCAAGAATGAGATCAATAATACCGATTGGAAGAACAATATAGAATAAGAACTTCCAGCTAAAGGAATCGACAATCCAGCCGCCAAGTGTTGGTCCAAGCGCCGGTGCGAATGAAATCACTAGTCCGACCATACCCATGGCTTGCCCGCGTTTTTCTTTTGGGAAAATGGTTAAAAAGATCGTTTGCATGAGCGGCATCAAAATCCCTGCGCCGGCTGCCTGCACGATACGTGCTGCAAGAAGCACCGGGAAATTCGTGGCGAACGAAGCAAGAATGGTACCTGCTGTAAAAATGCTAAGAGCCGTTAAGACTAAGGAACGGCTTGAAAATTTCTCAATTAAAAAGGCCGTAATTGGGATGAGAATCCCGTTTGTCAGCATAAAGGCTGTGGTCAGCCATTGGCCTTTACTGACATCAATATTGAACTCTTCCATGATATGCGGGATCGCTGGAATGAGAAGCGTTTGGTTTAAGATCGCAACGAACGCCCCAACGAGGAAAATCCCAACAATCACAGACCGGTTATACGATGTTGTTGATTGGTTCATATTATCCCTTCTTTATCTATAAAATAATGCTTTTCAGCTGTGACACGTTTTGAGATAAAACGCTGTGTTTGCCTAAATAATCAAGCAATGAGCTGATTAAAAAGGTTCTCGGTTGGTCCTTTGACAGTTCTTGACTCAGCAGTTCAAACGCAGAGAGGAGATCGTCCTTTTCTTCTCCGTTTGATAGTGTGTGAAGCTCTTGTTTTATTTTTGTTAAGTACGAGATGACAAGCTTTTCTTCATCATATTCTTCCTGTGTGGAAAGCAAATAAGAGTCCATCAGCTGATCTGTTAGCACAGGCTCAATGGAGCAAGGCTTTATTGATACACGATCCATCACACCGATGATCATTTCGGCGGCATTTTCTAATTGGATGTTCTTGTGCTCGATCGCCAACATCAAGATGAATTCTCTCATTAATCCGTTGAGGACAATCACAAGATCCCACACATAAGGCGCAACAGATTCACCATATGTGCTTAAAATGATGTCTCTGTGTCGCTGCATGATAATGGAGCGTGTCTCACGTAAATGCTTAATGACGATGGGCGAATGCTGTGAAAAAGCTTCAAAGGACAGCATATTCAAAAATTTATGATTCTCTTTAAACTCTTCAAGCTCAAGCTTAATCTTTTTTGTGAATTTTTCCTTTTTGGACAGCGTCGTTTCGGAATGAATGATCTGAGAAATCTCTCTCATTTTGCGCTGATTGTATTTAATCAGTTCCAATAGAAGAGCTTCCTTTGAATCAAACAGTTTATAAATAGACGCTTTTGATATTTTACAGGCATCAGCAATTGACTGCATGGAGACACTCATATAGCCTTTTTGAGAAAATAATTTCTTCGATACCCGCAAAATCTCTTCTTGCTTTTCGTTCATCTTCATAAGTCCTTTCCGAATCGGCAAAACCATATGGTCACAATGGAAACCGAGTGGTCACTTTTGCTATGATAACAAAACCAATGGCACATGACAAGAAAATGAACTTAAAAAAATACCTATCTGATGACAGGTATTTTATCCTTCCGCATGTGCGGCATATATGTGGATTTGTCCGTTACGTTCGATGATCAAAAGATCTTCCCGCTCCTTGACAGAGTAAATAGGTGTTCCTTTTTTCAACCGAGAAGCTGTTCCATGTTCAAAATGTGTGGCAGCTGTTTTCTGAATGACACCTACTTGCTGATGTTTTGTTACATTTAATGATTTTGTCCAATCTATGTTTGTTTCATAGATCGTTTCTTCCCATTGAAATAAATCTGCCTGTGGATCGAGAGCTAATAACTCTTCTGCACTAGGTGGTTTTGACTCAAATTGCTGAACAGATTGGCAGGCGCATAAGCTCGTTGCCAATAAGAGCATGAATAAGCAAGTCCATATTGTACGTGTCAAATAAGGTTCTTCCCTTCAAAATAGTGTCTATGAGTCATAGTCGTTTCCAAAGGTTGTCGCGTTACAATGTCATAGGCGAGTAACGAGATTGTATGTTAGAACAAAATACGATACATTTATCGTATGAATAATCCAAATCATCCAACCCAAGAAAACATGAGACTCATTTCTGTGCTGCAAGCATTGGCTGACCCTGTTCGGCTGGAGATTGTCCGCTGCTTAGCAGAAGCGGGTGAGAGAACATGCGGTACGTATCATATGAACATTGCCAAGTCCACACTGTCGCATCACTTTAAAGTACTAAGAGAAGCAGGCATCGTGAAAGTGAGAATTGACGGGAAGCACCGTTACTACTCTCTCAGAAAGGACGACATTGATACCGCTTTTCCAGGCCTCTTGTCATCCGTATTAGCTGTAGACAAGGAGCGGTGGTAAGAGAATTTTGCATCAATAAATGACAAATCCCCAAGGCATTGTGACCTTGGGGATTTGTGATGCGTCTCGTGTAAAAGGGAATTAGGCCATTGAATGATCCATAGACAGATGGATAATCTCATAAGTGTGAATTTGCTTCTCTATATTCACTGGCAATGAGTCTAGAAAAGAATATTTGACGCATTTCCATTTATCGGGGTTATATACGATGACTTCACCCTTATTGTCGTTAAAATGGGAAAAGAGATGAGCGATATCTAGGTTTTCCAGACAATCAGTAGGATGAATCGTCACATACTCTTCAAGAACGAATGTGCTACGATGAAAATCATCTGTTAAATGAACGGAATACGTGATGCCAATATTGATTTGTTTCCAGCCAAAAGAACGTAAAATATGATCAAATGACCCCTTAAACACAAAATCCGTCATCCCCTCAGATTGTTTCCAAATATACAATGGGCAATAGCCATTGTGTAAACTCCTATGTTTGTCTTTTTCAGTGATCAAATAAGCTTTAAATAATAAATCCTGATATCCATCTGTTTTCCATCCATTGTTTCGTACTCTTTTTCTAATGATATTCATATCATAATCCGCAGGCAGATCCACATGATATTGCATGGCATGCATAGAAACACTCCCTTTCAATAGCCATCATAATCGACTTAAAACCAGTTGAATAATACATATTTGTGTTATTGTTATCACAAAAAGTGATAGGTGATCATGATGAATATAAATGATTTGATTATTTTTATAGAGGTGTATCAAAAAGAATCGATTAATCAAGCGGCTAAAGCTTTAGGGTATGCGCAATCCAATATTTCTCAAAGAATCAAAGCGCTTGAAACTTTATATGATGCAACATTTTTTATCCGGCATCATCATGGAATCAGTTCAACAGGACAGGGGGATTTATTTTATCAGTACGCTCAAAAAATCTTAAAAGAAACGAAGGCCATTCAACAAAAATTGACTTCAAAGAAGAAGACCGTTTTATGCTCTGAGCTTCTATTTAACGTTTTATACGAGCAGCATGTTTTAGAGGATATTCAAGCCACTGATTTTATCATTGCTTCATCAAGTACGATCAACAAAAAGTTAACAGAGGATGTGTATGATCAAATTATTTCTTTTAATCAAATGGAAAAAGCGGAATATCAATTAAAAGAGGTAAAGAGCTTGGCATTGAACGTGTATGGAAAATCTAAAGAAATATACGATGATGATATCTCATTGGTCGTGAATCGTGATCAGCTTTGCCCATTAAGACATGAGGCCAGACGTATGCTGGGTGATCGAACCCTATTTGAGTTAGATTCGTTTGAAGGAATGATCAAAATCGTTGAACAGGGAGATGGTATTGCGTTACTGCCAACCAACTTAAAAAGCCTTCAAACACTCGTGAAATTGCTAGAAAAAAATATTCACATCAACTATTACGTTTATGAAAGAATGTGATCGTAACACTCCTCTATGGGTTTAGTCCCGTCAAAGGAGCGCCACGATTCATCTACATGAGCTGTTTCATTTCCCATAAATCGAGTCATACAGGCGTTTCACCGCTGGCTTAATATCCTCTGGCCGCATATGAGAGAAACCGAGGACGAGCGGGACAAAGCCTTCTTTGTGACCGGGTACATGCTCATCAAGGGTGAAACGGTCCATTCCGTACATTTTTAGCTTTCGCTCTTTGGCACGTTGTAAAATCTCATGCTGCGTGCGATCTGAGCGGAATTCTGCGATAAAATGCAGCCCTGCATTTTCCCCGATAATTCGTACGTTGTCACGAAAGACAGTGTCAAGCTCTCCAATAAGCTGTTTTCGTTTTTCCTCATATAGCCCATTCATTCTTTTAATATGCCGCTGATAGGCGCCATCTTTTATAAAATAAAGAAGGGTGTATTGTGTAAAAAGATTGGCCGTTTGAATAAAAAAGTGCTGTTCTTCCTTATAGCGTCTTAATAAATGCTGCGGCAGCACCATGTAGCTGATCCTCAAGCCGGGCAGCAATGATTTCGAAAAGGTCCCCATATAAATGACTTTGTCATAGCGGTCAAGGCTCTGCAGTGCCGGTATGCTGTCTGTGCCATACTTAAATTCACTGTCATAATCGTCCTCAATGATATAGCGGTCTGGCTGATCAGCTGCCCAGTTTAACAGCTGTATCCGCCGGGAAATCGGCATGATCACCCCTGTTGGGAACTGATGAGAAGGCGTAATGATCAACACATTTGGCTCTTTCTTCTGAATATCGCTCATCCGCACCCCTTTTCGATCAATGCCAATCGTTTCAATCCGGTGATGATTGTTTTTCAGCATTTGATACAGTCTACGGTAGCCGGGGTTTTCTAATCCATATATTTGATCAGCTGGAAGGATGCTAGATAACGAATGAATGAGTGACTGTGTACCCGCACTTAAAATGAGCTGTTCAGGGTAGCATTTGACCCCTCGTGCAAGTCCAATCAGCCGGGCGATCGTTTCCCGTAGCTCATAGACGCCTTGTGGGTGCGGCAGCTCACCAAAGGCTTCTTGGTGGAGATGAATCGCTTTTTGCTCACTTTTCAGCCAGCTTTTAAAAGGAAAATTGGCTGTATCAACAGAAATATGTGAAAAGGAATACCAGTCATCTCGCTCAATCGGATTCTCTTTTAAATCAGCTGGAAGGGAAGAGGGTTTCAGTTGATCTGATTCATGAAATGTTTCCAGTGATTCCACAAAAAAGCCTTTCCGTTCAACTGAATATAAATATCCCTCGGCAAGCAGCTGCTGATAGGCGCCATTCACTGAATTGACGCTGACGTTTAAAGTATCTGCTAACTCTCGTTTAGACGGTAATTGATCGTGTGGTTGCAGGTTGCGGTTTAAAATTTCCTCTTTAATTTTCGTGTAAATTTGATGATAAATAAACCCGTTTTCCCCTGTTTGATCTAGTTGAATTGTCAGCATCACGTCATTCCATCCTCTCTGGTACCATGAAAAAAATGATATTGGTACTTTCTATCATACCAAAAAATATTCAGAATAATAAAAAAGACATAAAGGGGATGGATGACAATGAGTCAAACGACAACAAACCGTTTTTCAACAGAGGAATGGCAGGGGAAAAGAGATCAATACGTCGCAAGAGGCGTAAGTAATGGCAACCGTCATCTTGCAGCAAAAGGGAAGGGAGCCGAGCTTTTCGATATTGATGGCAATCGTTTTATCGATTTTGCAGGCGCCATCGGTACATTAAATGTAGGACACTCCCATCCAAAGGTTGTGGAAGCAGTCAAAGCACAGGCAGATAGCCTGATTCACCCAGGATTTAATGTCATGATGTACGAATCCTATATCGAATTGGCAGAAAAACTATGCCACCTCACACCAGGCGACCACGACAAAAAAGCCATTTTCTTAAATTCAGGTGCAGAAGCAGTTGAAAACGCAGTGAAAATTGCCCGTAAATATACGAAAAGACAAGCGGTTGTCTCTTTTACAAGAGGGTTCCACGGAAGAACGAATATGACGATGAGCATGACAAGCAAGGTCAAGCCTTATAAATTTGGATTCGGACCATTTGCGTCAGAGGTGTATCAAGCGCCGTATCCTTATTATTATCAAAAACCTGAAGGATTAAGCGATGCAGCCTACGACGAATACATCATTGATCAGTTCAATCAATTCTTTGTCGCAACCGTTGCACCAGAAACAGTCGCTTGTGTGGTGATGGAGCCAGTCCAAGGGGAGGGCGGATTCATTGTACCATCGAAGCGTTTTGTCCAGCACGTCGCTTCATTCTGTCAGCAGCATGGCATCGTATTCGTGGCAGATGAAATCCAAACAGGATTCGCAAGAACAGGGAAATACTTTGCGATTGAACACTACGATGTGGTGCCAGACTTAATCACTGTGTCAAAATCACTTGCAGCTGGCCTGCCGCTGAGCGGTGTCGTTGGCAGAAAAGAATTACTTGATGCAGCGGACCCAGGGGAGCTAGGGGGGACGTATGCTGGCAGTCCATTAGGCTGTGTGGCGGCTTTGGCTGTACTTGATATTATTGAAACAGAACAACTGAATGAACGATCTGAACACATTGGACAAGTCATTGAGGACAAAGCGAATGAGTGGAGAAGTCAGTATTCATTCATCGGGGAAGTCCGGCGTTTAGGGGCAATGGCGGCCATTGAAATTGTGGAAGATCAAAAAACGCGTACACCAGATAAGAAGACAGCCGCAGCGATTGCAGCCTATGCAAACAAGCACGGACTACTCTTATTAACGGCAGGGATCAATGGGAATATTATTCGCTTTTTAACACCACTTGTCATCACAGATGAGCTGCTGCAAGAAGGACTAGGGATTATCGAAGACGCCTTCACAGCACGCTAAACAACAAAGGGGGATGGTTGTATGCAAAAACAACAAATGGCTAAAACCATGTCGCAGTCAGACGTACTGTTTTTATCCATTGGTGCAATGCTTGGCTGGGGCTGGGTTGTACTTTCGGGAGATTGGATTTTAACAGCTGGATTTTTAGGAAGTGTGATTGCCTTTGTCATAGGGGGCATTCTCGTCATCTTTATTGGACTAACGTATGCAGAGCTTTCCTCTGCAATTCCAGAAACAGGCGGAGGACTCGTCTTTGTCCAGCGGGCATTTGGGATCAAATCAGCGTTTGTCTCCGCATGGGGCGTATTGTTCGGTTATGTGTCCGTGATTACGTTTGAAGCGGTCGCACTTCCGACAGTCATTGACTATGTCATTCCAACACAGCATGTTGGTTTCCTATGGAATATAGGAGGATGGGATGTTTACTTTACATGGGTATTGATTGGATCTGGCGGTGCGCTGTTTTTAACAGCTCTCAACTACATTGGCGCAAAGCCTGCTGCTATTTTTCAATCGGTGTTCACAGTGGCCATTATCCTGACAGGTTTTCTTCTATTAGGCGGAGCTACATTTAATGGAGATTTTGCAAACCTTGAGCCGATGTTTCAAGGCGGGGTTGGCGGTCTGATGGCTGTGTTAGTGATGATTCCCTTTTTATTCGTTGGGTTTGATGTCATCCCGCAGGTAGCGGCGGAGATTAACGCACCGAAGAAAATCATCGGGAGAATTTTGATTATCTCCATTGTGAGTGCGGTTGTATTTTATCTGCTCATTGTCTTTGGAGTAGCGGCAGGATTGTCAAAAGGTCAGCTTGAGGCTTCATCACTAGCAACAGCAGATGCCATGGTACAGCTTCTTGGTCATCAGGCGTTTGGGACTGTGCTTGTCATTGGCGGTGTAGCAGGCATTGTGACGAGCTGGAATGCATTTATTATTGGTGCAAGCCGTATCCTCTACGCAATGGCGGAAAGAGGCATGATTTCCAAATGGTTTGCGTATATTCATCCGAGGTATAAAACTCCGACAAATGCCATTTTGTTCTTAGGTGCATTGGCCTTTTTTGCACCATTACTAGGCCGACCTGCCCTCGTGTGGATTGTCAATGCAGGGGGTGTGGGCATTATCGTTGGGTATTTGATTGTGTCCATTGCCTTTATGAGACTTCGCAAGACAGAACCTGAGCTTGAGCGTCCATACCGCATTAAATATTGGCGGACGACCGGCGTTTTTGCCATTGGACTCAGTCTCCTTTTTCTTTCATTTTATTTTCCAGGGATGCCGGCTTCCTTGTCATGGCCAGCTGAATGGATTTTGCTTTTAGGTTGGGCACTCATTGGGTATATACTATATGTAATGAATCCAAGAACGAAGGAGAAGATAGAGCATGACAAACGAACTCAAAGTGTATAATCCTGCAACCGGAGAAGAAATTGCCTCAGTTGCTCAGCATACAAAAGAACAGATTGAAGATGCGATCACTCGCTCACACAAAGCATTCAAAACATGGGCAAAAACGTCAGCCCATGAACGTGCAAATATCATTCGCAAATGGTTTGATCTCATGATCGAGCATAAAGAAAGACTTGCAAAAATCATCACAGAAGAAAACGGGAAGCCGTATCAAGAAGCATTAGGAGAAATTGTCTATGCCGCTGGATATATTGAGTGGTACGCAGAGGAAGCAAAGCGGATTTACGGCAGAACGATCCCGTCTCATACGACAAACAAACGCCTATTTGTCACAAAACAGCCAGTCGGTCCTGTTGCCGCCATTACACCATGGAATTTCCCTGCGGCGATGATTACAAGGAAGGCGGCACCAGCGCTTGCGGCGGGCTGTACGTTTATCGTAAAACCTGCTGAAGACACGCCGCTTACGGCCATTGAGCTTGTGAAATTAGGCCATGAAGCCGGAATTCCAGAGGAAGCCTTGCAATGGGTGATTGGAGATGGAAAAGAAGTGGGGGAAATTTTCACAGATAGTCCATTGATCCGCAAGATCACGTTTACTGGTTCAACACCAGTTGGAAAACATCTCATCAAAAACAGTGCGAGCACAGTGAAGCACGTTTCTATGGAACTTGGCGGTCATGCCCCGCTGATCGTAGATAAGGACGCCAACCTTGAATTGGCTGTGAAACAAGCAGTGGCATCTAAATTCCGTAATGCAGGCCAGACGTGTGTTTGTGCCAATCGCTTAATCGTCCATGAAGAAATTCATGAAGCATTTGCGCAAAGCTTCAGCAAAGAAGTGGAAAAGCTGAAAGTAGGAAATGGGTTTGAAGAAGGCACGTCCATCGGACCGATTATCAATAAGCGAGGCTTCGATAAAATTGTCGACCAAATTCAAGATGCCGTGGATAAAGGGGCGAAAGTTCTTGTCGGCGGCGATACACATTTTGACGAGGAGAAGTCGTATTATTTTGTTCAGCCGACGGTGCTAACTCATGTCGACCCTTCAATGAACATTATGCATGAAGAGACGTTTGGTCCAGTTGCACCAATTACGACATTTAGCACATTAGATGAAGCCATTGAATTAGCGAACGATACACCTTTTGGACTTGCGGCTTATTTCTTTACAGAGAATTACCGCAATGGCCTCTATATATCTGAGAATCTAGATTACGGGATTATTGGCTGGAATGACGGGGGACCATCCGCTGTGCAGGCACCTTTCGGCGGTATGAAAGAGAGCGGTATTGGCCGTGAAGGCGGCATCGAAGGCATCGAACCTTATTTAGAAACGAAGTATGTGTCAATTGGTTTAGATGAATAACATGTGAAAAAGACTGTCCGAGAAGTCTCGGCAGTCTTTTTTATGTTAAACAGCCGGTGGGAAAAGTTGATCCACCGTTTCTTTTGTTTCTTTGAGAATCTCGTGGATGTCGTCTGCAGATGCTTGTTCCATGCTGCTGAACAAGAGCCGTTCGACTGGCTCAACGCCGATCAGATCGAAGGCGGCTGTATCTGTCGTCATCTGATGGCTGGGGGTGATGATCATATTTGAATCAAGAAAGGTCCTCGGTGCATCATGCGTATTAATAATGACCCCTTTTTTGTCTCGAAGCAGATTTTTCACCACTCCGTTTTCATTGATCTCATACGCAAACCCCTCTGAAAAAACGCGCTCTACATAACCCTTTAGCATCGCCGGCAAGCCTGTCCACCATATTGGAAAGATAAATGTGAGGACATCGGCTTGCTGAATCAGCTTCTGCTCTCTTTGAACCGGTACCGGCACATGCCCATTTTTCATGGCAGCCTTTTCTGCTGTTGTCAGCTCTGGCGGAAAGCCAATGGCATACACATCACGAACTGTCACATCATGACCATTGTTCAAAAGAGTGCTTACAACAAGATCTAATAGGGTTTGATTTAAGCTTTGCTGGGGATGAGCAAATATGATTAGATGGTTCATCTCATAGCCTCCTAGGTGGTCATGTGTCTCATTATGGCATGCACGAGTATCCTATTCAATCCTATATTGGAAATGATAGGTTGGGAAAATAAAAAGCGACCGCTTGAAAAAACGATCGCTCATGTAAGGTTTATTTCTTTCTAAAAGCAAGCCCAAGTGCAATCAATGCCACAACTAAGGCTACAATGGACAGACCAAGAACAAGTGGTGAAGAAGAAGCAGAGGCTGTTTCAGATGCCTTTTCTTCTTTTGGTTTTTCTTGCCCATGTGAATCCGTTACGGTATTAGACGCAACAATATTTGTGATCGAATGAGGCTTATCAGCGTCCTTGTCGCCAGTCCATTCAACTACTGTTCCATCCTTATAATATTGATACGCATCCCATGCCGCTTCGCCGGCTTTTTCAGGGTTTTTTGCGACAAACACGAATTGCTGGAACTGCCCAGCAAGGACACCATCGCCAGTTGCTTCCCAAGTGACTCTTGTGACTTTTCCGTTTTTCTCTTCAGTTGTTGTTTTCCAGCCAGGCACTGGCTCGTATTGCTGGAATTCTACGCCTTTAGGCATCGTGATGACAACCTTTGTTGTCGGACTGTCGCTTTCAGAAGGTACTTTTAACGTATAGGTTTCCCAAGCATTTGTCGCAGATGTATCAGGTTTGACTGTCACGTGTGCACTCACAGGAATCGCCAGTAAAAATGAAGCGAGAAGCATTGGTAATAAAGCTTTAACGTATTTTTTCATATCATATAAACTCCTTTTAGTTTCTTCTAATGAATGTCGTATCGATGTTGTCAAAAGAACCAGTTAACGCATGAATGTTAATTTTCCAAGTGCCTTTTTCATTTAGTAAGAGGTTTTCAGCCGAGAAGTGTCCATTCTTTAATCGTTTCAGCTGAAATTCGTTAGGCGTTTCATCACCGAACAAGGAGACTTTGTGGATCTTAGCTGTCACAGATTGAATGTCTGTGATCGTTTGTCCATCCTTCTTCGTAAATGCCACCTCGAACGTGTTTTTACCAGGAGCATTCGGGGTAATGCTCAAAGACACAAGGTCACGATGCTCCACCTGATTGGCTGCAAAGAATGGCTCTGGTGCAGGTGGCGGAGGACTTGGGATATTGGTGAATACGGCTGTTAATAGTAAAATAGCGATCCCAATGATCCACTCTGCTCGTAAAGATACGTTTCGTTTCTGCTTCTTTTCCCATCTCAGCATCAAATAATGGACGAGCCCAAGAAGACCCATGATGATAAATAAACCAAGTTTGATTAAGAAGGTGCGTCCATAAGCTGATTGGAAAAGGGCATCAAATGATTGCAGAATAAAAATCGCATTCACAAACCCAGAAAACACAATCAGTCCAACCGAGAGCAGTGCCCACGGATGAAAAGCTGTCAGGGTGCTGCGTATGAGCGGCTGATCTTCATTCGGTAGTTTCTTCATCAAAAGAAGGACAATGGCTGTTAAGCCGCCGACCCAAATGGATGCAGAAATGAGATGAATGAAGTCAAGTGACGTTGTCAGTATTTTATTATCTGTTGCGGCTGGATGACCGATTTGTGCTTTCAGCCAAAGGAGCACGATGAAAATGAGCAGTGGAAACAGCCATACCCGGAAGGAAGTGAAGTTTCCTTTTTTCATCGCCACAATTGTCCAGATCGTCAGTAGAACAAATGACGCCATTAGCATCATCCACAGACTCCCGCCTGAAGTCGACGCAATGGTTTCTTGTAAAAGAGATGGTTGAAATGCCCCTAAAAAGGACACGTCTGCCGCTGATTTAGTTTGAATCGGCAGCTGGAACAAGAGTGCTCCGCCCATCATGATCAATGAAACAGTTAAGAGTCGCTTCATTCGCCGGGCTAAAACGTCGGTTATGGCCGCTTTAAACCATAGAAGCCCAAATAAAATGGTTCCAAGAAATAAGCTAAATGACGTATACAGAAAGGCTTTGTCAATGGTTGAAGCCATATCGATGGATTCACTCGACTGTCCTTGATCTAATTGATCAAATCCTCCATCCGCTTTTCCGATACTAAAAGGAATCATGCCAGACACAGAGTGTCCATCGGCTGATACCGCATTCCATTGAATGGTGTAAATTCCTTTAGGTAAATTCTTTTTTAAAGCTGCTTCCATGATCTTTTGCTCTTTGATGACCGTATCTCCTTGATCTACACGATCCCCTTTTGCATTGAACACCTTAATGGCATGAAATCCACTTTCGATTCCTTCACTAAATGTGATCGAGACTGCAGGAGGCTGCTGATCCAGCTCTTCATTTGCCACTGGATTTGAGCTCACCACATATGCATGAGCAAATGCCTCTTTTGGCATGAAGAAGGAGAACATGAAGATGAGCAGCAAAAGCCACTTACTATATTTCAACAATGTGAATAACCGCCTTTCTACCTATGAAAATGTCTCATGTATCAGAAAGAAAGCGGCAGTAAACTGTGAGTCACAGAAAAACCGCTCTTTCTATTGTACCGCCCACTCTAAAAGGTAAACGAAACAGATAGCAAGATGGTTCACTTTTTCTGTGTCATGTCTTGTCTGCGCAGACGTTTCTTGAATGTTTGATCAATATAAGCCTATTCGATTTAAGTAGAGGAAACAAGAAGTGACCATTTGAAAGTTGTGAAATTCCAATGAATTTTGCGCCAAAACAACAGTAGATTTAACTTTTACCCCGCTATCATCTATGGTATGCCGAGAGGTGTCACATTATTTTTCAATTTTGTCACACACTAAGTGACAAAGTGACATTTAGTTTCAATTGAAGGGAAAGTGAAAGCGTTTTACGATAGGTATAAGGGCTTCACTGACTCTTGTTCTTATATCTTTTGACCTATAAAGCCCGAAATAAAGGGAGAGAAGAAAGGGGTTTTCACAGATGCAGGAAAAAAGCGGATTCCGCGTGAAAGTACAGCGCTTTGGAAGCTATTTAAGCGGCATGATTATGCCGAATATTGGTGCATTTATTGCATGGGGACTGATTACAGCTTTGTTCATTCCAAGTGGTTATCTTCCGAATGAGCAATTAGCTACACTCGTTGGACCGATGATTAACTACTTACTGCCGCTCTTAATTGGTTACACAGGCGGTAAACTCGTCTATGACCATCGAGGCGGAGTGCTCGGTGCTACGGCTACGATTGGGGTCATTGTTGGCTCAGACATTCCAATGTTTTTAGGTGCCATGATCATGGGGCCGCTGGGCGGTTATCTTATTAAGAAAATCGACCAGCTGTTCAAAGACCGAATCAAATCTGGCTTTGAAATGCTTGTGAATAACTTTACGGCAGGTATCCTCGGTTCCATTCTTGTTGCCATTGCATTCTATGCCATCGGCCCAGTGGTACTAGGTCTGAATAAAGCCCTTGCGGCAGGTGTAGATATCATTGTCAATGCTCATTTACTACCGCTGGCAAGTATCTTCATTGAACCTGCAAAAGTATTATTCTTAAACAACGCGATTAACCAAGGTATTTTAGGTCCGTTAGGGGTCGAGCAAGCAGCGAAGACAGGGCAATCTGTTCTGTTCTTGCTTGAAACAAACCCAGGGCCAGGCTTAGGGGTTCTTCTTGCGTATATGTTCTTTGGAAAAGGAAATGCGAAACAGTCTGCACCAGGTGCCATTGTCATTCAGTTCTTAGGAGGAATCCATGAAATTTACTTCCCGTACATCTTAATGAAACCAAAACTTATTTTGGCTGTCATTGCAGGGGGAGCAAGTGGTGTCCTGACGTTCACATTATTAAATGCAGGATTAAAAGCTGTGCCGTCACCAGGAAGTATTATTGCGCTTATGCTGATGTCTCCAAAAGGCGGTCACCTTGCCGTTTTAGCAGGTGTTGTCGTAGCAGCTATCGTATCGTTCCTTGTCGCATCGGTCATTTTGAAAGCATCTAAAGAAGTTGACGAAGATTTAACAGCAGCAACAGAAAAGATGCAGGACATGAAAGGCAAGAAAAGTGCAGCAGCCGCTGCTCTTACGGCACAAAAAGAAGACGCTCAAGCAAACGAGCAAGCAGCATCTCCAAGTGATGTCAATCCAGATGACGTGAACAAAATCATCTTTGCCTGCGATGCAGGGATGGGTTCAAGTGCAATGGGTGCGTCCATTCTGAAAAACAAAGTGAAAAAGGCAGAGCTTGATATCGATGTGACAAACACTTCTATCAGCAACATCCCAGACGATGCGGATGTGGTCTTTACTCATAAAGATTTAACAGACAGAGCCAAGGCAAAGCTGCCAGGCGCTGTGCATATCTCAGTGGATAATTTCTTAAACAGCCCGAAATATGATGAGCTGATTGAGAAATTGAAAAAATAACATGACGAAACGGGTTGAGTCCAATTTTTCCTAATTGAACTCCCCGTTTTGGTTGTTTTCCTGATTTTTATTCTAAAAAAGGTGTGTGATCATGTATGAAACAAGTACTTTCTAAAGACAATATCTTTCTAAACGAACAAGCAGGTTCTAAAGAAGAGGCCATCAAAAAAGCAGGCGAAGTCCTCGTAGCAAACGGCTATGTCACAAGTGATTATGTCGACAAAATGTTTGAAAGAGAAGAGATCTCTTCTACATTTATGGGGAACGGCATTGCAATCCCTCATGGAACAGAGGATGCGAAAGCGGCAGTCCTTCATTCAGGGATTTCGATTATCCAAATTCCAGATGGTGTTGAATATGGTGAAGGAAATGTGGCGAAAGTCGTCTTTGGGATCGCTGGGAAAAACAACGAGCATCTTGATATTCTGTCTCAAATTGCGATTGTCTGTTCAGAAGAAGAAAATGTAGAACGGATCATTCATGCAAAGGATCAGGATGAACTGATCGCCATCTTTAACGAGGTGAACTAACATGAAGGCACTTCATTTTGGAGCAGGGAATATTGGCAGAGGGTTTATCGGTTCTTTGTTAAAGACATCAGGCTTTGAGCTTGTCTTTACCGATGTGAATGAAGCGGTCATCAATGAGCTGAATGAAAGAGGAGAATACACGGTTGAACTCGCAGCGCCAGGGCAGAAGCAAGAAGTAGTCGGGCCCGTATCAGCGATCAATTCTTCGCAAAATCCAGCAGCATTAACAGAGGCCGTTGCCACAGCCAATTTGATTACAACAGCTGTTGGACCAGCCGTATTGAAGATCATTGCCTCATCGATTGCTGAAGGATTAAAACAAAAAAAGCCTGACCATATCATCAACATCGTGGCATGTGAAAATATGATTGGGGGAAGTGCTCATTTAAAAGAAGCGGTGTTCTCTCATTTAACAGTAGATGAGCAAGCAGCGATATCACAAACCGTGGGTTTTCCAAACGCTGCGGTTGATCGCATTGTTCCGATTCAGCACCATGAGGACATTCTCAAAGTGTCAGTTGAACCATTTTTCGAGTGGGTCATTGATGAGACGGGCTTTATTGGAGATGTTCCGCAAATTGACGGAGCGACCTTTGTCCAAGATTTGACGCCGTATATTGAACGGAAGCTTTTCACCGTCAATACAGGACATGCACTAGCGGCTTATGTCGGGTATCAGCAAGGCGTAAAAACCATTAAAGAAGCTGTTGATACACCAGACATTCGTCAAGTTGTCGAAGGTGCCCTTCATGAAACGGGCAGTTATTTAATTGACGCGTATGGCTTCCGAAAAGAAGAACATGATGCGTATATTCAAAAAATCATCAAGCGATTTGAAAATGCGTTTATTTCCGATGAAGTGACTCGTGTCGCACGCTCTCCTCTTAGAAAGCTGGGAGCAGATGACCGTTTAATCGGTCCAGCGAAAAAGATCAAGCAGCCAGTGTACTTAATCAAAGGGATCGCTGCTGCTTTGGCTTACGACTTTGCAGAAGACGAAGAAGCGGTTCGCTTGCAGGCATTAAGGAAAGAAAAAGGAATTGAAGGTGTGCTTCAAGAGGTATGTGGACTCAAACCTGAAGACGATCTCTATCAAGCCATCCTCAAAGAAACCGAGCGATAATCAAAAAATCCCTTTCTAACGTGAAAGGGATTTTTTTCTATGACTTTTTTAATACTTTCCCCTGCATGAGACGATATATGTAGTAAGGGGGAATTAGAACATGAAAAAGAAAGCGTTTGCTTCAAGAAGTGTCTTTTTTCAATTGATGTCAGCCATTATCGTTATTACAATTTTAACAGGCGGACTTGTAGGAACAACGGGGTATTTTTTAGCGAAAAATGTCTTAATTGATGCAGGGAAAGCAGATTTAAAACACATCGTAAATGGAGCGATGGCCACTCTTGAACAATTGAACGACCGTGTGGAGAACAAAGAACTGACGCTTGAACAGGCGCAGGAACAAGCCCGTATTTACTTGAGCGGGCCTAAAAATGACAACGGCAAAGGGTATCAATTTCAAAAATCAGATTTTATCTATAAAAATAAAGGCTACCTTGTCGCATATGGAGCCGATTATTCATCACAGGTTCATCCGGTTAACGACATCGGTGTCATCCCAGATAACACGACAAATCGTCAAAAAATGGTCGCTGGCGCTACAGCAAAAGGCGAGGATGCACACTATATCACCTATATGGATAAAGACGATGCCACGGGGGAAGAAAAGCAAAAACTCGCTTATATGAACCAGTTTACACCGTGGAATTGGAGTATAGGAATCGCCGTATTTCAGGATGAATTTTATAAAGAACTAGAGCAGATGAAGCTCTATATTATTCTCATTACAGCAGGTGTCGCTCTTTTAAGTATGGGTGTCTTTTATTTGGCAGCCCGAGGAAAAGTGAGACTGCTCAAGCAAGTTACGGCTGCTTCAAAAGAAATTGCGGCGGGCAATATTGAACGCACCAGCTTAAAAGAAACCTCGGATGAAATTGGGCAGTTGGCAAAAGGCTTTAATCATATGTCAGGAGAGCTTAGAGCACTTGTGAGCGGTTTGCAGGAAACGAG
Source organism: Bacillus sp. FSL W7-1085 (assembly GCF_038595035.1). NCBI lineage: Bacteria > Bacillati > Bacillota > Bacilli > Caryophanales > Bacillaceae > Bacillus > Bacillus sp. FSL W7-1085. The sequence goes on from NZ_CP152000.1 coordinate 481,562, forward strand.
CAGCCAGCTCGTCGAATCTGCGACAGATCTATCCGCCATCTCTGAAGAAACATCCGCTAGCAGTGAAGAAATTGGCCGAGCGATTGGGGATATCTCAACTGGGACACTTCATCAAGCATCAGACCTTGAGGTAGCCAATCAACAAATGACTCAGTTCAATCAATCCATTGAAAACGTCAAAGAACAAAGCGACCAGATCAAACGAATTTCAGACCAGTCGAACCAATCTTCCGAGCAGGGTCAGCAAATTGTCCAGCAATTAAAACAATCAAATGAGCAATCCATTCAGGCATCTCAAGGCATTCGATCAGGGATTGAGCAGTTAAGTACAAAAGTACAAGATATTTCTCAAATCACAGATACCATTGAAAGCATTTCAAATGAAACGAACTTACTGGCCCTGAATGCGAGCATTGAAGCAGCTCGTGCAGGAGAGCATGGCAAAGGATTCTCGGTTGTGGCGAGTGAAGTGCGGAATTTAGCTGAACAGACAAAGCAATCAGCCGTTCAAATCCAGCAGATGATTCAAGGCATTAAAGAAGAAACGACGGCTACAGCTGGCATGATGTCCAAAACAATGGATCGTTTTGCCGAGCTTGATGAAGCGGTTCACGCAACAGAACAAGAATTCAATTCCATCTCTACATCGATTTCACAAACCATCGTTGAAACAAATGCGATGGCAAAAGAGCTGAACACATTACTGGAACAAAACGACCTCATCACAAAAGCGATGCATGGTGCAGCCCATATTTCTCAAGAAAATGCCGCAGCGATTGAAGAAATCACTGCATCTACAGACGAACAAGTCACCGCCATCTCCAATGTGGCGAAGGCAGCAGAAAGGCTCAATGAGCTAAGCATGCGATTGAATCAAGATATTGCACGTTATCGTTTATAAGGTATGGTCAAACGGACGTCGAGAAGTCGATGTCCGTTTTTTTATTTAGACGATTTTCGTCCGTATTACCCGTCGCTTTTGATTTGTTTGGTACGTTCGATAGGCTTTCCAGGCATTGGCACATAAAAGCCCTGTGAGTAAGTAAGATAAGCTGTTAAATAAATAGAAGTCCACACACGAAACGACAGCACAGATGATACCAAAGATGATTTGATCACGATTCTTTGCTGGTGAAGTAGGTGGATCAGTCAACATAAAGAACGCAAGAAACAAGACAGCATTTAAGTAGGGTGTAATAAAAGCAGATGAAGCATCCGTTAAGCCAATGAATCCCAATATGAGGTGGATCAGGCCGTATGCTGCTAGAAAGGCGAAAACTTGCGGGAATTTTTGTACGCGGTTGGTCACCAAATAACCGCCGATCACCACAAGGAATAGGGTCCACCAAGGTAGAAGAGACATACCGCCCCACCAGCTTTGATTGGAAGAAAATAAAATGACTGAGAGCCATAAACCAAACGCAGCTGGATTCAAAATTGGTTTCTTTTGATAAGTGATGACATGCTTAGATAAAATGGCTGCTGCGGCTGTGAAAACAGAAACAGCAAAAGAAGTAGCTGGACTTAGAACAATGCCAATAATCAGCCCTGTGAGCAGAGCTCCATCAGGGACTGTGTATTTATTGTTTTTCCAAATCACTCTTGAGATGAAAGAGTCAAGAATTAGTGCTGTCCCGATGCTGGTAGCAACTGTAGCGAGACCACTAAGAAAACCAGCGTGCAGACTCCCGGCGGCTAAAAGGACCAAAAGAATGGCGATGACATACCGTTTTGGTGTCCGAATGTAGGCTTTTAGTGAGGGTGATGGTTTCAAAAATGTTTGGTTTGTGATAGGTGCTGGTTGTGATTCCATGAGTGAACCTCCTTCATCTCCGGTGTTACGATCATATCAGCGGTTTGATCTACCATCACGGCAGGTATTTCATGTTCGGCTAAAAATGAATAACCCTCTTCTCGACCTAATAAAAAAGCAGCTGTGGATAGACTATCGGCGAGCATACCGAGTGGTGCAATGACGGTACAGCTTAACAAACTTTGTTCAGACTGTTTCGTTTGAGGGTGTATCAAATGGTGCGTATGAGGATCATAACGACTGATCCGTTCATAGCTTCCAGATGTACAAATCGCACAATTTGTGGTTTGAATGACCGAGATGTTGGTCTGTTTGTGAATGGGATGCCGAATCCCAATTGTCCACTCTTCTTGTTGTTCGTTAAATCCAGATACCAACACATCCCCACCAGCATTTATCATAAAGCCTTCCCATGCTTCAAGCTCTTTTGCGGCAAGATCGCACGCAAATCCCTTTGCAATAGAACCGAAATCCAAAATCAGCGGTTTGTTCAAATGGATCGTCCGATTCTTCTCGTTTAACTGGACGTCACGATAATGAACGGCTGCATGTGGAACGTCATGTGATGAAAAAGTTTGTCCTGTCGTATATAAACGATCGAATCCTTTTTGTTCCATGATTTTTCCGATGGTTGGATCATACTTTCCATTTGTTAATTCAGCTAACTCTAGCGCATAGGCTGTTAAATCGAAAAGCATTTCACTGACTAATACCTCTTGCTTTGAACGATTGGCTAACTTCATGACTTCAGAATCAGAGCGGAAACGGCTAAAACGATGCTCGATATCGTAAAAAATGGAAAAGGCACGGTTGATGTCTTCTAAAACAGCCCGTCGATCTTCTTCATAGGCAACCACTTGAATATTGATAACAGTTCCCATAGCCAGCATGGATTTTTGAAAAGTAATGAGTTTTTGTTGTCCTAACCATTTCATCATGGTGTCTCCTCTCTATGCCTTTGCCTGCTCTAAAGCCTGAGCAACGGCTGTTTCAAAATCCTGAGTACTTAATGTTGCGCCGCTCACCGTATCTACATCAGCACTTTGTCTGATGACCACTTCATTGGGTAATGAGGAAATGGAGCTTTGTCCGTATCTAGTGTTATCACTCGTAATCTCGACAGAAGTGATATTTCCTTGTTTGATGGTAACAGATACACTGATAGAGCCAATCTCATTTGATCCAGTACCAGAGAAAGTACCATCCGTGAGTTCAGTTTCTGAAGTGGTATCTTCTGTTTGAGTGGCGGTAGTATCTGATGTGAGAGATGTATTATTAGAAGCGTCTGTTTGTGTATTTGATTGTGCTGTTTGAACGGCTTGCGCGTGATGGGTAGTTGCATAACCAGTGATGTATAAGCTGCTGATAGCTGCGGTGCAAAGACTAATCATTTTCTTATTTATTTTTGCCATGATGTATCCTACCTCCTATTACGATCTACTATATAGAAGAAATTTGAACAAACCATGAACAAGAAAAGAACGATTTTAGATAATAGGCAATAAGAATCAAGATATTACACGTTATCGTTTATTTTTGACTGTAGTTCATTTATCAGGTAGGATGAAATGAATTTAAACCTTGCTCACGCAATCAAAAAGGAGTGTTTCGTCCATGAAAAAGAAAATATTGATGTTCTTACCTTGTGGCTACGGATACTCCACTGCTGTTTTCTTTTAGGATAGACAAAAATTGGTGAAGTCTGTCTACAGGAAGAAAAACACGCAGAAAAATCATAGTGAGTGAGGGATTTACATGGAGAAAATCACGAGAAAAAACCCAGAAAGTATGCCGAAACCCGTTGGCAACTACAGTCATATCACAAGGGTGCCAAAGGGTGCGGGGTTATTTGTGACATCAGGTCAAGTAGGGACAGGAGCGGATGGACAGATCCCATCAAGCTTAAACGACCAAGTCACCAATACGTTTGAAAATATAAAGAGAATCCTTGCATCAGAAGGGTTGAATGAAGAACACGTCATCAAAGTCAATATTTGGGCAACAGAAGAAATTGATTGGGATCATCTATACCCACAGTGGGATGCAATCTTCAAAACGGCATATCCATCAATGACCGTTGCCTATGTGACTGCATTAGGGTGGCCAGAGCTGAAAATCGAAATAGAGCTATGGTGTGCCGATATTTAATCAAAAAAAGAACAGTGTAAACTGTTCTTTTTTTGATGAGTATTTATGAAACAACTTGGAATCGCTTTGTAATGAACGCACCGAGAAATGCACAGGCTGTGTAGATGATGACCCAAATGAGAAAAGATTCATTTCCACCAATAGAGGTGAACATCAGAATCACACTCGCAACCAGCACAATCAATGTAGGAAACCAAATGTTCTTTAAAAACAATGTGCCGAAAATACCAATCAGCAAAGAGATCATAGGTAAACCAAATACAACGAATAAGACAAAAACAGCCATGTTAATTACTCCTTTGAACCAAATCAACTATTTACATAAAAACATACAACAGTGCTGCACCCATATGCGGAAGGGCAAAGATGATGAAAAGAAAAGCCGTATCAAGACGAAACATCCGGTGTTCTTTTGTTTCAGAGTGATAGGCCGCTCGTGCCTCTTCCCCGTTGGTCCATGCACCCATAAGAAATCCAGATGCAACGAACGCAATAATAGAGATTCCACCACTGACGAATCCAATCCATTCATGGTGCTGTAATATGAGCGCCGCACTGCAAATCAACAGCATGGAGCAAACACCAGCAAAAAAAGCATGTTTCTTTCTCATTATGCTTCACTCCTTCAGACAGCTATTAGGAGACCGCATCACATATTTCAATGAAATGTCCATCAGGATCAGACACATAACTGACCGTTTGTCCCCACGGCTTCTTGGCAGGTTCCTTGATGACAGGTACTCCTTTTTCCTTCAAGGATGCAATTGTTTCATTCACATCATCCACAACAAAGCCAATCTCAAACGTTTGTGACGAGCTAACTGCCTCTGGAACAGGCAGACCAAGTGACTCTTTCACATCTTGGCGTGAATTAATCGATAAGGTCACTTCTCCTGTATCAAACTCAACATAGGATTCAACTCTTAATTTAATCGGGAAACCGAGGATATGATGGTAGAACTGAATACTTGCTTCAACATCGTTTACATATAGAATGGTATATTTCATTTTCATGTGGAAAGCTCCTCTCTTCATATACGTGTCAAAACCGGAAAGGTTTCCCACTCATTTTACCACATAGGCAATAAGATTCATTTAATTCCAAAAAAACCAATATTCCTACCTCGTTCGTCTTGAAAAACAAAATGTGGTGACATATGATAAAAATGTAAAATGAGAAAAAACAGGGGGGAACTTACATGTTGAAAAAAATCATGGTGGCTGTCATATCTTTCGGTCTTTTACTTAGCTTTACACAAGTTGACACTCACACAGCGGATGCAAAGACAGTCAAGTACAAAAACTGCAAAGCACTCAACAAAGTGTATAAAGGCGGCGTGGCAAAAAGCAAAAATACGAAAAACAAAGGTGGAAAAACGAAGTACAAGCCTTATGTATCAAAAGCACTCTACTTAAAAAATACACACCTTGACCGTGATAAAGACGGCATCGCATGTGAACGTTAAGAAGAAGAAAAAAGACCTGTCACAAGGTCTTTTTTCTTTGGGATCAAACTCGTCCCTTTGTGCCATCTTCATCTTTATATTAAAATAAAGATAGATTCAAAAAATGATACAAAGTGGGGTACTCAATTTGTCAACACAAGCTGATAAGAAAGACATCCGATTGATTGCCATTGATATGGATGGCACGCTGTTAAACAGTGAGCACGTCATTCCTGAGGAAAATAAACAAGCCATTAAAGAAGCAGAAGCCAAAGGGGTCCATGTGGTGATTAGCACAGGACGTACGCTGATGACATGCCGAGAGCTGGTCGAGCCGCTGAAACTCTCTTCTTATCTTGTCACAGCGAACGGAAGTGAAATTTGGGATTCAAACTTCCAGTTGATCGAACGGGAACTGCTGCATCCTGATCACGTTCAGATGATGTGGGATCTAAAAAACAGATACGAAACCGATTACTGGGCATCTACTGTGGATAAGGTGTGGAGAGGAGAATTCCCTGAACGCATTCATGACCACGAATGGTTGAAATTTGGTTTTGATATTCATGACGATGCTGTTCGTGAGGAAGTCCTCCATACATTGAAAACAAATGGACAGCTAGAAATCACGAATTCCAGTCCAACCAATATCGAAGTCAATGCAGCAGGCATTAACAAAGCGGCAGCTCTTGCAAAAGTAGCAGAACGCATTGGCTGCACAATGGACAACGTCATGTCACTTGGCGACAGTCTGAATGATATGGCGATGATTCAAGAAGCCGGATTAGGCATTGCAATGGGCAATGCACAAGAAGTTGTGAAAGAAGCGGCTGATTGGATTACGGCTCCTAATACAGAGCACGGGGTAGCAAAAGCCATCCAACATTGGGTGCTGTCTAAATAAACGAGTAGAAAAAGTGAGAGGACATGACCTCTCACTTTTTTTGTTTTCTCCTAGTTCTATTGTTATATTTTCTGACAATTTCATGTGCAGTCTATTCAAAGTTGGTATAATCAATATAAATTCGAATATTCGGACTTTCTATTCCGCAATTCGGAACGACAAGGAGGGGTCCTATGTATCAAGTGGATATTAACTGTGATTTGGGAGAAAGTTTTGGTCAATACACCATCGGTTCAGATGAACAAATTCTTGAATATGTTACCTCAGCCAATATTGCATGCGGTTTTCATGCGGGAGATCCAACTGTGATGAGAAAGACGGTTAAAATGGCACTGGATAAAGGGGTTCAAATTGGTGCACATCCAGGTCTGCAAGATTTAGTCGGTTTTGGCAGACGTCCAATCGCTATCTCAGCAGAGGAAGCCTATGATCTTGTGATCTATCAAATTGGTGCACTATCAGCTTTTCTGAAAGCAGAAGGCGGCATGATGCAGCACGTCAAACCACATGGTGCCCTTTACAACATGGCGGCTAAAAATACTGAATTATCTGAATCAATTGCAAAGGCTGTGTATGATATTGATCCTAACCTTGTGTTATTTGCGCTGTCAGGCAGTGAACTTGCGTCAGCAGGGGAAAGAATCGGTCTTCAAGTGGCACATGAAGTTTTTTCTGATCGGACGTATCAACCAGACGGGACACTGACATCCCGCCGTGAACCTCATGCACTTATTGAAGAGGATGAAAGGGCAGTTCAGCAGGTCATCCGTATGGTAAGAGAGGGGAAAGTGCGGACAGTGCAAGGGGAAGATGTTCAGCTCAAAGCAGATACGGTGTGCATCCACGGGGATGGCAGTCATGCGCTTCAATTTGCAAAAACCATTACAGCGGAGCTAAAAGAAGCCACTATTCAACTCAAGGCCTTTCGATAAATCGTCATCAAAGGGGGAAACAGCATGAAAAGAGAGAAAGCCAAACAGATGAAAGCTCCAAAAGGGAACCGTTCTATGCTGATGGGCGCAGCCTTTTTAATGGCAACGTCCGCCATTGGACCGGGATTTTTAACACAAACAACGGTGTTCACACAGCAGCTCGCAGCTAGCTTTGGGTTTGTCATCTTGATTTCCATTTTACTAGACATTTTTGCGCAAACAAATGTATGGCGTATCATTGCCGTCTCGGAAAAAAGAGGACAGGACATTGCCAATATGGTTCTGCCGGGGCTCGGATATGTGTTAGCCTGTTTGATTGTCATTGGGGGTCTTGCCTTTAATATTGGAAATATCGCTGGTGCAGGTCTCGGTTTTCAGGTCATATTCGGCGTCGATCCCCGCATAGGGGCTGGGGTCAGTGCAGTCATTGCCATTCTCATTTTTGTCATCAAAGAGGCAGGAAAAGCGATGGACCGATTCACACAAATCGCTGGTTTTGTCATGATTGGTCTGATGCTGTATGTGGCTATTTCCACAGCACCGCCAGTTGGAGAAGCGGTTATGAGAACTTTCGTGCCAGAGAAAATTGACATGTTATCCATTGTCACACTTGTCGGCGGGACAGTTGGTGGTTATATCGTTTTTGCTGGTGGTCATCGTCTGCTGGATGCTGGCATTAAGGGGAAGGAAGCATTGCCGCAAGTGACGAAAAGTTCCATTTTCGGTATTTTGATCACATCCGTGATGCGTGTGGCTTTATTTTTAGCCGTTCTAGGAGTTGTCTCAAAAGGCTTACAGATTGATCCGTCGAACCCGCCTGCGTCTGTTTTTCAATTAGCATCTGGAAATGTTGGATATAAAATGTTCGGGATTATTATGTGGGCTGCTGCCATTACCTCAGTCATTGGAGCAGCATACACCTCCGTTTCCTTCTTTAAAACCTTCTCACCAAAAATCGAGAAAAATCAACGAGGCATTATCGTTGGATTCATTGCGCTCTCGACCATTTGTTTTATAACGATTGGAAGACCTGTGAACATATTGATTTTGGTTGGGGCCATCAATGCATTGATCTTGCCGCTTGCACTCGGAACATTGCTGATTGCTGCCTATAAAAAAGAAATTGTCGGTGATTATCGCCATCCATTCTTTTTGACCGCAACAGGTGCGTTTGTTGTTGTCATCATGGCAATCATGGGCGGATATACCATCATGAATGAAATTCCAAAACTATGGAGCTGATCACATGAAAGCATATCAAACCTATGAGCCGTCACAAATAAGGGAATTGATTCGTAAGCAGAAGATCACAGGACCAACGGCTGGCTTTGCTGAGGGATTTGCGCAAGCCAACTTAATGATCGTCAAAAAAGAGCTGGCCTTCGATTTTCTTTTATTTTGTCAGCGGAATCCGGCTTCGTGCCCTTTGCTTGATGTGCTCGACCCAGGTGATCCAGTGCCAAGGCGTTCAGCACCTGATGCCGATATTCGAACGGATTTCCCTAAATACCGTGTTTACAAAAAAGGGGTTCTTCAAGAAGAGATAACAGATATTTCTTCCTATTGGGAGGATGATATGGTGGGCTTTCTCATCGGATGCAGCTTTACGTTTGAGCATGCACTTATGCTGAATGACATTCCTGTCCGCCATATTGAAGACGGTCATAATGTCCCAATGTATCAAACGAACATTCCATGTGAAAGGGCAGGTGTATTCCATGGTCCGATGGTTGTCAGTATGAGGCCGATCCCAGCGCATCAAGTCACAAGAAGTGTTCAGGTGACATCTAGATTCCCATCGGTACATGGCGGTCCTATCCATATAGGTGATCCAGCTGTGATTGGCATTGAACATGTAGATCAACCAGACTTTGGAGAACCATCTGTGATCAAAGAAGGGGAAGTTCCGGTGTTTTGGGCATGTGGTGTGACGCCGCAAGCCATCGTCATGCACACTAAGCCAGACATTGCGATCACCCATGCACCCGGTCATATGTTTATCACAGATGTAAGAGATCAAAAGCTCGGTGTCCTGTAGAAAGAGAGGTGTCATAAGAGTGACATTTTCAACGATAAAAGATACGATCACGTTCCACCCGCTAGGAGACGCAGCCATTGTCATCCAAGCCGGGACTGATATAAGTGAAGACATTCATGAGCGTGTGAAGCAGCTGTTTTCATGTATTGAACAGCATCCATTTGAAGGATATGTGGAAGCTGTTCAAGCTTTTACAAACGTGACCGTCTTTTATGAGCCCTATAAGGTGTATCAATCTGCTCAGCTTAAGCAACGTTCGATCTCTCCGTATGAATGGGTCAAAGACTATATTGAAAACCTCCTTGAAGACAACTGGCAGGAGGGGAATCAGGCAAAGCGCCGGATCGTCGACATTCCTGTATGTTATGGAGGAGAGCTCGGTCCTGACTTAGAAGAAGTCGCCCATATCAATGATTTGACGCCTGAAGAAGTTGTACGCATTCACACATCCGGGACGTATCTTGTCTATATGATTGGGTTTGCTCCTGGGTTCCCGTTTTTAGGCGGACTTTCTGAAAAAATTGCAGCTCCGCGCAGACAAACACCAAGAATGTCGATTCCAAAAGGATCTGTGGGTATTGCAGGGAAGCAGACAGGGGTTTATCCGATATCTACACCCGGAGGCTGGCAGCTCATTGGACAAACCCCTTTGTCCTTATTTCGGCCGAATGCTGAGAGACCTAGTCTACTAAAGGCAGGGGACGAGGTTCGATTTGTTCAACTGTCTGAAAAGGAATTTTTCAGCATGAAGGAGGAAGATCGTTGAGTATGCATGTCATCAAGCCAGGAATGTTCACCACCATTCAAGATAAAGGGAGAATAGGCTATCAGAAGTACGGTGTGTTAACGAGCGGCAGCATGGACCCGCTCTCACTCCGAATCGCCAACATCCTCACCGGGAATCAAGAAAACGAAGCGGTGCTGGAAATCACTTTAATGGGGCCCGGCCCAGTGTTGACATGTCAGAAGGATCAGCTGATCGCCGTGACCGGTGCTGATGTGGAGATTGAGATTGACGGGGAACAAGCGCCTCTATGGAAACCACTCTTCATTCGAGCAGGAAGCACGATCACCTTTGGCCCTTGTAAGAGGGGATGCCGCTCCTACCTCGCTGTAGCCGGTGGATTTGATGTTGAGCCGGTGATGAAAAGTAAAAGTACGTACGTCAGAGCGAAGATAGGCGGGATAGAAGGGCGTCCGCTAGAAAAAGGAGATGTCCTGCCAATTGGAGAACCGTCACCACTGGCGGAGCGCCTCGTTCACATGTTAAAAAGCAAAGGGGAACGTGCGCCAGACTGGACAGTCAATCATGCGCATTTTTTGCCTCTCGGGAAATCACCAGTCATTCGGGTGCTTGCAGGCAGACATTTATCTCATTTTCAGGAAGAATCGCAGCAAGCTTTTTTCGAGCGGTCTTATCAGGTCACTCCCCAATCTGATCGTATGGGATGCAGATTGAAAGGGGAACCGATTCGTTTAAAGCAAAAACTTGAATTGATTTCAGAAGCGGTTGCTTTTGGCTCTATTCAAATTCCTCCTGACGGCCAGCCGATTATTCTGCTCGCAGATCGTCAAACGACAGGTGGATATCCCCGTATTGGTGAGGTGGCAACAGTCGATTTGCCGCTCATTGCGCAGGCGATGCCTGGAGCGAATCTCACGTTTCAACAAATTGACCGCCAAGAAGCAGAGAAAGCCTTATTCACACAAGAAGCAGAGATGAAGGACCTGACGGCAAGATTAAAACTCGAAGCATTTTCGTTTTAGAAAAGGTGAGGAACATGCAGAACACAAATAAAACCGTTGTGAAATCAATGGAGATATTACGGCTTTTTATCACACACGAACAATTAACGTTAAATGACATGATTGAGCTCTCGAGCATGCCCAAAACATCTGTACACCGAATGGCCAACTCGTTAGCCGATATGGGGTTATTAGAAAAGCATCCTTCAGGTGTTTACCGATTAGGATTAATGTTCCTTGAATACGGTCAGCTTGTCGCAGACCGCCTTGATATCCGTAGAATTGCAAGGCCCTTTATGGAAAACTTGCGTGATGAGGTAGGTGAGGCTGTTCAGCTCATTATTCGTGAAGGAGATGAAGCCATTTATGTGGAGAAAATGGAAGGAACGCAGCCTGTCCGGCTCTATACCGCTGTCGGAAGGAGATCCCCATTATATGCGGGAGCTTGTGCGAGAAGTATTCTCTCCTTTTTGCCAGAGGAAGAGAGACTTGCCTATATTGATTCGGTAGAGCTCGGGAAAATCGGGATCGGAACCATTACCGATAAAGATGTCCTGCGAAACATGATCGAAGAATCAAACAGGCGTGGATATACCTTAAGCTATTCAGAGCTTGAAAACTATACTGCGGCTATTGGAGCGCCCATTTTCAATCATCACGGAGAAGTGGCAGCAGGCATTAGTATTGCAGGGTTTGAGGCTGGCTATCAAAAGGAACGGCTTCCTTATTTAATTGAGCAGGTCAAAAAAGCGGCCAGCGGCATTTCAAAAGAATTAGGTTTTGCAACTGAACAAATAAAAAGCCAATGACCGTTAAGATCATTGGCTTTTTGCGTGTTCATAATTAGAAAGTTTTACCTAAAGCTTTTGCACGTTCGATCGCATCTGCTTTAATTTGTTCTGCTTTTGCAGGCTCAGCATTGTGACCTTCAACAATAAGACCTTCGAAAGAAGGAATACCGAAGAAGTTTGCAATTGTTCCAAGGTAACGGTGACCTGCTTCTAGTTCAGCAGCAGGACCTTCAGTGTAGTATCCGCCACGTGCTTGGATGTGTAGCGCTTTTTTGTCTGTTAGTAATCCAACAGGACCTTGCTCAGTGTATTTGAATGTTTTACCAGCTACAGCAACAGAGTCGATGTATGCTTTAAGAACTGGTGGGAATGAGAAGTTCCAAAGTGGTGAAACAAATACGTATTTGTCAGCAGAAACGAATTGATCGCTTAATTCGTTTAGGCGAGCAACTTTCGCTTGCTCTTCAGCTGAAAGTGTATCGAAGCCAGCACCAGATTGAAGCTTGCCCCATCCAGCGAATACATCTGCATCAATGTGAGGAATGTTTTCTTTGTACAAATCGATATGTACAACCTCGTCACTTGGATTTGCTTCCTTATAAGATTCGATAAATGCTTTAGCAGTAGCCATACTGTAAGAAACTGTTTCATCATGCGGATGTGCAGTGATGTATAAAACTTTTGCCATGTTCATTCAATCCTTCCTGTTTCAATGATTTTTTTAGTGTATCCCAAAGATACACTGAATATGTGGCATCTTTAATCATATTGGAATGCTATGAAAAAGATGTAACAAGCACAGTTACATAAAAACTGATATTTTCATTGTAATCACTATATAGTTTGAAGTCAAGGTATAAAGTCTTGAAATCAAGATAAAAAGTTTGTAAATTTTTCTGAAACGCTTCAAGTCTGCGATTTAAGCAAAAAAACCCTACTCCCATTGAACAAAAAATGGATCGATATCGCAAGTAAAGTGTTTGTAAATGCGACTCATCCTGCGTTTTTGAAAAAAAGGTGGATGCCTTTAAGCCATCTGCTACAAGCATTTGCTCTTCTTTTTCGTATATATAAGAGAAGGCAGGAGAGAGTGAGGGATAAGAGTGGGACGATCCTATGTTGCGATTGGAGATTCCTTAACGGTTGGGGTGGGGGCACGTTTATTTGGCGGCGGTTTTACGGAGCGATATGCGGCGAAGCTTGAAAAGAAGTTGCATATACCGGTGAAACTGTCCGTATTTGCGAAATCAGGGTTAACAACGGAAGAGATCTTGCAGCTTTTTCAGCGGTCTGATGTAAGGCGGGCGATTGCTCATGCTGACATCATCACCATCACAGGCTGCGGGAATGATCTTGTTCAAGCTGTTCTGCAGTATGAAAAAGGTGAAGATGAAAAGAAACTGCTGCAAGCGTCTATGCATTGTCAGGCGAATTTTAGCAAAATGGTTCAAGAAATCGCCCTGATAAAAAGAGGGCAGCATCAACCATACTGCGTATATTTATTGAATTTATATAATCCTTTTCCTGAGATTCCGATCGCCGAGAGATGGCTGAAGCAATACAACCATCACCTTCGCCAGCTTGCTGCGAATCCACATGTAGAAGTGGTGGATATTTACGGTGTATTTGAAGGTCATCAAAGCGCATACTTATCGATTGATCAATTTCATCCGAACCACAAAGGATATGAAGCAATGGCAGAAGCGCTGTTTCAAAAATCCTGCAAACAGCTGTGATCCCGCGGGATTACAGTTTTTTTCATTCTTTTAAATGAAGGGCTGTTTCGATATGATAAAAGAAACTAAGACAAAAGAGGTGGATGCATGCAGGAGATGAGTGCGTATTTTCATGAATTGAAAGGAACAGCTTATGAGGTAGGAAAGCAGCAGGCTATTTGGCTGAAGGAACGCCCTTTGCTTAAGAAACAATACATTCAATCAGAACCGTTATCAAAAGAGGCTGTGAAGGAAACAAAGCAGCTGATTCGACCGTTTCTTCCTCAGTTAGAAGAAGAGCTCTCGGGATTTTGTGATGAAATGCAAATAGATGAAAGCGATTTGACCTTTTTCTATTCTTCGCATCTTCAGCCAGGCTGTTCCCATTGTGTGATGCAGGGGAATGAGGCTGCCAATCAACAGACGGTGATGCTGCGCAACTATGATTTTTCTCCGCTGTTTGATGATATGCGTCTTGTATCTACGCATGTGAAGGGCTCAGCAGTCCATACAGGCTCATCATTAATCTTATTTGGTCGATCGGATGGGATGAATGAGCATGGTCTATCGGTAACATTTTCTGCATGCGGTCCGCCTGTTGGCAACGAACCAGGCTTAAAGCCGCCGGCTGTTGCTGGCTTGCAAGTATATCATGTCATTCGTGCTGTGCTAGAGTCCTGTAAAACGGTGGAGGATGCCGTCCGTTTGGTACAGGAAATGCCCGTCGCGTCTAATGTTCACCTCATGCTTGCTGACCGGAAGGGAGAGGCGGCTGTGATTGAAATGATTGATGGGCAAAAAAAGGTGAGAAGGCCGGAGCGTGGATTTATTGCGGCTACGAACCATCCGCTCGCTGATCACACGGCAAAAGGGTTGACGAAACATCATTCTGTTGTCAGGTACGACATGTTAATTCAAGCTTTAGAAGAACAGCCGTCAAGCGAGTCTCTGACGGAACTATTTCAGGCAGAATACCCTGCTGGTCTGACTGTGCACAATTATGAAGAGCTGTTTGGGACGATGCGAACCGTCATGTTTCGGCCGGAGGAAGGGACGATGGAGTATTGCTTTGGCTCTCCCGTCTATAATCCTACCTATTCATTAAAGGTCGGGGGCACACTGCCATTTCATGAACAAACGATTCAATTTCATCAAAAGGATTATGGACCTTCCTTTTGGAGAAACGTGTGAGTCTTTCATTTTGTCACAGCCTGTGTGCCAAATTTAGATCAACTTCAGGTTGCATCGATCAGTGAAAGCGTTTTATATTAAAGTGTGACAATAGACCTATTTAAGCAGAAGGAGGCATTTCATGTACATAACGGCACGAGAACAGAAAGTGATCAAATATATGATTCAGCAAAATCGTTATGTCACCATTCGTGAGATCGCCGATTCTGTCCAGGTAAGTACAAGAACCATTCATAGAGAACTTAAATCCATTAAACCTATTTTAAAGAATTACAACCTATCACTTGATAAACAGCCGGGGAAGGGCTTGAAGGCGGTCGGTGAACAGGAAGACAAACAGCGGCTTCTGTCTCATATTTCAAATGAAGATCAAATTGAATATAGTTCTGATGAACGGAAGCTCTTAATCCTGTGTGCCCTGCTTGAAGCAAAAGAACCGGTGAAATTATATACACTTGCAGCCGACTTGCAGGTCACAAATGCGACCATCAGCTACGACTTAGATGAACTGACGGACTGGATCGCTCCTTACGGTTTACTGCTTATCCGCAAGCGTGGGTACGGCATTGAATTAAAAGGGCCGGAGGAAGCCAAACGAAAAATTGTCGGGAACCTGATCGTTGACCGTCTCGACATTCAATTATTTCTCGAAACGATTGAGATGAATATTAAACATCGAACGAAAGCGACTGAAAAGGTGTTTGGGGTAGTCAGTCGAGGACAGCTGCTCAAGGTAGAAAGGCTGCTCTTTCATTTGAAAAACAGACTCTCTCTCTCGTTGTCAGATAGTGCCTATATTGCACTTGTCGTTCACTTAACCTATGCCATTGAACGCATTCAAATCGGTGAAACCATTCGGATGGAAGAGGAAGAATTGCTTGAATTAAAGCGGACGAAGGAATTTGAATCTTCACTCAGAATCGCACGAGCATTAGAACGCATGTTTAATGTAGAGATTCCTGAAGCTGAAGTTGGATACATGACCATCCATTTGCGCAGTGCAAATCGAAGCTTTACGGCAGAATACCGCATTGATGAGATTGAGTTAGATATCGCGCTGAGAACGAAGAAACTCATTGACTTTATTTCTCATAAAACAGGCTATCATTTAAATGAAAACGATTCATTGTATGAGGGACTCGTGTCTCATCTTGAACCAGCTATGAATCGTTTAAAAGAAAAGATGCGGATTTATAATCCGCTCACACAACAAATAAAAAAAGACTACTTCTTGCTGTTCATGGCGATTGAAGAAGGTGTGGAGCGCTTCTTTCCTGAGATCGAATTTCCAGAGGATGAAATTGCCTTTATCGTGCTTCATTTTGGTTCGGTGCTTGAAATTAAAAAAGAAGAAACCAAGATTCATGCATTGGTCGTTTGCTCAAGCGGTATCGGTTCGTCAAAAATGCTCGCATCACGATTAAAAAAAGAATTGCCTGAGATCGCCAAATTCGATCTATCTTCCTTAATGGAGCTAAAGGAAATCGACGCTGCGAGCTATGACATGATCGTATCAACCGTGCCGATCCCCTATGAGCATATTGATTACATTATGGTCAGCCCGCTCTTAAACGAGGATGACGCAGTGCGGGTCAAGTCTCATATTAAACGAAAAATTCCTTATCTGATTGAGAAAAAAAGAGCGCAGGAATCTGCAAAAGAATCGGTGGAGGAAACGGTTGATATGATAGGAATGGCAGAGCAAATCACGAATTATATGTCAGTGATTCGCAGCATCTTGTCCCATTTTACAATCGAAAAAAAGAAGACGACAGAGCAGCATGAGTCAACAATGAGAGAGCTGATGCGTCAGGTTGAAAGTCAAGGCTATTTAGAACGTGCAGACGAAGTGACAGCCGGTTTGCTTGAGCGTGAGCAGCAAGGTGGTTTAGGCATTCCAGGAACCGAGTTTGCTCTTTTTCACTTAAAGCATGATCTCATTAAGAAACCGGTCTTTCATATCTATGATCTTGATGAGGCATACGAGATCAAAAGCATGGATGGCGGGCAGCAGCTTATGTCCAGAATGCTCCTCATGCTGGCGCCGCTAGAGCTTGGCAAAGAAGGGGCTGAAATGTTTAGCCTGATCAGTTCATCCATCATTGAAAGCGAAGAAAGCATGGCACTTTATGAACAAGGAACAAAGGAAGAGATTGAACAGAAATTACATCAACTTTTTTATCAATTTGTCAAAGAGGCAAAATGGTAAGAAAAAAGCCGAGAGCTTATTCGCTTCTCGGCTTTTTTGCTGTGACACAGACAGCAAGGGTGGGACGAATCTCCTCATATTCAACAGAAAACTGATCAAATCCAGCAAATTCTAAGTCATTGAGGATGCTTTCGCTCATTTCTTTTGTTCGATTGGCGTCCGCTCCTTTTTCTCTTGGTTGCATCACAATGACGAGTGTTCCGCCCGGCTTCAAGGTGTGATAAAGGTTGAGTGCGCCAGCCTTTGGGTCATCCCAAATCGTATAATTGTTAACAGAAAGTACTTTGTCATACTGATCCGCCGGCAGGCGCGTTTTTTCAATTTTCCCGACATACAGCCGGACCTGCTTCTCTTTGGATCGTTTCTTTATACGCGAATGCGCCTGTTCCTTCATAGTTGAAGAAGCATCTAGTCCATCAATGTGAAGATCGTCAAAATGCTTGAGCATATGTTTGATGCTATAGCCGGGGCCATAGCCTATTTCCAATATGTTTTCACCATCTGATAAATCTAAATGCTGGATCGCCCATTGATTCAGTGCCTTATTTTCATTTGCCATAATAAAACCTGCGATGCTTCCGAGCCAGCCTTTTGGTCTGCTAAAGGTTTTAGAAATGGTTGACAGCATGTGAGAACGCTCCTTTTTTATGTTTATGTAACCGATTTTTCCCATCCTGAAACCTGTCAGTTTTCAAAACGCATCGATGACGCATAGGGATGTTTGAGTGAAAAAATGAAGTGGTAATGAAAGGATACATCAACAAATCAAGGAGGAGCTTACACATGGATTTACGTGAATACTTAACAAATGGCATTCCGCGCCAAACGCAGGATCAGCAGCCAGGCAGTGAAAGAGAAATGAATCCTGCCCCGATCTATGAGGATGAATCGTATAAAGGGTCTGGTAAGCTAAAAGGTAAGGTAGCGCTGATTACAGGTGGAGACAGCGGAATTGGACGTGCCGTTTCTGTTGCGTATGCCAAAGAAGGAGCTCATGTCGCGATCGTATACTTAAATGAACATGAGGATGCAGAGGATACGCAAAAACGTGTAGAACAGGAAGGCGTCAAATGTTTAACAATTGCAGGGGATGTCGGGGACGAAGCCTTTTGCGAGAAAGCGGTAGAAAAGACAGTTGAAGCCTTTGGACAGCTGGACATCTTAGTCAATAATGCGGCCGAACAGCATCCGAAAGAACGTATTCAAGATATTTCTAGTGAACAGCTTCACCAAACCTTTAGAACCAATTTCTATTCCTATTTTTATTTTACGAAGAAGGCACTCGATTATTTAAAACCGGGAAGTTCCATTATTAATACAACATCTATTAACCCGTATCGAGGCAACAAGGTACTGATTGATTATACAGCGACAAAAGGGGCCATCAACGGCTTTACTCGTTCTATGGCACAGTCGCTTGTGAAAGATGGAATTCGGGTAAACGGTGTAGCACCCGGTCCAATTTGGACGCCGCTCATTCCATCTACATTTGATGAAGACAGTGTCGAAAACTTCGGGGCCGAGACCCCAATGGGAAGACCAGGACAGCCTGTGGAGCATGTAGGCTGCTATGTACTGCTTGCTTCGGACGAATCGTCTTATATGACGGGACAGACACTTCATGTCAACGGCGGTTCCTTTATGAATACATGATCAATAGCACGCCGCCCAGATTTGATTGGGCGGTTTGTTTAGTATTTCTTCCGGTTCTTCTGTACAGATGAGACAGACCATATGATAATGCCCACAACAACTGCTGCAATAACAAGTGAACTCAAATGGAACATCGTTTCATGATGCATATTCAATTTCCCCTTTCAATGTATCCGTTTTTTATAGCATCAGCTAGAAGATGTCTTTTTATGAAAAACACATTTCTTTGTTTAATGAATGGATTGTCGTGGAAACCTAAGAGTACGGATGACATTTTGAAGGAGTGAAGATACATGTCACAAGAAGAGTTAAAGCAAAAGGTAATGAACTTATTAGACGAACAAAAAGTGGGAACATTGGCGACTGTTGAACAAGATAAGCCGCATACCCGCTATATGACTTTTTTTCATGAAGGGCTGACATTATATACACCAACAAGCAAAGAAACACATAAAGCGGATGAGATTGAAAAAAATCCGAATGTTCATATTCTCATTGGTTATTCAGGTGAAGGATTTGGGGACACATATGCAGAAATCGCAGGTAAAGCCACATTGACTGATGATCCAGAACTGATCGACCGCCTTTGGTCAGATGAGATGGAGAAATGGTTTAAAGGAAAAGATGATCCAAACCTAGTGATCCTTAAGATTGACCCAACCTCCATTCGTTATATGAACGAAGGAAACCGGACACCAGCAGAATTATCGTTATAACACTTGCGTAAGTTGGGGGAACGTGTTATAGTTTTATATTAAGTGTTGAAATAGCAAATAAATAAAGAAAGTAAACTTTCTTTTTTCTATGACATAATGAGAAGCAATAGAGCTTCTACTTGATAAGAACGAGACGCTGTCAAAGCGAACAAACTTATTCTTTTCCTTCTGCAACCGCCCCCCTATAAAAGCGGAAGAATGGAAAAAAGACGTTTTGATTTACAATTCACACTGGCACGGCTTCGGAGCCGTAAGGACGAATGAGAGGTAGGGCTTTCGTTGTCTTGTTATCCAGAACTTCCATGGCGTTTACTTTCAAACGTAGGTTCACTCGGAACACATATGACACACTGATATGATCGAATCTTAATTCATACACTCCGTGACGGAGATTAAACATTGATTATTTATTTGCATGAAAAGAGTAAGAAACGGGCTGCCATCTATTTGGCAGCCTTTTTACGTTTTAAACAATAAAATAGGAAAAAGGAAGATAAAAGCGGAGACCGTCCGCATGATATCTCCTTCAAAAAGATCCGCCGCCAACAATAGAACAACGAACACTCATCGACAGAAAGAGGAAATGCTTCATCATTACTCACTTCGCCCTTTCTTCTGATACCTCCAAATCCGGCCAATAAAAAAGAACATCACCGTAAACAAAATAGAGAAGATCAACATATCCAGCAGTGTCACGCCTCTATCTGGATGCACAACCCCAAACCAAACCCATTGAAGAACAAAAGAGATAGCAAAATAAAAGATGGATTCTTTCATGAAATTCTCCTTTTTACTTGTTTTTTTGACTGTTTAGCCACACCATCCAGATGAAAAAGGAACAAATGGCGCATGCGAGCAAAGTGACAGGCGGCAAGGTGTACCAGCTAGTCAGCCCCTTTACAAAGCACATATAAAAAAAGAAAATGGTAATAGATACGAGCACCCCTTGCTTGAACCAACGGGGAACACGCAGCCAAGCCGCTAGAATGATCGATGATAGCTTATCCATTGAGATAACATCCTTTTTTTGAATCTGATTGGATTTTATCGTAAACAATCAAATATGTAAAATATGGATTTAGAAAGTTGGAATGGTATTCTTCTAGCATGAAACATTCTCGCTGCACTGACGTATAAGAAAAAGGAACTCCATGAAAGGAAGCGATCAAGTGAAAAGAATACCAGTGATTTTCCTCAGGTATATTGTCTTCTTTATTCCAGCAATCATTCTTAGTGTCTTGGTGTGGAACCATTACCAAGATGATTTGTCCGCAGGGAAAGCGACGCAATATGACGTCAAACAAATATTTACATTTGATGAAGGAAAACGAGTGGTGAGTGCTGTATCAAAAAACCAGCAGCTCCATTTTGCAATGTATGATCCCCAATCAGGAAAAAGAATCAGTGAATGGACCACGGAAAGCGATACGTTTAATGAAATGCTGCCATCCACTCAAGGTAACAACCTCTTACTTGCTTTAAAAAATAAAGACGAGCAGCTGTTGATCGAGAAACTAACGCCGAGCGGGGAAAAGAAAGAGCTCGTTAAGCAAAATCTACAGATACCCTCGTTTTTAAAAACGAATACATATCAATGGAATGGACGGCTTGTGTTTACAGGAGAAATGGAAGGCGCTGCTGCGGTCCTCGGTGAGCTAAAGAATGGTCAGTTTCATGTCCACAATCTCAACGAGCTGAAGCTGCCAGCAAGACCTGTTTCCATCGATGTCGTCATGAATTCTTTTAGAGGGCAGACCCCATTCCCTATGTTTGAATTGACTTTGAAAAATGACCAGAAGGCGTATGTCAGCGGAATCTCAAACGAGAAGCATCAGCTTGGGGTCTATGTCTCCAAAAGTGCCGAACCGTTTAGCCTCATTGAAGATAAAGTCGTGCAGCAGCTGCAAAAAACGATCGGATCATCACAAAACGTTGCTGTCGCTGTCGAATCCAACTATCCAAAAAGACCAAGGAAAGTGGATGCAGAGGGAAGGCTTGGGGAAGTCGTCCCAACACCAAAACCGATTTACCAAACCTTTATCTACCAGTTGAATGAAGAAGAAGTTCTTCTTTTAGGCTCTACAGCAAAGGATGAAGCAAAAGGCAAGCTGACTGGTTATATTTATAATCATCGCACGAATAAGGCGACGTCTGCCAGCAAGCTTTTTCAGTCGTTGTCATATGAATCTTTACAAAAAGAAGATCTCTCTTTTCATAAAAATGTGAAGAGCGATTGGCTCTATTATTCACTTGGCAACCAATTAACGGGGGCATTTGAGGCGAAAAGCAAACAGCTAAAGGAATTCCCTTTGCAAAAGGTCATCTCAATCGAAAATGCCAGTCCAGCCCACCAAACGTCTGTTGACACCTTTATACAATATGTCATGAAGGGCGGACCACTCATTCTCAACTGGGCGATATGGCTCTTTATCCCACTGCTGTTATTTGTGCTAGCGATCTTCCTGCCGCCGATTTTGAGACTGGTGAGAAAGAACAAGATAAAGGACAGTGTCACATTAGAAGCCAATATTGTATCTGTCAAAGAAACGGGTACTTACATCAATGAACAGCCGCTGGTTAACATGCAGCTTCAATTTCAATATGATGGGGAAAATATCGAGAAGGCGGTTAAAACGGTTGTATCCTATACTCAGATACCGCAACCGGGTCAGCGTATCGCCATTCTCTACAATCCGAAAAAGAAAAAAGCGATGCTCTTAAAAGAGGGTGACTTCTCGCAGCCGAGCGAGCCAAAGTTCATCAAAGGCGCTATTTTAAGAAACATAGAATCATATGGAACCGTAGGACGAGGCACCGTCTTATCACTTACATTTGAAGCAGATCAGAAAAGGTATACCATTCCGATGATTCAAGCCGCTGGTTTTGAGTTTAGAACAGGAGAAAAAGCCGATCTCGTTGTCATCAGCGGTCAGTTGAAAATGGCAGCCTATGGGCATGAAGTGCGGAATCGTGCGGGGAAAGACGTGACATTAACAGGAACTATCCAGCGTGTGAAGCAATATCCAATGGTCATCCATGAACAAAAGCCTATTATGCTGGATGTGACGGTTTCTAGCGGAGGTCAATCCATCACAAAAACGGTCAGTCAATTCATCCCTGACCATATGGAGGTCGCGCCAGGAACTCAAATCACGATGCAGACAAAACAAGAAGAGCTGGATAAAGAAATCAGTCTTATGCAAGAGAAACAAGGAAGTGCAAAAGTGACCCATGTCACATTTTCCGGTGTCATCGGTAACCAGCCGTTAGCGATCATTCAGATTGAGAGAGATGGCGTGATGTATGAAGTGAAACAGCCAATCGATCCGATCACTAGCGTACTGCCAGGTGATGAATTATGGGTGGCATATCACGAAATGACACGTCAAGCAGCCATTGTGAAATATGCATCGATTTAAAAAATACGTCAGCGTGTAGAAAAAGGGCTAAAACGAATTTCGTTTTAGCCCTTTTGATTAAGCTTTTGTATCATACTGGCGAAGCACCTTATCATAGGCGAAGTTGCCGAAAGGAATGAATGCCGCAAAGAATCCGGCGATGGACCATTTCAAATGCCAGCGAACTTTAAATGTCACATATGCCAAAATGAGCATGTAGATCACAAACAATGCGCCATGAAGAGAGCCCACAATGGTGACTGCCATCGGAATATCCGCAAAATATTTTAGAGGCATGGCAATTAAAAGAAGGGTTAAAAGAGACATACCCTCAATAAAACCCGCCTGTCTCAGACGGCTAATACTTGTATGCATATACAAATCCTCCTGTATAAAAGCTAGTTTCTCATCTTCTAATATAAACGAAAGATCGTCTGGACATGCTGAAATCTACGAAAAATTCAAAATATGTTCATGTTATTTTTAAAAAATGGGAGAATTGCAGCTGTGATGGATTTTAAAGATTAATCGATATCAATGAAACGAGCTAGGGCATAAATGCTAAATTCTTTTTTCTAACGCCTTTTGAATACAGAGGGTTTTTTGTATGACTGGAAAACATATGATGAACGAAAATTTGGCGGGTTGGTGTCTATGCGGCACTACAAGCTCTAATTTCGTGGTACTTTCTGAATACGTTTCAGTGTAGATATGTCTCTATTTCAAGTGTGTTGTCTTTACACTAGTATTTCAGCTTTATGTTCAGTCATTAGAACCGGATCTCCACGTCTGCTATAATAAAAGGATGGATAGAAGAAAGAGATGTGAAATTTCGTGTCAAAAACAGTTGTATTAGCAGAGAAACCTTCGGTAGGACGTGACCTTGCACGTGTGCTGAAGTGTCATAAAAAAGGAAATGGTTTCTTAGAAGGAGATCAATACATTGTCACGTGGGCGCTGGGCCACTTGGTGACACAGGCTGATCCAGAAGGCTACGGGAAAGAATTTCAATCTTGGCGCCTAGAGGATTTACCAATTATTCCAGAACCACTCAAGCTTGTCGTGATGAAAAAGACAGGTAAACAGTTCCAAGCGGTCAAAGCGCAGCTTGCGAGAAAAGATGTAAAAGACATTGTCATCGCAACAGATGCTGGGCGTGAAGGGGAGCTTGTGGCAAGGTGGATTCTTGAAAAAGCACATGTGAAAAAGCCTCTAAAACGTCTATGGATTTCGTCTGTTACAGACAAAGCCATTCAAGAAGGGTTCAAACGATTAAAAGATGGCAGAGAGTATGACAACTTGTACCGCTCTGCGGTAGCGCGTGCAGAGGCCGACTGGATTGTAGGGATCAACGCAACAAGAGCGCTGACAACGAAGTTCAATGCGCAGTTATCCTGTGGACGTGTGCAAACGCCAACGATTGCTATGATCGCCAAGCGAGAGGAAGACATTCAGCAATTCCAGCCGAAGCCGTTCTTTGGGCTGACTGCACAAGTAGACGGACTGACGCTGACTTGGCAGGATGCAAAGACAAAACAAAACCGTACATTCCAAGAGGATGTAGTGAAGGAGCGCTTGGCAGCCTGTAAAGGAAAACCTGCAGTGATTGATGCACTGAAAAAAACAGCGAAAAAATCCTTTGCTCCAGGGTTGTATGACCTGACAGAATTGCAGCGTGATGCCCATAAACGCTACGGTTTTTCAGCAAAAGAAACACTGTCTACACTTCAGCGTCTGTATGAGCAGCATAAGCTCGTCACGTACCCACGTACGGATTCACGTTTCATTTCGGCAGATATCGTGCCTACATTAAAAGATCGACTCAAAGGAATGAACGTTAGACCTTACGCTCAGCATGTGAATCGCATTCTACAATCAGGCATTAAAGCACATAAAGGTTTTGTCAACGATGCCAAAGTGTCAGATCACCATGCGATCATTCCAACCGAGGAAGAGCTGTATCCAGGTGCTTTAAGCGATAAAGAGCGTAAATTATATGACCTGATTGCCAAGCGATTCCTCGCTGTACTGATGACCCCTTTTGAATATGAGGAAACAACAGTGATCGCCAAGATCGGCAGTGAGACATTCACAGCGAAAGGAAAAATTGTGCAATCAGCCGGCTGGAAAGCCGTGTACGATGATTCCTATGAAGACGAGGAATCAGCCGAAGCAGATCAGCACTTGCCGGCATTAACAGAGGGGCAGTCACTTGAAGTACGCCAATTAAAAGAGACAAAAGGCGAAACGAAACCTCCTGCTCGTTTTAACGAAGCGACCCTTTTATCTGCCATGGAGAACCCGTCTGCATTTATGGAGAACAAGGAAAAAGACTTAGTGAAAACCCTTGGTGAAACGGGTGGATTGGGGACAGTGGCCACAAGAGCTGATATCATTGAGAAACTGTTTAACAGCTTCTTAATTGAGAAAAAAGGCAAAGACATCTTCATCACATCGAAAGGGAAGCAGCTACTTTCTTTAGTACCTGAAGATTTAAAGTCACCTGCGTTAACAGCGGAATGGGAACAAAAGCTTTCTAAAATTGCGAAAGGCCAATTGAAAGCTTCTCAATTCATGAGTGAAATGAAGTCATATGCAAAACAAGCCGTATCTGAAATCAAACAAACGAACCAAACCTTTAAGCATGACAACATGACAGGCACACATTGCCCTGACTGCGGAAAACTCATGTTAAAAGTGAACGGGAAAAACGGCACCATGCTTGTTTGTCAGGATAGAGAATGCGGACATCGAAAAAATGTGGCAAAGAAAACAAATGCACGCTGCCCGAACTGTCATAAAAAGCTTGAGCTGCGCGGGGAAGGCGATGGCAAAATATTTGCCTGTGTTTGTGGTCATAGAGAGAAACTGTCTGTTTTCGAAAAACGCAAATCACAATCCAATCAAAAACGAGCCAGTAAGCACGATGTGTCCAAATATATGAAGAAACAAAAGAAAGTGGAAGAACCAATCAATAACGCACTTGCAGAACAATTGAAGAAACTAAAATTAGATCAATAGTTGTGTAAAAACCCATGTGAATTCGCATGGGTTTTTTGTTTGTTCGAGTATTTTGACATGTTGTTTTTCTGTAAATGGGAATATGTAAGCGAAAAGACTCGTAATTTGGTATAAAATATTTATTTTCATTTAAACAGAAACGCTCTATAATAAATCGTTAGATGCTTAGAGAGAACAAGGATTGAAAGGGGACACGAATGGATACACCCATATATCGTACGTCTATCGCTATACTTATTGTCATTTTACTAGGCGGATGTACCTGGAAACAGCAGCAACATTCAGCTCAACCAGAACCTGCAAAGCCAGTATTGTCAGGAGAGTACTTTATGACTCACCACTTAATGACAGATCAAGGCATGATCCGGACCTCGCTTGCGGAGCAGCCTACTTACTTATCAGAATCGCTCGGACTTTGGATGGATTATCTTGTTAGAAAAAAAGATCAAACATCTTTTGATCAACAGGTAGACGTCCTGCGCACTCAATTTTTACTGGAACATAATCTTCTTAGCTGGCAAATCGAATCTCATCAAAAAAGCAAAGTCAATGCTTTAGTTGATGACTTACGTGTAGTAACAGCACTTCAAAAAGCAGATCAATTGTGGCAGAAGTCAGTGTATCAAACCACAGCCAAAAAAATCGCCAAAGCGTTAAAAGACAAAAACATGTTCAAGGGTATGTTGACCGACTATTATGATGCATCGACAAAGCAAACTTCACATACAATCACACTTTCATATATTGACCCAAAAGCAATCAAAGAACTAGTATCCCTCCACCTATTCACAGAACAAATGATGAACAACCAATTGGCCATTCTAAAAAATGCACCGAGACAAAAAGGATTTTTTCCAAAATCCTATGACATAGCGAAGAAAGTCTACTCGTTTGATCAGGAAATCAACTTGATCGACCAGCTTTATACGGCTCTTTATGCCGAACGTGCACAGGTTGATACAACAGTCATCATGAAATGGCTGAAAACCAACTTCCAAAAGGAAGGAAAACTGTATGGACGATATAAACTGAGCACATTAAAGCCAGCAGTGACGTATGAATCACCTTCGGTCTATGCACTGGTGATCTTATATGCACTCAAACAAGGAGAAGATGATTTTGCAAAAGACGTCTATCACCGAATGAAAGAGCTGCAAATCCAAGATCCTCTCAAGCCTTATTACGGAGGCTACATGAACGAAAAAGATACACACTCATTTGATAATTTATTGCCTCTAATTGCAGAAAGGGAGCTTCTAAATGAAAAGGTTATTCAGTAACACCTATCGCACGTATTATACGGTGCTCCTCATGTTTGCGGGACTCATTTTATTTATGGGCTACTTGAATGGACGTGATGCGGAGAGTGTCATGATCATCACACTCACATTTGTCGTGATAGGATGCGGCATTTTATTTGGTATTTTGCCAGCATTGGTTTTTACTTTGTTGATTTTGTTCTTTATAGGAAGCGGGATGTTCTTTACAGAGCTTGGTCACACAAATTCCCTCTTTTCTCATCAAACGTTGCAAGATGTCGTGATATGGGGCGTGGCGCTTCTCTTTTTTGCTATTTCTGCTGGAAACGTGCATGAGCGAATAAAAACGATGCGTTACACCATTGAACAACAAAAGAGGGCCATCAAACAATTTGTAGCGATTGACTCAACCACAGGCTTTGACAATGCAGAGCGGATGAGGCTCGAATTGTCTGAGGAAATGAAACGAGCAGAACGATACAAACAGCCATTCGTCTTTATCCTTCTTCATATGCACTACTCAGCTGAATTCAAAACATTATATGGAGAAAAAGAAATGCAGCATCTTTTCCAGCAACTCAGTATGAAGATACGCGAAAGTGTGAGAGAAACCGATAAGAAATTTCGATTATCCGAAGAACGAATCGGGCTGCTGCTCACTCACACACCTGCAGAAAACGTCTCGATCGTTCTTGAAAAGCTAAAGGATAAACTGCAAACGCATGTCCTGCTAAATGGTCGTGAAGTGACCTTAACCTTTCATGTTTGTCATTTAACAAGCAGCTCGGATTATCGGACACCAGAGCAATTTTTAGAAGAACTAGAAAACGAGATGATGATGAATGAACTTTAATGTTTTGACGAAATGTTGTTTGTTAATCGTTCTTTTCTCTATGCTTTCGATCAAAGACAGTACATCAGCCGGTGCACTTGAGAAAGAGTCAAGGACCCTCATCGTCTATTCCACACAATCAGGTGAGACAACGCCATCTGTTCATATGCTTGATGTACTTGTGGGGCATTTTTCCACACGAACGACCATTTTATCTGATGAACAAATCACTGAAAAGAACCTCAATGACTCTCAGCTAGTTATCTATATAGGTGAAGAAAAGAGAACGTTGAAAGCACAAACAATTCGTCTTATAAACGAATCAAAACGCTTAATCGCAATAGGATACAATGCGGAACAGCTTCGTCCATTCTCCAAGCTTACTTTTCACAAACAAGATCACATCAGTCAAATCAAAGATACTGATGATCAAGAATACCGTCAGTTAGAGAGAGGAATCACAGCTCAGACGGTTCAAGGGACAGATCTGCAACGTAAATTCTTATTGAAGAAAAATCAAGCTGAACAGCCATTTGTGATTCAAACAAAAGAAGGTGCGGCATATGTCGGAATGCTAAATATCCTTCAGCACGACAAGCTGCTTGCAGAGGTGCTGGAAAGTCTCCTGCCGGCTTCTAATCAAACGACGACAAAGTACTTACAGATTGGGAAGATTAACCCCGTCACGGAGGAGAAGAAGTTACTTGAACTTGGACGATACGTAACAGCTCGCCATATCCCTTTTCTGCTGGCGGTGACCCCTATATGGATTGATCCAGCAACAGGGGATGAAGTGACGCTCAGTGACCGGCCTAAACTTGTCCACGTGTTAACACAATTGCAAAGCAATGGAGCAAGTGTCGTTCTTCACGGGTTTAGCCGTACGTATCGAACGGAGGAGTCGGGTAAAGGCTTTGAATTCTGGGATGTCAAGTACGATCAGCCCGTTACGTCAAATGAACCAGAGAAAGCTAATCAACAGCTGAACAAAAGCTTTTTTCCAAATGAAAAAGATTTTAATGCGTATAACACATCCAATCAACATCAAGAAGCCATCTATACAGAAGAAAAGCTGACAAAAGGCATTGAACTGCTTGCGCAGCAGGGATTATATCCTCTTGCATTTGAAGTGCCAAATGACGCCATTTCCCTGCAAGGCTATGAAGTGATTTCCCGCCATGTGTCCAGTCTATTTGGACAGGTGCAGCTCTCAGACCGTACATGGAAAACAAGAAGTGCATCACCATTTTTGTCGACACCCGCCATGCTTCATGGCATGACTTTATATCCTGAACAGTCTATAGATACAGCGTCTGACCAAGAAGGTGCAAACATACTGACTGAGCAAACAATTCAATCCTTGCAGCATATCCAATCCGCCGCCATTGGGCTGTCCTATGATGTGGAAGCGGGGATAGATGGGCTGCAAGATGTAATCACACAAATGGATGCGATCCCTTCTAGTGAATGGCTAGATTTAAAGAAAACAAAACAGACTGTTCAAACTCAGAATGTCCAGATCAAAACAACAGGAAATGGACAGATTCAAATAGAGCAATCCAATATAGCTGAACCAAAAACAAACAAACGAAGCGGGATGGAAAATATGCTTCGAATACTCACAATGGTGGTGCTGCTCTTTATTGTGGCATTTGCTTTTTACACATTGTATTTAAGGCTGACGATGAAAAAACGGATCTTTAAGGAGAGAAAATCAGGTGGCTGATATCTTATTTTACCTATCATTAATACTGATTTGGATCATGCTCCTATATCATATGTTTCTGATGCAGGGAGGCTTTCAGCACTATTTAACTTACGAAAAAGTGCTGCCTAAATGGACAAAACAAGGGAAAGATCTGCCGACCGTCAGCATTCTCATTCCAGCACATAATGAAGAAGTGGTCATTCGGCAGACGCTAAAAGCCATGGTCCAGTTATCCTATCCCAAACACCTTCTTGAAATCATTGTGATTAATGACAATTCCTCTGATCGTACAGGGGAGATTGTGCAATCATTTAGTGAGCAATACGATCATGTCCATATGATTGAAACAAAGCCGCCATTTGCAGGGAAGGGGAAATCTACTGCACTGAATGAAGGCTTAAAGGCTTCGACAGGAGACATTATTTGTGTATACGATGCAGATAATATGCCTGAAAAGAAAGCCGTCTACCATTTGGTTCTTGGATTATTGAATGATCCTAAAGCAGGTGCTGTTGTCGGGAAATTCAGGGTCATCAATGCAGCCAAAAACCTCCTGACAAAATTCATTAACATAGAAACGATCTGCTTCCAGTGGATGGCGCAAGGCGGGAGATGGAAATGGTTTGGAATTGCGACAATACCAGGCACCAACTTTGCGATCCGTCGGCACATTTTAGAAGAGCTTGGCGGCTGGGATGTCCATGCACTAGCTGAAGACACTGAATTAACGATTCGTGTGTATAACCTGGGCTATGTGATTCGGTTCTTTCCTGCTGCGATTACATGGGAACAAGAGCCTGAAACATGGAAAGTCTGGTGGCGGCAACGAACACGCTGGGCTAGAGGCAACCAATATGTTGTGCTCAAATTTTTAAGGCAGTTTATGAAATTAAAACGAAAACGAATGATTTTCGATTTATTTTATTTTTTCTTTACGTATTTCTTATTTTTCTTTGGTGTACTGCTCTCCAATGGCATTTTTATCGTAAACTTATTCGTTGATCTTCACTTATCTGTGGGAGCTGTGGCACTCATCCTATGGGGGTTAGCCTTCTTCCTCTTTTTAACAGAAGTAATGATTACGTTAAGCATAGAGAAAACAGAGCTGACCAAACAAAACATTCTCATTGTCGTTCTCATGTACTTTACCTATTCCCAAGTATGGATTGCGCTTGTTGTGTACTCCTTATGTGTAGAGGTGAAAAGCCGATTATTGAAACAAGAAGTGAAATGGTACAAAACCGAGCGTTACAATCAACAACAAAAGAAAAGCGGGTGACATATTGAAATCGTTAAAATGGTTGATTTATATATTAGGATTATCCTTAGCGATCCAGCCTTTTTTCATGGCAGGTCAAGCAATGGCGCAATCCAACCGAGTTCAAGTCAAAGATGCTTGGGTTCATTTTTCAAAAGAAAGCAAAACAAAAACGCAGCATCTATCAGAAGACGTAGTGACCTTATATGGACAAGAAGACCGCACTGAATTTACCTATCAAGTGGATCAGGAAAAAACAGAGTCAAGCACATTGACGTTCAATATAGAGGCTTCACCATTATTGATTTCACCTTCCTCATTCACTGTTATGATTGATGGAGAGATCGAAAAGACCATCCCTGTATCAGGGGAAAACCAGAAGAAGTCGATTCAAATCAAGTTGAACAAAGCACAATTGAAAAAAGGTACTCACCGCATTCAGGTCACATTTTATGGTGTTTTAAAAGAAGGCGTGTGTATCAACCAAGAGACACCTGCTAATTGGCTAAAAGTGTATCCTGAAAGTGAACTTACATTCAAAGGAATCCAGACAAAAGATTTCACATTAGATAGCTTTCCATCACCTTTTATTCAAACAGGTGATCAGAAAGAACAGACAGACATTGTAATTCCTAATTCACCGGATGCAGCTGAATTAGAAGCAGCCATCAAAGTATACCGTACGTTGAAAAACAAAGATCGCCAAAAAGAGATCAAACTTATCCAAGAAAAGGACATCAAGCAAGTGGCTCACCCAACGATTGCTGTGGGAGCTAAAGGAAGCTGGGATGGACGGATGAAAACGATTGAACAAGCTGCAGGAATTAAAACGAAAAGCAATCATCTTACGTTAGCGATGAGAACTTTGACAGCAAAGAAAACAGAACAGCCCATTCTATTTGTGACAGCGGAAAAGCCTGTGACAATCGCTGAAAAAATCAATGTTCTAACTCAGTCAGAATTAACGGATCAACTGACTGGAACAGACCTAGTGCTTCAAAAGGCTGCAGCTCAAACGTCTAAACCATCTCACAAGATTCATTTGAAAGATTTTGGCGGAGATGATGTCACGGTTGGGACCAACAAGACGGCATCCGACCACTACTATTATCCGAAAGCGCTACTGGCTAACCAAAAATCAGGTGCAAAGCTCAATCTTTCATTCAAAAAATCTGAGACAGCGGCAAGCAAAACAGAACGGTTAACTGTTATGATCAATGACGAACCGCACGACGTACCATTAACAAAACTAGGCAGCAAAGATGCGAATGGATTCTATCATGTCTCGATTCCAGTAGATTCAAAGATACTTCAAAAAAATGAATATATTGATTTGCAATTTGTCACAAGTGGTTTTAAAAACATGGAATCTTGCAGACATACGGATGAAGAAGGCTGGATATTCATTGACAAAAATAGCTCTTTACAAATACCAGAAGGAACAACGAGTGAAAAGCCAGATTTAGCCGCATGGCCGCTCCCGTTCACTTCGAAAAATACATTGATCATCATACCAGATCAAATCAAACGTGAAACAATCAATCAAATGGCCATGTTGACGGAATCTTTTAGTCAGCCAGAAGTAGCTCAATATCATTTAATAAAAGCTTCTCAAGTGACAAATGAACAATTGAAAAATCACCCTCTCATTTTTATCGGAGGTATTCAGACTTTCTCTCTTCTGAAAGAAAAAGCAGCCGATCTCATTGTTCCGGTGAAAAAGGATCAATATGATGTATCTTCTTTCGGCATGATCAACGAAACAACGGCTCGAATTGTATGGACGCAGCCATCTGTTTGGAATAAAGAACAGAAAATGACAGTCTTTTCAGGAATGACTGCAGCTGAAGCTAACGTGTCAAATGAAGTAATGCAATTTCTTCAAACAAATACAGAAAAAGCAACAGTTGCAATAGAGAGTAAAAACAAAGGCGTGTTTACTAATCATCAATCCGTCAGTAGCACATCCAGCAGTCTGAAAACAAGTGAAAAACAAAGCAGCAGCGAGTCTTGGATTTACTTTGTGTGTATCGCTGCACTCATCCTTTTTGTGCTTGTGATGATTGTCTATTTCGTACGAAAAAACCGTAAAAAGACTGAGTTCTAAACGATCAAAAGACCTTGAAAAAATCTCTTTACTTTGGTGTCAAACGGGAGTATGATCTCTTTTATAAAAGACCAATCGCTGAATCATTTCGATGAGCGGGGGAACCAATTGTGGTGGTATAAAACACCACGTGGGGTGAATCCTTTTAAGGTAGGGCAAAATCTCATGCGCCCGAATCCGTCAGCTAACCTCGTAAGCGTTAAAGAGAGCAAAGACCAACCTGTGATCTAAACAATAGGCACAGGGGCATTCTATTGCCTCTGTGTCTTTTTGGCGATCCAAATTTTGTAACTCAAATCGTTTGACACTAAAGGAGCGGGCATCACATGTACAGTTTGATGAAGCGTATTTTAATTGGTAAACCATTAAAATCACAGGCAGCAGGAGAACAAAAACTATCAAAAATCAAAGCTTTGGCATTATTGTCATCAGACGCATTGTCGTCAGTCGCATACGGTACAGAACAAATCTTAATTGTTCTATCAGTTGTCAGTGCGGCAGCGTTTTGGTACTCACTCCCGATTGCAGGTTGTGTATTAATTCTTTTAATGGCGTTAATTCTATCTTACCGCCAGATTATTTATGCTTATCCAGAAGGCGGCGGGGCGTATGTCGTCTCCAGCAGAAACTTAGGTGAAAAACCAGGGCTGGTTGCTGGTGGATCATTACTCGTCGATTACATTTTAACCGTAGCAGTGAGCATTTCTGCTGGGACCGATGCGATTACATCGGCTTTTCCAGCTCTATATCCATATCATGTCATGATCTCAATCGTATTAGTCCTAGTGATTATGGTGTTAAACCTTCGTGGACTGACAGAGTCGGCATCTATTTTGGCTTATCCTGTGTACCTATTTGTCTTTTCATTGCTCATTTTAATTGGGGTGGGCGGGTTTAAACTATTAACTGGGCAAGTGCCGCCAGCACCTGAACATACAGCGTTTGGTACACATGTATCAGGCATCACGTTATTTCTTTTATTAAAGGCATTTTCGTCTGGCTGTTCTGCTTTAACTGGTGTTGAAGCGATTTCTAATACAATTCCATCCTTTAAAAAACCAGCTGCACAAAATGCAGCGAGAACTTTATTGATGATGGGGGGATTACTGGCCGTTCTATTTGTAGGAGTGACATTGCTTGCGTTTGGTTTTGGCATCTCGCCAAAGCCAGAAGAGACGGTTGTGTCACAAATTGCATCAGACACTTTTGGACGGACATTTTTCTACTATGTCATTCAAGCTGTCACAGCTTTAATTTTAATATTAGCGGCAAACACAGGTTTTTCAGCTTTTCCATTATTGGCTGTCAACTTAGCAAAGGATAAATATATGCCGCGCATGTTTACAGTGAGAGGAGATCGGCTCGGTTATTCCAATGGTATTATCTTTTTAGGTGTAGCTTCTATGCTGCTTATTTGGTTATTTGATGGGAAAACGGAACACCTCATTCCACTTTATGCTGTCGGTGTGTTTATTCCATTTACCTTGTCTCAGACAGGTATGTGTGTAAAGTGGATTCGTGAAAAACCACAGGGATGGAAAGTGAAAATGCCTATCAATATCGTAGGAGCACTTATTTCATTTACGGTTTTCATGATTCTCATTTTGACCAAGTTCCATCTTGTATGGCCGGTATTTGTTTTCATGCCAATTGTTCTATTTATTTTTCATTCTATTAAGAAACATTATCTGTCTGTTGGAGAACAATTACGTTTATTGAATGAAACCGAGCCTGTCGAAATCAAAGGAAATGTGGTCATCGTCCCAATAGCAGGTGTCACACGTGTCGTCGAACAATCTGTGCAATATGCAAAATCCTTATCAGACCAGGTCATAGCGGTTCATGTATCGTTTGATAAAGAGAAAGACAAGAAAATTGAAGCTGATTGGGAAAAGCTGAATAGTGATGTGCGTCTTGTGATTTTACATTCGTCTTATCGAAGTCTCATTCACCCGCTTGATAAGTTT
The DNA here is from genome assembly GCF_038595035.1 of Bacillus sp. FSL W7-1085. Lineage (NCBI taxonomy): Bacteria > Bacillati > Bacillota > Bacilli > Caryophanales > Bacillaceae > Bacillus > Bacillus sp. FSL W7-1085. Next base: position 516,413 of record NZ_CP152000.1, read on the forward strand.
CTTGAAACGATTGAAGCGAAAGCAAATGCGCATCAATATAGAGTGATGGTACTCGTCCCTCAATTTATTCCGAAAAAAAGATGGCACACCATTTTGCATAATCAATCTGCTTTCTTATTAAGGTTCCGTTTATTATGGAAACGGGATATTGTTGTCGCCACTCTTCCATATCACTTTAAAAAGTAACAAGAGCAAGTTGAAACGTTTGATCAAAAGGGTGCGGTGGTATGGAGTAAGAAAAAAGGAGTTTTCTCACATGCCGCAAAGAACCGCAGGAAAAGAAGTAACAGCGCTACTGGAAGAGTGGGGCGTGAAACATATTTATGGAATGCCCGGCGACAGTATTAACGAATTAATCGAAGAACTAAGGCATGAATCAAGCAAAATTCAATTTATACAAACAAGACATGAAGAAGTGGCAGCACTTTCAGCAGCAGCTGATGCGAAACTAACAGGCAAACTTGGAGTTTGTTTATCAATTGCTGGGCCAGGTGCTGTCCACTTATTAAATGGACTATACGATGCAAAAGCGGACGGTGCACCTGTATTAGCGATAGCAGGGCAGGTTGCCTCAACTGAAGTAGGCAGAGATGCATTTCAAGAAATTAAATTAGAGCGGATGTTTGACGATGTTGCTGTCTTTAATCAGCAAGTACAAACAGCAGAAGCTCTGCCTGACTTATTGAACCAAGCCATCAAAGCTGCTTATACCCATAAAGGGGTGGCGGTTCTCACTGTCTCAGATGATTTATTTTCTCAGAAAATTAAGCGGAGTCCCATTTATACATCACCTCTTTATGTAGAGGGAGATGTGCGGCCGAAGAAAGATCAACTGCTAAAGGCTGCTCAACTCATTAACAATGCGAAGAAGCCAGTCATCTTAGCAGGAAAAGGATTAAGAAATGCTAAAGAAGAACTTCTTTCGTTTGCAGAAAAGGCAGCTGCACCGATCGTCATTACACTTCCAGCAAAAGGTGTTGTTCCAGACAGGCATCCATACTTTTTAGGGAACCTAGGTCAGATCGGGACGAAGCCTGCATATGAAGCGATGGAAGAGTGCGATTTATTAATCATGCTTGGAACCTCCTTCCCATATAGGGATTACTTACCGGAAGACACACCTGCCATTCAATTGGATATCAAACCGGATCAGATCGGTAAAAGATATCCAGTAGAAGTGGGGATTGTAAGTGACAGTAAGACTGGTCTTCATGAACTAACCTCTTATATTGAATATAAAGAGCAGCGCGGTTTCCTTGAAGCTTGTACAGAGCACATGATGAAGTGGCGAGAAGAAATGGATAAGGAAAAATCTATTGCCACATCACCGCTTAAACCGCAGCAAGTCATCGCTAGATTAGAAGAAGCGGTCGATGATGATGCCATTCTTTCAGTTGATGTCGGTAATGTGACGGTATGGATGGCACGTCATTTCGAAATGAAGCAACAGGATTTCATTATTTCCAGCTGGCTTGCCACAATGGGCTGTGGGTTACCTGGCGCAATATCAGCTAAATTAAATGAACCAAATCGCCAAGCCATTGCTGTCTGTGGTGACGGAGGTTTCACAATGGTGATGCAAGATTTTGTGACGGCGGTAAAATATAAACTGCCAATTGTCGTTGTGATCTTAAACAACAACAACCTTGGTATGATTGAATATGAACAACAGGTAAAAGGCAACATCAACTATGGTATAGAGCTGGAAGATATTGATTTTGCAAAATTTGCAGAAGCATGCGGTGGTAAAGGAATCTCGGTGTCATCACATGAAGAACTAGCACCAGCCTTTGATCAAGCACTTCAAGCTGAGAAACCTGTGATCATTGATGTTGCGGTGACCAATGAACCACCGTTACCTGGTAAAATCACGTACACACAAGCAGCAGGCTTTAGTAAATATTTATTGAAAAAATTCTTTGAAAAAGGTGAGCTGGATATCCCTCCGCTCAAGAAAAGCCTTAAACGCTTTTTCTAAACAGCAGGTAGTCGGTCTTCCAATTAGGGAGACTGGCTTTTTTTGTTGAATAGGTAAAATCATTTCAATTGTCACTTGTTTTCTTCTGTATAAAAATATACAGACTGGATTTTTTGCAACTTAAAGCCTATTTTTCCAATTCGGTGAGAAAGGTAAAATAGACTTTATGATCAATAATGGAGGGAGTGGCTTAATCTGGGCAAGATACTTGATGCAAAAGCACTAACCAGTGCCATGGATACAAGGGCAAAACACTATCAGGAACTCCGCGAACAAATGATAGATTTAAAAAAGGCATTACAAGGTGTTGCTAATCTCGGTGACGACTTCACTGGAAAAGGTGCCGATAACATTAAAAGCTTCTACAAAGAACTCGCCGGAAATGTGGACATGTTTATTAGCTTCATTGATAAACAAAAAGCCTTTCATGAAGGTGTTTCTGGGACACTTGATGATACAAATTTTGGCGGCGACACCTTTGTTGAAGAACACTTTTTAGACAATGCCGTTCATATGGGCATCAAAAACGCCAAAAGCATTGTAAAAGATCAAAAAAAGGCACTCAAAACCATTTTTCAAGATATAGATGACCTCATTTCACTAGAGGTATTTGATAGCCAAACTTTTGATGAAAAAATAGAAGATGCGGAATACGAGCGAAAAAAGACAGTGAAAGACCTAAGAGAACTTGATCAAAATCTAAAAGATGAATATGCTTTGTCAGAGACGGAGCAGCAGGCTACAATGGCATTGTACGCAGAAATGATCAATGCCACAAATGACGGAAAGTCCATTTCGCCTATGAATTTTGACAAGAAAGCGTATCAAAATAGCGAAATCTACAAGGCAAAAAGCGATATTGAGAAGCAAACTTCTGAATATCTAAAAATCAAAAAAGATCAAGAAGAAGCCCGCAAGATTGCAAAGGAACAAGAAGCACTAGCCAACCGTCCGTGGTATGAAAAAACTCTTGATTACGGAGGAAATATTGTCAATGAACTGACAGGCGTGAACGATGCAAAACGTGCCGCAACAGGTGTCGATCCGATCACAGGTGAAGAACTCACCGCAGGCCAGCGAGTCGCCGCAGGCGGCATGGCAGCAGCAGGATACATCCCGATCGTCGGATGGGCGGGCCGTATTTTCAAAGGCGGAAAAGCCGTCTATAAAACGACTCAAGCCACGTCCGCCGCAGTCAGAGCAGTCGACATTTACAAGACATCACAAAAGTCTTTTGATGCCTTAAAAACATCGCAAAAAGGCTTATACGGTCTTACTGCGACCAACGGCTTCAGTGAAGCGATTACGGGTCGAGATATGTTTGGAAATAAAGTCTCGAAAGAACAGCAGGAAGCGAGTATGAATGCGGCGCTGGGGATGCTTTTACCGTTTGGTGCAAAAGGGTTTCATGGTAAGATGGGAATCAAGAAAGGTGAGAAAAATCCTTTATCTCCAGGTAATGGATTAGCTACACATGAATCCAGAGGTGGGCACTTAATAGAGAGACATGTTGGGAAAACAGATGAAGAACTATTAGAAAGGCTGAAAAGTAATCCTAAAATCACGGGTTCTTCTACTTTTAACGATAGAATGACAGCAGAAAGAGTTGCTGATTCAGTTCTGGGTGATCCTAAGAGTGTTGATAAAATACAAAAGTGGTTATCCGACCCCAACAGTAGACCTACATTACCATTAAAATATAAGGGTGATGGAGAGGTAATTGGAAGAAGTGTTTCGAGAAATTCAGAAGTAGTTGAGAATGTTACAAATGCAAAAATTATACTGAAAAAAGATGAGAATGGCGGTTTTATTTTAACAGGATACCCTGTTAAATAGAAAGAAGGGTGATAAAATGAATGAGAGTTACAGTTATTTAGAGGAGTTAGAAGATTTTTTAGGTGGGACATTTCATCAGGATATCGATTCACCAGAAGAAGCGTTAGAGGAGTTTATTCATGAAGCTACTAAAGAATGTCTGCTATCTACTATAAAGGATTGTCAGGATTTTTTGAATGGTACTTTAACAATTGAAGAAAAAGAAAGCTTTATCGAAAATAATGCAGAAATCTATTTTCCGGCGATCTCATTAAACCCTATACAGTGGTTTAATAAAATAATAGAGGAAATGAAAGAAGCAGTGAAAATGAAGTAACAAAATGATCCTTGATCGGCCAATGCCTTTCAAGGTTTTTTGTGTTTATTGGCCTTCATACCGAGAAAAAGCCGACAAAAAGGGGGAATAAAATGGGGACCTTTTTTCCTGTGTGAATCATTGTATGATTAAGACAAGCAAAACGAATATTTTGTCCAGAAGGAAGAACCTGCGGACGCTGATCATTGAGCACTCTAAGTGCCTTGATTGGTGTCCGCTTTTTTTATTGGGAGATGCGTCTTTCCCTTATCAATGGCGTATCTGGATACGGAACAAAGGTGTTGAGGAATGTGGCCATACGAGAGGGACATTCTGAGCCTGGATAGCAGCTGGTCTGCGGCAGCCGTATCGAGGACAGTTTTTCATTTTAATTGATGATTGACTGTACTTGGCATCCTCTCGGAGTGTAGTCATCATTTCAAAATCTATTTAAGTGAATAGCGTAAGTTGGTGTTGAGGGGAAATAAATACTGAAGTAAAAGCTACTTTACCAAGTAGAGCAATTAAAAAAGCTGAAGAATTAGGATTTAAACCACAAACAAAAGAATTTAGTGATTTCATCAAAAAATATGTTGATCCAAGAAATATTCCACCTTCAGTTATTGAAGACGCTATAATGAATACGAAAAAGATACTTGGTAATAGAAGTGGAACGTTTGTTCATGAGACACTGGATGTCAAAGTTATTATAAATGAAGCAGGCGATGTTATCAGAGTTATACCGAAATAATTAATAAAAGGGTGAATACGAATGTTTATTAAGTATGATGAATATGATCTATTAGAACTTTTTCAAAGTGAGCCGGTGAGTATAACAAGCAATATAGATGATGGAGAATTAATTTATACTTACAAAGATGACCAAAATTTCAAGGTGATTTTAACTTTAGATGTATATAAGCAAACGAGTAGTCTAAGTATTACATTTAATGATTCTATAGTATTTACAGGTGATTTTAATAATGTAACAAGTATAAAAAAAGATGAAAAAGCTATGGTATTGAACGTGGACGAAGAAGAGAGGTTAAAAGTTAAATTTTATAAACAAGTTGGAGTGGAGTTGCTTTAAAATAGCCTTATTGTATTAGAAAGAAATATAAAACAATTATGATATTCTCTCAGATAAATCAGTAGGTGAAGTAGTTGTTACTTCTAAATATAATGTTATTGTTATCATACCTTGACTGGCTATAGCCTTTCAAGGTTTTTGTGTTACTGGCCTTCATACCGAGAAAAAAACGATAAAATGGGGATTTTTTTTCCTGAGTGGATCATCGTATGATAGAGACAAGCAAAACGAACGCATTGAGCACTATTGAGAAGCAAACTTCTGAATATCTAAAAATCAAAAAAGATCAAGAAGAAGCTCGCAAGATCGCAAAGGAACAAGAAGCGCTAGCCAACCGTCCGTGGTATGAAAAAGCTCTTGATTACGGAGGAAATATCGTCAATGAACTGACAGGCGTGAACGATGCAAAACGTGCCGCAACAGGTGTCGATCCGATCACAGGTGAAGAACTTACCGCAGGCCAGCGAGTCGCCGCAGGCGGCATGGCAGCAGCAGGATACATCCCGATTGTCGGCTGGGCAGGACGTATTTTTAAAGGCGGAAAAGCCGTCTATAAAACGACTCAAGCCACGTCCGCCGCAGTCAGAGCGGTCGACATTTACAAGACATCACAGAAGTCTTTCGATGCGTTGAAAACATCACAAAAAGGCTTATATGGACTCACCGCGACCAACGGCTTCAGCGAAGCGATTACGGGTCGAGACATGTTTGGAAATAAAGTCTCGAAAGAACAACAGGAAGCGAGTATGAATGCGGCGCTTACAATGCTTTTACCGTTTGGATCGAAAGGTTTTCGTGGGAAGATGGGGATTAAGAGTACGAGTGAACTTAAGCATCCGGTTTTAGATAATCCAAGAGTAGGTAGTGCATTAAAAGATGATTTTTATCATAGATTTAATGATATTATTGACAACTATGCAGTTCATTCTAAAAGATTTGATTTGCCGAATAGAAGAGGACATATGGATTCGTTGTATCAAATTGAGGGATCAATGGTTAAGTATGAGACAAAGTTTGTAAAAATTAAGAATAATGCACCTGAAATGATACAGTCGAAAGAGATAAGAAATGGCGTGTTTGAATGGGTTGTAGATCCAACAACTAACAAAGTAACCCATAGAACTTTTATACCTGACGGCAAAGTTACAGGAAAAATAAATCAATGGGGGAAATAAAAAATTGTATAAAATTGAAATAATCAAGAAAAGTGGATTTGAATGTAATTGGGCTACGTTGTTTGTTGGTAGACAGTATAATTTAATTCCTGCCTTAGAAGTAACAAACTATGCAGTGGAATATCTAGAAAATAACCCTCATGATGATAACGAGCTCATTCTTGAATTAGCGTGGGAACAAGAAGAAGTAAAGGTAGATGATATACTTGAAAGCATAATCTCTGATAATTCTTCGGAAGACATGACGAGAGAATATCATAAGTGGCTATATAGTATTATGAAAGAAGCATATACTCACTCAACTGATGATACCATCTTTGAAGAAATTGAACATATTTTCTCAGTCTTTCACACGCCCGAAAATATGTATGATTTTTTTAGAGAAGTATCAGACGCATTTTATTATCCCCATGATTCACAAAAAACAATGAAAGAACTTGTAGAAGAGTTTTTAGAAAATGAAAAACAATTGATTTTAAATAAGTAGAGAACTTAAAGAAAACGATGGATAAATAAGCCATCGTTTTTTCGTACATAAGATTGTTTGTCTAATGACCTTTCTCTTGAGCATAGGGATTTTCATGCAATTGTAGAAGTCCTTTGGTGATTGAATTCTACGTGGAATGTTATATATAGGATCATTTTATAAAATTTTGAAAGAAACGGTGAAAACATAGATTGACAATAAAATAAGTATCATATCCGAGAAATTTGAAAATAAAAATATGGGTGAACTCGTAGAAGGAATTACGATTATCATAGATGGAAAATTTCACCTTGATTTTTCTGATAAAATCAAGGTTTTTTAAACTGTAAATTCACTTTCATACCAAATCACCCCACACATAATTGGGAATCATATGTTAAACTAACCCAATCACCACAAAAAAAGGGGAATAAACCATGCTATGGATTTTCACACAAAACGAACAAAGTTTCGTTAATGTTCACGAAGTCACAGTAACCGGTAAAAAGATTGAAGGGTTTATCGCTGGCAGTGATTCTTGGGTCAAGACGCTCGGCAAGTATGACTCAAATGATCGAGCGTTAGAGATCCTTCAAGACATTGTGAAAGTAATTGAAAAAAACCCAAATGGTACGATGACCTATCGAATGCCTCAGCAGTAAAAAAGAAACCACCTTTCCATCGCGAAAAGGTGGTTTTGTTTATGAAGGTGTTTTGGTAAAGGCTAAAAATAACGGGATGCCTGTGCCGACAAGTGTAGTGGCGAATAGGAACATACCGCAAATGAATAGAAAATGACTGGCTGAAAAGACGAGTGCCAGAATGAGAAACACGATGCTGAGTCCTGCCATGCTATATGATGGGACAAAGCGGCGTTTGTATGTGGCTTTCTTTGTTAGGAATGAGAAGAAAATGCCAAATAATAAAGGGACAATCCATAAGTAAAATAAAATAATAAGAGACATACATCATACCTCGATTTTTCCTTCTATTTTATCAGATGCCAATCACAACGGATACTACAAAGCTTCACTTTGTAAAATAGTTCATGCAATCGACACAATTAAGTGGGCTGATTGATCGAATTCGTTTTTTGTTTCATATATTCAGGCTGTAAAAGTGCGTACACACAGTGATCGGCAAAGTGGTCGCCCAGCCATTCACATTGTCTTAATATGCCTTCAAGTGAAAAAGATAAACGCTCTGCGATGCGTCTGCTTTTTTGATTATCAACAGCGGCCCTTATTTCAATGCGATGCAGACCGCACTCTTCAAATAAATAGTGAATGACCGCTTTGCATGCTTTTGTCATGATGCCTTTTCCTTGATAGCCTTCCCCGAGCCAATAGCCAATGGAAACCGTCCGATTAATCCAATGAATTTGGTGGGTGCCAATGATACCAACGAGTTCACCATGTGACCAGATTCCAGCCTGAAAACCATTGTTTTGCAAAGCTTGCTGCATGGCACCTTGAATAAACGCCATGCTGTCTTCTTCTGTCTGCGTCGAATCGACCCATAGCATCCATTCACGTAAGTGCTCTCTTGAGCGTTGGATGAGCAGATACAGACTTCTCGCGTCTCTTGGTTCAAGCAGCCGCATGGATAGATCTTGATCCTGATAAAAAAACATGTGATCACATCCTCTCAAGGGAAATTCTACCACAACCCGATATAAAAGACAGCATGATCACTGTCTTTTACATAAACGTATCCACAATTAAAAACAGATTAAGTGCGACAACAAGAGCTGCTATCACCCAAGATATTCCGGTTACCCAGCGAGCATTCGTCAAATCGCCCATAATTCGTTTTTTACTTGTAAACAAAATGAGTGGAATTAAAGCAAACGCAATTCCAAATGATAAGACCACTTGACTCATCACAAGCGCAGATGTCGGATTGACCCCAGATGCAATGATCGCAATAGGGGGAATGATGGTAATCAGCCGGCGGACATACAGCGGAATTCGGTACTGAATAAAACCTTGCATAATAATATCGCCTGACAGTGTACCGACAGAAGAACTGGAAAGTCCGGCTACAAGCAGACCTACACCAAATAAGATCGCTGATACAGGACCTGCGAGAGTTCCAAAATGCTGAAATGCTACATCTAAATCCTCAACAAAAAGACCATTTTTAAAAAATAAAGCAGCTGCTACAATCAACATGCTGGCATTGATGGCGCCAGCAACTACCATCGCAATGAGGATGTCTAAAAACTCAAAACGAAAAATCAGCTTTTTCTCTTTTTCCGTTCTGCCGACGACTCTTCTTTGCGTTAAGGCTGAATGGAGATAGATCGCATGCGGCATCACCGTAGCGCCTAAAATACCAGCGGCAAGCAGTACGCTGTCTGTCCCTTCAAACCTTGGAATGAACAGTCCACCGGCGACACTTGCAAGATCAGGTTTAGCCACAAAGGTTTGTACAGCGAAAGCAATCACGACAACAAACAGCATGCCGGTAATTCCTGCTTCTAACGCTCGATAACCTCGTCTTTGGAGCTCTAAAATGGCAAAAGAACCGATCGCTGCAATAATCGATGCTTCAAGCAGCGGGATACGAAAGAGTAAGTATAAACCAAGGGCAGCCCCGATAAATTCGGCTAAATCTGTGGCGATAATGACGAGTTCGCCCTGAATCCATAAACCAATCGAGACTGGTTTTGGAAACTCTTCTCGAGCAATTTCAGGTAAATTTTTCCCTGTTGCGATTCCAAGCTTTGCAGACAAAGACTGGATGAGTAAGGCCATGAGATTGGATATGAGAATGACCCATAACAGAAGGTAGCCATATTTCGAGCCAGCTGCAATGTTGGTCGCAAAGTTTCCTGGATCAATATAGGCAATGGCGGCGATAAAAGCAGGCCCGAGAAAAGGAAGGAGCCTTCTAAATCCCTTCACCTTTCCTTCAAGTGCACGCTCCGCTGCCACTGACATGTGGGCTTGTGCCTCGATGTATTTGTTTGTCATATGTCATCACCTAGATTCTACAAAGTTTTGCTTTGGCACAAAAAGTTTCCTCGATGCAATTTTTAATCATCATATGCCCATCTTCATGAAAAGTCAACTATCTGAACTAATAGGTTTGTTTATCATATGTAAGTGAAAAAAATAGATACCTTGTCAATCAACACATAAAAAACACCGCCTCTTATCTTAGGCGGTGCATCCTCTGCTTCCTCTTCTTTTGTATCGTTTTTTAAGAAACCCTTGATCCAACGCTGCGGAAGATCAAGCTTAAAATAATGACGAAAATGGCTGCTCCTAAGATCGCTGGAATGATCGCAAATCCTGCCAGACTAGGACCCCACGTTCCAAGTAATCCATGACCAATCCAAGCACCTGCAAGCCCAGCAATCATTGAACCGATCCAGCCTCCTGGTACACTGCCTCCAGCGAGTGCACTCCCAATGAGACCAATGACAATCGCCACAACTAATGAAATCAGAAATCCTAACATGTTGATCACTCCTCTTTTGTTTGTTTACTAAGCAATAACCGTTTTAAAAGAGATTAAAACCTTTCGGAACCGCTTCAATGTTCGATACGTATGATGGACAAGGATTGTGTATAATAACAGACATATACTTGAACGGCATCTAAGGAGGCAAATGGCATGGAGGAAAGAGAGTGGCTAAAAGCACAATTAAAAGAGATTGAAAAATGGGAGAAAGACCAGCAAAAGGTATGGTTTTGGGAGAAACTCAGCCGGCTTCCATTTCAAATGCTGGACAAGCTGACCCCTGCCTTTATTCAAAAGAAAATCGGTGTGTTATTAGATGAGATGGGGCACTACATTCAATCAGGCGGTGTCTATTTGACGTCAGAGAAAGGCATTATTCATCAATTTCAAAAGAAATGTGCCGATGAATCGATTCAGCGTATTGAAGATATTGAGGCGGCTCCGATCGAGGTCATGGATGCCATTAGTGATCAGATGGGGAAAAACCGAACAAACCTCGCCACTGTGCAAGGTGCGACAACAGGTGTCGGAGGTATGTTTACATTAGCGGCAGATATCCCGGCTGTCCTCGGTCTCTCTTTAAAAACATTACAGGATATCGCCGTCACCTATGGCTATGATCCGAAAAATAAAGAAGAACGAGTCTTTATCATTAAATGTTTACAGTTGAATTCTGCTGACGTTGTTGGGAAAAAATCAATATTAAAAGAGCTGAAGAGCTATCATGCATCAGAAGGGAAGCACGAAAACATGATCTCTCAAATTCAAGGATGGCGTGAGGTCGTATATAACTACCGTGATTCGTTTGGCTGGAAGAAGCTGTTTCAACTTGTCCCAATTGCGGGGATTTTGTTTGGTGCAGCGTCCAACCGCTCACAGTTAAAAGGAATTGCCGAAACAGGCATCATGCAATATCGAAAGCGCAGAATATTAACAAGATTAGAGGAGCTCGCTCAGCAAGAACAGCGTGACTCCGGCGCATAAAAAAATCCCTCTCTAAAAGGGATTTTTTATTTGGTCTCAACATCTTCTTCAAACGCTTGAATCGGAGAATATTCATAGCGTGCCCGGAGCTCGCGGATTTGTTTGATCAAGGTGGGACCGATAATCCTTTCTGCTTCATCATACAAAGGATCGAGCGCCTTCATCCATTTTTTCCGCTCTGCTGGTGTTAATTTGTGTATGGCAATTGGAGATTCGCGTTTAATATCCTCCAGCTGATCCTTATTCATTTGTTCGGCATGTTTTTCGTTCCATGCCGTTGTTTCTTCCATCGCTTCGAGTAAAATTCGCTTCGTCTCAGGTGTTTGACGATCAAAAAAGGATTGATCTGTTAAGACGACATACCCTAAATACCCGTGATTACTGATCGTCATATAGTCTTGTATATGATAGAATTTTTTTGAATAAATATTTGAAATTGTATTTTCTTCACCGTCTACTTTTTTTGTTTCTAGCAGCTGAAATGTTGAATTAAACGATTCCTGATAGGGTTTTGCGCCAAGAAGCTTGAATTGCTTTTCAATCATGTCACTTTGCATAATACGGAGAGATTGTTTTTTTAAATCACTAGGCTGCTTGATTGGGCCTTTATTCGAAGTGATTTGCTTAAAGCCATTTGTCCAGTAGGCCATTCCCTTTAGTCCGTCTTTTTGCAGTGTGCCGAACAGTCTCTGTCCAATCGCACCATGTAACCCTTCTTGGACAGCATCGTAGTTAGAAAAGGCAAAGGGCAGATCAAGTGCCAGCCATTCAGGGGACAGCATGCCGAGCTTTGACGTAGACGGAGCAATAAATTGAACTTGATTCTCTTTTAGTGCATTAATTTCTTCAATATCAGAATAAAGACTCCCGTTTGAAAAGATTTGAATGCTGATCCTGCCGTCGGATTTTTCATGAACAAGCTCAGCAAATTTCTTTGCAGCCAGCCCTTTTGGGGTATTATCTGCGACAACATGGCTGAATTTGAACACAAGCTGATCCTTCAGCCCAGTCTGTTCATCGTCGAAGATCGTCGCTGATTTAGGCATCATATGATAAAAACCAAAGTATAAAGCGGTTACAAAACCGATGATGAGCAATAGCGTATAGGCGAGTAAATTCTTCATGCGTCAGATCCCCCTTATGTCAAGGATACTTGACAGAGGAAGAATTCGTAAAGATACAGGTGAAAAAATGATGAGAAATCGACTAAAATTACAACAATTATCTATTAGATGGAAGCTCACCATCCTCACATATTTCGTTGTCATTTTTGCCCTTTTAATTGGAGGAATTGTTCTAGTCGGGGGAATTCAGCAAACAGAGGAACGAGAACTTCGAAAAAGGCTCATGAACACGGCAAGAACAGTAGCTGAGATGAATGAGGTAAAGCAGGCATTGGATGATCAGACAAAGGAGCGTGGGCGGTTACAGCATGCCATTGAAGAGATTCGGATTATCCAAGATGCTGACTACATTGTTGTCATGGATATGGATCACGTGCGATTGACACATCCAGTGAAAACAAGGATTGGCCAGCGCTCTGAGGGGACAGATGAAGAACCTGCTTTTGCAGAGCATATCTATTTCTCAGAAGCACAGGGAGAGCTTGGCACAGCCATTAGAGCCTTTTATCCAGTAAAAGATGAAAAATTTAACCAAACAGGGGTTGTACTAGTCGGAAGAACATTGCCGAGTATGGCAGATATATTAGGAGAAATGAAGCAGGATATCCTCATGATCCTTTTGCTGACGCTCAGCTTCGGGCTTGTCGGTTCATTTTTGCTCGCCCGTCATATTAAACAGCAAATGTTTAAGCTGGAGCCGCATGAGATTGTCAGAATGCTAGAGGAGCGCACCGCTACCTTTCATTCCATTAATGAAGGGGTCATTGCCATTGATAACCAGCACATGATCACCATTTTTAATGAAAAAGCAAAGCAAATTTTCAGCGTGACAGGTGATGTAGTGGGCCGAAATATTTGGGATGTGCTGTCAGATACAAGGCTTCCAGAAATCATTGACCGCGCAGAACCCGTCTACAATGAAGAAATTCATATGAGCGGAAAGCGGATCATGAGCAGCCGAATTCCGATTGTGATGAAAAAGAAAATCATCGGAGCGGTTGCGATTTTTCAGGACCGGACAGAGGCGGCCAAATTGGCGGAGGAATTAACCGGGGTGAAGAACTTCGTTGATGGCCTACGGGTGCAAAATCATGAACATATGAATAAGCTTCATACAATTGCGGGATTAATTCAGCTGGGGAAAGCCGATCAAGCACTCGATTTAGCGTTTCAAACGACCGAAGAACAGGAGCATGTGACGGACTTTCTCCACCGTGTAATACAGCATGACGCAGTGGCAGGCTTATTGATGAGCAAGATAAGAAGGGGCAAGGAGCTAGGCATAAAAGTTGAAGTAGATGAAAATAGCAGTCTGCGCGATTTCCCAGAGCGGCTGGATCAGCATGATATGACGAAGCTACTTGGCAACCTGATCGAGAACGCCTTTGCCGCGTATGATACTGTAGAAAGAGACACAAAACTCATTTCTATTAGTATTGATCAAACAGAGGATGTCCTTGCGATCTTAATTGAAGATTATGGATCTGGAATAGAAGAGGACATGATTCCTCATATTTTCGACAAAGGCTTTACTCACGGTAAAGAAGGCGGAACAGGCTACGGACTGTATATTGTAAAAACGATTATCGACAAAGGGATGGGAAATGTAGAAGTCACATCAAGCATCGGCATTGGTACCACCTTCTCAATCGAATTCCCAATGACAATAGAGGAGAGAGACAGATGACTCAGATTAAGGTGCTATTAATTGAAGATGACCCGATGGTGCAAGAAGTCAATAAAGAGTTCATTAAGAGTGTCCCTGGCTTTCAAGTTGCGGCTGTAGCAGGAAATGGCGAGCAGGGCATCCAACTCATCAAAGACATTCGCCCAGATCTTGTGGTGCTCGATGTGTATATGCCTAAAAAAGATGGCGTCAAAACACTGCAAGACATCAGAAAGCAAAAGATGCAGGTGGATGTGATTGTTATTTCGGCAGCAAAGGACAAAGAGACGATCGGCACCATGCTTCAAAATGGTGCCCGAGATTATATTATTAAGCCATTTAAGTTTGAACGGATGAAAGAATCTCTTGAAAGCTATAAAGCGTTCAAATCAAAAATTCGTACCGCAGCAGAATTTTCTCAAGAAATGCTCGATGATATCATACGAAAGCCTGCGGTTAAGCAGGAAGAGACATGGCTTCCTAAGGGGCTGAATGTGCATACGATGAATGAAATTAAAGCCTATATGCGTCTGCAAGAAGGAGCGCAGTCTGCAGAGGAAGTCGCCAATGCACTTGGGATTGCACGTGTCACGGCACGCCGTTATTTAGACTTCCTTGTAAAAGAAGGCGAGCTGAAATTAGATATGCAATATGGCGGGGTCGGACGCCCTGTGAATAAATATATCGTACATTCTGACTAAGAGACCAAAAAGACCAAAATGTACGATATGTCCATAAGCTTCACAGCCTTTGATGAAATCGCTATCATTTACCTACAGATAACAGTTAAGCGTTTACATCAAAGGGTGAGGGAGTTGATTTTTTATGAAGAGGCTATTGAAGAACCTGACATTTCAGGTCATTGCAGCTGTCATTATCGGGATCATTGTTGGGATGGTTTGGCCAAACGTCGGGAAAGAAATGAAGCCGCTTGGTGACACATTTATTAATGCAGTGAAAATGGTCATTGCACCCATTATTTTCTTAACCATCGTACTTGGGATTGCCAAGATGGGGGATATGAAAAAGGTTGGAAAAGTTGGGGGAAAAGCTTTTATCTATTTTGAAGTTGTGACGACGCTTGCGCTTGTCATCGGACTGTTCGTGGTCAATATCATGAAGCCGGGAGCAGGTCTTGACTATAGTAAGCTTGAAAAAGGGGATGTCTCGCAATATACCCAAAATGGGGGACAGGGTATCGACTGGATGGAGTTTGTCACACACATTGTGCCATCTAACATGGTAGATGCCTTTGCAAAGGGAGATATTTTACAGGTCTTATTCTTCTCTATTTTATTCGGTGTTGCGCTCGCTGCACTTGGCGAGAAGGGGAAAGGCATCATCGAATGGCTTGATAAACTGTCGCTTGTCTTCTTTAAAATCATTGGTTACATCATGCGTGCCGCGCCATTAGGGGCATTTGGAGCAATGGCTTATACAATCGGACACTTCGGTTTAGCTTCAATTAAACCACTGGCTAGTCTGATGCTTTCCGTTTATATGACGATGTTCCTGTTTATTTTCGTCGTGCTGAACATCATTTGTAAAATGTATGGCTTCAGCCTGTTCGGTTACCTCCGTTTTATCAAAGATGAAATTTTAATTGTTCTTGGCACAAGTTCTTCAGAATCTGTCTTGCCAAGAATGATGGATAAAATGGAACGCTACGGGTGCTCTAAGTCGGTCGTTGGACTTGTCATTCCGACAGGCTATTCTTTTAACTTAGATGGAACCTCAATCTACTTGTCCATGGCCGTGGTCTTCTTAGCGCAAGTGTTTGGGGTGGATCTATCCATCGGACAGCAGATCACGATTATCCTTGTTCTGATGCTCACATCAAAGGGAGCAGCTGGAGTCACAGGAAGCGGATTTATCGTGCTGGCTTCTACACTTGCTGCACTTCAGGTTATCCCGCTAGAAGGTCTTGCACTGCTATTAGGGGTCGACCGTTTCATGAGTGAAGGAAGAGCGATTACGAACCTGATTGGAAATGGAATTGCTACAATTGTTGTAGCGAAAAGTGAAGGGGAATTTGACGAAGCGAAGAGTAAAACAGCGCTACAGGAAATGCGAAATATCAAGCAGGCTGTTTAGTATAAAAACAACTAAAAACCGAAACCTTATGTTCTACATGGGGTTCGGTTTTTTCTTGTGTAAAAAAAGAAAAAACATAAAAGCTTGATTAATTTAGGACGAATCGTAAGACCTCATTGACCTTTTGTTATATAATTTACAGAAAGATCCGATATAATGAATAGGAGATCCAACGAAAAATAGACTTTAGTCCTGGCAGGTGTGTAACGTATGGCGGCATTTTTTAAATTGTTCGAAAAACCTGGTGTCAAGAGGTTTTCAGTATTTGTAGTATTAGCCACAGCATTATATCTATTAAGAGGAATGATGAATTTAATCCTCCTGACCTTCATTTTCACTTTTTTAATGAACCGGTTAGAAGAGGTCATAAGAGGCTTTTTAAATCGCTTCCTGAAAATAGGACAGAAATCAGTCATCACCATTTTGTACATCCTTCTAGCTGGTGGATTGACGTTTGGCGGCTTTGTGTTTGTGCCCATCATTGCTAAACAGGTGGAACAGTTATTTCATTTAGGGAAAAAGATTGCAGATCATCCACAAGATTTACCCTTCTTTGACGTCGTCACCAATGTGTTCGGAGATTTCAAAATATCTTCTTTCTTCGAGAAAGGGTTTAATTTCCTCTATACATACTTAACAGATTTCAGCACGTTCAGTATCCAGGTCATTATGTCCTTAATATTAAGCATGTTCTTCCTGTTCGAAAAGGAACGCCTCATTCAATTCATGAATAAGTTCAAAACGAGTAAAATCTCCGTGTTCTATCATGAAATTGCCTTCTTTGGACGTAAGTTTTCCAGAACATTTGGTAAGGTACTTGAAGCACAGTTCATCATTGCAACAGTTAACTGTGTCTTAACGACAATTGCGCTTGGCATTATGGGCTTTCCGCAATTATTTGGATTAGCGGTCATGGTCTTCTTGTTAGGTTTAATTCCGGTAGCGGGTGTGGTCATCTCCCTCGTTCCACTCAGCATCATTGCGTATACACTTGGAGGCGGAATGTACGTCCTATATATTGTGCTGGTGATCGTGATCATCCATGCCATTGAAGCCTACTTCTTAAATCCGAAGCTCATGTCAGCTAAAACAGAGCTCCCTATTTTCTTCACGTTTATTGTCCTGATCTTTTCTGAACACTATATTGGCATTTGGGGACTGATTATCGGCATCCCAATCTTTGTGTTTATCTTAGATATCTTGGAGGTCACGAATAAGGAAGAAAGTAATTAAAAAGTTCATATGAACCTGTTTACAATTTTCTAAAAATAAGGTATAAATAGTATGAAAATATCATATTACCACACGCTTAATCCTTCTAAAGGAATGGGGGACCCAAGTTTTTGGGGTGAATTTTTCTTATTTAAGAAAAAAGGACATCTCTTCGTCCTAACCCGTCAGCTAACCTCATCAGCGTGAAGAGAGTAGACAGTGGTACACGTATGGACACGCAGGCCCACGAGAAGACTCTCTCGTGGGCCTTTTTGACGAGGAAGGGGAGATTTTATTGAAGCTTGCGACGAAAATTATTATTGCTTTAATTGTAGGTGCAATCACAGGACTACTGCTCAACATTTTTGCTCCAAATGTATTCAAAGTGTTAGACCCTTATCTATTTACACCTCTAGGTCAAATCTTCTTAAACCTGATAAAAATGTTAGTTGTACCGATTGTCTTCTTTTCGATCACACTTGGTGTAGCAGGCCTTGGCGATCCGAAAAAACTTGGCAGAATCGGCGTAAAAACCATTACTTACTTTCTACTCACTACGACTTTTGCCATCATTATTGGCATTTCATTGGCCTTACTTATTAAGCCAGGCACATTTGGCAATTTTGATACGAAAGCGGCAGAATATTCCGCTGAGGAAGCCCCATCAATGGCAGACACACTACTCAATATTATTCCAACCAATCCAGTCCAATCTCTAGTTGAAGGAAATATGCTTCAAATTATCGTCTTCTGTGTATTTTTAGGTCTTGGCATTGCCTTGCTCGGTAAAAAAACAGAAGGTTTGCTGAAGCTGTTTGAACAAGGAAATGAATTAATGATGTATCTTGTCGGTGTTGTGATGAAATTCGCACCGTACGGGACATTCGGTTTGATCGCAACGGCGATTGGCAGTCAGGGGCTCGATGCCATGAAAGCGATGGGACTTTACTTCTCAGTCGTCTTAATTGCGCTGATCTTGCATTTCTTCCTGACCTATGGGTCAACCGTTGCCCTATTAGCTAAACGAAATCCAATGGCATTCTTCAAAGGATTTTCTCCAGCGATGGTTGTGGCATTTAGTACATCAAGCAGTAACGCAGTGCTGCCAGTATCAATGGAAACAGCTCAAAAGCGCTTAAAGGTGCCAGAACCTATTTCAAGCTTTGTGCAGCCGCTAGGTGCGACCATTAATATGGATGGTACAGCGATCATGCAAGGGGTTGCGACTATTTTTATCGCACAAGTGTATGGAGTTGAATTAACCCTTGTTCAAATGCTGACAGTTGTCTTAACGGCAGTACTAGCAAGTATTGGCACAGCAGGTGTCCCAGGGGTAGGGCTCATCATGCTAGCCATGGTTTTAAATTCCGTGAATCTTCCTGTTGAGGGCATTGCGCTGATCCTTGGCATAGACCGCTTATTAGACATGGCAAGAACCGTGGTCAATATTACAGGTGACGCAGCATGTGCGGTGATTGTTTCTGAAACCGAGAAGAAACATGAGAAGGAAGCACCAACACCTAATTTATCACTGTAACAACAAGAAGGGCTGACTGGATCAGCCCTTTTTTTCGTGGAACGTCTTGTCTAGCGTGATATACTTTTTACAGGATGAGCGGCCGTAACTGCCGCCATAGGTTTTACATCAGAAGGAGGAACCACTTTGCAGTCTGCTGTTTTACACATAGAGAACGTCGATAAACAAATTGGCCGGCATCAAATTTTACAACATATTTCGATGGACATTAGGCAAGGGGAAATTGTCGGTTTACTTGGACCAAATGGGTCTGGAAAAACGACCTTGATTCGATTGATTGTTGGCTTGATGAAAAAAAACAACGGCCGGATCATCATTAATGGATATTCTCAAGATGATGATCATCTAAAGGCGATGTCATCTGTTGGGGCGATCATAGAAAATCCGGAATTTTATTCATATTTAACAGGTTTTGAAAACCTTGAGCTGTATGCGTCTATGCATGATGGAGTTTCAGAAGAGCGCATTTTTGAAGTGGTAAAAAGAGTTCGTCTGGAGCACGCCATTCACCAGAAGGTCAAAACGTATTCACTAGGGATGAAACAAAGGCTCGGGATTGCACAAGCCATTTTGCATAAGCCCAATCTGCTCATTTTAGATGAACCAACAAATGGGCTTGATCCCGCAGGAATGAAGGAGTTTCGAGAGCACTTGCAAATGCTTGTACAAGAAGAAGGTGTCTCTGTGTTATTTGCTACACATCTTTTGCATGAAGTAGAAGAGCTTTGTGACCGCATGATCATCATCCAAAAAGGACAGATCAAAGCCAATACAAACCTTCGCGACATGGAAGGAAAAGAGCAGGTGCTGATGAATATTCAGCCAGTAGAAAAGGCAGTTTCATGGCTAGATACGCAAGGATATACATATGAACAAAGGGATCAGCATGTGCTGGTTCAACTGAATAAAGACCGTGTGCCGGAGCTGAATAAACAGCTTGTCTTAGCAGAATTTGATGTACTTGAAATGACGCCTCAAAAACAATCAATTGAAGAGGCCTTTATGAAATGGACGGAAGGCGGGACGGCAGATGCTTCAACTCATCAAGAATGAACATAAAAAAATCACGAGACAAAAGATCACATTCATTGCACTTGGACTGATTGTTGTCTTTCAATTGACGATGGCTCTAACATTGAAACGAGTCATTTCCGGGCTTGGCGGGCAAGATACAGTCGCGAACTATTTTGCTTATTCCACGAATGTTGTGTTTATTTTACAAGTGTTCGCTGTCGTGATTGGCGCCACATTGATCTCAACAGAGTTTCAAAAAAGAACCATCAAGTTCTTGTTGATCCGGCCAAAGACAAGGCTTCATATTTTCTTGTCAAAATACATCACTCTTGTGCTGATGGTCCTTTACCTGTTTGTTTTTTATTATGTGTTCGCTTTTCTTTTTGGCCTTATTTTCTTTGGTACTGATTTTGATGAAAGCACTGGGCGGTTATTTCTGCACACATTTGCTGTGATTGGATCACAGTGGGTGGAAGTGGTCATGATGGCAAGCTTTGCTTTTCTGTGCTCAAGTTTGTTTAGAAACAGTCTGATTGCACTTGTGACTTCATTTTTCGTCTTATACGCGGCGAAATCATTAGTGTCGATCATGTCTCTGTTAGAAAATCAGTGGGGGAAAATTCTACTTTTCGCTAATACGGACTTCACACAATACAGTTTTCAAGGTCCGCCGCTCTTTCAGGGCATGAGCCCTCTGTTTTCGCTATTCATTGTAGGGGCGCATTTCGTTTTCTTTGTTGGTGCTGCTTGGCTCCTTTTTTGGAAGCGTGATGTAAATGTGTAAAAATTGTGTCAAATAACAAGAAAAATTCGTGACATCTTTGTGAAAACGAGTCTGTATTTCACGATAACCGGCTGGTTTTGTCTTATAATAAGACAGAGTCATGGAGGTGGCACTATCGTGAAAAATTTTATTACGGCTTTACCTATTTTGTTGCTGTTGTCGTTTTCGTTTGTGTCTTTTGCCTTCCAGTTTGATCATCTTGTTTATTTCAGACTAGCGCTAGGGATCTTTTCATTAGCGGGTCTTTTCTTTCTGTATACACTTAAAAGAAACATGAAATGGTTCATGGTCTATTTATATGCGAGCTGGATCGTTCTTGCTGCCGTTACGACATTTGAAGAACCCGTGTTTTCACAATTCTTCTTCGGTGGTTTAACGATGACAATGGGTTATCTAACATATATGCTCATCTATTTAGGAATGAAGCAAGACCGTGTAGCGAAATCACATTAAAACAAAAGCCGATAAAATCGAAGAATAGATTTTATCGGCTTTTTCTTTTCTTCAGGCAAATAAAAAAGCAGCCATCTGTTTGACTGCTCTTCTTGTGTTTATGATTCACGTCCAGCAGCGGCAAGCTGCTTCTGGTGCTTTTTGTCGATGGTTGCGTATATACTTTCCATCATCTTAGGGTCTCGCATGATCGCTTCCTTGTTTTCTTCAATCAATTGCTGATACGTTTTGATTTTCTTCTTAGACATGTAACTCAACGCTCCTTTGGTAGAATGGACTCTATAAGATTTCACACAGATGAAATTGATAATCATTTTCAATTAGCAACTCCATTATACAAAGCAGAATGTCATAAGTAAAGATTCAATTCAGAAAATTCACGTAACCGACATATTCCGATCCATATCGACGATGAATTCTTTCCCAGGAAATAATCCGCTGTCAAACCTTGTCATGAAATCAGATCAAACATTCCTGCCGATGTTGAAACATTTTAGCCGCACATCTCGTCTTATGAAGAGATTTGATTTAAAAGGATATAAAAAAAGACACCAGCATGAGTTGGCTGATGTCTCCATTCTAATGAGTTATGAAACGTGTTCTTGAAGAAACTCTGTGACTTCTTCAGGTGATTTAGCGTTGGCACTGTGTAAATGACCTGTTTTTTCGCCATTTTTGAAAATTAACAGGCTAGGAATTCCCATGACCTGATATGTTTCCGCTAACTCAGGAAAGTCGTCTTTGTTTATTTCAAACCATTCATTCTGAGCATAAGCCTCTAAGATGTCTGGAATGAACATGTCCATTCTAGTGCAATCAGGGCACCATGTCGCAAAGAATTTAACGATGACCTCTTTGTCTGATTGAATGATTTCGTTGAATTGTTCAGTGCTTGTAATTTTTTTCAATTTGTCACAACTCCTTTTCAATGTCATTTTAATATAAAATAAAGGCGAATGACATACAAATGCTCGGGGGGCGCTTACAACCTTTACAAATCATTTCAATTCCGTAACAACAAAAATTAATTAGAGCATTTTTGCTTGAAAGTGATAAGATAGTAAAGATGAATTTTAGTGGGGGGAGTATCCATTGAAAATAAGTTTAGGATTGGTTTACGGCGGAAAGTCAGCCGAACATAATGTATCACTGCAAACAGCCCTTGCAGTTACGAAAGCACTTAGCACTGAGAAGTTCGATATACATCCAATTTATATTACAGAAGAGGGCGAATGGCTAAGAGGAGAAAAACTCACTGAACCAGTATCAAACGTCAAAATGCTTCAATTTGAACAAAATGCAAAGACGTTTTTACCAACTTCTTTAAATGAAAGCATGTTTCCACAACCTGCATCTGCTGATGAAAAGATTGATGTTGTCTTTCCATTGCTACATGGGCCAAATGGTGAAGATGGGACCATGCAAGGGTTACTTGAACTAATGAATATCCCGTATGTCGGTAACGGCGTTCTCGCGTCTGCTGCGGGTATGGATAAAGTCATGATGAAAGATGTGTTTGCTCAAGCTGGGCTTGCGCAGGCAAAGCATCTTTCCTTCAATAAAAAGGATTATGAGAAAGCCATATCAGACAGTCTAGAACAGGTAGAAGCAGTTCTCGGGTATCCTTGTTTTGTGAAACCTGCCAACATGGGATCAA
Organism: Bacillus sp. FSL W7-1085; assembly: GCF_038595035.1. Classification (NCBI taxonomy): domain Bacteria; kingdom Bacillati; phylum Bacillota; class Bacilli; order Caryophanales; family Bacillaceae; genus Bacillus; species Bacillus sp. FSL W7-1085. The sequence continues at coordinate 539,249 of NZ_CP152000.1, forward strand.
GTGTCGGAATTAGTAAATGCCGCAGCAAAGAAGAGCTGCAAACAGCATTTGATTTGGCTTTCCAATATGATCGTCGTGTTGTTGTGGAAGAAGGCGTTGTAGGACGAGAAATTGAAATTGGTGTATTAGGAAATGACGAGCCGAAATGCTCAGTCGTTGGTGAAATTGCACCTAAAACAGATTTTTATGACTACAAAGCAAAATATGAAGATGGCGATACAGATTTGATCATTCCTGCGAGTGTGACAGAGGAAGAGTACAAGACGATTCACGATATGGCGATTAAGGCATTTAAAGCCATTGATGGATCTGGCCTCGTACGTGCAGATTTTTTCCTAACAGAAGAAGGCGAAGTGCTGATCAATGAAGTGAATACAATGCCAGGATTCACACCTTTTAGTATGTTCCCGCTGCTTTGGAAACATACTGGTGTAGAGTATCCTGAGCTGATTGAGAAGCTGGTGTCACTTGCAATTGAACGCCATCAAGAAAAACAAACCATTAAAACCACTTTTTAATGTAAGAAGCAAGCAGACACTATCCTACAGGTAGTGTCTCTTTTCCTTCAAACGTGAAATGAGAAAGAGAGGCGAAAAAACATGATCAAACGTACAGTGAAACAAGTCGCCCAAATGGCTGGTGGCACATTATCGAATGAAGCTTTTGGCGAAGAACAGATACACGGAGTGACAACAGATACACGAAAAGTATCAAAAGGCGCACTATTTATCCCGCTTATTGGGGAACATTTTAACGGTCACACTTTTGCTTCAAAAGCAGTGGAGCTTGGTGCGGCAGCGGTTCTTTGGAATCAAACAGAAGCGAATCCACCGTTCGGTGTACCTGTCATACTTGTAGAGGATACTTTGACAGCACTCCAACAGCTTGCAAAATCATACTTAAAAGAGGAAAACCCTCGAGTTGTCGGTATTACTGGAAGTAATGGCAAAACAACGACGAAAGATATGATCCATTCTGTCCTACAAACGACATACAGAGTCCACAAAACAGATGGCAACTTTAATAATCACATTGGACTTCCACTGACCATCCTTGCGATGCCAGAAGGAACCGAGATTGCTGTACTAGAGATGGGCATGAGTGCAAAAGGAGAAATCGAATTTTTATCTAAACTCGCTGAACCTGATGCAGCTGTCATCACGAATATTGGAGAATCTCATATGCAGGATTTAGGATCAAGAGAAGCTATTGCAGATGCAAAATGTGAGATCACAAAAGGGTTAAAAGAGGATGGGACTTTTTATTATTTAGGAGATGAGCCTTTACTCCGCCAAAGAGCAAATGCCCTGGCACGCAGCGTAAAAACGTTTGGAGAATCAGAGGACTGTGATATCAAGGTGATTCACATTCACCAACTCGCTGAAGGCACTGAATTTCAAGTGGAGGGATATGCTCAAGGGTTTCTCATTCCTGTATTAGGGAAACACAATGTAAAGAATGCTCTTGCAGCTATTGCAATCGGCCAGCATTTCGGTCTGAATGAAAGACAAATTGCCCAAGGGCTGATGCAAACGAAATTGACAGGCATGCGTTTAGAACTGTTTAAAACAGATAAGGGCATCACGGTTATCAACGATGCGTATAATGCGAGTCCTACGTCGATGAAAGCAGCGATTGATCTTGTAGGAGATATGGATGGCTTTGCTAACCGCATACTCGTTCTCGGAGATATGCTGGAGATGGGCAGTGAAGAAGAGACCTATCATTTTGAAGTAGGGGAGTACATCAAGCCTGAGTTTATTGATCATGTTTTAACGTTTGGCCGTCTTGGCGCATTCATTGCTGAAGGAGCGAAGAAAGCATTTGGAGACGATCGCGTGTCTTCTTATATGGACAAAGAAGAACTGAAGAAAAAACTAGCGGATGTGGCAGGACCTGACGATGTCGTTCTGGTCAAAGCTTCCCGTGGCATGAGATTGGAAGACGTTATTACTGCACTATAAATCAGATCGGCAAAGAAGGTGACAGGGTGATTGGCTGTCTATGTATACACGGTTTTACTGGTGCCCCGTATGAAGTAGAGCCGCTTGCGGAATATTTAAAGCAGACGACAGATTGGACGGTACAATCTGTCACGCTTCCGGGGCATGGGGAGGAACTTCAGCTCAAAGGCATTCTCTATCAGGAGTGGATTGCCACCGCTGAATTAGAACTCTTATCCCTTTACCGAACATGTGACACCATTTATTTGATCGGCTTTTCTATGGGCGGGATGATTGCCTCATATTTAGCAGCGAAGTATCCAGTGGCCCGTCTTGTTCTGTTAAGTGCTGCTGCTAAATATGTAAACCCAAAACAAATGATTCAAGACACAAGGCAGATGGTGAAGGAATCCTTGTCTGGTTTGATTGAGACGAACCCATTGTATGATCGATATCGTCATAAGCTGACGAGTACACCGCTATCAGCTGCTGTAGAATTTATGAAATTGGTGAAGCAAACGAAAGGTTCTCTTGAAAAGCTTCATCTACCTGTCTTGATCGTTCAAGGTGAAAGTGATGGGATCGTCCCCGCTTCTAGTGCGGAATTCATTTATCATAAAATCCCGTCCCGTCAGAAAGAAATGTTCTATTTACCTGATTGTAAACATCACGTTTGTCATGAGCCTTGTGCACAGCAATTGTTTGAGAAAGTCGAACAATTTCTAAAAAAAACAATTTAATCTATAGAAAAGCTAAAATGTGGCTAAACTAATATAAATTGAATCCCACTTGTTAAAAATTGCATCATTTTTGTCGAATGAGTGACAGGCCTATGTTACAATAGGTAAGAAAAGGTGGTCGATTCGGTTGTTTCAATATGACGGAAAAACCTTTGTCCCGCAGTCTAATTCGAGCAATGGGGAAGTATCGGAAGGAACCATATTTCAATATCGTCAGGACGGGAATATATTAACGGGCACATATCAAGGCGGCAGTATTCAATCTGGCGTACTTGTAGGAACTGTGAATAAAGACGGAACACTTCATTTTAGATATCACCATGTGAGCAAGGATGGCAGCATGAGAAGCGGTTCGTGTCATTCCACCCCTAAGCAGCTGGATAACGGAAAAATTCAACTGTTCGAAGAGTGGAAATGGATGGATGGCGATCAAAGTGAAGGTGAATCTGTCATTGTCGAGCAGTAGATATATCCATTTCTGTCTTGTTGAAAAACAAATAGTGTAATGGTAAGATATAAGGTAGGGTAATTCGGGCTTTGTATATAATGGACCTGTCCTTTCGGAAAAGGGCAGTTTTTAATGATCATTCACGAGATTACTGAAACAGCAATTAGAAGGAGTTTGAATAATTTGACTATAACGTTTCAAGATTTTCAATTAAGCGAAAGTCTCATGAAAGCTATTAACCGCATGGGATTTGAAGAAGCAACACCGATTCAAGCGGAAACAATTCCTCTCGGTCTTCAGAATAAAGATGTCATTGGACAAGCACAAACAGGAACAGGAAAAACTGCAGCGTTTGGTATTCCTCTTGTAGAAAAAATCGACCCAGCGTCTCCAAATATCCAAGCGATTATCATTGCGCCAACAAGAGAATTAGCGATTCAAGTATCTGAAGAGCTATACAAAATTGGCCAAGACAAGCGTGCGCGCGTACTTCCGATTTACGGTGGACAAGATATCGGTCGCCAAATCCGTTCGCTCAAGAAAAATCCTCATATCATCGTAGGGACTCCAGGACGTTTACTCGATCACATTAACCGTCGTACAATGCGTCTTCAAAATGTTGAAACAGTCGTGCTTGATGAAGCAGACGAAATGCTAAACATGGGTTTCATCGAAGACATTGAATCGATCCTTTCAAATGTACCAAGTGAACACCAAACACTTTTATTCTCTGCGACAATGCCTGCACCAATTAAGCGTATTGCAGAACGTTTCATGACAAACCCAGAACATGTAAAAGTAAAAGCGAAAGAAATGACTGTATCTAACATCCAGCAGTTCTACTTGGATATCCATGAACGTAAAAAGTTTGATACATTGACTCGTCTTCTTGACATTCAATCACCTGAGCTTTCAATTGTCTTCGGCCGTACAAAGCGCCGCGTTGACGAATTGACTGAAGCACTGAACCTTAGAGGTTATACAGCTGAAGGAATTCATGGTGACTTGACTCAAGCGAAACGTATGGTTGCGCTTCGTAAATTCAAAGAAGGTTCAATCGATGTGCTTGTAGCAACAGACGTTGCAGCACGTGGACTTGATATTTCAGGCGTAACACACGTGTATAACTTTGACGTGCCACAAGATCCAGAAAGCTATGTACACCGTATTGGACGTACTGGACGTGCTGGACGTACAGGTATGGCGATGACATTCATCACACCACGTGAAAAAGATATGCTTCGTGCGATCGAGCAAACGACTAAACGTAAAATGGATCGTATGAAAGAACCAACACTAGATGAAGCAATCGAAGGACAACAACAAGTAACCATTGATCGTCTGCGCACAATCATCAGTGAAAACAACTTAAACTTCTACATGACAGCAGCTGCTGAATTATTAGAAGATCATGATTCTGTTACAGTGGTTGCGGCTGCCATCAAAATGATGACAAAAGAGCCAGATGCAACGCCTGTTCGTTTGACAGATGAAGCACCAATGGTTTCAAAACGCAATCGTAACAACCGCAGCTCTTCAAAACGTAGAGACGGTGGCGGCGGAGGCGGCTATCGCGGAAAAAGCCGTTCATCTTACGGTGATAAAAAGCGTTCTTCAAATGACCGCAATCGTTCTTCTAACGATCGTCGTCAAAAGAAATCTTATAACAACTAATTCAAAAGCGAATCCTTTGCAGGGTTCGCTTTTTTTAACAGGTTTGCTGAAACTTTTTAGGCTTTCTTTCGTAATATATTGATAGAAAAGTAAGAGAATGGGGGAAGAATGTGAGAAAACAGCCGCAACGTCAAATCAGCTTAAATGGATTAAAAGTATGGCGTCTTCAAAATGGAATTATCTCATTGATTTTCTTATTCATCATCATTGGGGTATTTGTAGCTAGTTATTATTTTCAATGGCCATATTGGATTGGAGCCATCCTCATCGGTTTGTGGATTTTACAGGTCATCTTCGGAATTTGGCTCATACCGAAAATCCGCCATCACATCTGGCGCTACGAAGTATTTGAGAACGAAATTGAAATACAGCACGGACTGATTCGTGTCACACGTGTCATTGTGCCAATGGTACGTGTTCAGCATGTGGATACATCCCAAGGGCCGCTTTTAAGGCGCTACCGGTTGGCATCTGTTCAAATTTCTACTGCTGCGACAGTGCATGATATTCCGGCGCTGGAATTAGAAGAGGCAGATGAGCTTCGCGATTACATATCTCGATTAGCAAGGGTGACGGAAGATGATGTCTGAACCAAAACGTGTACATCCAATCTCGATGTTCATTGATTTTATATCAGATGCCGTATCCATGATCAAAAACTTCATTATCCCTTTTTTCGTGCTTATTTTTGTGAACTCGAATTCAAGTATTCGTTTTTATGCGTTCATCATTCTTGGGGTGCTTCTTTTATGGAAAGCTGTTTCAACCGTTTTAGCATGGAGACGATTCACCTATCGAATGGAAGACGATGAATTTCGAGTAGAATCAGGTGTCATCACCAAAAAGAAAAAGTATATCTCGTTAGAACGAATTCAAACGGTGAATACAAGTGAAGGCATCTTCCAGCGGATTTTCGGTTTGGTTCGGGTGCAAATCGAAACGGCAGGCGGGACGGATGGACCTGAAGTGAGCCTGACGGCCATTACAAAAGCAGAAGCTGAGCAATTAAAGCAATCGATTTTCAACCGGAAGAAAAGCTTGCAACAAGAAGAAATGAATGATGAAAATTTAGATCTCCCTGATCCTCTGACAGCGCAACAGCCTGTAGAAAAAGAAATCAGTGTTTCCTACCGAATGGGTATACCAGAGCTGCTTTTGGCTGCGACCACTTCAAGCGGAATCGGCGTCATTATTTCTGGGTGTCTCGCCATTTACACACAAATAGATGAAATTTTGCCTTTGGACGGATTCCTCAAACGGTTTTCTTTTTTAAGTCATGCGAGTGTTGAGATTTATGCGATTCTCATATTTATTGCCGTATTGATTGCGTGGATTCTTAGTGTTGGGGTAACAGCCCTTCAATATGCGAATTTTAACGCAAAACGAAAAGGGAAAGACATCATCATCACAAGAGGACTCATCGAAAGGCATCAAATGACCATTCCGCTTGCGAGAATTCAAGCAGTGAAAATCAAGGAAAATATTCTGCGTGAACCATTTGGTTTTGCGACGGTCATGCTTGTCAGCGCAGGAGGTTCCATTACAGAAAAAGAGACTTCTTCTGTCTTATTTCCACTCATACGGAAGAAAAAAATCAATGAATTGTTAACGCAATTTACAGATCAATATCAGCTGGCACCAGAAAGTGAATTGAAAAAAGTGCCGAAGCGTTCACTAAAACGTTATCTGATATCTTACGGATTTGTTCCATTACTTGTAGGTATAATCCTTTCTGTACGTTTTCCACCATGGGGATATTTGGCGCTGATTCCATTACCATTTGCCTTGTTTTTTGGGTATTTAGCCTATAAACAATCAGGATATGTGATCAAAGATCAACTGATTCAATTAACGACAAGAGGTATCGGCAAGACCACCGGAATTGTTTTAAGAAAACGAATGCAAAACTATACGGTGACCCAATCTTATTTTCAAAAGAAAGGGCGAGTGGCAAGTATTCACACCTTTGTGAAGTCCTCTGCCTTGCTTGATTCCTTTGATGTGCATCACCTTGAAGAGGAAGATGCTGCACGTGTATGCGATTGGTATTCCTATGAAACGAATCAATCAACTTAAACCAAAAAATGTCGATCAGCTCCCGTTAAACGGAGTGATCGACATTTTTTATGAGCTTAATAGCGTCGTTTTTTTGAATGGAAGAATAGGGTGATCGGTGCTAGGATCATACCGCCTATCAATCCAAATAAGTGGGCCATGATGTTGATGTTCGAGTTGACGAACGTCATAATGACAGAAACGCCGAGAATCGTTAAGATGACCTGAGAATTACCACGGTCCATCATATGCGGTTTAAATAGGACAAGATAAAGATAGACGCCAAATAAACCAAATATCGCACCAGAAGCCCCGACATGTACGTACTCTAAAGGCTCCACCCAATAGGTTCCGAGATTGCCAATGAATCCAGCACCCAGATAAATCACAAGAAATCGAACCTTTCCAAGCAAATACTCAAGTGCTGGAGCGAATAGGAAGAGCGACATGGAATTGAACAGAATATGTGTCAGACTTCCGTGAAGAAAAATAGGCGTTAAAAGCCGCCACCATTCTCCTGCTGCAACACCATAATTAAAACCAACGAGATGGTCCTGCCCAAGCTGGATCATTGGAATAGGGATTGCAAATAAAAGCCATAGGCCGATTTGCAAAGCAAGGATCGCTGTTACGATTGGATACGATCTAATAAATTGTTGAAAGCTCTCCGTTCGAATAAACATAACAAACCCCTTTTGACTAGATAATGGTAAGTTTATAGTAACACGTTTATGAAGCGAACATCCAAATTAGTACGAGTATCATAGGAGGTACCTCATGATTAAAGGAATCGGTATGGATATTGTAGAGATCGGCCGGCTGTCACGAGTGCTTAGCAGGCAGCCCCGTTTACCAGAACGAATTTTGACTTTACGTGAACAGGAAGTCTTTCGCACACTAAGTGAAAAGAGACAGCTGGAGTTTCTGGCAGGACGTTTTGCGGCGAAGGAAGCATTCGCAAAAGCATACGGTACGGGAATTGGTCAGTATGTCAGCTTTCACGACATCGAGATACAAAAAGATGCGAACGGAAAACCTCTCATCAAAAGTGAGAAAACAAAAGAAGACTACGTTCATGTATCCATTACACACACAAAAGAATATGCTGCAGCACAAGTTTTAATTGAAAGGTTGTCAAGCTAGTCTGCATATTGTTTGTCCCCCCTTCATATATTGGGTAGTGCGATAAGGAAGGGCGAGTTGCTAACAGGCTTTGATGGTTCGCGGTACGCAGTTAACTCTTGAGGCGTACTGTTAAAGTCAAACAAGCGGTTTCTTCCTTTTAACACAATTAACGAAGGGGTTGAAAAGGGTGAGAAAAAGCTTTGTTTTGCTTGTAACGGGGATCCTTTTTGTACTGATTCTCTCCGCATGCGGTCAAAAATCTCAACAGGATATCGTTGGAGATTTAAACAAAAAGGCAGAGGAAATGACATCATACAAAGCCAAAGCAAAAATGACCATTGAGACAGGAAATGATCCGCAGGAATACCATGTGGAAATTTGGTACAAGAAGCCGGAGCTTTACCGTGTCTACTTAGAAAATCCGAAGAAGGATCAGAGTCAAGTCATTTTAAGAAATGGCAATGGTGTATTTGTGCTGACACCTTCATTAAACAAAAGCTTCCGCTTCCACAGCGATTGGCCGAACAACAGCAGTCAGGTGTATTTATTTGAATCACTTGTGAAAGACATTAAAAATGACAGTGCAGCTCAGTTCAAAGCAAAAGAGTCGAAGTACGTTTTTGAAACAAAAACCAACTATCAGCACAACCAAATGCTGCCGACCCAAGAGATTACCTTTCATAAAAAAACAATGGCGCCTGCTAGTGTGAAAGTACTGGATAGCGATAAAAAGCCAATGGTGAAAGTAGAATTCTCTCACTTTGAATTCAACAAATCCTTTGACAAAGACGCCTTTGATGAGAAGAAAAATATGACACTTTCTCAAATGGATGTTGCCACAAGTGCAGATCCATCTGACAGCTTTGCGGTGAAAACGCCTGTGGATATGCCAGAGGGCGTGAAGAAAATGGAAGAGAAAGAAATGACAACAGATGCCGGGAAGCGTTATGTGATGACGTATGGCGGAAAGAAATCCTTCACACTCATTCAGGAAAAAGCGCGGGTAGCAGAAGCGTCTACGCCTGTGACGATGAACGGCGAGCCAGTCGATCTTGGCATGACAGTGGGTGTTCTGACAGACAAATCTCTTTCTTGGACATCTGATGGAGTTGACTACTTGATTTCTTCAAGTGATTTATCGAAAGAAGAACTCTTAATGGTCGCCAAAAGTGTAGAAGGACAGTCAGCGAAATAGGCGAGATTCTTAACATAACAATAAATCAGCCCTGTGCAGGGGCTGATTTTCTTTGAGTTGTTTCACATTATTCTGGATTTTTAGTATCATAATGAAGTATTGAATCATTCAATAGGGAAGTGTGATGAATGGACACAAATGCCTTTTATAGAGACACATGGGCAGAAATTGATTTAACAGCAATCAAGCATAATGTTTCACATATGAAAGACCATATTGGTCAAAGCGTCCAACTAATGGCTGTTGTGAAAGCCAATGCATATGGACATGGAGATATAGAAGTGGCAAGAGCTGCCCTCGAAGCAGGAGCAGACCTGTTAGCCGTCGCTTTTTTAGATGAAGCCATTTCTTTAAGAAATAAAGGTGTAAAAGCACCTATTCTTGTGCTCGGCGCAGTACCGGCAGAGTATGTCAAAGTCGCCGTTAGATACAACGTTATCATGACTGCTTACTCGATCGATTGGCTAAGAGAAGTCGTCAAAGTGATGAAAGGGCAGATGGGACAACCCATTCGTTTCCACTTGAAAATCGACAGCGGAATGAATCGGTTAGGTGTGAAAACAATCGAGCAGGTGAGCGAAGTAAAAGAGCTTGTCCACAATCATTCTTTTTTACAGCTGGAAGGAGTATTTACTCACTTTGCCACAGCGGATGAAAAAGATGAAAACTACTTCGGTATGCAGGTTGATACGTTTAAAACATTGCTTCAACCGCTTCATACGGACAAACTGCTCGTTCATTGCGCCAACAGTGCAGCCGGTCTAAGGTTTAAAGACACTTTATTTAATATGGTTCGTTTTGGCATCAGTATGTACGGGCTGTCGCCGTCGGAAGAAATCAAAGATGAATTGCCGTTTCAACTGGAAGAAGCATTATCTCTTCATACAAAACTTGCACATGTAAAGCCCATTCAAAAGGGTGAGAGCGTGAGCTATGGTGCAACTTATACAGCGAATCAAGATACATGGATTGGTACGATTCCAATCGGGTATGCAGACGGCTGGATCAGGAAGCTTGCCGGAACAGAAGTGCTCGTTGGCGGAAAACGCCGAAAGATTGCTGGACGGGTGTGTATGGATCAATTCATGGTTGATTTGAAAAAGGACATTCCGGCAGGGGAGCCAGTCGTGCTCATCGGGACACAAGGCGAAGACAGGATATCTGTCGATGAAATAGCCAAGCGGCTTGAAACCATTAACTACGAAGTCACTTGTTCTGTTGGCTACCGCGTCCCAAGAGTCTATATAGAGGACGGCGAAAGGGTTCATGTACGAAATCCGCTGCTTCAAGGCGGTCCAAGCTTTTTATAAACAGCATCCACGGGAACGATGTTCAAACTGACATCGTTCTCTTTTATTCTACAAAGGCATCATAAACATTCTCCCTTTTTTAGAAATTTTGGAAATACCGTATGATTTTCGGAAAAAAGCGTATAATGGGAAAGAGGAACTCCATTATCATCTTGATTTACGGGTGGCGAGCCGCTTCATGTTCTAATAAGAAATCATGAAAAAACAGCTTTGCTTGTGCATTGAATAATGGTATGATTAGTCTTGGAATGGATCGAAACGGTATCCGTAAGTTTTGTGGAGGTGTATGTTTTTTGTCTGAATCCAGCGCAACAAACGAAATGAAGATTCGACTGCCGGAGGCTTTGATGTCTGAGATCGAACGAGTAGCAGAGCAGGATAAGGTAACAAGAAATGAATTGATCTACCGAGCGACAAAAACGTATATTCGTGAACGTAATATTCGACAAAATCGTGAATCGATGAGACGCGGCTACATGGAGATGGCGAAAATTAATCTGAATATCTCTTCAGAAGCACAATACGCAGAGTTTGAGGCTGAGAATACAGTTGAGCGATTAGTCAGCGGGGGTTAAACATTTGATTGTTAAACGCGGTGATGTTTACTTTGCTGATTTATCTCCTGTTGTTGGCTCCGAGCAGGGCGGGGTTCGCCCAGTATTGGTGATTCAAAATGACATTGGAAATCGCTTCAGCCCGACTGCTATCGTTGCAGCCATAACAGCCCAAATACAAAAAGCGAAATTACCGACTCACGTCGAAATTAATGCAAAGCGCTACGGCTTTGAACGAGATTCTGTCATTCTTTTGGAACAGATTCGTACGATCGATAAACAAAGATTGACAGATAAAATCACACATCTTGATGATGAGATGATGGAGAAGGTTGATGAAGCCTTACAAGTTAGTTTGGCTCTTATTGATTTTTAATATGGTGATACTTGGTTGCTCTATTGGGAGCAACTTTTTTTGTGTTCAATTTTTTTTAACGTTATAATGAAGAAAGACTAAAGAAGAGCTTTAAATGTAAGTAGGGGGTAAAACATGTCGAATCATATCGTGTTAGCTTTTGCAAGAAAGCACCAAAAGGAATTAGAAACAGAGTGGACGGACATTTTAAAACGACTCGGAGAAAAAGAAACGGACATGATGCTGAACGACAAAATGTATGAAACCATCTGTTCGGAATATGTTCAACTCATCATTACATCCCTTTCAGAAGGGGATTATGAGGATTTTGAAGAAAAAGTGCAAAATTTTGCTTTGAAAATCGTTCAAATGGGTATATCACTTAAGTTACTGGCAAACGGTCTAACGGAAATCCGTACACATTTATATGAAAAAATGAACGATGACAAAGATACAACACAAGAAAGTCATGACCTCATCTGGCAAATCGATCGATTCATCACACCCATCCATAATGAGATCTTAAACCAGTATTCCATCTCATGGGAAAAAACCGTCAGCCTTCAAAAAATTGCGCTGCAGGAACTTTCTGCCCCGCTAATCCCTGTGTTTGAGCACATCACCGTCATGCCACTTGTTGGCACAATTGATACAGATCGTGCGAAAAAAATTATGGAGAACCTGCTTAATGGTGTCGTCAAACATCGCTCACAGGTCGTCCTGATTGATATCACGGGTGTACCTGTCGTAGACACAATGGTGGCACATCATATTATTCAAGCGTCAGAGGCTGTGAGATTAGTAGGAGCGAAGTGTTTACTTGTCGGTATTCGCCCAGAAATAGCCCAAACGATCGTTAACCTTGGAATTGATTTATCTCAGGTTACAACAAAGAATACCCTTCAAAAAGGAATTCAAACTGCTTTGGAAATGACAAATCGAAAAATTGTTTCATTGGAGGGATAACCAATTGAGAAATCACCCGAAGATTCCAATCTTAAAATTATATAATTGTCTTCTGATTTCAATACAGTGGGAGCTTGATGATCAAACGGCTCTTCACTTTCAAGAAGACTTACTGAATAAAATTCATGAAACAGGAGCAAACGGTGTGGTCATTGACTTAACATCCGTCGATATGATTGATTCATTTATCGCAAAGGTATTAGGCGATGTGATCACCATGTCCAAGCTCATGGGGGCAAAAGTTGTATTAACAGGAATACAGCCGGCAGTCGCTGTGACGCTTATTGAACTTGGCATTTCACTGGAAGAAATTCAGACAGCACTAGATCTTGAACAAGGGCTTGAGACACTGAAGCGGGAATTGGGGGAATAGATATGAAAGACCAATCCTGTGTAAAAATATTGACGGAATGGGACATAGTCGCAGCAAGACAATTGGGGCGGAATGTTGCAAAAGAACTTGGTTTTGGAACAGTTGACCAAGCAAGAATTACGACGGCCATTTCAGAATTAGCACGTAACATCTATTTATACGCTGGTAAAGGTCAGATTTGTATAGAAGAAGTGATGGAGCGCGGAAAGCGTGGACTCAAAGTCATCGCAGCCGATGAGGGGCCTGGCATCATGGATATACGTAAAGTAATGGAAGACGGATTTTCTACATCAGGCGGACTCGGAGCAGGCTTGCCGGGCGTCAGAAGACTGATGGATGAATTTAAATTAGATTCCGCACCAGAACAAGGAACTGAGATACAAGCTGTCAAGTGGCTTCGCTAGGAGGGAAACCATGGATTTTAAGGAGGTAATGGAGCAGCGGTATCATCAGCTGCTCAGTCGTTATATCAGTGATTTAACTGAAACATCGCTTTATCAAGCTCAAAAATTTAGCCGAAAAACCATTGAGCATCAAATACCTCCTGAAGAAATAGTGAGTGTTCACCGAAAAGTGATTCAGGAGCTTTACCCTGATTTGCCGGAAGATGTCTTTCATTCACTAGACTTCTTAATTGAAGTCATGATTGGATACGGACTTGCCTACCAGGAGCATTTAACACTAAGAGGCATCCAGCAAGAAATTAAGTCGGAAATTGAAATTGCTGCAAATGTTCAGCAAACCCTTCTGGAAACGAAAATTCCAGAAGGTGACACATTTGATATCGGAGCCATCAGTGTGCCGGCAAAACAGATGAGCGGAGATTATTACCATTTTGTGACTGATCACGATACGATTAATATTGCGATCGCAGATGTCATTGGAAAGGGAATCCCGGCTGCGCTTTGTATGTCGATGATTAAATATGCGATGGATTCCTTGCCAGAGTCAGGGAGCGGCCCAACTAAAGTGCTAAAGACCCTTAATCGTGTTGTCGAGCAAAACGTAGACCCAAGTATGTTTATCACCATGCTTTATGGCAGCTATAATAAAGAAACACATGAATTTAAATATGCATCGGCTGGTCATGAGCCGGGCTTTTTCTATTGCAAAAAAGAGAATCAATTTTACGATTTAGATGCAAAGGGTCTTGTGCTTGGAATTGCACCAGATTTTGATTATAAGCAGTATGAGAAGCATTTGGACGTAGGGGATATGGTGATCTTATTCTCTGATGGTGTCACAGAATCCAAATCGGAGGATGGTTTCTTAGAGCGCGAAGATATCAAAGCGCTCATAGCAGAGCATCTTTCCTATTCAGCTCAGGAAATGGTGGATTCCATCTATGACAGCTTACTCAAGCTGCAAGAATTTCAGCTGCATGATGATTTTACGTTACTTGTCCTCAAAAGGAAGGTTTAGAAAGTGCATAGACGGGTATATAAAATTCAAGGAAACAAGAATTTCGAGGTGAATGCATAATGAATATGTCTGTAAAAGAGCATCAAATAGATCAAAAAACAAAAATTAGTGTTAGTGGAGAAATCGATGTGTACTCTGCTCCTCAGCTAAGAGAAACACTCATGCCTAAAGCCGAGGCGGGCGAGCATCTAGAGATCTGTTTGAAGGATGTTACGTATATGGATAGTACAGGATTAGGTGTATTTGTTGGGTTGTTTAAAGCAGCTCAAAAAGCAGGTGGAACACTAAAGCTTGAGAACTTGTCAGAGCGGCTTGTAAGGTTGTTTGAAATTACTGGATTAAAGGACATCATTGACATTTCTGCAAAGTCAGAGGGTGGGGTACAATGAACGAATCAGTAGATCTAATCGAGATGAAAATACCGGCGAAACCAGAATACGTAGGCATCATTCGTCTGACTCTTTCAGGCGTTGCAAGCCGGATGGGCTATGCCTACGAAGAGATTGAGGACTTGAAAATTGCCGTCAGTGAGGCATGTACAAATGCAGTTCAGCATGCCTATAAAGGTGCAGATGGCGAAGATGGAGAGGTAGCGGTTCGCTTTCTTGTCTATGAAGATCGTCTAGAAATCATTGTCGCTGATAAAGGCGGTAGCTTTGACTTTAAGCAAAAGCAGGAAGACCTAGGGCCGTACACATCTGCTCATACGGTGGATCAATTGGCAGAAGGAGGTCTTGGTTTATACTTAATGCAAACATTGATGGATGAAGTCGAGGTGCAAGCAAACTCCGGAGTTACCGTGGCGATGACAAAGTTTTTAAACAGGGAGCGAGTTGACCATGACACAACCATCCAAAACTATGAAACTAACTAAAGATGAAGTGGATCGCCTCATTCAAAGCTATCAATCCAACCAAGACGAGCAGGCGCAGCTAACACTAGTTGAGTGTTATACAAATCTTGTGGATATGCTCGCGAAGAAATACTCCAAAGGAAAAAGCTTTCATGAGGATTTAAGACAAGTTGGAATGATTGGTCTACTCGGCGCAATTAAGCGTTATGATCCACTTGTCGGTAAGTCATTTGAGGCATTTGCCATTCCAACCATTATCGGGGAAATCAAACGCTTTTTACGTGATAAAACATGGAGTGTCCATGTACCAAGACGAATTAAAGAGCTTGGACCAAGAATTAAGATGGCAGTTGATCACCTGACAACGGAAACGCAAAAGTCACCTAAAGTACAAGAAATCGCAGAATATCTAGATGTAACAGAAGAAGAAGTTCTTGAAACAATGGAGATGGGCAAAAGCTATCAAGCGCTGTCTGTTGACCAAGGCGTAGAGGCAGATTCTGAAGGAAGCACTGTGACGATTTTAGACGTCGTCGGCTCACAAGAAGAAGGGTACGAACGTGTAAACCAAAAAATGATGCTTGAAAGTGTGCTTCACGTTCTGACAGATAGAGAAAAAGAAATTATCAATCTCACGTATTTGCAAAATAAAAGCCAGAAAGAAACAGGCGATTTACTCGGCATATCTCAAATGCATGTATCAAGGCTGCAGCGGAAGGCAGTTAAAAAGCTACGAGATGCATTGTCAGAAGATGCGTCTATGGAGCTAGGGTAATGAAGCAGATCGAACAGCATGAGCATGTAAACGCCATTATCTATCAATCGAACAAAGAAGGAAAATCATGCTGCGGGGACAGTTTTTTTATTAAAGCAGATGATGAAGAACTAATTTGTGCTGTAGCAGACGGATTAGGCAGCGGCCAGTTCGCCAATGAATCATCTTCTTTAGTCAGCGAAATTGTCGAAGAATATGGACATGAGGATGTAATAACCCTCATTGATAGATGCAATCAGGCCATGAAAAATAAACGCGGGGCCACTGTAGCCATATTAAAGGTGAATTTTTCCCAGCAGCAGTTTACCTATTGTTCGGTTGGCAATATTCGATTTATCTTGAATGCACCTTCTGGCGACTATATTTATCCACTTCCGACATCAGGATATCTATCAGGTAAACCTAGAAAATACAAAACATACACCTATTCCTACGAAAAAGGTTCGACATTCATTATGTATTCAGACGGGCTGAATGTGCCAAACATGCGAATGTGTTTAAAGCATAGCCATTCAGTTGCAGACATCGCAAAAGAACTTGAAACATACACACAAGACAAGAAAGACGATCTCACCTATGTACTTGGTCAGCTTACATGAAATAGCTGACCTTTTTTCTGTTTTGCCAGTTTTTTTGATACACTAAAAGAGAAGACACAGTGAGAGGATGCAAAGTATGAAGACATCTGACTTTTTATTGAAACAAATTGCGACAGAATTAAAGCTTTCAACAAAACAAATTGGAAGTGTGATCCAGCTATTAGAGGATGGCAACACCGTCCCGTTTATTGCACGCTACCGGAAAGAGCAGACAGGCTCACTAGACGAGGTGCAAATTCAAACCATTTCTGAACGCTATACATATATCCAAAATGTGACGAATCGAAAAGAAGAAGTGATTCGCTTAATCGCTGAACAAGACAAATTAACAGATGAATTAAAACAGAAGATCGAACAGGCGCATAAGCTACAAGAGGTCGAAGATTTATATCGACCATTTAAACAAAAACGAAAAACGAAGGCAAATGTAGCCAAAGCAAAAGGACTTGAGCCGCTGGCGGAGTATTTACTGCAGTTGCCAAACGATGAGATCGAAAAGAAAGCATCGGCTTTTATCAATGAAGAAAAAGAAGTCACAACCGCAGAAGAAGCACTAGAGGGCGCCCAGCACATCATTGCTGAACAGCTTGCGTATGATCCTGATATGCGGAAATGGATTCGCAGTGAGACGTACCAAAAGGGAAGTCTTGTCACATCAGGAAAAGACGTTGAGAACGACGAGAAAAACGTCTATGAAATGTATTACGACTATCAAGAGCCGATTAAAAAAATTGTGCCTCATCGTGTACTCGCGGTCAACCGAGGCGAGAAAGAAGGGATTGTGAAAGCAGCAATCGAACCACCTGCTGAAAATATTCGTTTCTACCTCGATAAACAAGTCTTAAAAGGCAAGCAAACGACGGCGAGGCCTTACATTGAAGCGGCCATTGATGATGCATACAAGCGCTTGATTCAGCCTTCAATTGAACGGGAAATACGAAAAGAGCTGACAGAAAAAGCAGAGGAACAAGCCATTCATATTTTCGCTGAAAACTTAAGAAAGCTCCTTCTTCAACCGCCGATGAAAGGGAAACGTGTACTTGGGGTGGACCCTGCGTTTCGTACAGGCTGTAAATTAGCCGTCGTGGATGATACAGGAAAAGTCCATCATATTGGCGTCATTTATCCGCACCCGCCTGTGCAGAAAAAAGCGGAAGCCAAACAAAAAGTGAAAGAAATCATTCAATCATCCAACATTGAAGTCATTGCGATCGGAAACGGAACAGCCTCAAGAGAGACCGAACAATTCATCGCAGACTTGATCCAAGAGCTGGACCAGCCAGTTTCATATTTGATCGTGAATGAAGCAGGGGCAAGTGTATACTCTGCATCTGCACTGGCAAGAGAAGAGTTTCCAGACTTGCAAGTCGAAGAACGAAGCGCTATATCCATTGCTCGAAGATTACAAGATCCATTAGCAGAGCTCGTGAAAATAGATCCGAAGTCTGTCGGAGTAGGCCAATACCAACATGACGTGAGCCAAAAGCAATTAAACAGCTCGTTAACCTTCGTGGTGGAGACGGTCGTCAACCAAGTCGGTGTGAACGTTAATACAGCTTCACAGGCACTGCTGCAATATGTGTCAGGTCTTTCAAAAGCCGTCGCAGGGAACATCGTCAAGCGCCGCGAAGAGATTGGCAGATTCACAAGCAGAAAAGAGCTGAAGGATATCCCAAGGCTTGGTGCAAAGACTTATGAGCAGTGTATCGGCTTCCTGCGCATCACAGATGGACAAGATCCACTTGATCGCACGGGTATTCACCCTGAAAGCTATAAAGAAACAAAACAGTTCTTACGCATGATCAACATGACGCCAGACGATCTTGGAACAGAACAGTTAAAAGAGAAAATGGCTGAGGTCAAGTTAGACGAAGCCGCACAGCAGCTTGACATTGGTCCAATTACACTCCAGGATATCATTGATCAGCTCACAAGACCTGAGCGTGATCCGCGCGATGAAGTACCAAAACCTCTTTTGAAAACAGATGTGTTGAAATTGGAGGACTTGAAGCAAGGGATGGAGCTACAAGGAACGGTGAGAAACGTCGTAGACTTCGGCGCATTCGTTGATATTGGCGTAAAACAGGATGGACTTGTCCACATTTCCAAGCTAAGCAATCGCTTTGTGAAACATCCGCTCGACGTTGTATCAGTCGGTGATATTGTGACCGTTTGGGTAGACTCCGTTGACCAGGCAAAAGGTCGGGTGGCTCTTTCGATGCTAAAACCAGAGTAAACAAAAAACGAGGCGCACCTTAGGATGGGGTGTGCCTTGATGTGACTGAATGTTTTTTTCTATAGAAGTACCAGCATTGATTAAGCAATTTGATTTGATAATGATTTTTCTCATAAAATGCTTTCTGCATCTGATTTTTCAGCCAGTTGGGCATCGCCCATTCCTCCTTTGATCAAAACAGTGGGTGTACCTTCAATGTATGCAAAGAGGAAATTGTCCCGTTCGAGGTTTTTATAGAAAGGAACGATCTTGATTGAACGAGAGAGAGTTACAGCAGTTAACAGAAGACATTTCAGAGCAGTTCTTTGGTAAGGCGTTTCGCCATCAGGCTGTTTTCAATCCCCGTTTAAAAACGACAGGCGGGAGATATTTACTTGGAACACACAATATCGAATTGAACCGGCGATACCTAGAAGAACATGGACGAGAAGAATTAATCGGGATCATCAAGCATGAGCTGTGTCATTATCATCTGCATCTTGAGGGAAAAGGCTATCAGCATCGTGACCGTTCCTTTAAAGAGTTATTAAAACAAGTAGGAGCCCCGCGTTTTTGTACACCGCTCAAGACCTTACAAAATAAACGACGTGGACAGAAGCGGCAAGAATATGTTTGCACAGGATGCGATCAGTATTTTATCAGGAAAAGGCGAATTGATACCTCTCGTTATGTGTGCGGCGTCTGCAAAGGAAAATTAAAATGGCAGCGTACAATCGGTTCAGAGTGATATGCATTCCTTTATGGGATGCTTTTTTTGTGAGATGAAGTAGACATATTGAGACAAATAGAGACGCGAGTCTCATTTTGTCTCTTTTTTGATCGATGGGAATCGCTCAAATCCTAAGCTTTCAAGCGCTATGATGTTGGCACGCTTTTTGCTTGTATAGAAGTGCAAGCAAAAAAGATAGGAGGTTTTATCATGGAAATGGCACTTACAAAAGAAAAAGCCGTTTGGATGTATCAAAAAATGCAGGAAATTCGCCAATTTGAAGATCAAGTACACACGCTTTTTACAAAGGGGATCTTGCCAGGTTTTGTCCATCTTTATGCTGGTGAAGAAGCTGTTGCTGTAGGAGTCTGCGCTCATCTGAATGAACAAGACAGTATTACAAGTACACACCGTGGCCACGGTCATTGTATCGCCAAGGGCTGTGATCTAAAAGGAATGATGGCAGAAATCTATGGAAAAGCCACAGGTCTTTGTAAAGGTAAAGGTGGATCTATGCACATTGCAGATTTTGATAAAGGAATGCTCGGTGCCAACGGAATTGTGGGAGGCGGCTTTCCACTTGCGTGCGGGGCAGCCCTCACGGCTAAATATAAAAAGAAAGATAATGTAAGCGTTTGCTTTTTTGGGGATGGTGCTAACAATCAAGGGACTTTTCACGAAGGAATCAATCTCGCCGCTATCTGGAAACTGCCAGTGATTTTCATCGCAGAAAACAATGGTTACGGGGAAGCGACGCCATTTTCGTATGCTTCAAGCTGTAAATCGATTGTGGA
Organism: Bacillus sp. FSL W7-1085; assembly: GCF_038595035.1. Classification (NCBI taxonomy): domain Bacteria; kingdom Bacillati; phylum Bacillota; class Bacilli; order Caryophanales; family Bacillaceae; genus Bacillus; species Bacillus sp. FSL W7-1085. Next base: position 559,375 of record NZ_CP152000.1, read on the forward strand.
TCGAGCCGCCAGTTATGGTATTCCGGGTATTCAAGTGGATGGAAAAGATGTGACAGCCGTTTATCAAGCAGCAGAACAAGCGATAGAACGAGCAAAAAATGGAGAAGGTCCGACATTGATTGAATGCATGACATATCGGAATTATGGTCATTTTGAAGGAGACGCTCAGCGCTACAAAACCAATCAAGAAAAAACCGAACATCAAGAAGAGAAAGATGCCATCACTCTTTTTAAAAATGAATTATTAAAGCAGCAGTTGCTAACAGATCGAGAAATATCAAGTATTGAAGCGTCTGTAGCAGAAGCGATAGATGAAGCCGTGAGATTCAGTGAAGAAAGTGAATATCCAGATCATACTGAATTGCTAACTGATGTGTATGTTTCGTATCAATAAATCTGAAAGGAGAGAGGGAAATGACAAGAGAAATCAGCATGTCTAGTGCTTTGAATGAAGCGATTAAACTGGCAATGAGAAGAGATGGAGATGTCATTTTAATGGGAGAAGATGTTGCAGGAGGTGCTCATGTAGATCACTTACAGGATGATGAAGCATGGGGCGGTGTTCTTGGTGTAACAAAAGGCATTGTTCAGGAATTTGGGCGTGAACGTGTCCTTGATACACCGATTAGTGAAGCTGGCTATATAGGTGCGGCCATGGCTGCTGCTTCAACAGGGCTAAGACCAATTGCTGAACTCATGTTTAATGATTTTATCGGTACTTGTCTCGACCAAGTGCTGAATCAAGGCGCAAAATTTCGATACATGTTTGGTGGAAAAGCAGAGGTGCCAATCACGATTAGAACGACCCATGGGGCGGGTTTTAGAGCAGCTGCCCAGCATTCGCAAAGTTTGTATGCACTATTTACAAGTATCCCTGGATTGAAAGTAGTTGTGCCTTCTTCACCATATGATGCCAAAGGGCTGCTGCTGGCAGCCATCGAGGATCAGGATCCTGTCATCTTTTTTGAAGACAAGACGCTTTACAATATCACAGGAGATGTGCCGGAGAGGTATTACACATTGCCGCTTGGTCAAGCAGATGTGAAGAGAGAGGGATCTGATGTAACCATCTTTGCAGTGGGCAAACAAGTGTGTACAGCACTCGAAGCGGCAGAGCAATTGTCTGCTCAAGGTATTGAAGCGGAAGTGATTGATCCAAGAAGTTTGTCACCGCTCGATGAAGAGGCCATTCTGACTTCAGTAGAAAAAACTAATCGACTTGTCATTGTTGATGAAGCAAATCCAAGGTGCGGAATTGCCGCAGATATCTCTTCTTTGATTGCAGATAAAGGATTTGATTTACTGGACGCACCAATCAAAAAAGTGACGGCTCCTCATACACCGGTGCCATTTTCACCACCTCTTGAAGATATATATTTGCCAACACCCGATAAAGTTGTGAACACCGTATTAGAGATGATTGGCAAGAGTCATGACAAGATCTTGAACTAGAGAAAGGAGAGAGGGAGATGGCTGTCGAAGTTGTGATGCCTAAATTGGGCATGTCGATGAAAGAAGGAACGGTATCTGTCTGGAATAAAGAGGTCGGTGAGACCGTAAATAAAGGAGAAAGCATTGCAAGCATCAACTCCGAAAAAATTGAAATGGAGATCGAATCACCTGCTGAAGGAACCATATTGGATATAAAAGTACCTGAGGGAGAAGGTGTACCGCCTGGCACGGTCATCTGCTATATCGGTGAAAGAAATGAACAGGTGGGGGAAAAGAAAGATAGAGACATCCAGTCAAAACCAAAGAAAGAGAGAAAGAAAATCTCCCCTGTTGCCCGTAAAATGGCGAATAGCGCAAATCTAGACATTGATACGCTGGTGGGGACAGGACCAGGTGGAAGAATTACGAAAGAGGATGTGCTTCGTGCACTTCCTGAACGGAAAGAGAAGAAACAAAACGAGACAGTGCAACAGCCTATTAACATGATGCGGAAAACAATTGCCTCAAGAATGATGGAAAGCCTGCAAACAAGTGCACAATTAACCATTACGATGAAAGCGGACGTGACAAAACTGAAAAACCTACAACAACAGCTGAATGAAACAGCCATCGCACGTTACGAGACAAGGTTGACCATCACCGATTTTGTAGCCAAAGCAGCGATCCTATCGTTGTTAGAACATCCTGCGATGAACAGTCAATATCATAACGGAGTTGTCGAAACCTTTGAGAATGTTCATCTTGGGATTGCTGCTGCGTTAGATAACGGATTGGCTGTACCGGTCATTCGGGATGCGGAGCGGTTAACGCTGATAGAGCTGGCGAAGGGCATTAAATTGTATGGTAAAAAAGCACGTGAAGGAAAGCTTCTACATGACGAAATCAAAGGTTCTACCTTTACCATCACCAATCTTGGAGCGTATGGTGTAGAGCATTTCACACCAATTTTGAATCCGCCGGAAGCGGGGATCCTTGGTGTCGGAACAATGTATGACACCCCTGTTTATCGAGAGGATGAGTTGTGCAAAGGGACCATCCTACCACTCAGTCTTACGTTTGATCACCGCGTGCTGGACGGGGCGCCTGCCTCTGCATTTTTATCAACGGTCAAAGCACACTTAGAAGAACCAATATCCATTCTTTTATAGGAAGAAGGTGAATGTACCATGACACTGGTCATTATAGGAGGCGGACCAGCAGGTTATGTGGCGGCCATAACAGCCGCCCGTTTTGACAGGGAGGTTGTGTTAATTGATCAAGGTAAGCTGGGAGGTACCTGCCTCAATGAAGGCTGTATCCCGACCAAAGCACTTTTGCAAAGCGCCGATATGTATGAGCATGTGAAATCGGCTGGACATTTTGGGATTGAGCTTCCAGAACATGAGCCTATCATTCAATGGAATGCTGTCCAAAAGCGGAAACAGTCTGTCGTCAAGCAGCTCACTGATGGTGTTCGTTACTTGATGAATAAAAACAAAATTACCGTGGTAAATGGGAAGGCTTCATTTCTATCAGCACATGAGCTATTCATAGAAAGTGAAGGGAAGTCTGAAATCATTCAAGCAAAACAAATCATTATTGCAACAGGGGCTGTGCCTGTGGCTTTACCGTTTGCACCTTTTGATGGCGGATGGATCATTCACAGCAAGGACGCCATGTCACTTTCTTCGATCCCAGATTCACTTTGTATCATTGGGGGCGGGGTGATTGGCTGTGAGTTTGCGAGCATCTTTAGCAGAATGGGATCAAAGGTTGTCATGGTTGAACGGGCAGTGCACATTTTACCAGAAGAAGATCGTGATACAGCACAATGTCTTCACGAGCAGCTCGAAGAAACGGGTGTAAACATTTTGACGTCCGCCGCAGTCAAACAGCTTGATTCCTCTTCAAGAAAAGTAGTGGTGGAGAATAATCAAGGAGAACGTTGTGACATCCAGTCGGATCTTTGCTTAGTGGCCATTGGCAGAACTCCGCAACTTGGAGAGTTAAATCTTGAACAGATTGGAATTGAATTTGATAGAAACGGAATCTACGTCAATGAACATATGCAAACCAATCTCCCGCATATTTATGCGTGCGGTGATGTGACAGGTGGGGTCCAGCTTGCTCATACTGCCTTTCATGAAGGGACGGTTGCAGCTTCCCATGCATCAGGTGAACATCTAAAGGTCAATGAACAAGTGATTCCGAGGTGCATCTACACCTCTCCAGAAATCGCGAGTGTTGGTTTAAATGAAGAGAGTGCTAGAAAACAATATGAGGAGATTCGGATAGGGACATGTGCATTTTCTGCAAATGGAAAAGCATTAATCTTAAATCAACCAGCCGGTCACGTAAAGGTCATTGTAGAGCCGCAATATCAAGAAATATTAGGCGTTTCAATCATTGGACCGAATGCAACAGAAATGATTGGACAAGCGGCGGTGATGATGCATGCAGAGTTGACCGCTGATACATTAGAGCAGTTTATTGCGGCACATCCGACACTTTCAGAGGCAATACACGAAGCCGTTCTGCAAACCATTGGAAGAGCGGTGCACTGCTGAAAAAGACTCCTTTTCCATCCAATTGACTTCTTGGGTTAGCCAATGATAATTGAAAGCGCTTTTATGTTTATCTATAATGAATAAAAAGCCCCCAGAGGAGAGGATGGAATGAATCCGACGCCTTGTTATTTAAATACGTGGAAACGTTTTGTTCGTGAAGGTTTGCTTGATCAGTCTCGTCTGAATAAGAGAGTGGCAGAATCATGGCACAGGTGTAAACAGGCAAATGTGAATCCGTATTTAGATAAAGGACAGTCGTTGTTAGAAAAGGAACGATTCAGTGCTCAAAAAAAGAAATATTCATTATTCCTAAATGCGGCTCTTCCTTACTTAAATAAAATCAATCAGCAATTAAAAGATTCTGATATGCTGGCCTTACTCATTGATGCAGATGGTTATGTGCTAAGTCTGACAGGAAGCGAAAGAACGATGGTGGAAGCCAGAAGAATTAATTTTATGGAGGGTTCACGCTGGACTGAAACAGATGTAGGGACAAATGCGATCGGAACGGCACTCGTCATCGGAGAAGCGGTGACGATCAACGGAACGGAGCATTTTTCTATCGCCTCTCATCATTGGAGTTGTTCAGCTGCTCCAATTCGCGATGCGGACGGTACGATCATAGGGGTGATTGATATCTCCTGTATGACGGATAACAAGCACCCTTTTATGCTTGGAATGGCTTCAACGGTTGCTTATGCCATAGAGAGAGAAATTCAAGTCGAGCAAAAAAGGAGAGAGCTGGAGCTGATCACTCATTGTCTCCAGCAGGTGGAAGCAGATGAACCGTATGTGGTCTGTAATGAAAAAAAGCAAATTGTGTCTGCCAGCAGGTCGATTAGAGATCGATTTTCAGACTGGTATGGAATGGATGTTGAGCGGCTTAAGGATCATCCATTTGTTATCCGGGGAAAGCAGATCATTCAATCAGAGCAAGACGGGAAGGTGCTAGGCATATCCCTTTCTCTTGAAGAAGTAGCGAAAAGCAGCATGACCGTTTCTTTTGCTCAATTTCCCGGGGAATCAGGAACAAGTAAGGTATTTCAACAGACGCTTAGTGAGATGAAGAGAGCGGCACAAACAGATGCTCATGTGTATATTTGGGGAGAAACAGGGACAGGGAAGGAACTCGCCGCTAGAGCCATTCACTCCGCCAGTGAAAGGCATAAAGGGCCGTTCATTGCTGTTAATTGCGGAGCCATTCCTGAAAGCCTGTTAGAAAGTGAGCTGTTTGGCTATGCTGAAGGTGCTTTTACAGGAGCAAAACGTCACGGAGCTAAAGGAAAATTTGAACAAGCCCATAAAGGAACACTCTTTCTAGATGAAATAGGCGAAATCCCATATGCGATGCAAGTAGCGCTTCTTCGGGTGATAGAAGAAAGGGCAGTCGTACCGCTCGGCGGGACACACGAAATCCCTTTGGATATTCGAATCATTACAGCGACTCACCGTAATATGAACGAACTGCTGAAGGAAGGAAAAATACGAGAAGACTTGTATTACCGTCTTCATGTCTATCCGATCAATATCCCGCCGCTTAGAGAAAGAAAAGAAGACATTCATGATTTATATCGTTATTACCAAAAGAAGCATCACTGGAATGCAGCGTTTCCTGAATCATTTTTTCAGAAATTACAGGCGTATCATTGGCCAGGAAACATAAGAGAGCTTTTTAACCTGTTTGAACATCTAAGGGTTCTCTTTCCGAAAGGTGGATGGATTGGTGAATCGCAATATGCTTCAGTATTAGAGACGATTGATCAGAAAAAACAGAAGCTGCATCCAGCGGAGCAACCCGAGACTTCAAAAGAACTCACATTCAGGGAACGCATTCAAAAGCAAACAGTGATAGACGCACTGCATAAAACAAAAGGTCATGTGTCAGAAGCAGCGAGGTTAGCAGGAGTACCAAGAAGTACTTTTTATAAGTGGATGCGAAAGTTTCATCTGTCTTAATCTTATGAGGAAGGCTGCATCAAGGCCCTTGGTCTACGTGGAGGTCGGGGGCTTTCTGTCAAGTTAAACAAATGGCATGGAAAAAGGCTTGACTGTTATATTAGTATATGTTAAATTATAAAAGCCGTCGCAAATGAAGCAGGAATGAAACGTTTAAAAATTCTTGACACATTTTTCTGGCATAGATATAATGAAACATGTCTCATTATTCCGCAGTAGCTCAGTGGTAGAGCTATCGGCTGTTAACCGATCGGTCGTAGGTTCGAGTCCTACCTGCGGAGCCATAATGGAGAAGTACTCAAGTGGCTGAAGAGGCGCCCCTGCTAAGGGTGTAGGTCGCGCAAGCGGCGCGAGGGTTCAAATCCCTCCTTCTCCGCCATTATCATATGGCCCGTTGGTCAAGCGGTTAAGACACCGCCCTTTCACGGCGGTAACACGGGTTCGAATCCCGTACGGGTCATGTTTTCTTTTTATGTTGATTCGTTGGGCTATAGCCAAGCGGTAAGGCAACGGACTTTGACTCCGTCATGCGTTGGTTCGAATCCAGCTAGCCCAGCCATTTTTTATATATGTTTTTCTGCATAGCAGATGAGCCATTAGCTCAGTTGGTAGAGCATCTGACTTTTAATCAGAGGGTCGAAGGTTCGAGTCCTTCATGGCTCACCATTGTCACGCGGGTGTGGCGGAATTGGCAGACGCGCTAGACTTAGGATCTAGTGTCTTTATGACGTGGGGGTTCAAGTCCCTTCACCCGCATTGTTTTTTCAAACAGTGCACTTATGAATATATGAGCACATCATACACGCGGTCGTGGCGGAATGGCAGACGCGCTAGGTTGAGGGCCTAGTGGGTGAATAACCCGTGGAGGTTCAAGTCCTCTCGGCCGCATCTAAGAAACCAAAGGTTATAGATCTTTGGTTTTTTTGTTTTTTATAACTTTTAAATGAATTTGTCCACTTATCTTAAGTAAATGGATTTTTTTGTTTGTAGATAGTCGCAGTACACGGAAGTACACAACACAATATTAAAGATATGTTTTTAGCTTCTTTCAATTAATGAGAGGTTAACAGAGCCTTCCTTAATAATTAAGTTGAATGGTTGGTGAGTATGAAACAAATGTAATTTACAAAGACACCACGTAGAAACTTATTATGTAAATTCATTTGGCAAGTCTGTAACATGAACATCCTTTTTCTCTTTCTTGGAAAGAATGAAACAAATTGAAAAGAAAGACAGTTGAAAAGATTTTAATTTTTATTAGGGGATATTGATAATAAATATTTATGATAAACTGATGTCATCAAAATTTTCTAATGGAATAATAAATCTTAACGCAGGATCAGTTGCTAGATAATGGGGGGATAACATGAAACAGATAGAAGCAATTTTTTTAGATAGAGATGGAACAATTGGTGGTGATGACACTATTCATTATCCCGGAAAATTCGAACTCTTTCCTTATACAGCAATTCAAATTAATAAACTAAAAAAAGATAATGTGAAAATATTCTCTTTTACAAATCAACCTGGTATATCAAGTGGACTAGCTAAGGTAGAAGATTTTAAAGAGGAATTGAAAGGTTTTGGTTTTGATGAAGTATATATATGTCCACACGGTCATAATGACGGATGCTCTTGTAGGAAGCCCGGCATAGGAATGTTAATGGAAGCTCAACAAAAACACGATTTAACTCTCGAAAATTGTGTCGTAATCGGGGACCGTTGGAGTGATATTGTTGCAGCTGATAAAGTAGGAAGTATTAAAATTTTGGTTAGAACTGGGGCTGGTGAATATTCGCTTAGTGAACACTTTGATAAATTAAGTGGGATTAAAATAGACTATATAGCCAATGACCTTAATGATGCTATAAACTGGTTGTATAAAAATTCTTGTTTAAATAATCAAGTGTAATATTACCCTGCTAATGAGAGCTGTCAATACAAAAAAAGGTGTTTCAACATGTAGTATCTTTTTTGTTTTTTTAAAACAGGTTACGAGTCCTTTCATGAACAGAGTGTTGAGGTCGTTGAAATTAAGTTAAACCAGTGGAAATGATGGTGACGGAGTTAAAACAGACCGAACTGTGAAAAAATGGCAATAAACATGAAAGCTAATCAGAAGGAAAGTCTTTAGGAATCTATGAATGGAGAGTGAATCCAATTGCTCTATAAAAGAAATTGACTCGGATAAAAAAGTACCTCGTGACAGGTCGAAGCTGATTGCAGTTACATTGTGGTCTTGTGTTGAGAGCCTGCTGCTGAAAACTTTCTGTCAGGGTTTATCAAAGAAAACATCAGATTATGAAGAAGTAAATGCAATAAGGACAATGTTAGAGGAGTAGACCCACTTATCAAGGCCAAAACTAAAAAACATAGCATATTATATAATATGCTATGTTTTTTCTTATTCCACTAATCTACCCATTACTTTAATTGCTGATGTTCATTAGGTTACTTTATTATGGAATAAAAACAAGTGTCAGTCAGCTTGCTGCCATCTGCGGATAAATCATCATTTCTTAAAGTGCCTTCAAATACAAAGCCAAGTTTTTCTGGGATAGCCCGACTTTTGAGGTTTGTTGATTCACACCTTATTTCAATCCTTCTAAATTTGATATTGTTTAACCCAAAGTCAGCTAATTTCTCCACTGCTTCTGTCATAAATCCGTTCCCACTAAATTTAGTATTTACCCAGTACCCAATCTCGCATTTAGGAGTGGTCCAGTCAATCCTCTGAAGGCTAGTTGTCCCAATGAAGTGATTGCTGTTTTTATCAAAAATAAGAAAACGGAAACTTTCCCTTTTTAAAAAATTGATATGAGCATTTCTTAAATTGATCTCTGTTTCTTCAGCAGTAGGAAGTTCTTGAGCAAATGGCAGCCACGCTTTTAATTCAGAAAAGGAATCCTTTATTGCTTGATTAACAATTTTCCCGTCTCCTGTTTGGTGTGGTGCTCGAAGAATGAGTCTTTCTGTTTCTAACTGTAAAGGAATATCTAACAATAAAGGGTTCATTTCATTTCTCCTCTCAGAAATTTTATATTTTAGCGTGTATGGAGAGTATGTGGTTCAAATAATTTTCAATTCTTAAAAAATTGCAGGGTGGAAACGTGCCCAGTCGATTTTAATATCAGTTTCTCTTTGAACAAACGACTCCACTTCAAATTAACTTAGCTGTGAAATCTTAATGACTATCCTCTAGAGAATAGTTGTTAGTCATGATGGGGTGGTTTTCTAATCACCTTTTATATTGTTAAATAAAGGTGATAATGAGATAATTTGATAAAAATAAATTAAGTCGCATAAGATCAACCAAAGGAGTTATAACATGATAAAAAGGTTTTCTCTAGTTTTACTTACTCTCATGATGTCTATAGTTGTTTTGCTAGTGGCTGCCAAAAATTCCCCTGGGGACCGTGTCATTTCATTTGGAATAATGTTATGTTTATTCATTCCTCCGTTAGTATGTCCTTTTTCAGTCACTTGATTGTGAGAACTATATCTAGTGTATATCAATGTTTTATTGTTCTATCTTTTCTTGGGCTCATTCCGATAGGATTTCTTATTCCAGATTTTTTAACAATTGTTGTTTCTGTTGCAGGAACTTTAGCCAGCGTAGCTAGTCTTATAGTTACTTTAAGAATTGATAGGAATAGAGATGCTAACCTTAACTAAAATAAAAATGACATCAATTTTCTAAGAGTAAAGTAATGTTTCTTATTCTTTACTTTTAAATAAAACTGACAGATGTCTGAAAAAAAGGTTTGCGTTATGAACTTATTTATTCCTTTCATGATTGAACGCCCATTTTGTAGAAAAAATATCTTAAAGTCAGAGAAGAACAAAATTGAATATGATCGTTGATTTTACTCTTTTAAATCCTAAATTGCAATAATTTCCGATTCATGTTACAATAAGAATAATTATTTTTGTTCGGCGTAAAGGATAGCATGAAGAAAGACTTTTCGTCTTGAAGATACTTTGGGCAAGGATAGTATAATACATTGTGTGGTAACGCACTAGGAGGCAACAAACATGGAACAAGGTACAGTAAAATGGTTTAACGCAGAAAAAGGTTTTGGATTTATCGAACGTGAAGAAGGAGACGATGTATTCGTACATTTCTCAGCTATCCAAGGTGACGGATTCAAATCTTTAGACGAAGGTCAAAAAGTAACTTTTGACGTAGAGCAAGGTTCTCGTGGAGCTCAAGCTGCTAACGTTCAAAAAACTGCTTAATCTTCATTTTTTAAAACAGGTTCTCTGTAGAGAGCCTGTTTTTTTGTGTTTTCATTTATTTCTGCAATAAAAAACCCTACTCAGCGTACAAGTAGGGAGATGTTACAAGGTAATCGTAAAAAAATTCATGCTTCAAAGGTTTATCAACAGTATAGCATATTGGATTTACAATATGCGGAATTTGCCTAAATAAATTCTTTTTTCTTTACTGGTCGAAGATAGAGGGATTTGTTCGTAGAGAAAATGTATTCAAAAAATGGGAAGCAGGTAGACAATATTAGCAGAAACTCTTGATTTGTTTTTCAGTGATTCCTTTGATGACTTCTAGCTCACTAATCAAATAACCATAAGCATCGTCAAGCATTTTCTTTTCGCTTGCATTCAGTTTTTTTTCTTTCTTCATTCGCATGAGATCACGTACCACTTCAGCGCCTTCTAGTATGTCGCCCGTTTTGATTTTGTCGGTGTTGATTTTATATCTCTCTTTCCATGGCAATAACTTATCTGATGTTCCATTTTGAAAAGTGTGCATAATGTTCTTTAAGGCAAGTATATCTGTAACAGGTCTTATTCTTGACCTTGACATCTTCCTTGTAGGAATCATCACTTTCATATGGCTAACGGCCATCTTAATGACATAATACTGTTGTTTTTCATCAGAGAATTCTTTTTCTTCTATGGCTTCAATTATACCTGCTCCGTGCATTGGATAAACAATGTTATCACCAATTTGAAACATATCATCCGCCTCCATATCATGTATCTACTTTAAGGGTACCACACTTAGAGGTAAAATAATCAAATTTTTAATAATAACATGTTTATTTATTTTTTGTCAATAAATTTTGTTCTAAAAAAGAGAGATTTTTTTGGGGATTTCGGATGATTTTTGAGTATATCCTCAAGAATCCTCGCTACAAGAAAAATAGGATATCGACCATTAAAAAAGACCAGCCATTGAGCTGGTCTTTCCAAATAGAATCCGATCATAATGTCGAAATATCAATCACAAACCGATAACGCACATCACTATTGAGCACACGTTCATATGCTTCATCGACTTGGTTTGCGTTGATCACTTCAATTTGTGGTGCGATATTGTGAGCAGCTGCGAAATCGAGCATTTCTTGTGTTTCTTGGATGCCGCCAACGAGTGAGCCGGCGATGCTGCGACGTCCCGTAATTAATGAAAACACATGGAAGTTGTCTGGCTTTGGTGGTGCACCGACGTTTACTAATGTTCCGTCAACACGAAGTAAGGACAAATAGGCATCCACGTTGATATTGGCAGAGACGGTATTGAGAATGAGGTCGTATTGACCGGCTAGTGTCTTAAACGTATCAGGGTCACTTGTAGCAAAATAGTCTTTTGCACCAAATGACAGGGCCTCTTCTTTTTTATTCAAAGAACGACTTAATACAGTCACTTCTGCGCCAAGTGCGCGTGCAAATTGAATGGCGACATGACCTAGACCGCCCATTCCGACAATCGCCACTTTTTTGCCAGGCCCAGCCTTCCAGTGTTTTAACGGAGAATACGTTGTGATGCCGGCACAAAGAAGGGGGCTGGCGACATCGAGGGAAAGCTGGTCAGGAATATTGACAACAAATCGTTCTGTCACAACAATTTTCTGACTGTAGCCGCCGTAAGTTGGTTCTCCATCATAATCCAGGTTATTATAAGTTTGAATGACTCCTTTCTTGCAATATTGTTCATCTCCATTTTGGCAATATTCACATGTACCGCAAGAATCGACAAAACAACCGACGCCTACACGATCACCAATGTTGAATTTCGTGACAGCATCCCCAACAGCTGAAACAACTCCAGTAATCTCATGACCCGGAACCATTGGGAAAATACCGCCGCCCCATTCATCAAAGGCACTGTGGATATCTGAATGACAGATCCCGCTAAACTGAATATCAATTAAAATATCATGTGGACGAAGTGCTCTTCGTTCAATGGTTGTCCGTTCAAAGTTTGCTTTTGCATGGGAAACACTTAAAACGTTTGATTGGTGCGTCTGACACATTCTTGATCATCCTTTCAAAAGTAAGATTCGGGCCTTCCTCTATACTGTACGTCTTAAAGTGAACTTTAAGTCAACATAGAACCCTCTGATCGCCTCAATTCAGGCTTTAGCATCAACCTTGAATCAAGATTTGAGCCAAAAGTATCTTGTCTTCTCGATAAAAATGGAGATGATGGGAAAAGGGAGATCGTCAAGTAAGAGAAAGAAGAGAAGGGTGAAAACAATGAAAATAGCACAAGCCGCCAAGCAGCTCGATTTATCTACTGCTACGCTCAGGTATTATGAGAATATAGGTTTAATTAGACCGATCAGGCGTGATGAAAATGGTGTTCGTGATTATACAGAAGAAGATATTCAGTGGATAGAATTTATTAAATGTATGAGAAATGCGGGTCTGTCAATTGATGCTCTTAGAGAATATACGGCTTTATTTATCGAGGGAGAGGATCGTACATTGTCCTCAAGGAAGAGTATTTTGGTCAATGAGAGAGAAAGACTCGTAGACAAACAAAAGGAAATCGAAGAAACGATTAAACGGTTAGATTACAAGATCGAAAGTTATGAAGATATTATCCACAGTTATGAACAAAAACTAGTTCATCAATTAAAAACGAGCTCTATTTAAATGAAGAAAAACCTGTGACTTGTCACAGGTTTTGTGATGTGGTTATCTTTTTGTGTAACGCACCCAATTGTAATGAGCGTAAAGTGGAGTAACACCGTTGTAGGAGCCGAGCCATTCATCGACACCTGCACCATTCCATAAGTTCATCATAATCTTTCCCGGTGTTTGAGGGATTTGAGTAGTAGCCGTATGTTTTAATTGACCGTCCACATACCATTTAATTGAGTTAGGCTGCCAGTCGAACGCATATGTGTGATAAGAGTTTGCTGCATCAAAACCAAGGTTGACGATTTTTTCATGATTTCCGACACCGTTGGTATAATAGTTAAACTGAACCTTTGTCGTATCTTTTCCTAGAAATTCGATGTCGATTTCATCCCAAGGTGTACCATCAGTCGGTCCCGTATAAGTAAAGAACGAAGACACGATCCCAACATTTTTGGCTGGTTTCATGCTGACTTCATAAAGCCCATAGCCATATGTTTGAGTAGAACGGTTTTCTCCGCAGTCAAACTTATTATAGGAAGGACTTGTGAGCGATAATCGCATTTCCCCTAACGACGTCATGGAGACATTGTTTGCGCGCCACGTACAGTTAAACATATTTCCGTTCGAGTACCCATCGGCTTTTTGCCATAACCCGGTATTATAGTTGTTGAACGGTTCATAAAACGACCCGCCCGTTTGTGCCGAGGCACTTGCAGCAAATGTGGACAAACTTAAGAATAATCCAGTGACAAGCAGCATCAACATTCGTTTTACACGGTAAGACATGTAGGCATTCCCCTCTCTTTTTTGAAAGCGTTTTCTTTTTGATCATACATGATTCTCTCAAAATGGAAAATCGGTCTAAATAATGATAAACAGTGTGTTTTTTTAATAGAATGAAAAGAAAATTGATAGGTAAAAAATAATGATTGACAAAGCGGACAGTTGTCCGTAAGATAATACCGGTACAATTGTCCTAATGAAAATGAAAGAAATTTGATTTACACATAGAGATATATGCAAGGTGGATGAAGGTAAAGAAGGTGAAGCATCATGGAAAAGGATATTGGAAAGGAAATTGAAGAGGTCGCTTTTTCTTTGTTTCAAGAGTTTGGTGTAGAGAATGTCAGTATGCATAAAATTGCTAAAACAGCTGGTGTTGGACAGGGTACTCTTTACCGCCGATATGCCAATAAAAGTGATTTATGCCTTTCGATCCTTGGAGAAAAATTTGAACAACTGATCCCTGCGTTGCATCTTTACTTAAGTAAAATCAGTGATCAGCCGGTTCGTGAGCGTTTACGATATGTTCTTGAAGAAATTCATCTCATCGTCGGTCATCATTTAGATTGGATTCGCATGCTCACAATCTCTGGGAACTTAGAGCAGACAAGTAAAGTATATGATTGTCATTACAGTCAATCACTCAAACAAATCATTCGTGATTTGCTCGAGGAAGCGAAAGTAGAAGGAGAAGCGAACATACAAGACATTGAGTTGACGACATTATGTATGTCCTCTCCAATGACGCCTGAACTCATGTTCTATATTCATGAATCCGGCTACTCAATCGAAAAAATTGCACAATTCGCTGCGGAAAAACAAATTTTATCTGTTTTTCAACGACAATGAAGTGGCTCATTTCTGACTAGCCTGACTTCCTAAGATTGCTCAATATTGAAAAAGAAAAGGAGCCAACTTAATATGAACAACAAGCAAACAGCAGCTTCCGACATTCGAACGCTGCCCATTATTATTTCATTTATCACAGCTGGATTTATTGGACTGTTCAGTGAAACGGCACTCAACATGGCGCTGAGAAGTTTAACATTAGACTTTGGTATTGAAGCAACGACTGCTCAGTGGCTTACAACCGGCTATTTATTAACACTAGGGATTCTTGTTCCAATTTCTGGCCTCATTCTTCAATGGTTTACAACAAGACAGCTTTTCATAACCTCACTGGTCTTTTCGATCATCGGTACATTTATTGCGGCCGTTGCACCAGTCTTCAGTATTTTAATGGTGGCACGTGTGGTGCAGGCAGTAGGAACAGCCTTGCTCCTTCCATTGATGTTTAATACGATTTTGGTTATCATTCCGCCTCATAAAAGAGGTAGATCAATGGGGATTATCGGTCTTGTCATTATGTTTGCCCCAGCAGTTGGTCCAACGGTCTCTGGTCTCATTCTTAAATCGTTAACATGGCATTGGATTTTTTGGATTTCGCTTCCGTTATTAGTTGCTGCACTCGTATTTGGGTATATTTTTATGCAAAATATTACGGAACCCACAAGACCGAAAATCGACATTTTATCGATTGTGTTATCAACCATCGGTTTCGGTGGAATTGTGTATGGTTTTAGCAGTGCCGGTGAAGGCGGTGGCTGGAGCAGTATGCATGTGATTGTGGCGATTGTTGTAGGTGTCATTGGCATTCTTGTGTTCTCCCTAAGACAGTTAAACATGAAAGAACCGATGTTGAATTTAAGCCCATTTAAATATCCAATGTTTGTGATCGGGTTACTTCTGATCTTAGTGTGTATGATGGTGATGCTGTCTGCTATGATGATTTTGCCATTATATCTGCAAACGTCCTTGGCACTGTCTACATTTACAGCAGGTTTAATGCTATTACCAGGTGGAATTATCAATGGACTGCTATCGCCAATCATGGGTGGGCTTTTTGATAAATTTGGGCCGAAGTGGCTTGTCATCCCAGGCCTTGTCATCGTTGCAGCGACCATGTTTGGCTTCACGAACTTAAGTGTGAATACGTCCATCGGTTATATCGTGACGCTTCATATTACGTTAATGATAGGAATTGCGATGATCATGATGCCTGCCCAAACAAATGGATTAAATCAGCTGCCGCCAGAGCTATATCCGCACGGTACAGCGATTATGAATACATTGCAGCAAGTGTCAGGAGCGATTGGGACTGCGGTTGGTATCTCGATCCTTTCATCAGGAGCGCGCAGTTTTATGGAAAATGTGGCTGATCCCGCAAATCCAGTCAATCAGCTGCTCGCCTTTACAAATGGCGTCCAGCATGCCTTTATCTTTGCTGTCATCATGACAGTGATTGGCTTGGTGATTGCTTTCTTTATTAAACGAGTGAAAGTAGAACAACAAGTATCATAATATATGAAAAGCACTGAGGACTTAGCGCCGCAGTGCTTTTTTTATTTACTCATAGGGGTGAATGTTTGTTTCAAAGAAGCTGAAAATGGGGAGATAGATAAAAAGCAACGACTCTCTGACGACATTGAAGGAAAAGGCGAAATTCGTAACGAATGGATAGAGATAAAAGAATAAGATAGGAGCTGAGATCATGAACTTAGACGAACAAATTAAAATGGCTGAGTCATTGCGTCAACCAGCTGAAGATTCATTAGCTGGTCAATCAGAACTAAAGCCAGTCCACCCTCCTGAAGTGAACAAAATGGAATATGATATCCCAACGGGTGCTGGTGAAACAAAGGTGTGGGTATTTAAACCTGTGAAAACATTGAAACAACCCCTTCCTGTTTTCGTGAATTTGCATGGGGGCGGTTTTATACTTGGAAGTGCTGAAATGGATAATCATTGGTGTCCGGTCATAGCAGATCGTGCGGAGTGTATCGTTGTCAATGTGGAATATCAGCTGGCACCGGAACACCCTTTTCCGGCTGCTCTTCATGAATGCTACGATGTGATGAAATGGTTATATGAACATCCTGATGAACTACAAATAGACCCAAATCGATTAGCCATTGGCGGTCATAGTGCAGGTGGGAACTTGGCAACAGCGGTTTGTTTGCTTGATATCCAAAAAGGGAACAAACTTCCGATTGTCTATCAAGTGCTTGACTATCCACCGCTTGATTTGGCTACTGATCCAGCACAAAAGCCAGCGTTTGAAGAAGCAATTCCAGTTGAAATGGCGAGACTGTTTAATGCCTTCTACCTGCAAGGTCAAGATCCGCACAATCCGCTCGTTTCTCCAGTCTTTGCAGAGAGAGAAGTCTTAGCACAAATGCCCCCAGCTCTTGTTATCACAGCTGAGAAGGATTCACTAGCTGAAGAAGCTGAGCATTATGCGGACAAGTTAAAAGAAGCAGGGGTAGATGTCACATACAAACAATTTAAAGGAGTCCCTCATGCGTTCACTCATGCCGGAGATTTAGAGATAGCTGAAGAGGCTTGGCATCTGATGAGCGATCAGCTTAAGAAGGCGTTTGAATAAGAAATATTCGGATATCAGTAAAAAGCACAGACCTTTTTGTCTGTGCTTTTTTTGTTCTCGCTGACGTCCTGAAAAGAAGTGTAGATACAACAATCACAACTGTCGATATAATAGAAAGATAGAAGACAACTAAAAAAGGAGCTAATAGAATGAAAAAAGAGACACTACAGGCATTTTGTCTTTCTTTACAAGGAGCAACCCACGACTATCAACCTGAGTGGCAGGCAGATCGTTATCATATAGGTGGAAAGATGTTCGCCATGATGGGGGGAGACGTCGATCGCAAGCCAGTCATCACTTTAAAATGTGATCCGCAACGCGCTGAAGAATTAAGAGAAATGCATGAAGGAATTATTCCCGGCTATTACATGAATAAGACGCATTGGAATTCTATTTATCTTGATGCAGATATTCCATCTTCATTTGTCGAAGAGCTAATTGAACATTCCTATCAACTGGTTTTTCACAAATTAACAAAAAAAGCTCAGCAGGCTATCCTCCAACATGATTCAAAAGAAACCGATTAAATGCTGAACGTTCAGTTGTTCATGTCTCTTTGAATCTCTTCAAAATTGACTAGAGTCACATGCTCTCGCTATACTTTAAACAGCTAGAAGATACGAATAGGGGGATATACAATGGGCTATACAGTTATTACAGGGGCAAGTTCAGGTATTGGGTATGAAACGGCTTTGGCCTTTGCAGCAAGAGGAAAAAATCTGATCTTAGCTGCACGCCGGCTTGATAAACTCCAAGAACTGAAAGAAAAGATTCTAGAAACATATCCCGATATTCAAGTGAAAGTCCAGTCTGTTGATTTAACAGACAGAGAGCAAGTGTATTCTTTCTATGAGTCATTAGCTGGTGATGAGCTGGATACGTTCATTAATAATGCTGGGTTTGGCCATTTTGGTTCAATAGGAGAGCAGGATGTGAAAAAAATTGGGGACATGCTTCATCTCAATATTGAAGCGTTAACAATTTTATCCACTCTGTTTGTCCGTGATTATGAGCAAAAAGAGGGGACGCAGCTAATCAATATCTCTTCAAGAGCGGGTTATACCGTCGTCGGCAACGCTGTCACTTATTCAGCCACGAAATTTTATGTGAGCGCCTTTACAGAAGGGCTGGCCCTAGAATTGAAAGAAAAAGGAGCCAAATTACAGGCAAAAGTATTAGCGCCTGCTGCGACAGAATCGGAATTTGCAAAGCGTTCATTAGATGTCGATCAATTCGAATATGAAGGCACTATCAAGAAATATCACACATCAAAAGAAATGGCAGCGTGCTTGCTTGAGCTTTACGACAGTTCAAAAACAGTTGGTATCGTTGATGGGAAGACATTTGATTTTGAATTGAAGGACCCCATTTTTTCACACGCTGGCACAAGCATGAAATAAAAAGGTCCAATCACTGAGGATAGATTCTCTTAGTGACTCTTATTCATCATTCAAAACCCATGATCACATCAGCAGGTCACCGAGCCGAAAGATGTCTTGGATAATGTGGAGCACTGTCAACACATACTAGAATAGAAAAAAACACCTACACATTAGGTGTTTTTTTATGCATTTTTTGATAAATCAAAGAATCGCAGGTCCAGTAGATGAGACTGCTGACAATCATGATCGGAAGGGATGTGGAGCTCTCAATTCCATCCATAACAAAAAGCATGACAATCATTGCTATCAGTAAGTAAGCCGCTAAATAAAGAGGATGAAAAGCCTTGGGCTGTAAAGAGAACAACAACTGTAAAGGTACCGCAAAGATGAAATAATAAACAAAAAAGATGGGAGTGTAAAACATCATAAACACAGGCTCGCCCTGAATCGGTGGATATAAACATATGAACAAGCTGAGTAAAATGGAACTGAAGAATAGTGTGAGTAGGATTTTGTAAAATGGTTGAACGGAACGCACTGTATGTACTCCTTTTTTGTAAGATCTCCTATATTTTATCATAAATGGGTTGAGAACAATTTCTGAAGTCAATTTAGGTATTATGGTATAAATAAATTTTGATAATAGTGTCCTTTTTCCTTTATTTGGTTCTGTGACTTTCACCTCATGCTGATGAATGAAGGAATGGTATAAAGTAAACCCTATAGACAGATAATTATTCATCACATTTAAGAAAAGAGATGATCTTATGAACGTAACAAAATGGTTTGGTGCTACCCTTCTTTCTGTTTCACTATTGGTGACCGCAGCTTGTGCGAACGATAGCACTCAAGAGAATAATCAAAGTAATCAAGAAAGCACTACCAGTGAAACAAAAGAAAAAAACACGGCTGTTGAGACAGGGAACAAATCTTTATCCAATATTAAGGTGCTGGCAACAGGCGGAACGATTGCCGGTAGTTCAGATAGTAATACAGATACGACTGGATATAAATCTGGTGCACTTGGAATCGATAAAGTCATTGCTTCCGTACCACAGCTGAAGGATATTGCAAATGTCACGGGTGAGCAAGTAGCGAACGTCGGCAGTGAAAATGTGGATAACGCTCTTCTTTTAAAATTAGCGAAACGAGTCAATCAGCTTTTAAATGATGATCAAGTGGATGGCATTGTGGTGACACATGGTACAGATACTTTAGAAGAAACGGCCTATTTTTTACATTTGGTTGTAAAAAGTGATAAGCCAGTGGTGGTCGTGGGTTCCATGAGGCCAGCATCTGCCATTAGTGCGGATGGCCCGCTTAACCTGTATCATGCAGTGAAAATTGCTTCGACAAAAGAAGCCAAAGGCAAAGGTGTAATGGTGACATTAAATGACCGAATTGCCTCTGCTCGTTTTATTACGAAGACAAATACCACCACAACCGATTCGTTCAAGTCTCTTGAGCAAGGGTACATTGGAGAAGTGGCGGGTGAAGTTGTCTCTTTTTATAACGAACCGACAAGAAAACATACAGCTGACAGTGAATTCGATATTTCAAAGCTAAAAGAGCTGCCGCAAGTGGATATCTTATACGGCTATCAAAATGATCAAAAGTATGTGTATGATGCTGCGGTTAAAGCAGGAGCGAAAGGCATTGTCGTTGCCGCCGCAGGAAATGGAACGATGTCAACAGAAGCGATCAATGGGGCAACAGATGCAGTGAAGAAAGACGTGGTGATCGTGAGGTCAAGCCGTGCAGGAAATGGCATTGTCACACATGAAAAAATGGATGATGAACATCATTTTGTCTCATCGGATTCATTAAATCCACAAAAAGCCCGCATTCTACTCATGCTGGCTCTGACGAAAACAAAAGATCCAGATAAAATTCAATCCTATTACGAGCAGTATTAAAAAGAAAAAGACCCGACGTATCATTGGGTCTTTTTTTATATGTGTACCTGATGTTCAGCCCGTTTTTTTAAAGAGAGTAAAATGTCTCTCCAAACATCATCTATATCAGTAAGAAAATGTCCTGCTTGCTCGATATAGTGCGTTTTGGCGTTTGGAATGTTCGGAGCCATTCTTTCTATCTCTGCAAAAGGGGCCATCTGATCCTCTTTTCCATGCCAGACATCCACAGGGATTTGTATATCTTTCATATCGAATGCCCATGACCGTGAGAGTAAATCTGGTTCATGAATACATTCATCAACCGATTGACGAGTGGCTTCGTATAAATGCATCATCATGAGCTCCAGTTGCTCATCGGTTTGAAGAAATTGCCGATCCGAAGGATGTAAATGTTTGTTCCCTTTTTTCGTTAGCTTCTTAAATTTCTCTGGTTTTTTTTCAATTAGTTTTTTCTGAGCGCGATAACTTGCCTTTAAGAGCCAAGGCATTCTTTTACTGAGGAAAAAGGCAATCTTGTTCTCTTTTAGCATACTTTTAGGCGGTTTACCATCCTGAAATGGGGTGGTACTTGAGACGAGAGCAGCCGAAAGAATGCGATCTGGCAATTGATAGGCACAACCAGCAGCGAATGCCCCGCCTCCAGAGACACCAATCACTGAAAAATGGGAGATGTCAAGATGATTGGCCACTTCCTGTACGTCTTTTGCCCAGTCTAAAATGGTACGGTTAGGTTGCGGATCAGATAAACCAAAACCAGGTCTGTCTAAAGAAATGAGACGAATGCCAAGCTCTTTTGAGATTGGATCATCATCTAAAAACATCACTCTCGATCCAGGTGTCCCATGAAAAAAGAATACTGGGAATCCTTCAAGATCACCGTATTGAGACAAACCAATATGACGTCCATCTTGCAAATAAATCCTATCCATATGATCATCCCCTTCATCGTTTATCTAGCTTACATATTCATGCATGAAAGGCCGGGTTAAGGCGTTTCTTTCGCAATTTGATAGATTTTTTCGTAAAGCGATAATAATGTTTTTAGATCATCTTTTGAAAGCTTGGCATAGTATTTTTGAATTAGATGTAGCTGAATTTTTTCAATATCTTTATGATAGTCATGGCCCTTTTGAGCAAAATCAACAATGATTTCTCTACGGTTATGTGGATTAATCTCTCTTTTCACATATCCAAGCTGTTCAAGCTTTGATATGAGCTGGCTAGCGGCACTAGATGAAATGGAGAAATAATCAGCTAGTTCATTGATTGTTCTCGTCTTCGACCGCAGCAATTCAAGTGTCAGTTCTTGTTTGCTTGTTAAATCTGCATACTCATTTTTCAAGAATCGTTGATACTCTTCTACATAGATAGAGCCTAGTGCGTTTGAGTACTCAATGATTTTTTTGCTGTAATGAATGATATCCTCATCCAATGACATCACCTCTTTTCTCCTATATTATATGTGATCTTAATATTTAAGTGAAATTAAATGTTAAGAAAAATTAAATAAAAGGAGGATAGACTGATGAGAAAATGACCTCTACCTCCACTTTCTCATCAACAATGGACAAAGAATACTTCCTGTTATCCCTAAGCATTCATAAAATATAGTTGGTTTGATTTTGAACATGTAGTAGGCTAAGGTGGCAATGAATAGATCATAGAAGAAAAACAAGTATACGTCCTTTTTGGTGATGGCATAAATGATCGTATTGTTTGTTTTCACTGAGATTCACTCCTTAGGAAGTCGATGACTTTTTCATTGTATTATGGGCGATCTCCATTTATAATAAAAAATAAACCAACTGGTCGGTTTTGTTTGTCCGTGTGAAGAAAAGCAAGGTAGAAGGGATTGTTCATAGATGACAAGTACACAAAGCGGGGCTGGAAAAAGTGAAAAGACGAAGCAGAAGATTGTCACCGCTTCACGTGATTTATTTGCGAAAAAAGGATATTCCGAAACATCCGTGCGAGATATTCTAGAGGCGGCTGAGGTTAGTAAAGGCAACCTCTATCATCATTTTAAAGGAAAAGAGTTTTTGTTCCTTCATATTATGGAAGAGGATCATCGATTCATGATGGAGACGTGGCATGAAGAGAAACAAACGCTGCACCGGGCCATTGATAAGCTCGCAGGGTTTGCAGAGCTGCTTAGTCAAATGGGGATTAACTATCCTTTAATGAGAGCAAGTGAAGAATTCTGTGCCAGTGCATTTACATCAGATGAAGTCATGGAGCGTCTGAACAAAATTGATGTGGACTTTGATGATGTGATGAGAGACATCCTGCTTGAAGGAAACGAAGATGGCAGCTGGTCGATTCAGCATGTTGAATCAAAAGTGAAAATATTACTTTCCGTATTCTACGGATTAGACGTGTTATATAGAAATGAAACGATGCAGCAGAAAAAGGAATTACAAAAAGAGGCGATCTCATTGTTTATTCACGGAATCAACCATCATGAGTAACAAGTGAGTCAGTAAAGGGGAAACAAACATCATGCAAAAACCGATTCGTGAGCAAAAAGCGGTACTTGTTATTTTATTAAGTAATATATTTATTGCGTTTTTAGGCATCGGTCTGATTATACCTGTCATGCCGCTCTTTATGAATGTCATGCATTTAACGGGCAGTACGATGGGATATCTTGTGGCGGCGTTTGCTGTTGCACAGCTTATCGCATCACCTATTGCGGGAAGATGGGTAGACCGATACGGAAGAAAGATCATGATTGTGTCTGGGCTGTTTCTATTCGCGTTATCAGAACTCGTTTTTGGCCTTGGGACACATGTGTATGTTCTGTATTTTGCAAGGCTTCTAGGCGGTATTAGTGCGGCATTTATCATGCCGGCTGTCACTGCCTATGTCGCTGATATCACAACCGTTCAAGAAAGATCAAAGGCAATGGGGTATGTATCCGCTGCTATTAGTACCGGATTTATCATCGGCCCGGGAATTGGCGGATTTATTGCAGAATATGGTGTTCGCCTGCCGTTTTTCTTTGCAGCAGGGATTGCATTTATTGCTGTGATTTCGTCTATGTTTATGCTGAAGGAACCATTAACAAAAGAAGAGCGAGAGAAACAAATGGATCAAGTGAAAGAATCGACCTTCTTTAAAGACTTGAAAAAATCGATTCATCCAAGTTATCTCATCGCCTTCATCATTGTCTTTGTGCTGGCGTTTGGACTATCTGCATATGAAACGGTCTTTAGCTTGTTTACAAATCATAAGTTTGGATTTGGTCCGAAGGATATTGCGATTATCATTACCGTCAGTTCAATTGTAGCCGTCATCATCCAAGTCCTCGTGTTTGGTAAAATGGTGAATGCGCTTGGGGAGAAACGAGTTATTCAACTATGCTTGATTGTTGGAGCAGTTCTCGCTTTTGTTTCCACAGTCGTGTCAGGCTTTATGGTTGTGCTGATCGTGACGTGTGTGATTTTCCTTGCGTTCGATTTATTGCGCCCTGCACTCACGACCTTCTTATCAAAAATCGCTGGCAATCAGCAAGGGTTTGTCGCAGGGATGAACTCTACCTACACAAGTCTTGGTACGATCTTTGGCCCGGCACTTGGCGGCATTTTATTCGATCAAAATATTCATTTCCCTTTCCTGTTTGCAGGTGTTGTCTTATTTCTTGGATTAGGCTTAACCCTTATTTGGAAGGGGAAGGCGACGGTTGAATCTGATTAGATTAGGGGCTCTAACTAGGGCTCTTTTTTTTGTTCCTTTTGGATAGATGATTGAAAAATAATCACAAGGTCCCTGTTGAAAAGGTATTATACATGTTAATCTAATACATGTTTTACCAAAATACAGGAGGAGGATTTTCAATGCAAATTAAAGAGATTTTTTATATTCGGTGTATCTCGTGTTTGAGTGTTGTGCTCATTCATGCAATAGCCATTTTATCTAGCCCCCATTCATCATCTATTCTTGTAGCATTACTCATGTTCAGTACCCCGAGTTTTATTTTCATTTCTGAATTTTTATTGGCTCATGCTTATCCGAATGGTACCCCTAAAGGATTTATGTGGAAGAGGGTGAAAGCCATCTTTTTCCCATTTGCTTTTATTGGGATTGTCGATGGTTTTTTGCATTCGGCATCGTTAAATGGAGGGGCAGCTGACTTTTTTAAAAGAGCTTCAGCAAATGTCTTATTGGGAAATTATATTGGTTATTTTGTTCTGATTATTTTTCAATTTTACTTTTTGCACATGTTTTTTCACAAAATGGCTAAGCGTACCTCAGCCAAATGGGTATTGCCGATCTCCTTTATCATCACAGTTGGTTATTTAAGTGTCATGAATCTCGTCAAAATCCCACAACCTCAATTACCTAATCCAATGTTCGGCTTAGAATGGATTCCATTTCCAGGGTGGTTGTTCTATTTTTGTTTAGCCTATTATTGTGGAGCGAATTATCAGCAGTTTATCACAAGACTTCATCGTTTTAAGTATGCCGTGTATGGACTTGTTTTGATTTCCGCAGCGACCCTTCTAAGCAATTCATATGTAGGCTTTTTCGAGTCTTCTTCTAAGAGGCCAGACGTTGTTCTTTATACAGTCAGTATTGTCTTCTTATGTTTTCTCTTGTTTTCTAAAGTGAAAAGCGTTCCACCTTTCGTAGCTGTCATTAGTCAATATTCATTCACCATCTATTTGCTTCACGGGTATTTTCTAGGTATCTCTGTGTTACTATGGGGACAATTAAAAGATTATCCATTCTTTGTAGGGACAATCATAACATCAGCACTTGCAATTGCTGGACCTATCCTATTGTCACGGATAGCAAATCATTATAAATATGGCTATATGTTTGTCGGTAAAATCAACAGAACGAGGCGAAAAACAGTCGCTTCATAAACGTTTTAAAGGGGATCTTAAGAAGATGCCCTTTTTTTGTTGCCTAAAAGTACAATGCTTCTTGCCCGAAAGTACAATTTCAATCGACCATCTCATTGCTTAGAATAAAGAGATCAAGTTCACGAAGTTGAAGAAAAAGGAGTAAGTGAATGGCAAAATTTTTATATCATTTAGGAAAAAGTGCATTTTCTAAGCCGAAACGGATGATTATCGGTTGGTTACTTGTTTTAGTAGCTGTTGTGGCGGCAACAATAGGGACAGGAGTTTCATTTAATGGCGATATGTCGATTCCAGGAACAAAGTCAGAAAAGGCAATGGATCTCTTGGAGAAAAAGTTCCCAGCAGGTGATGATGGCGGGACGATTCGTCTGATCTTTAAAGCACCTAAGGGTGAAACATTAGAAACAAAAAAAGTAAGAAACAAATTGAACGAAACGATCAAAGAAGTCAAAAAGGATAAAGCAGTCAAGCAAGTGACGGATTTATATCAGATATTTGCTATTAGTAAGGATAAGAAAATAGGGTATGCGGATATTACATACCGGGTAAAGGCGGATGAGGTAAAAACATCCTCAAAAGAGAAAGTATTAGATAGTATTAAGATTTCAAGAAAGGCTGGCATCCAAACAGAATTAGGCGGCTCCGTCACATTCTCAGAAATTGAGGTAGGCGGGATTTCGGAAGTCATAGGTATTGTCATGGCATTCTTTATTTTAGCCTTTACCTTCGCTTCACTATTGATTGCAGGACTACCGATCTTGACGGCTGTCATTGGGTTAATAATCGGTGTGATGGTCATATTAATTACCTCAAATTTTGTTGAGATGTCTGCATTTAGTCTTACATTAGCTGTGATGATTGGACTTGCAGTAGGAATTGATTATGCATTATTTATCATTTCTCGTTATCGACAGTTATTAGCAGAGGGTTACGAATTGAAAGAAGCAGCTGCTAGAGCTGTTGCTACAGCAGGCAGCGCTGTATTGTTTGCAGGTGTTACCGTCGTAATTGCACTATGCGGACTTGTATTAGTCGGTATACCATTTTTAGGCGTTATGGGTCTTGTAGCTGCATTCATGGTACTATCAGTTATGCTTGTGTCTCTCACAATTGTTCCTGCCATACTAGGGATTCTTGGTGATAAAGTAAGCCCTTCAAGAAAGAATAAATGGTTCTCTAAATTACAATCTCAACAAAAAGAAGAAGCCACAGCTTGGGGAAGGTTTATCAAGAAGTATCCAGGTAAGATCATCCTAGGTGTCATTGTATTGACTGGTCTACTCAGTTGGCCAGCACTTCATATGGAGTTGGGTCTTCCTGATAACGGCATGAAGGGGAAGGAAACAACTGAACGTAAGGGCTATGACCTGTTAGCAGAAGGGTTTGGTAAAGGGTTTAATGGGCCACTGGTTGTTATCATTGATGCCTCCCATGCAAATAACGCAATGAAATCTATTGAGAAAACAACAAAAGTATTAGAGAAGATGGATGGCATCAAACAAATGGCACCGCCTGTTCCTAATCCATCGGGTAAGTACGCCATGCTGACCATCTTACCGAAAAGCGGTCCAGAAGATAAGGCGACAAAGCAATTAGTCAAAGATATACGAAATGAATCTAGTCAGACTGCTGCAAAGTATGATACGAAATTACTTGTTACTGGTTCTACGGCAGTTAATATAGATATTTCAGATAGACTCAGTGAAGCGTTACCGAAATTTGCAGGAGTCATTATTGGATTTGCTTTGATTTTGATGATTCTTGTGTTTAGATCCTTCCTTGTTCCATTAAAAGCGGTTTTAGGATTCCTTATGACATTGACCGCTACACTAGGTTTTTCAGTCTTTGTTTTACAGGATGGACACCTTGCGCCATTGTTTGGAATACCAGCAAATGGCCCATTGTTAAACTTTATGCCTGTACTAGTAACAGGAATATTATTTGGTCTTGCAATGGATTATGAGGTCTTTTTAGTCAGTCGAATGAGAGAAGATTTCCTTCTATCAGGTGATGCGAAAAAGTCCGTTGTATCAGGTTTGAAGCATAGTGGAAGAGTAGTGACTGCCGCAGGCTTAATCATGATTTTCGTCTTTGCTAGTTTTATCTTTGCAGATGACTTGATTATCAAAACAATGGGGTTAACTTTGGCATTCGGTGTTCTGTTTGATGCATTTGTCATAAGAATGACTTTTATCCCAGCTTGTATGATGCTGATCGGACGAGCTGCTTGGTACTTACCCAAATGGTTTGAAAGATGGCTTCCACGTATAGACATTGAAGGTGAGTCTATTTCTCAGAAGGATGAGAAAGAAGAGAAGGTGATTTAGTCACTGATAGTCTTACATGGTATGATTGATGATACCGCCATTACCTCGATAAAGGGTGGGCGGTATTTTTTGAGTGAATATGAGGCTCGGATGGTGATATTTATGGCGAAACGACGGGTAGACCCTTTTAATGAAATGATCTATTCGCGAATTCCAACATTATTATGGGTCATTCTTGTTTATATTGCAGCAATGATATTTCAGTTTATAACCACCCCATTAGCACTTTCTGGCCTGTTTTTTTCTGCACTTATTGCCATACATCTGATTCTGCATTGGTGGTCATTTTACTGGTTTCGGCAGAATCCATGGGTATATTTTCTGATTCAAGGAATAGTGATTCTACTTTGTGTTTCAGTCATGCAGGCGGCTTCCCCTGTGATCTTAATTGGTCTGTTACCGGTACTAATAGCGCAAAGTATTGGGGTATATTATCATACATTGAAGGTGATTTTGACAGGGCTTAGTTTTTATGTTCTTTTTTTTCTTGCCCTTATTTTGGTCAATGATACAGATGATTTGACCGTATACATTCCTATTTTGTTTTTGATTCTGATTGTAGTCATCGCATACTCCATTTTATTTTTTAGACAAGTCAAAGCTAGAATTCGTACACAAACATTTTTAAAGGAACTTGAATTGGCACATCAACAAGTGGAAGAGCTGACACTTGCAAATGAGCGTCAAAGAATGGCGAGAGATTTACATGATACCCTTGCACAAGGGCTGGCAGGTATTATTATGCAATTAGAAGCGGTCCATGCCCATTTAGAGAATCAGAATGTTGAGCGTGCTCAAAGCATTATTAAAGGTTCAATGAGCCATGCGCGGACGACATTAGGTGAGGCGAGATTGGTCATTGACGACCTTCGAACATACAGCCAGGATCAATATGACTTAGCTGATTCTGTGAAAGATGAAGTGAATCGGTTTATGACGGCGACAAATATTCCAGTTCATACAAAAGTGGCTGTCTCTTATCAAGTGTCCCCTTTCCTCATCGAACATACTGTATACATTGTCAGTGAATGTTTGACGAATATTGCCAAGCATGCCAAAGCAAGTAAGGTCGAATTGATGATGAAGCAACAAGATGATCACATCTCCTTGCAAATCACAGACAATGGAGTGGGTTTTGATGAGAAAAAACAAGAATCCACTTCCGGGCATTACGGTCTAATTGGTATGTCAGAACGTGCCCGACTGCTTGATGCACAGCTACACTTGAAAAGCGAAAAAAATGAAGGTACACAAGTGACGGTAACCATACCTTTGAAAAAGGAGTAAAAAACAATGTCTTATCAAATTGTGATTGTCGATGATCATTTTGTTGTTAGAGAAGGATTAAAATTAATTCTTGAGACAGATCAACGATTTGATGTTGTTGGTGAAGCAGAAGATGGAGCAAAGGGTTTAGATATCTTGAAAGAGAAGGCTCCAGACCTTGTATTACTTGACCTCAACATGCCTAACATGAGTGGGCTTGAGATGTTAAAAGAGATGCAGTCTCTTCAATTAAAAGTACCGGTCCTGATTCTCACTACCTATAACGAAGAGAAATTAATGATTGAAGGGCTGCAACTTGGAGCAAAGGGCTATCTTTTAAAGGATACCAGCAGAGAAAATTTATTTTATACAATTGAAGCAGCTATCAGAGGGGATATTCTTCTTCAAGCAAACGTCGCTGCTAAAGTATTTGAATCAACAGAGCATCAAGTGACTCCGACCCATTTGAAAAAAGAAATAAACATGCTGACTGAAAAAGAGATGCTTGTCTTACAAGCAGTGGCTAGGGGATATCGAAGTAAGGAAATTGCATTTGATATGGGGATTTCCGAGAGAACTGTCAAAGCTCATTTAACAAATATTTATCAAAAGCTGGAGGTCACTTCAAGAGCAGAAGCAATTAAAGCAGCAGTGGAATTAGGGGTGATTCATTTTTAGAGAGAATGAGTTAGCAGCAGAATAATAGACAAGAGACCTTTCAAATAAGGTCTCTTTTTTTTAAGGCTGCGGCTTCAGGTGATTCAGTGCCTGCGCCAGTTTTTGATTTTGTTGCTTTTTGTAAAATAGAAAGGCGATGATATGGCCTACTAATGTGAGAAAGGCTATACCGATAAAATAAGGCATGATCCATTCGAGCAGTGCAGTCGAATATAAAGCGACGGCTCCTACTTGAAACCCTAAATTGACGACAGTGGAGATGAGAATGTTGGTGGGTGCTGGAAAGGTAAAGTAGTTCCATAGTAAAGGATACATGACCCCAAAGACGATGCCTGCCAGAGTACCGATGCCAATGATGTGCCACACGTAATGAAAAGGGATAGAGGATGACCATTGAGTGATTGACAGGATGAGTGTCAGCCATACGATAGAGACAAAAGCTGTTTGCATAAATTGATGTTTTAGTTCCTTGATCATTTGAATCGCTCCTTTATATATTTGGCGTAATGACGACTGACGGTGTAGCTGTTTTTCGAGATGGTTTCGACCTCTAAGCGAGCGTACGTACCAGCGACAAAGCTGTCGACTTGCGCTAAATTGAGAATGACTGCATTGTTGATACGATAGAAATGTTCACGCTCTAACGACTTCAGATCCTTCAGCCGTTTATTGAGAAAATACGTCGTACCCTGAGTCGTGATCACCTTTGACAGATGTCCAAGCGCAGAGATCGCTTCAATTTGTTCTAATGGTAAAAGAGACTGCCGATCATTTTTTGGATCTTTGACCGTTAGAGATGTACTAGTCTCCAGCATTGATGCCATCTTTTGTAAACGTTCTTGATTATGTGGATGGCTGATGACGTCTACTTCCGTCACATCCTTTTCTTGATTCCAGATCAAACGAAATTTCATCCATAAACCTCCTCTCACAATGAGCATAGCAATAGATGAAAGCGAATGCGATTGAATGTTGCTTTGATGCAGAAGAATTCTTTTTGTTGCAAAGATTCACCGCGTGTCTGCGGCTTTCCTTTATAATGAAAAGATACTCGTTCGTGAATGGAGGAATGATGTTGTATCTTGTAGATCAACAAAGGACAGGAGCGGTAAAAGAGGAAATTCGGCGGATTGATCCTGCCTATCCAGTGTTCGTAGATGCGATACTCGATGGCGTGATACAAGGAGATTTATATGTGGATCACCGAGATCACCCGTGTGTCTATTTTGTAGGGACGACAACCGGCATTTATTATGTCGCAGGCAAGTCAGAAGCAGCACTCTCATTATGTTCAACGTTCATTGTGGATGTTTATAAAAAGCAGAAAAGAGAGAACAGACGGTTCACTTTGTTTTCAGCAAATCCAGCATCAGATGAGATGATGAAAAAATGCTTCGGTTCCCAACTGAATGAAATGCAAAGACATGCGTATTCTTATGATTTGACCTCTCCTGATCTGATTGTGCCTGATCAAGACGAAATGATCAAACGCACGAATGAACAAGTCATTGCCGCAAGTAAAGTATTCCCATCCAGCTATTATGAAGCATATTGGGGAGGAGTAGATCACTTTTTATCTAATGGCGTCGGAGTTGCCATCTTAAATGGTGAAGATGTGGTCAGTGAATGTGTCTCTATTTTTTAAGTGAAAAACGTGTGGAAATCGATATTTGGACAGATGAAGCCTGCCGTGGAAAAGGGTTGGCTTTGTTAGCAGCTCAGCAAATGATCAGCATCTGTGTTGAAAAAGGGAAGACACCGCATTGGGATTGCGATGTCCATCATGCAGCCTCGGCCAAATTGGCAGAGAAGCTAGGTTTTCATTGGACAAAGACGTATCGTTTATTTTATGCCTCACGCTGAAAAGGTTTTGAGATACCAAGCATCCATGGCAGAATGCTCTGAGCCTTCAATCGGTGCAGGAAGAAGAGAGAAGTCATACCGTTGATAAAGACCAGTAGCAGCTGTTAATTCACTGCGGGTTTCTAAATAACAAGCATCGTAGTATGTAGCAGCATATTGCAGGGCCATATCCATCAGTTTCTTGCCCGCACCTTTGCCTTGTGCTTTTGGGCTTAAATAAAGCTTTTGCAGCTCACAAATGCCATCTGTGAAAGGGGCAATGCCAACGCCACCAACAATTTCACCATGTTCTTCGGCAATCCAATAGGCTGCATGAGTCAATGATTGATAGTATTCGAAAAGCTGATCAAGTTGTGGGTCTGTGTAGGCTGTACCTTCAATCGCAAGATTCGCTGATTCTAATGACTGGCGGATAATGGCCGCGATAAAAGGATTGTCCTGCTTTTGAATCGGTCTAATATTCATTGGAAAAACCTCCATTGTCATAGGATAAAAAAGAAAAGGAGTTAATGCGATATGTTCTGGCTACAAACCGCTATTTTTACTGTCATTGTACTCTGTCTCTCGTGGTGGGCAGGAAAAAGACGCAGGCATCGCCATGCCGGGCTGATTGTTCCGATATGTATCACCTTGTTTGGATTGCTCTTATTGATCGGCAGTTTCTTCATTGGCAGATGGGAAGGGATGGCGCTCAGCATATCAAGCGTCTCTATCGTTCTCTCTTCTATCATTTGTTTGATCATCGTTACAGGGGTTCATTTGTTTAAAAAAGATGACCCATCGTAGGCTGGGACATCTTTATGATTTGATTCTATCGTATTCCTCACGAAGGATGCCCATCATGATGACATCCGAATAAGCACCGTTGAAATAGAGCGCTTGACGTCTTTTTCCTTCATATTGAAATCCGGCTTTCTCATAGCTTCGAAAGGCTCGTGGGTTATGGGAAAAAACTTCAAGCTCAAGCCGATTGAGTTCTAACGTCTCAAAGGCAAATGTTTGAACCATCCGAACAGCCTCAGTACCATACCCTTTGTGAAAATGCTCTGGACCATGCAGCGCAATGCGGAAACTTGCCGTATGGTTTATCGGATCAATATCCACAATCGCCGCATCCCCGATCATTTCTTTCGTGTCTAGCAGACAAATGGCAAAGTCTCGTCTACTGTCATCCAGCAGAAAACGGGTATAGGCTGAACGAATTTCTTCTAGTGTGAACGTTTTGCGTGTGCCAGTCATATAAAGTGTTTCTGCATGCTGGCATCCTCTATGAATACCAGGATAATCTTTTTCTTCAATCGGTCTCAAGAATAATCGAGTCATGATGGATCAGCCTCCTCTATATATCGGGAGATTTCAATTAAGTTCATATCAGGATCACGGATATAAATGGATTCAATCGGACCTAATGCACCAGAACGTCTGACCGGACCTTCTTCAATTGGAACAACCTGCTTTCTAAGATGAAGCAATAAACTGTCTATATCTAAATCGGTGATAAAACACAAGTCAGCAGATCCAGGCTGGGGATGAGCAGCTTTTGGTTCAAATTCATGACCCGCTTCATGAAGGTTAATCTTTTGTAAGCCAAAACGAAGGGCTTCACGGCCTTCTCCAAAAGTTTCTTCCTTCATTCCTAATACGTTTGTATAAAAGCGAATGGTTTCCTCCATATGTTGAACAGTCAACACGATATGATCAAGTCGTCGTATCATCAGTCTCTCCTCCAAGTATGATCATTGTTTGAACTGCTTCTATTATATCATCCCTTGAAGAAGATACCTTATTTGATCACGGTTTTATAACTCCAGCTTTCTAGGGACATCTCTTCTCCGTGCAGTACTCTCTCATCAAACTCCGTCCACCCATTTTTTCGATAGAAATGACGATTGGCCTCGTTGTGTGTAATCAGTGTGAACAGTCCGCCGCCTTGCCGGGCGATAAAGGGGAAAAGGCATTGCTTTAACATACGGCTTCCAAGTTTTTTTCCTTGTTGGTCTTTTGCAACGACAAGAGCTTCTAAATACCAGTAAGGTTTCTTTAAGGAGGAACACGCTTTTTTTGCCTCCTTTAACATCCGGAACACATGCTGAATCGCCGATATGCCACCAGTAAAGAGCAGCTTTAACCCACCAGATAACACATAATCCATGAGTCCTGGTTCAGGAAGACGGGGATGTTTTAACAGGGCGGCAGACACAATTTTCTCGTTCTCAACCCCGACCAAACAGATTTGATGCTGAAAATATACCTTTGTATTGACCAAATGCAACTGCCGGGCGAAAGCAGAACGCTTGGTAACCTTTTCGCATAATAAATCAAAAAATGAATAGTTCTGAAATGAATCATCTAACAACGCTGCCACTTGAGGCAGTTCATCCTCTCTAGCAAGTCTGAATTGAAGCATATGATGGCCCTCCTTTTTTTGAACAGATATAGATTATTGAACATATGTCTATTATAATAAGAGGAAAATAAACCGAACATCGGCAATGAATGATCTCTTGTTCATAAATAGACAGGTATAGCCAGATTGTTCAAAAATGGAGGGTGTTTGATGAAGGACAGACGAACAATCAAAACCAAAAAGGCGATACGGGAAAGCTTTCTTGAGCTTTTAAAGGAAAAAGATGTTCAACAAATTACAGTATCAGAGCTATCTAGAAGAGCGGATTTAGGAAGAGGGACCTTTTATTTGCACTACCAAGATGTATTTGATTTGCATGAACAGCTTGAGAAGGAACTATTCGATCAGCTTGGCGGACTATACGATGAATCGTTTCCAAGCCAGGACCCGCTTGATATGCTGTCCTTTTTAAACAAAACAACTGAGTATTTAAAAGAAAAACAATTCATGATGACGTTATTTGTCAAACCGAATAGCCCAACGACGAATCAATTTAAATCGTTTTTTAAAGAAAAAATCATGAAAGAGTGGCAGCTTGATCAGCGTCAAATTACGGAGCATGAACAGATTGTGGCCTCATTTGTTGTGTCTGGTGTTGTTGGTGTACTGGAGGAATGGATTCATGAAGGGATGACAGTCGAAGCGGGGCAGCTTGCACACATCTTGTACAAGCTTCTCATGAAGGTAGAACAGGAATCGTAAGAAACGAATGGATCATATATCATTTATCTATTCTTTCTGTTAAAATGGGAATATACGTTCTTATTTGAGGCGGGGAGTGGTGAGATTGAAAAGGAAATTACTATTTTATGGGGCAATGAGCATTGATGGATATTTAGCAAGGGATGATCACCGTTTAGATTGGCTCATAGGAACAGAGGGCGAAGAGGATACGAGATATGAGGAATTTTATGCTTCCGTCGATACGCTGATCATGGGACGGAACACATACGAACAGGTTCTAAAGCTCTCACCTGATGGGTTTCCTTATGAAGACAAGACATGTTATATCGTTTCTCGCACTTTACAAGACAGTCATACAGGAACCCGTATCATTCGTGAAGATGTTCTCTCATTTATCCACAATTTAAAAAATGAAAAAGGGCAGCATATCTGGATAGTAGGAGGCGGGGAACTGCTTCAAGCATTATTAAAAGAAAAATTAGTCGATGAGCTGTATCTCCAAATCGCACCTGTCATGATTGGAAAAGGAATCCCTCTTTTCCCTCCAACTGATCAGGAATCTAGATTTTCATTACAACAAGTGAATCAATACAAACAAATTGCTGAAATGCATTTTGTGTCAAAAGAAGACCACTGAATCACAGGGGTCTTTTTTTTAATCAAACAAACACGTTGACAAGAAAATATCCTAGTGTTAGGATAAATTTATCCTAGTTTTAGGATTTATTGAAAAAGGAGTAGTTGCCATGGTGCAGCAAGATCAGGAATTAGACTTAAGGCTTTTCCGAGTGTGGATGAAAGCCTACCATGCCCTTTTTGCAAACATCCAAAAAGACATTGAACGTTATGATATCGAATTTGAAAACTTTCAAATTCTTGAATTACTGTATAGTAAGGGACCGCATCCCGTTCAAAAAATTAGTGAGATTCTATCCATTCCAAGTGGGAGCATCACCTATGTGGTCAACAAATTAGAAAAACAAGAATTAGTCAAAAGACAATGTGCACCTTCTGATAAACGTGTATTCCATGTATTACTGACAGATAAAGGGAAGCAGCTATTTGACGATATTTTTCCAAAACATACAGATGTCATTTCACAAAATCTGTCCTTTATCGAAACAGATGAAAAAGAGCAGCTTATCGAATGGCTGAAAAAAATAGGTTTAGGTGCAAAACAACTTCACGAAAAGGGGAAACAAGATGATACACAGCTTTGATACATTGGTACGTGAAAGACGATCAGCATCAAATTTTTTGCCAAATATCTCGATTTCGAGAGAAGAGCTTAATAGTATCTTTGAAGAAGTGAAGCTGGCACCTTCAGCCTTTAATTTACAGCATACGCAATATGTCGTCGTCCAATCAGAAGCGCTTAAAGAGCAAGTAAGAGATGCTGCATTTGGACAATATAAGGTGCATTCCGCTTCAGCAGCGATCATTGTACTCGGCGATCCGAAAGCTTATGAGCAAGCAGGAAACATTTATGAAGGCCTAAAAATGCTCGGCATCTTAAATGCGCAACAATATGAGGAAATGGTCAGAGAGACGATGAGTTTTTATGTGCAGAGAGGATCAGACTTTCAGAAAGAAGAGGCGATTCGCAATGCTTCATTATCTGCCATGCTATTTATGCTTGCCGCCAAAAACAAGGGATGGGATACTTGCCCAATGATCGGCTTTGACCCCGAAGCAATGAAAAAGGTGCTAAACATCGAATCAGATTTGGTTCCTGTATTAATGATCACGCTCGGAAAAGAAAAAGTAGAAAGCAGACAAGCGAGAGGCTACCGCAAGCCGGTCTCTGAATTTGTGACATATTTATAAGATAGGGGGTTCCATTCATGGAACTAGGAATTAGTACATTTGTAGAAACAACACCTGATTTTCAAACAGGAAAAACAGTCAGCCACGCACAGCGTATTCGTGAAGTAGTAGAAGAAATTATTTTAGCAGATCAAGTGGGTCTGGACGTTTTTGGTGTAGGAGAGCATCATCGTGAAGATTTCGCCGCATCAAATCCAGCAGTCGTATTAGCAGCTGCGGCAACGCAAACAAAGAATATTCGTCTGACAAGTGCCGTAACTGTTCTTTCATCGGCAGATCCTGTTCGTGTGTTTCAAGATTTTGCGACATTAGATGGCCTTTCTAACGGGCGTGCAGAGATCATGGCTGGCCGTGGATCATTTATTGAATCGTTCCCGCTTTTTGGCTATGACTTAGATGATTATGAAGAATTATTTGAAGAAAAACTAGATTTACTGTTGAAATTACAGCAGTCAGAGCGTGTGACATGGAGCGGTAAGCACCGTCCTTCCATTCAGGATGTCGGCGTATACCCAAGACCTGTTCAAGATCCGCTTCCCATCTGGATTGGCAGTGGAGGAAACAGAGAATCTGTCGTACGTGCTGGATTATTAGGATTACCACTTGTCCTTGCCATTATTGGCGGCAGCCCTAGACAGTTCGCACCGCTAGTGCAGCTCTACAAGCAAGCTGCGATTCACGCTGGACATGATCCTGAGAAATTAACGGTGGCATCCCATTCACATGGATTTGTTGCGGAGGAAACAGAATTGGCAGCAGATCAATTCTTCCCTTCTACACAGCATGTCATGAATACATTAGCAAGAGAACGAGGCTGGGGACCTTATACCCGTTCTACATTCGATGCAGCAAGAACATTAGAAGGTGCATTGTATGTAGGAGATCCAGATGCCGTGGCAGAGAAAGTGATTCATCTGCGAAAAAATGTAGGCATTACGCGCTTCATGTTGCACGTACCGGTCGGTTCAATGCCGCATGATCAAGTGCTGAAAGCTATTGAGTTATTTGGGAAAGAAGTGGCTCCTAAAGTAAGAGAAGAGGTTGCCCGCTGGGAAGCCGAACAAGCATAACAAAAAAGTCGATCAAGTGAATAGGCTTGATCGACTTTTTCTTATGCTTAAGGATCAATAACACATGGTTTCACTGTAGGGCATGAAGCAGCAGAAGCAAATGGTGTGGCCGTCAAGGTGAAGAGGAAAACAAGTTGAAAACAGATAAGCCATTTTTTCATGAAATCACCTCCGTTATCAATTGTTTCACTAGAACGAGGTGAGGATAAAAGCATAGAAGTATGTAACACCCTCTATCCAGCATAAGACAATCATATCATAATTTTCAAAAAAATGAAAAAATAACTTACGAAAGTTCTAAATTATGGTATGGTTAATATGTTCAACAAAAAAAGGGAGGGATTTTTTGTATGAAAAAGGTCATAACTTCTGTTTTGGTTGGAGCAATTGTTTTAACGGGTGCGGGTGTCACCGCTGTCCCGGTAGAAGCGAAGGGGAAAGTAAGCAGTGAAGTAACGGTACAAGCAAGTCGAACCGTCTCGGAAACGAGAACATATACGACGTCAAACATCCCATCAAGTATTACATATGCAAAGGATGGATGGGTCGGTATTCTCTATCAATCGTCAATTGAAGAGTTAGGTTTAGGAAAATATAGAGTTACCTTTACTGGAACGGTTGTACGCGATCCAGGATTTAATTAAATAAACGAAAAGCTGACAGGTGGACAAGCCTGTCAGCTTTTTTTAATGGGGATAATAAAGAATCATTTGCAGCCTGACCATTTGTTCTCCTGATTGTTTATACTCATGGGCACGGTCAGCTTTAAACCGAATCGAGTCGCCAGCTTGTAATGTGTATTGCTCATCACCGATCGATAAATCAAGTGCTCCCTCAAATACGGTAATCAATTCCTCTGTACCGCCGATATGTTCTTCCGCACTTAACGACCCATGAGGATCAATTTCTACCTGATAGACTTCAAATTTTCTCAGGTCATCAAATGGGAACGTCGTATATACCCGATACTTTCCCTCGTCCTCGGTTAAAACTTGTCCTTCTTCTTTTCGCACGATCTTAATTTCAGGTTGCGGTGCGTATATGAGTTCACTAAAAGACACCTTCAACCCATTGGCGATTTTCCACAGAGTGGTGATGGTCGGTGTGGATTCTCCTCTTTCGATTTGCCCAATCATCGTTTTACTCACACTTGTTACCTCAGCCATCTTTTCTAGGCTTAATTTCTTTTGCTCTCTTAGCAGTTTGACATTTCTAGCAATAATTGATTGTACATCCTCCATCAAAAAACTCCTTTCTTTTATTTACTTTATAACGACCGAATAGTACAATGAAACGTAATATACGCAATAAAGACTTTTGAGTCTAAATAACGTATGAAAAGGAGGTAACGATTTGATTGTTTCCATGTTGATTTATGCTTTTGTTACCAGTTTCACCCCTGGGCCGAATAATATCATGGCGATGGTCTTTACGAATAAATATGGGGTCAAGCAAACATTTCGATTTTGTTTAGGGGTTGGGATCGGATTTTTGGTCATTTTGTGTTTGAGTGGTTTCTTTAATCTCATTCTTTATCAAGTCATGCCGAAAATAGACTGGGTCATGGCTTTCATCGGAGCCGGTTACATGATCTATTTGGCTGTTAAAATCATGAAAAGTAAAGGCGGAGATGACGAAACATTAGACCGCTATAATCATTTTATCCCGGGGATGCTGCTGCAATTTATTAATCCGAAAGCCATTTTGTATGGGTTAACCGTCATTTCCACTTTTGTTCTGCCGTATGGACAGTCCAATATGCAATACATGTTGTTGACGCTGATTCTCGCCATCATTGGTTTTTTAGGCACATTTAGCTGGAGTTTGTTTGGCTCTGTATTCAAGCGTTTTTTAACTCTTTATCAGCGGCCGTTCCAGTTCGTCATGGGGCTGCTGCTTATGTATAGTGCGATTTCGATGATCTGGAGTTATGTCATGTAAGCGGTCAGGAGACTGGCCGCTGCCTGCCCATCACAACCGTATCATAATACATGCCGTCCGCCAGCCGTTTATCTTTTTTTAACAAGCCTTCAATCTCAAAGCCATAGTGTTCATATAAACGAATGGCTTTTTGATTGGTTTCCATTACTTGAAGTGACATCTTTTGAATGCCTTGCTGATCTGCCCAGTCGATCGATGTAGCTAAAAGTTCTTTCCCGATGTGATAGCCCCAAGCGGCCTTCTGTACGGCGACGCCAAACGTTACTTTGTGAGCAGAGCGCTTAAGAGAATGTCCTTCGCATCTTGAAAAACCGACAATGTCTCCTTCAATATCTGCAACTAAAAAGAGATGACGGCATTCATTGGAATCCTCTTGAATCAACGCCTCGAACCCTTTCTCATCAATAAAAGCTTCACCCGGTTCACGATCTAAATATTCGGTTTCACCATCGATTTTCAGTCTGAGAGTTGATAACTGTTTGGCATCTGCTAATGCAGCAGAGCGAATACGATAGGTCACACCACGTACAGTGAACATACTTTCAGAAATGATCATTGAACAGACCACCAACCTTTCATTCCATTATGTCTATCATACCTGAAATGCGCACACAGCACACTCAGATGTTTTGTCATGTGCAAAAAGGCTAAATAAACAGTATCAAACGTGGAGGTGGAACAAATGAGTGAACAAAATGGACATATGGATAAAGCGAAAGGAAAAACAAATCAAGTCAAAGGTCAAGTGAAGGAAAAACTTGGCGAAGCGACAGATCGTGAAAACCTGAAAGCAGAAGGAAAGAAAGATCAAGTAAAAGGAAAGCTTCAAGATAAAAAAGGTGACGTGAAAAATAAGCTGAATCAGTAGTTTGCACATACTTGCAGGTACTCGCCCCATGTATCCATCATCACATTCCTTTCATCAATAAAATCAATAGGTGTGTGAAAAGAATTGATTATAAATTCTTGCTTCCGTCATGTAGACTTTAAATAGAAGACATGAACAAGGGAGATGGATAAAATGGAGCAAGTATGGGGGAAAGTTGACGAGTATATCAAAGACAAATTGATGGCCAAAGATGACGTATTGGAGCAAACTCTTATCAAGAATAAGCAAGCTGGGCTACCAGAAATAGATGTGTCGCCGGCCCAAGGAAAACTGCTTTATTTGTTAGCAAAAACCAAGGGTGCAAAGCGCATTTTAGAAATCGGTACACTTGGCGGTTATAGTACCATTTGGCTTGCCCGTGCACTTGAAGCGGATGGAGAACTCATGACATTAGAGGCTGTCAGTCATCATGCAGAAACCGCACAGCAAAACATAGACAGAGCAGGCCTAGCAGAACGTGTCACCATTTTACAAGGAAAAGCGTTAGATACTTTATCTCAGTTAAAAGAGCAGGATACGCTTCCGTTCGATTTGATTTTCATTGATGCAGACAAACCAAACAACCCGAAATATTTGAAGTGGGCGTTACATTTCTCAAAAAAGGGAACAGTCATTATTGCAGACAATGTGGTCAGAAATGGAGCAGTTCTTCATGCCTCTGATCAAGATGAGCGAGTGAAGGGAACGCGTGAATTTTTCGATTTACTCAAACAAGAGTCGAGAATTGAAGCAACCGCTATTCAAACTGTTGGCGAAAAAGGCTATGACGGCTTTATATACGGTATCGTAAAATGACAAAAAGCTTAACCGCATCCGGTTAAGCTTTTTCTATTAGAAAAACCATCTAGCTGTGCCCATCAGCATGACGCCTACTAGAACGGTGAGGGACAAGCTTTTTGTCCAAATAGCGATTAACACAGTTGGAACCAAGACAGCAAGGTACATCCAGTGAATGGTGACGCCTGCTGTAGTATGTATGAAAAGATGCTCTGCAATCAAAGCGGTAAATATACAAATGGGGATAAACGATAACCATTTGAGCACCACTTCTGGCATCTGGATACTCCTTACAAATAAAAATGGAACGACTCTTGGGATGATGGTCACAATCATACAGCCAAGAATGAGCCATAACATAAAACTACTAATCATTTATCTGTCACCACCCCAATAGTGGCAACAAGCACAGTTGCCAACAAAACAGCCACGTGTGAAGGAACAAAATGAAGCAGCACAAACATCGCAACAAACATATATAAAACAAGTGACAAGCGATGGGTTAGCTTATTTTTTGGCACCGTCTGTAAAGAAAGAATGAGCAGCGCAGCAAACATCGCAGATAAGGCAAAATCAAGACCAAGCGCCTCTGGATTTGAAATCCAGTGTCCGAATATTCCGCCAAGTGTACACGCAGCAATCCAGCATAAATAAGCTGTAATATTCAGTCCATGCATCCATCTGTTATTCAATTTTCCTTGCTGTGCTAATTTATTCATCGCTACGCCAAAGGATTCATCAGTAAGCAGAAGACCAAACCCGATGTTCTGCTTTACAGAGTAGCGTGTAAAATGAGGGGCAAGCGTAAGGCTGAGTAACAAATGCCGTAAATTGACAATGAACGTGGTGAAAATAATAGCGGAAAGGGGGCTTCCTGTCACAAGTAATGCACAGATGATAAACTGTGAAGCGCCAGCATAAATAAAGATAGAGAGCAGCGCGATTTCCCATATACTTAACTGCGAACTAATGCCAACAATTCCAAAGGCAAACCCAATGCTCATATAACCAAGCAAGGTTGGCACACAATCTTTTATTCCCTCAAGAAACGGTTCGTTTCCGGCAGTGGGAATGTGTTTCCTAGCTTCAACATCCAAAGACCTCTACTCCTTTTCTGTGTAAACATCAATTGTTTTACTTACTATAAGAAAACGAATTCATCATGTCAATCCTATTGAACTTCTATTATATGAAGAAACATGGGTGATAAAAAAGGATTGAAGTGAACCAGATTTTGTTATAAAGTAATCAGAAAATAAAAACAATTGGGGTGACTGATATGCAATGGAAGCCTTTATTTGAACATGATGTACCAAATCACCTCCGTCCATAACGGAGAGTGATCTCCGTTTGTGGATATCGCAGTGAATATATCCAGTAACGGAGGGGAAAAAATGAATGAAAAATATATAGGAGCCCTTTACTTAGCGTTAGCTGCTAGTATTTGGGGCGGTATGTATGTAGTGGTCAAAGTAACAGTTGCGGTGGTCCCGCCACTTGAGCTTGTCTGGATGAGATATGCAATAGCTGGAGTCGTTCTTGTGTTCACGATTTGGCGTTTGGGTTACTCTTTTCGATTAGACAAAAAGGATATCCCGCTGATTGTGGCGATTGGATTGATTGGCAACTTTCTCTCGATCGTGACCCAAGAAATTGGCACAATGTATACGTCTGCACAAATGGGTGCCGTCATCACATCGGCCACACCTGCTTTTATGGTGCTTTTCGCTTTCTTTCTATTAAAAGAATCTTTCACAATGAGAAAGTGTGTCTCCATTCTGCTTGCTACAGTAGGTGTACTGATGATGATTGGGCCTGTCGCTGTTCAAACGGATGAGTTTGTTGGCGGTCTTTCACTGGTTATTGCTGCATTAACATGGGCGCTCATGTCTGTTCTTTTGAAACGAGTTCCAGGAAAGTATCCTCAAGTAGTGACGACAACATATGCGATCATTGTGGCCTTTATCGTATTAACACCACCTGTCTTGTTTCGTTTGCCTCATCTTGATGTGCAGCAAATGGCAAGACCGGAAATATGGGGCGGCATTCTGTATCTAGGTATCATCTCAACGGCCCTTGCTTTCTTTTTGTGGAATAGAGGGCTTCAACTGATGGACGCTTCAAGCGGTGGTCTTTTTTTCTTCTTTCAACCAATCGTTGGCACGGTCCTTGGATGGATGCTTCTAGGTGAAGAGATGGGCTTACGTTCGTTTGTTGGGATTTTGTGTATTTTCGCAGGTGTATATACTGTCCTGCGTCAGAGAGAGTAAGACGAGATTCCCCTTGGAGAAGGGGAATTTTCTTTACAAAGAATAGATGAGAGATTCATAGAAGGTGGAGGTGAGCAGGATGATCCAGTATCCATTTTTGCAAAAAGGACAAACGATTGGGGTGACAGCACCTTCCTCAGGTGTGCAGCCCTCTTTGCATGAGATGTTTCAACTGTCTTGCGATCGGATGAAAAAAAGAGGCTATGCAGTCATATGTGGAGAGACAGTATGGCAGCAGGAAAAAGCGAAATCAGCCCCTGCAATCAAGCGAGCAAATGAGTTACAGCGGATGATGAATTGTCATGAGATTGACCACATCATCCCGCCATGGGGTGGACAGCTGCTTATTGAAGTGTTAGAGCATCTTGATTTCTCAGTGATGCAAAAAAAGTGGATTCTTGGTTACTCAGATACAAGTCTCCTTCTATTAGCTTTGACATTAAACACAGGCATTGCGACAGCGCATGGACCGAACCTGGTGGATCTTCAGGGGGAAGAGCTTGATCAGGTGACGGCTATGTGGGAACAAATACTTTCCACTCCAGAGAAAAAGGACGTTACTCAATTTTCTTCTGATATGTATCAAAAGGAATGGCAGTATGACCATCCAAGCATTCATGTCTTTCATTTAACCGAGCCAACCGCATGGCGTACTGTTGATCACTTAGAGACGACGATGAAGGGAAGACTGATGGGTGGCTGTATTGATGTGATCCGGCACTTAGCTGGCACGCCTTTTGGAGATGTCAAAGCTTTTCAAGAAACATACCTGAAAGGTGAACCCATTCTATGGTATTTTGAGAACTGTGAATTAAATGCTGCGAGCATGAAGAGGTCTCTTGTTCAATTAAAACTAGCAGGCTGGTTTGATCATTGCTCTGGCATCATGTTTGGCAGGAGTGCAGTGGACACTCCTGTGGAAGGATATGAATATACGGATCTATATGAAGAATTGCATAAAGAATTACACATACCGATTGTTTACGATATTGATTGTGGACACGTACCTCCGCAAATGACCCTCATTAACGGAGCATATGCGGAGGTGCAGTTGCAACAAGAAGGTAAAGCCGTGCTGAAGCAGACATTTTTGCCATAAAAAAAGGAAAGGGCGACCCCTTTCCTTCATAAAAAACATTACATTCCTTTTGTTTCTTCACCTGCTTTTGGAACTTCCCATGCAGACTCTCGGAATACTTTTTCCCATTTAGAAACGACAATACAGGCAACCGCATGTCCAGGAACATTCACGCCTGTTCGAGCCATATCCATAATCCGGTCAACCCCGGCGATAATAGCGACACCTTCTGCTGGCAGACCTACTGCATGAGCTGTTGCCAAAAGAACGACAAGTGAGCCAGACGGGACAGCTGCAATGCCTTTACTTGTTAAAACAAGGACAAGCATCATGAGGAGCTGCTGTGATAAACTCATATCGACACCAAACGCTTGTGCAAGAAACACACAGGAAACCGATAAATATAAACTTGAACCATCGCAATTAAGAGAAAGACCTGACGGGATGACGAAGGAAACGATTCTTTTTGGACAGCCGTATTTCTCCATCCGTGACATGAGCTGTGGAAGAACAGTTTCTGTACTTGTAGTAGAGAAGGCAACCAAAAACAAATCCCAAATCATTTTTAACACTTCGAAGTAGTTAAAACGGAAGATCAGTGCGACAAGAGGGAACAAAACAAATAGAATAATAAACAATCCTAA
Organism: Bacillus sp. FSL W7-1085; assembly: GCF_038595035.1. Taxonomy (NCBI): domain Bacteria; kingdom Bacillati; phylum Bacillota; class Bacilli; order Caryophanales; family Bacillaceae; genus Bacillus; species Bacillus sp. FSL W7-1085. Next base: position 604,332 of record NZ_CP152000.1, read on the forward strand.
GAAGACAGTGCCAACAAGTTTCATCATAGGAATGAGTAAAACAATGCCGTATTGTCCGACAGAAGCTGCCATTAATGCTAAAACTCCAATAGGAGCTGTCACCATGACCATTTGTGTGAGCTTAAACATAATTTGTGCTACTGATTCAAAGAAGGTAAGGACAGGAGCGGAAGCTTTCCCAATGCCGCTTGCGGCTACACCGAATAAAATAGCGAAGAAAATCACTGCTAGTAAATCATTCTGAGCCATGACATCGATGATATTGGTTGGAATGATGTCTAAAACCATCTGTTTAAAATCGACGACCTTTTGAGTATAACCATCGAGTTCCCCAATATCTTTCTTAGCTAATTGAGAGAAATCGAGTCCAACGCCTGGCTTTAACACGTTGGCCAATAAAAGCCCAATTCCAAGAACGATGGTCGTAATGACTTCAAACCAAATGATTGTCTTTAATCCGAGACTGCCCATTTTCTTCATTCCACCGCTGCCAGCTGCGCCGATGACAATCGTAGAGAAAACAATAGGGACTACAATCATTTTAATTAATCGGATAAAGCCATCCCCAATGGGCCGCAGTGCCATTCCGAAATCAGGGAAGAAGTGGCCGATAAGAGCTCCTATCACCAAAGCGATCATGATTTGAAAAGCGACAAACTTTTTCATCATCTCCTACCTCCTTTAAATGCATGGAAAATATTAAGAATTTTCCAATGAATAAAAATTCTAGGTGACCATGTTTTGTCCTCCTTTGGATTTAGAAAGATTTTATTTAAGAATCATTAGAATTATGAAGAAAGAAATGAAAATAGGGCGATTGAAACTCTATTTATCTAACAAAAGAGCACTTCTTAAAAAACATTAAACTTTTTCAGAAAAATGTATTGACCCTTTTGTATGATCCATGGTATATTTTTATTCGTCGCTGATGACGCATCTGAAACACTGATGCTCAGACAGATACGACAAACAAACTTTAAAAAGATGTTGACTTAATAAAAACGATATGTTAAGATAATTAAGTCGCCTGATTAAGCGCCCGTAGCTCAATTGGATAGAGCGTTTGACTACGGATCAAAAGGTTAGGGGTTCGACTCCTCTCGGGCGCGCCAATAACATTTAACCACGCGGGTGTAGTTTAGTGGTAAAACCTCAGCCTTCCAAGCTGATGTCGTGAGTTCGATTCTCATCACCCGCTCCATTTTAAAAAAATGATCTTTGAAAACTAAACAAGACAAAACGTACCTGTTAATTCGAGTTTTTATAAAAAATCCTATGATACATCATAGGTAGTCAGTCAAACTGGCGAAAAGCAAAACTTCGGTTTTGTACTTTTTCGGAGAGTTTGATCCTGGCTCAGGACGAACGCTGGCGGCGTGCCTAATACATGCAAGTCGAGCGGACAGAAGGGAGCTTGCTCCCGGATGTTAGCGGCGGACGGGTGAGTAACACGTGGGTAACCTGCCTGTAAGACTGGGATAACTCCGGGAAACCGGAGCTAATACCGGATAGTTCCTTGAACCGCATGGTTCAAGGATGAAAGACGGTTTCGGCTGTCACTTACAGATGGACCCGCGGCGCATTAGCTAGTTGGTGAGGTAACGGCTCACCAAGGCGACGATGCGTAGCCGACCTGAGAGGGTGATCGGCCACACTGGGACTGAGACACGGCCCAGACTCCTACGGGAGGCAGCAGTAGGGAATCTTCCGCAATGGACGAAAGTCTGACGGAGCAACGCCGCGTGAGTGATGAAGGTTTTCGGATCGTAAAGCTCTGTTGTTAGGGAAGAACAAGTGCAAGAGTAACTGCTTGCACCTTGACGGTACCTAACCAGAAAGCCACGGCTAACTACGTGCCAGCAGCCGCGGTAATACGTAGGTGGCAAGCGTTGTCCGGAATTATTGGGCGTAAAGGGCTCGCAGGCGGTTTCTTAAGTCTGATGTGAAAGCCCCCGGCTCAACCGGGGAGGGTCATTGGAAACTGGGAAACTTGAGTGCAGAAGAGGAGAGTGGAATTCCACGTGTAGCGGTGAAATGCGTAGAGATGTGGAGGAACACCAGTGGCGAAGGCGACTCTCTGGTCTGTAACTGACGCTGAGGAGCGAAAGCGTGGGGAGCGAACAGGATTAGATACCCTGGTAGTCCACGCCGTAAACGATGAGTGCTAAGTGTTAGGGGGTTTCCGCCCCTTAGTGCTGCAGCTAACGCATTAAGCACTCCGCCTGGGGAGTACGGTCGCAAGACTGAAACTCAAAGGAATTGACGGGGGCCCGCACAAGCGGTGGAGCATGTGGTTTAATTCGAAGCAACGCGAAGAACCTTACCAGGTCTTGACATCCTCTGACAACCCTAGAGATAGGGCTTTCCCTTCGGGGACAGAGTGACAGGTGGTGCATGGTTGTCGTCAGCTCGTGTCGTGAGATGTTGGGTTAAGTCCCGCAACGAGCGCAACCCTTGATCTTAGTTGCCAGCATTTAGTTGGGCACTCTAAGGTGACTGCCGGTGACAAACCGGAGGAAGGTGGGGATGACGTCAAATCATCATGCCCCTTATGACCTGGGCTACACACGTGCTACAATGGACAGAACAAAGGGCTGCGAGACCGCAAGGTTTAGCCAATCCCACAAATCTGTTCTCAGTTCGGATCGCAGTCTGCAACTCGACTGCGTGAAGCTGGAATCGCTAGTAATCGCGGATCAGCATGCCGCGGTGAATACGTTCCCGGGCCTTGTACACACCGCCCGTCACACCACGAGAGTTTGCAACACCCGAAGTCGGTGAGGTAACCTTTATGGAGCCAGCCGCCGAAGGTGGGGCAGATGATTGGGGTGAAGTCGTAACAAGGTAGCCGTATCGGAAGGTGCGGCTGGATCACCTCCTTTCTAAGGATATATGGAGCAGCGTACGTTTTTCGTCTTGTTTAGTTTTGAAGGATCATTCCTTCAAAACATGTCTCTAGCGAGACAGGATTGTTCTTTGAAAACTAGATAACAATAAGTAATACATTCACATTGAATGCAATGCAAAGTTCATCACACATAGTGATTCTTTCTAAAGTAAGAAATGGTTAAGTTAGAAAGGGCGCACGGTGGATGCCTTGGCACTAGGAGCCGATGAAGGACGGGACGAACACCGATATGCTTCGGGGAGCTGTAAGCAAGCTTTGATCCGGAGATTTCCGAATGGGGAAACCCACTGCTCGTAATGGAGTAGTATCCATACTTGAATACATAGAGTATGAGAAGGCATACCCGGGGAACTGAAACATCTAAGTACCCGGAGGAAGAGAAAGCAAATGCGATTCCCTGAGTAGCGGCGAGCGAAACGGGAACAGCCCAAACCAAGAGGCTTGCCTCTTGGGGTTGTAGGACACTCTATACGGAGTTACAAAGGAACGATATAAGCGAAGAGGTCTGGAAAGGCCCGCCAAAGAAGGTAACAGCCCTGTAACTGAAATGTTGTTCTCTCCAGAGTGGATCCTGAGTACGGCGGAACACGTGAAATTCCGTCGGAATCCGGGAGGACCATCTCCCAAGGCTAAATACTCCCTAGTGACCGATAGTGAACCAGTACCGTGAGGGAAAGGTGAAAAGCACCCCGGAAGGGGAGTGAAATAGATCCTGAAACCGTGTGCCTACAAGTAGTCAGAGCCCGTTAACGGGTGATGGCGTGCCTTTTGTAGAATGAACCGGCGAGTTACGATCCCGTGCAAGGTTAAGCAGAAGATGCGGAGCCGCAGCGAAAGCGAGTCTGAATAGGGCGCATGAGTACGTGGTCGTAGACCCGAAACCAGGTGATCTACCCATGTCCAGGGTGAAGTTCAGGTAACACTGAATGGAGGCCCGAACCCACGCACGTTGAAAAGTGCGGGGATGAGGTGTGGGTAGGGGTGAAATGCCAATCGAACCTGGAGATAGCTGGTTCTCTCCGAAATAGCTTTAGGGCTAGCCTCAAGGTAAGAGTCTCGGAGGTAGAGCACTGATTGGACTAGGGGCCCCTACCGGGTTACCGAATTCAGTCAAACTCCGAATGCCGATGACTTATCCTTGGGAGTCAGACTGCGAGTGATAAGATCCGTAGTCGAAAGGGAAACAGCCCAGACCGCCAGCTAAGGTCCCAAAGTATACGTTAAGTGGAAAAGGATGTGGAGTTGCTTAGACAACCAGGATGTTGGCTTAGAAGCAGCCACCATTTAAAGAGTGCGTAATAGCTCACTGGTCGAGTGACTCTGCGCCGAAAATGTACCGGGGCTAAACGTATCACCGAAGCTGCGGACTGTTCTTACGAACAGTGGTAGGAGAGCGTTCTAAGTGCAGTGAAGTCAGACCGGAAGGACTGGTGGAGCGCTTAGAAGTGAGAATGCCGGTATGAGTAGCGAAAGACGGGTGAGAATCCCGTCCACCGAATGCCTAAGGTTTCCTGAGGAAGGCTCGTCCGCTCAGGGTTAGTCGGGACCTAAGCCGAGGCCGAAAGGCGTAGGCGATGGACAACAGGTTGATATTCCTGTACCACCTCCTCACCATTTGAGCAATGGGGGGACGCAGGAGGATAGGGTAAGCGCGGTATTGGATATCCGCGTCCAAGCAGTTAGGCTGGGAAATAGGCAAATCCGTTTCCCGTGAAGGCTGAGCTGTGATGGCGAGCGAAATTTAGTAGCGAAGTTCCTGATTCCACACTGCCAAGAAAAGCCTCTAGCGAGGTGAGAGGTGCCCGTACCGCAAACCGACACAGGTAGGCGAGGAGAGAATCCTAAGGTGATCGAGAGAACTCTCGTTAAGGAACTCGGCAAAATGACCCCGTAACTTCGGGAGAAGGGGTGCTTCTTAGGGTGTTAAAGCCCCGAGAAGCCGCAGTGAATAGGCCCAGGCGACTGTTTAGCAAAAACACAGGTCTCTGCGAAGCCGTAAGGCGAAGTATAGGGGCTGACGCCTGCCCGGTGCTGGAAGGTTAAGAGGAGCGCTTAGCGTAAGCGAAGGTGCGAATTGAAGCCCCAGTAAACGGCGGCCGTAACTATAACGGTCCTAAGGTAGCGAAATTCCTTGTCGGGTAAGTTCCGACCCGCACGAAAGGCGCAACGATCTGGGCACTGTCTCAACGAGAGACTCGGTGAAATTATAGTACCTGTGAAGATGCAGGTTACCCGCGACAGGACGGAAAGACCCCGTGGAGCTTTACTGCAGCCTGATATTGAATGTTGGTACAGCTTGTACAGGATAGGTAGGAGCCTTGGAAACCGGAGCGCTAGCTTCGGTGGAGGCATCGGTGGGATACTACCCTGGCTGTATTGACCTTCTAACCCGCTGCCCTTATCGGGCAGGGAGACAGTGTCAGGTGGGCAGTTTGACTGGGGCGGTCGCCTCCTAAAATGTAACGGAGGCGCCCAAAGGTTCCCTCAGAATGGTTGGAAATCATTCGCAGAGTGTAAAGGCACAAGGGAGCTTGACTGCGAGACCTACAAGTCGAGCAGGGACGAAAGTCGGGCTTAGTGATCCGGTGGTTCCGCATGGAAGGGCCATCGCTCAACGGATAAAAGCTACCCCGGGGATAACAGGCTTATCTCCCCCAAGAGTCCACATCGACGGGGAGGTTTGGCACCTCGATGTCGGCTCATCGCATCCTGGGGCTGTAGTCGGTCCCAAGGGTTGGGCTGTTCGCCCATTAAAGCGGTACGCGAGCTGGGTTCAGAACGTCGTGAGACAGTTCGGTCCCTATCCGTCGCGGGCGCAGGAAATTTGAGAGGAGCTGTCCTTAGTACGAGAGGACCGGGATGGACGCACCGCTGGTGTACCAGTTGTTCTGCCAAGGGCATCGCTGGGTAGCTATGTGCGGACGGGATAAGTGCTGAAAGCATCTAAGCATGAAGCCCCCCTCAAGATGAGATTTCCCATTCCGCAAGGAAGTAAGATCCCTGAAAGATGATCAGGTTGATAGGTCTGAGGTGGAAGCGTGGTGACACGTGGAGCTGACAGATACTAATAGATCGAGGACTTAACCTATATTCTAATGTGAAAAATGAACATTGTTATCTAGTTTTGAGAGAACATTCTCTCCATCAGGTTTGGTGGCGATAGCGAAGAGGTCACACCCGTTCCCATACCGAACACGGAAGTTAAGCTCTTCAGCGCCGATGGTAGTTGGGGGTTTCCCCCTGTGAGAGTAGGACGCCGCCAAGCTTGTCATTTTATATCGTCGCGGGGTGGAGCAGTTCGGTAGCTCGTCGGGCTCATAACCCGAAGGTCGCAGGTTCAAATCCTGCCCCCGCAACCAAATTATTTTACCTATTAAATAGGGAGTACTCATTGAGTACAGCCAAAATGGTCCGGTAGTTCAGTTGGTTAGAATGCCTGCCTGTCACGCAGGAGGTCGCGGGTTCGAGTCCCGTCCGGACCGCCATTTTTATGACTTGTAAACGAAAACGTATAGTTTCGTTTTTTTTTATGTCTTTTTCTTTCAATAAGTATCCTAGATGCAATGAAACTCCTTGTGTTTGGCTACACTAAATGTGATAAGAAAAGATCATGACTTCAACAAACAACGCCTGGTTTTTTTATACCAGGCTTTCTTTATATCGTTTTTAGTTGGAACCGAGGCTCATATTCGCTACACTAATACTAACTGTGTCTGACATCATGTTTGCTCAATCAGTTGATTGTATGAAGGGGCTGTCTTTTATGGATGAATTTGATCTTATTCGCCGAATTACACCAAAAGAAACGCATCAGCGTTCTTTGGTCATGGGCATCGGTGATGATGCTAGTGTTTATCAACCTCATTCACATTGTGAAGAGGTCGTTTGTGTTGATACAATGGTAGAGCATGTCCATTTTCGATTTGATTTTTCCACACCCTTTGAGGTTGGATTTAAAGCGCTGGCAGTGAATATCAGTGATATCGCAGCCATGGGAGGAACCCCTAAGTATTATCTTGTATCAATCGCGATCCCGCCTCATGGGGATGAAGCAATTGTCGCAGCTTTTTACGAGGGAATGAAAGCATTGGCTGACAGATATCATATGGATTTAATCGGTGGAGATACAGTAGCCACCCGCAGTGACTTTGTCATCACAGTAACGGTCATTGGTGAGATTCCAAAGGGAACAGCCTGTTACCGTCATAGTGCTCAGACAGGAGACGTTGTCTTTGTCACAGGTGAACTAGGTTCTTCAGCTGCTGGGCTATCCCTTTTAATGAATGAAGTAAATGTTGCACATTCGATTGACACTGCTTTTTTTCTAGAGCGACACAAAATGCCGCAGCCGCATATTGCTGCTGGCCTTATTTGTTCAAGCTTCCCCCGGGTGACCTTGAATGATGTGAGTGACGGATTAGCGAGTGAGTTAAACGAAATAGCGGAAGCTAGTCGTGTGACGATTGAAATTGAAGCTGATCAGCTCCCAAAACATCCACATCTCCCGTTGTTACATAAAGAATGGCTTGAATGGGTCTTGTTCGGTGGAGAGGATTTTGTCTTAACTGGTACGATCCCTGAAACGGATTGGCAGCGATTTGAGACGCAATGTAAAAAAGATCACATTCAGGTCACGCGTATTGGACAAGTCAAAGATGATCGAGCGTCCAGCGTTATTTTAAAAGACCATGATCAACAAACAATTTTAATGAAAAAAGGATATAATCATTTTAAGAAATGAGGTGACTCCACCATGAAGTTAACGTGGACAACAAAAGGTGCGGATGAGACGAAACGAATTGCTGCTGACTTGGCTACACTTGTGATGCCCGGCGATGTCTTAACATTAGAAGGAGACTTAGGCGCAGGTAAAACGACTTTTTCAAAAGGTTTTGCAGAAGGCTTAGGTATTACCCGTATCGTCAACAGCCCTACTTTTACAATTATTAAAGAATATACGGATGGCAGACTGCCACTTTATCATATGGATGTGTATCGTATGGAAGATGCGGAAGAAGATATTGGACTGGGCGAATATTTTGAGGGGGAAGGTGTATGTTTAGTTGAATGGGCACATCTCATTGAACCTCAATTGCCTTCATCGTATTTAAAAATTGAAATGCTGAGAACAGAACGTGAAGAAGAACGTCATCTCACGTTTTATGCAAAAGGGGAGCGCTATGAGGCCCTTTGTAAGGAGATGAAAGACATTGACCATACTGGCAATTGATACGTCAAACCATACACTCGGAATAGCTCTTGTCCGTGATGACACTGTGGTTGGGGAAAGTATTACGTACTTAAAGAAGAATCATTCAGTACGAGCAATGCCGACAGTTGAAGCACTGATGAAAGAATGCGGCGTAGCACCGAACGAATTAAGCAAAATTGTTGTAGCCAAAGGACCCGGTTCTTACACTGGCGTTAGAATCGGTGTGACCATTGCAAAAACACTTGCTTGGACGCTGTCTATCCCGATAACTGCTGTTTCAAGTTTAGAAACGCTGGCGGCAAATGCTCGATATTTTGATGGAATGATTTCTCCTATATTTGATGCAAGAAGAGGACAAGTTTATACAGGGTTATATACATTTGAAGATGGAAAGATAAAAGAAGCGAAACCAGATCAAAATATCCTGCTCACTGATTGGCTTCAAGAGCTGAAAAAGGAAGGGAACTCTGTTTTATTTCTTGGACATGATGTGCATCTTCATCAAGAGAATGTTCTCTCCATACTTGGAGAAACTGCTGTGATCGCAGACGAGGCATTTCACAACCCAAGACCTTCAGTGCTCGCATTTTTAGGGGCAGACCGCCCTTCTGATGATGTCCATCAGCTTGTTCCTAATTATATTCGTTTGGCAGAAGCGGAAGTGAAATGGCTTGAAGGACAAAAATAATCTCAACACAGTAGAGATGCGAAGAATGACAGTAGAGGACATCCCAGAGGTATATACGATTGAAGTGCATTCGTTTACAGCGCCTTGGAAAAAAGAGTCGTTTGTCTATGAAATTCTCCATAACCAATATAGCCATTATTTCCTCATTGAAGAAGATGGTCAGCCTGTTGGGTATTGCGGCGTTTGGATTGTCATGGATGATGCACAAATTACGAATATTGCGATTCTCCCTGAGCACCGGGGAAAAGGATACGGGGAAGCGCTGCTTCGATATGTCATGGAATTTTGCAAAGAAAAAAAGACAGATCATCTTTCACTAGAAGTGCGGGTATCAAATACGCCAGCACAATCCCTTTATGAAAAGCTAGGTTTTAAACCAGCTTCTATTCGAAAGAATTATTATACGGATAACGGGGAAGATGCATTAGTCATGTGGGTGAAGATAAATGAGTGAAAAAAAAGATCGATTTATATTAGGTATAGAAACAAGCTGTGACGAAACAGCTGCGTCCATTGTGAAAAATGGGAAAGAGATCGTAGCGAATGTTGTCGCTTCACAAATAGAAAGTCATAAACGATTTGGCGGCGTGGTACCAGAAATCGCTTCAAGGCATCATGTGGAACAAATGACGATCGTATTAGAAGAAGTCATGACGCAGGCCAATATGACCTTTCAGGATTTAGACGCCATTGCTGTGACAGAAGGGCCGGGCTTAGTTGGTGCACTTTTGATAGGTGTCAATGCAGCCAAAGCATTGAGTTTTGCACATCAGATTCCGCTTGTTGGTGTTCATCATATTGCTGGACACATTTATGCGAACCAGCTCGTTGGTGAACTGGTGTTTCCTTGTTTAGCTCTAGTCGTCTCTGGCGGGCATACTGAGCTTGTCTTGATGAAAGAGCATGGGTCTTTTGAGGTCATTGGCGAAACGTTGGATGATGCGGCTGGAGAAGCGTATGACAAAGTAGCTCGGACGATGGGTCTGCCATATCCAGGGGGACCTCACATTGATCGATTGGCACATGAAGGGGAGCCAACGATTAAGCTTCCTCGAGCGTGGCTTGAAGAAGGATCCTATCATTTTAGCTTCAGCGGTTTAAAATCAGCGGTCATCAACACGTTACACAATGCGTCTCAAAAGGGCGAAACCATTGCGCCAGAGGATTTGGCTGCAAGTTTCCAAGAAAGCGTGATTGAGGTGCTGGTTGGAAAGACCTTAAAAGCGGCTGAAGCGTATGGTGTGAAACAAGTCGTTCTAGCTGGCGGGGTTGCTGCCAATAAAGGTCTTAGAGAAGCCCTTACTTCAGCATTTGCGAAGTTGCCTGAAGTGAATGTCATGATTCCGCCATTGTCTCTTTGTACAGACAATGCAGCCATGATTGGTGCTGCGGGAACCATTGCATATGAAAAGGGAATAAGAGGCGACATGGCAATGAACGGTCAACCTGGACTGCCGCTTGTATCCTATGAATAAGAACTCCTGTGGATACAGGAGTTTCAGCGTGTAGACAAACACTCGCATTCTTTGTCAGTCCTGCGTGCTGGTGCTTCCTAGGGCTGCAAAGGTTTTCTATCACGCTGAAAAGAAGACAAAGGGCTAAAATCAAGTTCATTTTAGCCCTTTGTCAAAAATTTGGAACTCCTGTGGATATACAGGAGTTTTTTCTATTGAAATGAAAGCGATTTATTCACATGTAAACGTTATATATCCACAATTGTTAGAAAATTCGTTTTAAAATGAAGAGAATGTGTATAAATGTGATCTTTTATGTGGATATGTGATTAAAATACTGTGGATAAAGTGGATAACTTTAAAATATTTAAGAATAATCAAGATGTTATTGTGGGTATCATTGTGGATAAAGATTCTCACCTTAAAAAAAGAGCACCCGTTAGGGCACTCTTTATGCATCTGATAGATCTTCCCATTCCGCAAAAAGTGATTCCATCTCTTGATTGAGCGCATCATTTTCTGTTTGAATGGCTTGTACTTTCTCGTGATCTTGGAAAATAGCAGGATCACATAGAAGCTCTTCGTTTTCACCGAGCTTGTCTTCGATGACAGCGATACGCTCTTCAATTTCTCCAATTCGGCGCTGCTTTTGTCTTTCTTTCTTTTTGAGTTCTTTCTCTTCTGCATAGGAAAGTTTTGCTGTTTCTACTGGTTTTTCTGCTTGTTTTTTATGCGTCTCCTGAGTTTGGAGTGCTTCAAGCTCTAATTGTTCGTTTTTCTTTTCAAGATAATAGTCGTAGTCACCGAGGTATTCTTTTGTTTCATTTGGTGACAACTCGAGAACTTTTGTTGCCAAGCGATTGATAAAGTAACGGTCATGCGAAACAAACAAGATGGTGCCTGGATAATCTATTAGTGCATTCTCTAATATTTCCTTACTGTCCAAATCAAGATGGTTCGTCGGCTCATCGAGAATGAGAAAATTGGCTTTTTGGAGCATCAGCTTTGCCAGTGCAAGTCGTGCTTTTTCTCCACCACTTAAAGCATGTACAGGCTTTAAGACGTCATCACCTGAAAAAAGGAAGTTTCCTAAACAAGTTCGAATGTCTTTTTCAGTCATATGGGGATAATCATCCCAAAGTTCATTTAACACTTTTTTGGAGGATGTCAGCTTGGCTTGTTCCTGATCATAGTAGCCAATCGTCACATGAGAACCAAAGCTGATCTCGCCTTTTACTGGTTTTAACGTATCCGTTAAGGTTTTTAAAAGAGTTGATTTCCCGATACCGTTAGGACCGATGAGTGCCACGCTATCCTCCCGTTTAATATGAAAAGAGAGGGAGGAGAGGAGCGGCGTTTTTTGATCGTAACTAATATCGAGATCATGCACCTTCAGCACGTCATTTCCGCTTTGCCTCATAATATCGAAATGGAAGTTTGCGGATTTTTCATCTCCTAACGGCTTATCTAAACGATCCATCCGTTCCAGCTGTTTCCGTCTACTTTGAGCACGCTTTGTGGTGGATGCTCTTGCTAAGTTGCGATCCACGAAATCTTGAAGCTTCGAAATTTCTTCTTGCTGTTTTTCATACAGCTTCATATCACGCTCTAGCTGCTCAGCTTTTTGGTCAAGATACTTGCTATAGTTCCCTGCGAACTTTTTCATCGCTGTTCTTGACACTTCATATACATGGTTCACGACTTTGTCTAAGAAGTATCGGTCATGGGAAACGATAAGGATGGCTCCTGTATAATTTTGCAAATACTGCTCAAGCCATGATAAGGTATCAATATCTAGATGGTTGGTTGGCTCATCCAAAATCAAGAGTTCTGGTTTCATCAATAATAGCTTTCCAAGCGCTAGACGGGTTTTCTGACCGCCGCTTAAGGATTGGACAGTTGTATGGTCTTCAAAATGACTAAAGCCGAGTCCGTGTAAAATAGAGCGGACATCTGCTTCATATTGATAGCCGCCTTGATCTTTAAATGCTTGCTGCAGCCTGTCATAGGTTTTCATTAGAGAATCTAATTCTGTTCCTGTGGAAGAAGCCATTTTCTCTTCTATGGTTCTCATCTCTTGTTCCATTTCTTTTAAATGATCGAAAACGGATAGTAGTTCGTCTTTTAGCGTACGTGTAGACGTCACATCTGTATGCTGTGCTAGATATCCAATGGATAGGTCTTTCGGTTTGATGATCTCACCTTGTTCGTAAGACATTTGACCGGCAATGATTTTTAAAAGCGTGGATTTTCCTGCACCGTTACGACCGACAATGGCAATACGATCCCTCGCTTTGACTTCCAATTTTATATTCGTTAAAACGGTATCAGCGCCAAACGATTTGGACAGCTGATTCACTTGTAGAATCATCATGTAACTTCACCTCTGCTATAATATGTTAAGTGTAGCTTATCAGCAGTAAACCGGCAAATCTTACATACGGCTACCATGGTCAAATGAAAGACAGATAGGAAAAAATAGTGTATGATTTGAGTGAGGGAGCGTTGAAAGATGAGTCAATTTAGCCACTTTAACGAACAAGGAAGAGCAAAGATGGTCGACATTAGTGACAAATCGTCTACAGTGAGAACTGCCGTTGCTGTTTCAAGCGTTCGTATGATAAAAGAAGTATTTCATCAAATACAAAAGCATGACATTGGAAAAGGGGATGTATTATCTGTCGCACAGGTAGCTGGCATCATGGCAGCAAAGCAAACGTCCAGCATCATTCCAATGTGTCATCCGCTTGCATTAAAAGGTGTCGATATCTCCTTTGATTGGGAGGAAGACGGAAATGCGTACATTCTGAACATACAAGTACAGGTGAAAACAAAAGGAAGTACGGGTGTGGAGATGGAAGCGCTCACTTCTGCCTCAGTATGTGCACTGACCGTTTATGACATGTGCAAAGCAATAGACAAAGGGATGATCATCGGCCCGACCTATCTAGTAGAAAAAACAGGCGGGAAAAACGGTGATTTTCACAGAGCATCTGATATTTAAGTTGGAGGATCTTATATGAATATAGACCAGTCAAAAATTCCACAAGCGACAGCCAAACGTTTGCCGCTTTACTACCGTTTTTTAAAAAATCTGCATGCATCAGGAAAACAAAGGGTGTCATCGGCAGAGCTTAGTGATGCAGTCAAAGTGGATTCTGCCACCATTCGCCGAGATTTTTCTTACTTTGGTGCACTTGGGAAGAAAGGTTATGGCTATAATGTCGATTACCTCTTGACCTTCTTTAGAAAGACCCTTGACCAAGATGAAATGACGAATGTCATGCTCATCGGTGTCGGGAATTTAGGGACTGCTTTTTTACACTATAATTTCATTAAAAATAATAATACAAAAATTTCAATGGCTTTTGACGTCAATGAGAGTAAAATAGGAAGTGAGATAGGCGGCGTGCCTGTCTATGATTTGGATAAGCTTGAAGAGCATGTGCAAGAGGTAGGAGATATTCCTGTTGCGATTTTGACAGTGCCTGCCGTAGCAGCTCAATCCATTACAGATCGTTTGATTGCCCTTGGCATCAAAGGAATCCTTAACTTTACGCCGGCTCGATTGAATGTGCCGGAACACATTCGAATTCATCATATAGATTTGGCGGTTGAACTTCAGTCTCTTGTGTATTTCTTAAAGCATTACTCTGTTACACAGGAGGACTGACGAAAAGGGGTAAAGGGGGTGGAGCAAATGGGTCCGATCGGTCCTGGAAGTTTGGTTCTGATTGCGGTTGTTGCGCTCATTATTTTTGGGCCGAAAAAGCTTCCTGAATTAGGAAGAGCAGCAGGAGATACATTACGTGAATTCAAAAATGCCACAAAAGGTTTAGCTGATGATCAGGAAGAAAAAAAGAAAAAAGAAGATCAGTAGAATAGGATGAGCTTCATGAATGTCAAAGATATGCCGCTTATGGAGCATATTGTGGAACTGCGAAAACGTTTAGTGATCATTGCGATGTTTTTTGTCACCTTTATGGTGGCAGGTTTTTTTCTCGCTAAGCCGGTCATTGTGTATTTACAAAATACCGATGAAGCGGCCACACTGACATTGAACGCATTTAAGCTCACAGATCCACTGTACGTGTTTATGCAGTTCGCTTTTGTCATTGCTCTTGTTTTGACGTGTCCCGTGATCTTATATCAGCTTTGGGCGTTTGTGAGTCCTGGCTTATATGAAAAAGAAAGAAAGGTGACACTTGCTTATATTCCGATTGCACTGCTTTTATTTCTGAGCGGTGTGGCTTTCTCTTATTTTATTTTGTTTCCATTTGTCGTCGATTTTATGATACGGATGTCAAATGATTTACATGTGGAGCAAGTGATTGGGATTCATGAGTATTTTACATTTCTGATGCAGTTAACACTTCCATTTGGCTTTTTGTTTCAGATGCCTGTCGTGTTGATGTTTCTCACTAGACTTGGTATCATTACACCGATGTTTTTATCAAAAATACGGAAGTATGCCTATTTTGTCCTCCTTGTCATTGCCGCACTTATTACACCGCCAGAGCTCGTTTCTCACCTCATGGTTACCTTGCCAATGCTCGTTTTGTATGAAGTGAGTATTGTCATTTCAAGAGTGACCTATCGCAAAATGCAGCAAACAGAGACAGAGGAGAAAGAAAATGATGTTGTCTCATAAAAAAGCATCGTGATCCAAATAGGGGTCACGATGCTTTTTCTATTGTGAAAGAAATTGATTGATTGCTTGAAAGAGATGCTCATAATAGGCAGGTTCATGCGGGACAAAATCATGTACATGGACCTCTCTCTTTTCCTCACGTCGCTTGCCGTCTGCATCCACTTCAAAGCCCTCGATGTTCATTTTTTCGCATTCTCTATTTAAAAGCTGCTGTGCATCCATCAGCCTTGCTCTATAAAGTCCAGCAACTTCTTCTTTCTGTAGATGGACATCCATGTGCTCTTTTTGATCCATATAAAGATACACATGGCAAAACTCACGATCGGTAAACGAAGGCATATGGATTTCATCTTTAATGACACCAGCAAAGGTAAGATTCTCAAACGAGATGGAGAGACCAAGCTCTTCTTCGACTTCTCTGATGCCATCAGAAGGCTGTTCATCTGCGAGAAGGTGGCCTGCTGCGGTGATATCAAGTAGAGAAGGGAAATCCTTTTTGGAGGGACTCCTCAGCTGAAAATAGAGAAACACTGTGTCATCTTCCTTTTTTAAAAGCCAGAAATGAAAGGTTTCATGCCAAAGGCCCTCAGCATGGATATCAGATCGAGCGGCTGTACCAATCGTTTCATGCTGATTGTTCATGATGTTCAGTTTTTCGTGTTCCATGAAAACATGACCTCCATAAAAAAACCATTTTCCAAACGGCGGAAAATGGTTTTTGCTTTATTTTTGCTGCTGTTTTTTCATTTTGACAGAAAAAGCAAACATTTTTAACGCGATATTGATATTATAGGCCGCAAACACCATCAGCAAAATGCTGTAAAATGACCACATGTCACCTGGATTTTGAATGGCCATATAGGTGAACGCCACACCTACGGCAAAATAAATAATGCCCCATACGACAGGGTTTCTCATGAGAAAAAGCCTCCAATAATCATTTGCATTGTTTGAGATTGTTCTTCAATCATTTTTCTTACTGGCTCAATCTGCACAAGAATGACGAGCGAGTTCATCAGCATGTGTGCGCCGATTGGAACAATGATTCGTTTTGTTTTCGCATATAAAAAGGCAAATGTAAAGCCCATTGCGGTATAGAGCAAGATATGTGGGAAATCATTGTGTACAGCAGCAAAAACCACTGAACTGACAAGTGCGCCAATGAAAAAATTCGTTTTTTCATAAACCACACCAAAAATGATTTTTCGAAAAATGATTTCTTCTAATATCGGTCCAATCAGAGCGATGACGATTACAAGCCATGGAACTGCATCCATAATGGCTAAAATGTTTTGAGTATTTTCGGATTCTCGGCTAATGCCAAATGCATATTGTTCAATCGCCCCCGCAATGGATTGTGCAAAGAGGGAAAGAAAGAAACCGCCAATGATCCAAGCGATTGCCACGCCGACTGATGCCGGTGCTTCATTTCGAAGTGAAGCTTTTGGTACAGTCCGAAGGATGAGCAGAATAATGATTAGTCCAATACAGAAGCTGATGATTGTCCATGTTCCTGACAATTTGGAGAGCTCTGCTTGTGTCATCGGTGTCTGAATGTAACCTAACCACTTCATGATGAACACATACGGAAACGCAGAAAATTGCACCAATATATACGTTAAGATGATGTACCAATATTGTTTTTTCAAGTAACGAAAACCCCTTTACTAAAAGAACTAGATTTATTGTAACACAAGTCTTCTTTTTCGTTGAAAAGGAAAGAATCGGTGATAAAAAAAGATCATGAAAGCGTAAAAATTTTTAAAGGTTTTTACTTGAAATTACAGAAGACATTCTTTATTATAATAAATGTGTTAGCACTCACTAGTGATGAGTGCTAAAAAAGACTACATATAAAAATTGAGGAGGTTGTTTCTTATGTTAAAGCCATTAGGCGATCGCGTAATCATTGAACTCGTTGAATCTGAGGAAAAAACCGCTAGCGGTATTGTCTTACCGGATTCTGCAAAAGAAAAACCGCAAGAAGGTAAAATTGTTGCAGCAGGTTCAGGTCGTGTACTTGAAAGTGGTGAGCGCGTTGCGTTAGAAGTAAACACAGGCGACCGCATTATCTTCTCAAAATATGCAGGTACTGAAGTGAAATATGAAGGAAAAGAATATTTAATCCTTCGTGAAAGCGACATTTTAGCTGTTATTGGTTAATCACATAAACAAAGATTGAGATAAATTTCTAAAAAGACTGAGGAGGTTTCGTTATTATGGCAAAAGATATTAAGTTCAGTGAAGAAGCACGTCGTGCGATGTTACGTGGTGTAGATGCACTTGCAGATGCTGTAAAAGTAACTTTAGGACCTAAAGGACGTAACGTGGTTCTTGAGAAAAAATTCGGTTCTCCACTTATCACAAATGATGGTGTAACGATTGCAAAAGAAATCGAATTAGAAGATGCATTTGAAAACATGGGTGCAAAACTTGTGGCTGAAGTTGCAAGCAAAACAAACGATGTAGCTGGTGACGGTACTACTACTGCAACGGTTCTAGCTCAAGCGATGATCCGTGAAGGTCTTAAAAACGTAACAGCTGGTGCAAACCCTGTTGGCGTTCGTAAAGGAATCGAAGAAGCAGTGAAAGTAGCACTTGAAGGCTTGCATGAGATTTCTAAACCAATCGAAGGTAAAGAATCAATTGCTCAAGTTGCGTCTATTTCTGCAGCAGATGAAGAAGTCGGCAGCCTAATTGCTGAAGCGATGGAGCGTGTAGGAAACGACGGCGTCATCACAATTGAAGAATCTAAAGGTTTCACAACTGAGCTTGAAGTGGTTGAAGGAATGCAGTTTGACCGTGGATACGCTTCACCATACATGGTCACTGATTCTGATAAGATGGAAGCGGTTCTTGAAAATCCTTACATCTTAATCACTGATAAAAAGATCACAAACATTCAAGAAATCCTTCCTGTACTTGAGCAAGTCGTACAACAAGGAAAACCATTATTGATCATTGCTGAAGATGTAGAAGGCGAAGCACTTGCAACACTTGTTGTGAACAAACTTCGTGGAACATTCAACGCAGTGGCAGTAAAAGCACCTGGATTCGGTGATCGTCGTAAAGCAATGCTTGAAGACATCTCTGTTCTAACTGGCGGAGAATTAATCACAGAAGACCTAGGACTTGACCTGAAATCAACTGAAATTGGTCAGCTTGGCCGTGCGTCTAAAGTGGTTGTTACAAAAGAAAACACAACGATCGTAGAAGGATCAGGAGATTCTGCTCAAATCGCAGCACGCGTGAACCAAATTCGTGCGCAAGTAGAAGAAACAACTTCTGAATTCGATAAAGAAAAATTACAAGAACGTCTTGCAAAACTAGCTGGCGGCGTTGCTGTCATCAAAGTTGGTGCTGCAACTGAAACAGAACTAAAAGAGCGTAAACTACGCATCGAGGATGCACTGAACTCAACTCGTGCAGCAGTTGAAGAAGGTATCGTATCCGGTGGTGGTACAGCACTTGTGAATGTATACAACAAAGTCGCTTCCATCGAAGCTGATGGTGACGTTCAAACAGGTGTGAACATCGTTCTACGTTCTCTTGAAGAGCCAATTCGTCAAATCGCTCACAACGCAGGTCTTGAAGGATCAGTCATCGTTGAGCGCTTGAAAAACGAAGAAATTGGCGTAGGCTTCAACGCAGCAACAAACGAATGGGTAAACATGATCGAAAAAGGAATCGTTGACCCAACAAAAGTCACTCGCTCTGCACTTCAAAACGCAGCTTCTGTAGCAGCTATGCTTCTTACAACTGAAGCAGTCGTAGCTGACAAACCAGAAGAAGGCGGCTCAGGCGGCGGAATGCCGGATATGGGCGGCATGGGCGGAATGGGTGGCATGATGTAATTACGGATTTAAACCCTTATTAAGTAAGGGTTTCTCCGTAAGTCACACTCATTTTGGTGCCACATAGAAAAATTAGAGGCTTTTCATTAGTTCTTCGAACTTTTGAGAGGCTTCTTTTTTCTGTATTTTTTATATGGTTAAAAATAGATGTTCAGCAAATAGAACCAACATAGTATAATAATGTTAACAAATCATATCATCAGGAGAGAAAATGGCTAAAATTCCAATCAAACCAATAATTAATACTATTAAAGATCATGCACCACGAGCGGGGAAGTTTATTAAAGAAAACTGGAAAGAAGTAGTTACAGTAGTTGAAAGAGCTGATGCTGTTGGTAAAAGAGTAAATGACTATAGAAAATCCAAAAAAGCAGTTAAACAAAATCAGGGAAAAATGCATTTTCGAAAAGCACGTTATGCCCATTACAAAACCAAAATAATGGGTGAATTGGATAATAAAAAAAGAAGAGAGCTCTTTCAATATAAGTTAGAAGTAGAACAGTTTATTAGACAAATAAAGAACGAAGAAGATAATGAATTGGGTGTAAAAAAACCAATACATTCAAAGCGAACGAAAAAATGGAAAGAGGTACTTATCCAAATTATTGATAAAATGAAAATTAAAGATTATCAAGAATATTTAATGTTGTATAATAACCCAAATTATGAATGTAATTATTTTGAAGGTTATGAAGGTGAAGTAGAGAAGTTCAAAAGAATAATAAACAGCGATGATTATGAAGAACTTCATAATTTTATTTTTTCGAAAACCGGTAAGAGTAAAAGCGAAATCGAAAAAGATTTCTTATAGAAGAAACTCATATTAGAGACAATCTAATATGGGTTTCATTTTTATATCATAAAACAATGTTTGAGAATATGGGGTATAACAAATTGTGTGAAAAAACGTTAATTTAATATTAATCTAATGAAGTACTAGATCGCTCAATAAATATTTTTTTCATTAATAACAAAGAATAAAATCCAATTTGAAGGGATTGTTAGAAGAAAAAAAAAGCTCGACGAAATAGAAAGCGGATATTTTGATTCGGGACAGGTCTTTGAAGAAGAAGCACCTTGTGATCCAGATCAGACAATACGGTTGCTATACAATTGCGCTATTTATAATATATTTAGGGAGTGGTTCTTAATTAATTTAGTTGTTTGGGAATCACTTATAAACGTAGAATGACAAGCAAGAGATTGGGAATCAGATATTAATATTAAAGTTATTAGTTTTTAATTCTAAATTTCAGGTGTAGGTATATTGTGTTATATTATGAGGATTGGTTGGAATGTATTTATATTTTAAGATTGTGGAACTGAAAAAAATTACCAAAAAATCTAACGATGAGCCAGGTATTGGAGTTGAATTGAATAATGGATTAATTGTGACAGTTGGAGAGAATGATTGTCATTATAGATGCTTTAAAAATTATAGTTGGGGTACTGGATAACAGAACAGTACTTATGAAGGCAGTCTTTCTTTAAAAATAGAATGTTTGTTTCAGAATCTAACTCCACGAGAGGAAGCATATTTATATGAATGGCTAACCAAATTAAGCGAAGAGTCAGAACTTCGTATAATAATGAAAGCAGAAATCTATGAAGATGATATTAAAAAGAGGAAGATTAGAAAAAACATAAAAGCGGGTCCAGAAGGTCTAGAAAGCGTATAGCAAGACAGTTGTTGGCAGCTACCTATCTGAAACCTCTGCGTGATGTTGCTGCTGAATAAAGTTCCGTATATCGTTCAAAAATCGCATAAGTTGTAAAGAGCTTGAATGACTTTGTAGATGGCAGTCAAGAGCAAAGTGAAATTATAATTAACTTTTCTTATCTATTCGACAAATTAAGGAAAAAAGAGAAAATAAGATGACTTCTCGTCTTATATTTACCTCTAGCAAAGTACTAACATTTTGCAGCTTTACAAACTTAGATTTAAAGCCGTTTCGCTATACATCATTAAAGATGTTACAGTTTAAAACGTTATGGGATACGTGATCTGTAGAACTGTTAGAGAAGCAATGAAAAGCTAGTAGGCTTTAAAATCATCATTGATGAAGTTCAGGCTGCTTTTAAATTAACCCAAAATCAACACGAAAGGGATTATGCCGGCATCATCATTGAACAGCTGAAAGCAGAGGGAGATGTGGAAATGGCTGATGCGATGAAAAAAATTAGAATAAGCATGAGAAATGCACTCTGACGATTAAAAATGCTTTTGTTGATTTGAGAAACAAGAGATTTCATAGAGCATACAGTTTTTTCTTTAAAATTACATAAAAAAATCCACTATTTCCATAAAAAATCAGCTGAATTCCTTATAATAAAAGTATCTGAGAACGGGGAGTGAGTCGAGATGGACCAAAACGTGCTGCAAATGGATCAAGATAGATCAGAGAATGAATTCGCGGTTCTTAATATATCTTCTAAAGAGATTGGTGCTCTATCAAAGGGAGCAGCGGAGCAGATTTTACAAACGGGAGATACGGACCGTATTCATCAGCTGATGTACGTTCCGATTGAAAAGAAAGAAGATTTGAATTGGCTGATCCAATGTGTTGGGGAGGCGCTAAAGAATGAAGTTGGTGATGACGTTGCACTAGAAGTAGCTGATTTGCTCTATTTCTTTGTCATTCCGTATTATGGGAAGTATATGTTGAAAGATCGTCATTTGTATGAGGATATCGATCATTTACTGGTACGATTAGCATCTAGAGCTCACTCGGATATTGACACGCTGATTGATATCATAAGAGAAGATTTAAATGAAAATATACAATAAAAGAAGCTTGTAGAGTGGCCCTCTACAAGCTTTTTTATATCAACTTTATTCAGCTGGAACTGTTTTGACAGGCTCTTTTCTAAACACACCCATGCATCCTGCGATGAGGATTAAAACAGCTGGAAGGATAAAGAACATAGAAATAGAAATAATACCACCAACAGCAGATACTAATAATAAAATCCCGCCAAGCTTTGCTTTTTTCTTCACGATAACAGATGCCACAATCGCAAGAATAGAGAAAAGCATCGCTGCCCAGCCTAATCCTGTGATTTGACTCGTACCTGATTCACTAAATGCCGCATCGAGTCCTCCAAAGGCAATGGCAAACATTGCACCGAAAAATCCAAAAATTCCTCCAATTAAGCCTAAAACAAATTCCGTTGTTCTTTTCATGATACTTTCCCCCGATATGTAAATAAGAATTATTGGTACTTAAGAACCAACACAATCTTACTCATCGGCATTCTTTTCACAATGTTAATAGTTTTGTTAAAAAAAACAAGAAAATCCATAAAGAATTTTCTTGTCCAATTACTGGGCTCTCTCCCAGGTAATCTTTGTTTCATTTGTTGTTTTCTTTCCTTTTGCCAGTACTTTTCCGTTTTCCTGTTTCACGGTAATGTTTAGGTCATAAAAGGAGTAGAGGGCGCCGAGGCTGTCATTTTCCGGTTTATGCAGGTTGTTTTCCTTTTCAGTGGATGCACCAATAGCTAGTGTTTTGGCAAAGTTCAAACCAATGACTTCAGCGTAATCACTATTGGTCTCAGATGAAGCCGTCACGTTTAAGGAAATGACTTTTTTCTTTTGATCAACTGTGATCGCTGTGTCTTTTACGAGCTTAGACTGCTCCATAACCTCTTTCGTTTCATTTTGAATGCGTTCATTAATCGTTGGAAGTGCCGTAGATTCTGTTTTTTCTTCTTTTGCCGTATTTGAGCATGCTGCTAGGATAGAGAAGGTTGCAACAAGACTCATGAAAACAAGTAGACTTTTTCTCACGTTCTTTCTCCTTTGTTCTTCAAAGTATGTATGCTTATGTTACCACGAATTGATGTTTTGATTAAAAGAGAAGTGTTGATAAGCTGTGAACAATCAAAAGCACCAAAGTTGGGTGCTCCAGCGTGTAGACAAACCCTCGCATTCGGTGTCAGGCCTGCGCGTCGGTGCTACCGAATGTCAAATTCGCTCCGCGCCGGTGCTCGCCCTTCCTAGACTGCAAAGGTTTTCTTGCACGCTGAAAAGAAGACAAAGAGCTAAAATAAAATCATTTTAGCTCTTTGTCAGCAATTTTGAAGCACCCAAAGTTGGGTGCTCGTGTTTTATTGTGCTGAAAGGGTTGTACTAAGTGGGATAGACGAAATGACCGTGAATTTTGGAGCCGGAGCACCAGATTCTAGATTTTTGCGTAAAAGAGATGATTTGACGGTGCCGTCCCATTTTTTATAGACACTTCCAGATGTATTTGCACGGAGCTGTACATTAGAGAAACTTGCTTGCGAGTAGCTGTTTGTTCCATTATCTTGTACGCCGTGTACCATTTTGACGACATCGAGGTCTTTCAGACGACTAGGGTTGAAAACAGGCTGTTTATAACGCAGTTTCCCGTTGACGTATAGTGACACTGTGCCATCACCATTGTTGATGAGCTTTAAGTTGACACGTGCACCATCTTTAATACTTGAATCGTATTCGCTGTTCCAATATTGACTGCCGCCTTGGGAGCCGGTGCCCAGGAAGACCTTATAGCCAGAAGATGTTTTTGAAATCCCGCTTTCAACAACGGCAGAACCGAGACCAAGATACCAGTCGGCATAGCCATTTTTAATGGTGGCTGTTTTTGGCAGCACAATATCAGCCGAGATACCTGACCATTTGGCTTCATCCGTTTGTGTCACGATGGCGCCGTGACGAGGACTAGCCGCAGAGGCAGGAATACTTGAAAGCATCAATACGAAGGTCAAACTTACACTCAAAACGATGAACCACTTTTTCATGAAAATTCCTCCTTATCTTTGATTCATTTCTATTATATAAAACAAAAGGGAGGGATCTACTGACAATGTTCTGGCTGTTTTTGGTGAAATTTATGAACAAAATCGGTCATTAAGTGGTCAACTTGTATTCGAATTGTAATGTGACTGTAAAATAACTGGGTGCATCTTCATGTATAATAGGGTCAGAAACCAAATACGGAGGATTTTTTAATGAATAAAAAGCTTATCGCGACAATCGTAACAGTAGCTAGTTTATTTTTAGCGTTTAGTTTCTCACATGGAGCAAGTGCAAAAAAAGTAAGCGGCAATATTACATGGTATAATGGTGTCGGTAAAAAAGGCGCAGATGGAAAAAAACTCGGTCATTGGGATGCAGCAACGAAAATGGGATTTGACGTACCGAAAAAAGGTACAAAACTAAGAGTGACAACAAAAGCGAAACCACATAAAGTGATTACAGTATATAAATATGATGTAGGTAGAATGCCAAACGCAGTATTAGACGTAAGTCCGAAAGCATTCAAAGCACTTGGGTATAAAACAAGTAAAGGTGTCGTCAAAGGGCATTACACTTATTAATACATAGGCATGCAAAGAAGCGGGAAAAGTTCATTTTCTGGCTTCTTTTCTTGTGGAGAGGGTCTGAAAGTCAATGAAAAAATCAACATGGTGGATCATCACAGTAATTGGAGTCGTAGTGATTGCGGCCGTCATCTTCTTCATGATAAAGCCGGGGCAAGAGGCAAAACATGCAGGAAAAGTGAAAACAAATCAAGATGCAAAAGACGAATTGCTTGTTTCATTTACGGATCAAAAGTTAAACAATACTTATTACTTGTATGACAAGGCGCTTCATACAGAGAAACTGACAGCATATCCTTCAATTGCTTATGATCAGGCGAAACAGCTTTTATACTACACGTATACAGATGAAGACACACAAAAAGTAAGTATACGGGAATTGAATGTGAAAACGGATAAAGAAAAAACGCTCTTTACGAGTGACGATTCAATCGACAGTATGAGACTTTCTGGTGACGGAAAACAGTTATATCTAAGGTATAACAAGGATTCAGGTGAGCAATTTTATGTAGCGTCTTTTGATTTGAAAACACAGAAAGTGAAAGTGTTATATCCAGAAAAAAGTAATGATGATACGGTGAGTTCTTTTGCTTATGATCCATCATCAAATCTGTTGGCCATTCAGCATTATTCGTTAAAAGAGGATTATAAAAAGACGGATGAGGCAAATGAAAAAGGAATGGATCCTGAACCAACGACCATGAAGATTACCCTACAAACAGGTGAGAAGGGTAAGCGAATTGCACGTATTTCTCAAACCATCAATGATATTTCTTTTTCACCAGATCATAAAAAACTCATTTATACAGAAGTGAAGGTTCGAAATGAAAAAGAAGTATCATCTATTAAGGTGATGGATGTAGATACAGGAAAAACAAAGACACTTGTTAAAAACAGCCAAGATGTGCGTATTTTAAGTGCTGCCCAGCCACAATTTTCTGCGGATGGTACATCTGTTTATTTCTTAGGTGTTGCAAAGAACGCAAAGGAATTAAAGGATGACACAGGACGAAAGGCGAAGGTCAGAACCATTTTTGAATATGATATTAAGAAGAAAACAGTAGAAACCGCTTGGGAGAAAGAAGGCGGGATTGTTAACAATTTCACTGTCAATCGGTAAAAGGTGCGCGTTCAGTTATTTTATATAACTGGACGTTTTTTTATTTTGTCATGGGATGTGTCGGTGAAAAATGCGGATTTGTGAAATGAACATCACTTTTTATGCAAGGAAATGAGTGGTATTTTGATATTTTGCTACTGTGACAGAATCAGCGTAAGAGAGTAAAGTAAGTGGAAATAAAAAAACGAGAGGACAGAAGACTTCTCGTTTTCTCTTATTTATTTATTGTTTTCATCTAGTAAGTTCTGAAAAATAAACAAGGCATTAATGGAATGAGGGAATCCTGCAACCTTTGTACAGTGCTTAATGATCTCCATAATCTCTATAACAGAGAGCCCGATATGTAATGCTTGTACAAAATGAGCTTTTAACTCTTCATCACAATCACCTTTTGCAATGAGAGCCGATAATGTGCTGATGGCCTTCTGTTTTTCATCTAATATGAAGTGATTGAATTCTTTTTGTTCACCGAGTTCAATTGTTAGTTGTTCAATGTTTGATCGAATGCTCTCGTTTTCATGAATTGAAAGCTTCTCCCTGTTACCTGCCACTGTTTCTTGCTTGACATGGCAAGTCTCTTTTTCTTCATTCAAATTGAACTCCTCCGTTTTTTATGACGATTTTCTATTTGTTCGTGCATGGTTTCTTAAGTGCCTTTTGATAGAGGTAATGGGTATATAGTAGTATTATCGGTTTACTTCGTCAACTTTTTAAGTGTGGAATGTTCAAAAAAATGCCATTCATGCGATACATTGTTCGTTTTTTCTCATGGAGATTGAAAAGAAAATAGAGGGCTAATATATAGAAGCTGTTAGCCCTTTTTCATATTACGCAATTAACAGAGAGGAGGTTTCATATTTACTAAATGATATCCATCGGCCGCATCATGTCATAATCCTCGTGTTCTAAAATGTGACAATGCCACACATATCGTCCGCTATATGGGACAAACCGAGCGATGATGCGAATGACTTCACCGGCATGCGCCTGAATTGTATCCTTGTAGCCTTGTTCATGCAAAGGAGGCGCTTCATTTGGTCCCGTGTACACGATTTCACCTGTTGATTGATAGATGTCTGTATCGAATGGTCTTCTATCAATCACCCGAAATTGAACAAGATGTAAATGAATAGGGTGTGTGCCCCTTGTTGGGTTGACAATGTTCCATACCTCTACACTACCAAGTCGAGGATTTTCCGTGACAGGATCATTCCAAAACCGGTTATCTAGTAATAAAATCGGGCGCCCATATTTATCTTGTGTGCCAGTAAGGGTCAGTGTTCGCTCGTTATCAGCTCGGCTCGGCCGGAGCGGTGGCAGTGGTTTGAAGATCGGACGTAATGTTTTAGCTGCTCTTCCTTTGAGCGGACGAGTTACTTTAAATTGCATAATGTTCGCATCTGTTTCTGGATTGACATCCTGACCGCAGCCTGCCGTATTTTTTAAAACAATTGTTTTGTTTTCGTAAGCTGAGAAGTCGATGATAACATCAAAACGTTCAGCAGGTGCAATGCTAAAAGATTGGTGATGAACAGGTCTTGGCAAAAAGCCGCCATCAGATCCAATTTGTAAGATTGTGGCGTCATTGTCTAGATGAAGCTCGTAAGTTCTTGTATTGGACGCGTTTAAGATACGAAAACGATATTTTCGAGGCTCTACTTCTAAATATGGCCATACTTTTCCATTGACTAAAATCGTTTCCCCGCAAAAAAATGGCACGATAGAGGGATCTGGAAGGTCACTATCTTCTGGTGTGTTATTTGGTCTACTTGGGTAAAACAGTGCGCCATCCTCCTGGAATGTCCGGTCCATGATCATTAAAGGGATATCATATTCATCTTTCGGTAATTCGAGTGATTTTTCAAACGCATCTGAGATCAAATAAAAGCCAGCTAATCCGGCGTATACATTTAATCGGGTCAATGCCATGGCATGATCGTGATACCACAATGTGCATGCTTGCTGGTGATTAGGGTATTCGTAAACCTCTCGTTCAAAGAAGGG
The DNA here is from genome assembly GCF_038595035.1 of Bacillus sp. FSL W7-1085. Lineage (NCBI taxonomy): Bacteria > Bacillati > Bacillota > Bacilli > Caryophanales > Bacillaceae > Bacillus > Bacillus sp. FSL W7-1085. Next base: position 631,590 of record NZ_CP152000.1, read on the forward strand.
TCCGGTCGCTTCAAAGTCTCGCGAAAACCAAGCCTCCGGATAACCGTCACTGCTTGCAGGTGTCACGCCCCCATGCAGGTGAACGACTGTTTTGACTTCGGGTTCATCATGATGTCCAGCGTGAATGGTATGATCGACAGGCAGGAAGTGTTTCAGCGGCAATTTGTTCATCCATTTCACTTTGACCTTTTCATTTCGATTCGCTTTAATGGTTGGACCCGGCAAACTGCCATTATAGGTCCATAGCTTGGTTGGTGGCAGATCTCTATGAACTTTTAGGAACACCTCCTCCATAGCGATTTCATAATACGTTTGTCTTGGGTTTTTTTTGACGGGCTCTGCGACTTCTGGAATTGGCAGCTCGTCAACAAACTTTTCTAGGTTCATGTTGACTAATCCTCACTTAAAATCAATTTGATACATTATAAGTGCGGACATCCAAATAGGTGAATAAAATAAAAAAACCCGCTTTTCAGCGGGAGAATTAAGGGTGTTTATTTTCAAGCGCTGCACTTGCAGGCACTTTTTTATTCGGTTTAAAGATGAAGTAGGCGGCTAGTACACCGATGGTAATGATGCTTGTCAGTATGAGCTGAGGTCTCATCGATTCGATAAACAGCATAGAGGCCAAGATGGCGCAGATGACCAAAATGGTAAAGTACGTAAGGTATGGGAACAGCCACATTTTGATTTTGAGTTGTTCTGGATTTTCTTTTTCAATTTTACGACGCATTCTTAATTGTGAAACGGCAATGACCAAGTAGACAAGAAGTGCAATGGCACCAGAGGCATTGACTAGAAATAGAAAGATGGTTTCAGGGTAAAAGTAGTTCATCATGACGGCAATATAGGAAAAGAAGGTACCTGCGACTGTCGCTGCTACAGGGACACCGCGTTTGCTGATTTTCATAAAACGTTTTGGTGCTTCGCCTCTTTCTGCTAATGAATAAAGCATTCTGGACGTTGTGTATAGGCCGGAGTTTAAACAAGAAAGAACGGCTGTTAAAACAATGACGTTCATGACTTGAGCGGCTGATGGGACACCGATGTATTCTAATACTGCAACGAACGGACTTGTTAAAATATTCGCTGAATTCCATGGGAGTAAAGTGACAACGACGGCGATCGACCCGACGTAGAACACAATAATACGCCATACAACTGAACGGGTAGCTGTTGTCACAGATTTAACAGGGTCTGCTGATTCACCTGCGGCAATTGCCACAATCTCGGTTCCCATGAAGGAAAAGATGACAACGACAATCCCGAGGAGCACAGAGCCGAACCCGTTTGGAAGGAAACCGCCATTCCCCGTTAAATTGGCAAGACCTGCAGTATGATGACCGCCAAAACCAAAGATAAATGCAAAACCAATGAGTAGGAATAGAATAATGCTGACGACTTTAATCAATGAAAACCAATATTCAAATTCGCCAAAAGATTTAACAGAAAAGATATTTGTCAAAGTTAAGAGGATTGTGAGGATAAGACTTGTGAGCCAAACAGGTGCATCTCCATACCAATATTGAATAATGGCAGCACCGGCAATGGCTTCGATGGCGATGACGATGACCCAGAAGAACCAGTAAAGCCAGCCGATTGTAAACCCGGCCCACGGGCCGATGGCGTCGCTCGCATATTGTGAGAAAGAGCCGCTTGTCGGATAGGCACATGCCATTTCTCCAAGCATTCTCATAATAAAGATGACCAGAAGTCCGGCAAATGAATAGGAAAGAATCGATCCAGGCCCTGCAGAATGAATGACAGCACCACTACCAACAAATAGCCCTGCCCCAATGACCCCGGCAATGGAGATCATTGAAATATGTCTTGTCTTAAGGTTTTTTTGAAGACCGTTTGTCACGTTGGACATTTCTTTACCTCCAAACATTTCTCTTTTATTCAAGAGTTTGTTTTTAGAATATTTTAAATTTTATCATACTGAATTGTCATTCAGCATTGGACAGGTTATCAAACTGACATTTCAAACCTCTTAACATGATGTTAAAAAGTATAAAGGATTTGAGAGATTATGTTCCCTCATTTTCCTCTGCCCATTCTTAAAAATAGCATAAGAAGGAAGAAAGAAAAGTTGTGTTTTAAAATAAAACTATTCTGACAATTAGATAGTAGAGTCATTTTGTTCTTTTTCATTTTTCAGGGTGGTTTTGAAAAACATTGATGGGAGTTGGTCTTGAGGTCAATTGACCTTATAAAAATAAGTTTGCTTAGGTCAACACATTTCTATGTATCCTATTTTGCTGATTCAAGCGAATCATGTTGCTGTAGACCCACACGGGCTTGGCTTTGTAAGATAAATATAGAAAAGTAATGTGTGAGGAGGCGCTGTTCGGTATGGAGCGCTACAACGAATTAAGACAAGGTGAAACAGGTGCTTGGGTCAGCATTATAGCCTATGTGATCTTATCTGCTGTCAAACTGATCATTGGGTATGTGTTTCATTCAGAAGCCCTTTCCGCAGATGGCTTGAATAATACGACAGATATCATTGCTTCGCTGGCCGTATTAATTGGGCTGCGTATTTCTCAGAAGCCACCTGATGAGGATCATCCATACGGTCATTTTAGAGCTGAAAATATTGCGTCACTTGTGGCTTCCTTTATTATGATGCTTGTCGGGCTTCAGGTTTTGCTGAGTGCAGGCCAGTCGCTTTTCTCATCAGAGCATCAAACGCCTGATATGATTGCAGCTTGGACGGCAGCAGGAAGTGCTGTTGTGATGTATGGCGTGTATATGTATAACCGTAAACTGTCTAAACGAATTAATAGCCAGGCGCTATATGCGGCAGCGGCTGATAATAAATCAGATGCTTATGTGAGTATCGGGACGTTTGTCGGAATTATCGCCTCTCAATTTCAGCTGGCGTGGGTTGATACGCTTGCTGCGTTTGTGATTGGCTTAATTATCTGTAAAACGGCGTGGGAGATTTTCAGAGATGCGTCTCATTCGTTAACTGACGGTTTTCATATAAAAGATATGTCTAAATATAAAGAGACGATTGAAGCGACACCAGGAGTGGGCGATTTGAAAGACATTAAAGCTCGTTATCTTGGAAGCACCGTCCATGTGGATGTGGTCGTTGAAGTAGAGCCGCATTTAAACATCGCAGAAAGCCATGATATTGCAGATGAAATTGAACGCAGAATGAAGCAGGAGCATGATATTTTACACTCTCATGTTCATATGGAACCAGCAAGTGAGCCTAAAGAGGAGCAGAAGTCTTTTCCATCGTGAGAAGGCTTCTTTTTTCTACGTGTTGATGTTTCATGCAAATGCGTGTTGTATGGTAAAGTTAGACTATATGAAAATTGACGGAAACGTGATAGGAGGATCAGGATGGCATTTGATGAACCGATGCATTCAGATTTACAAAAAATCGTAGATAACATCAATAAAGTGATGGTGGGGAAAAAAGATATTGCGATATTAAGCCTTGTTGCGATTTTGGCGAAGGGGCATGTGCTATTAGAGGATGTGCCTGGCGTTGGGAAGACCATGATGGTTCGTGCTCTTGCAAAATCCATTGGGTGTGAGTTTAAGCGAATCCAATTTACGCCTGACCTTTTGCCTTCAGATGTAACAGGTGTGTCGATTTATAATAAAAAGACAAACGAGTTTGAATTTAGACAAGGACCGATTATGGGGCAGATTATTTTGGCTGATGAAATCAACCGAACCTCTCCTAAAACACAATCAGCCCTTCTTGAAGCGATGGAAGAAGGCAGTGTCACAGTGGACGGAGAAACGATGCCGCTGGCAGATCCTTTCTTTGTGATGGCTACGCAAAATCCAGTGGAGTATGAGGGAACCTATCCACTTCCAGAGGCGCAAATGGACCGTTTCTTGTTCAAGCTGCAGATGGGGTATCCAACCATGCTGGAGGAGCTTGAGGTGCTGAATTTGCAGGAGAAACAATCGCCAATTGACACGCTTCAGGCAGTCATGACAAAAGATCATATCCATGCTTTGCAGCAAGCGGTTCAGACCGTACATGTGGATGCATCGATTAAAGAATATATTGTCGAAATCGCCCAAGCGACGCGAAATCATCCGTCTGTCTATTTAGGCGTGAGCCCAAGGGGTTCAATTGCATTAATGAAAGCGGCTCAGGCGTATGCACTGTTGAACAGGCGGGATTATGTGATTCCTGATGATGTACAGTATTTGGCGCCTTACACATTGCCGCATCGTATGATTTTGACATCAGAAGCAACATATGAAGGGAAGAAGGCGGAGACACTGTTGCGACAGATGATTGAGCATATTGGCGTACCAGTTCAAAAGTCGATGACTCAATGAAGTCACGTAATCGTTTAGCTTTTTCACTATGGTTACGGGTGATGATGCTCGTCATTCTCACGGCAGCAGCCTTTTGCTATGCCATGTTTCAGGGCGGTTTTGTGAGCTGGTTCCTTTTTTATGCATTTTCACCATATGCTTTGTATGCTTTGTTGTTTGCCCTTGTTCCACTTCGTGCCACAGCCAAAAGGACATTACAGCATACCCGGTTAAAGGCAGGGGATGTGCTGTCTGTGGACCTTGAAATCAAGCGGACGAATTTATTTCCGTACGTGTACGTCATACTTGAGGATGACCCGCCGGATACCTTTCATTTGCAGGAACAAATTGAAATGAAGCGAATGATCTTTCCTTGGTTTCGGAAAACGTGGCGATTTTCATATCAATTCAATGACATCGTACGGGGAGAGCATCAATTGACGGCGGTTAGAATCAAAACGGGTGATATGTTTGGGTTTGTTGAAAAAGAAGTGATTCTTCCACTAGAGAAAACATTGCTTGTGTATCCGAAAATATTGGATATTCCGGTTGAATCTGCTGCATCGGTGAATGAAAATGGAGGCAAAGCATTGCACTCTTGGTTAAATGAACCGACAAATGTGACAACAGGTGTGCGTGAATACCAGCAAGGAGACCGTTTCGCTTGGGTGGACTGGAAGACAACAGCTAGAAGAGGTCAGCTTATGACGAAGGAGTTTGAACAGAATCAGACAAAGGATCTGGTGGTGTTTGCTGATTTTACAGATGAAGCCGCTTTTGAAACGATTGTGTCTATGGCCGCATCGGTTCTGCAAACGGCTGTGAAAAAAGGGGTGCCGGTAGGCCTTGTCCCGCTTGGGGATCAGCACTTATTTCGAGTGGATCAAGGAGAGTGGCATTTACAGGACATGCTCTACTATTTAACAAAGGTGCAGTATCAGCCTTCTCGTGCACCTGATTATCAATCATTAACATCGAGTGAGCACCAGCAGACAGGAAAGTATGTGGTGACAGGTCATCTGCAAGAAGAGCTTGCTGCCATTTTACTTGGGAATCGAAACAGAAAGAACATCACCGTTCTTTTAGTGAAGAGAGCCGTTGATCGATTGACGGCAAAAGAAAAACAGCTTGTGGACCGGCTTAAAGCTTCTGGGATACACACGACCCTTTTATTTGAGGACCGGCTGCACGAAAGAACTGTGAGGTGACAAACATTTATGCTGCATATGCATCAGCGGCAAAGCCGTTTTGAGTTGTTCATCTATTATGCTGTCGCATTTCTGCTGCTTTGGGAGTGGCTTCGTCCGCTTCAAGATTTTACAGAGACGAGTCATACGTCTTATTTCATCATTTTTATAGGGCTTACGTGTTTGTTTACGTTCTTTCGATTGAAGTGGTATGTGACGTTTCCTATTTGTGCTGGATTGATCTTGCTCGCATTATATTTGATTTTTTATCAATCAGAGCCAAGTTATCTGCCTGCGCTGTTTGCTGATATTAAAGATAATATTTCTTTGATGAGCATGGGCATGTGGAGTGACATGTATCCGTCTTTCCGCACATTGTTGTTTTATATTTTGCTTTGGCTACTTGTTTATTTGCTTCATTATTGGGTTGTGTATCAGCAGCGTATCTTTTTCTTTTTACTGATGACGATTGTATATGTCACGATTCTTGATACGTTTACACCTTATGATGCGACTTTTGCGATCGTTCGAATTATGGTATTTGGCTTTTGTTTGCTTGGCCTGCTCTATTTCGACCGGCTTCGTTCGGCTGAAGGTGTGCGGGTGTCACAGAAAGCGCGTCTCAATTGGTTCTTACCAATGCTGGCGCTTGTTCTTGTATCAGCATCACTCGGTGCTTCTTTGCCAAAATCTGATCCGAAATGGCCTGACCCTGTCCCGTTTTTTAAAGCGGTCACGAATCAAGATGGTTCTGCCGGGCAGAATAAGGTGGGATATAGTGCGGATGATTCGTCGCTTGGGGGACCGTTTAGTGAGGACCGTACACCGGTATTTAAATGGAGCGGAAAAGAGCCGTCTTATTTTCGTGTAGAAACAAAAAGTATTTACACGGGGAAAGGCTGGGAGGATGCTTCAAATGATACGAAACCTACTCGGTTAAAAGGGAATGAAGTGCCGAACCGGTGGTTTACCAATCGCGTGAAAACAGAGGAGCATGAAACGAGAGTCGATATGGAATCAGATTATCGATTTAATCATGCAGTTTATCCGATTGGTACGGTTATGCTGACGCCAATGGAAAACATTCCACTGCAAATGATGGGCAAAACGGAGAAAATTGTCCCGTCTACTCAAAAACCGCCCAAAAATTTAGGGAACTATCGAGTCAGCTTCTTATCACCTACATTTATCCTAGAGGATTTACAGCGGATCAAAGTACCGACCAAGCAGCAAGTGAACCAGCAGGTCGGACGTGAATACTTGCAGCTCCCATCCTCGCTGCCAGAGCGTGTGAAAACATTGGCGAACAGCTTAACGGAAACGAAGGATAATATGTATGATAAAGCAAAAGCGATTGAGGATTATTTAGGATCTGCGAAGTTTTCATATGAAACCCAAAATGTCGCTGTGCCTGGGCGTGACGAAGACTATGTGGATCAGTTCTTATTTGATACGATGATTGGCTATTGTGATAACTTTTCAACCTCTATGATTGTCATGCTTCGCTCGATTGGAATTCCGGCGAGATGGGTGAAAGGGTACACGTCAGGTCAGTTATATGAAACACAAATGGATGGAAACAATGTGTATGAAGTGACCAATAACAATGCGCATTCATGGGTAGAGGTGTATTTTCCAAACCGTGGCTGGGTGACATTCGAACCGACAAAAGGGTTCACGAACCCAGAGACATTTACGAATGAAACCACGGCTAACAACGACCAAACAGATGATCAACAGGATGAAAAAGATCAGCCCGCATCTGATCAACAAGAAAACGAGCAGACACAACAGCCGCAGCAACAAGAACCAGAACAGGCGGCAAAACAAGAGGAACAAGCAACTAAAGCAAAGCCAAATATGGTTCATGTTGGTTCAATCTTGGGCTACGCAGCAGGTGTGATTGTCTTTCTTGGTTTCATAGGCTGGATGCTTTACCGGTTCAGAGCAAGATGGCTGCCAATCTTTATTGTGAGAAAGGTAAAACGTCTGCCAGATGAGGAAGCTTTTTTCTACGCATATGCTGCTCTATTAAAACAGCTAAGGCGCAGAGGGATCGAGAAAAAGCCAGGCGTGACGCTAAGAGAATTTGCTTCTTTGATCGATGACAAGGAAGGGAATCACCACATGTCTGAGCTAACGCAGTTCTATGAGCGGGCGCTCTATCGACAAGAAGATGCGTCGGCGCTTTGGCGGCAGTCGGTGAAGTTATGGGAAAATTTAATAAACAGGAGATAGTCTTGACCCCGTACCTTCCTGTTGTTAGAATAGGTGAATATTAAAACCTTCTAAAATACATGAAATTGAAGCGTTCGGATGTGAGTCTGGGCGCTTCAAAAGCGTGATTTACACTGAGAGCAGGTTTTCTCCTCTCATTTTTTCTGTGCGTTTATAAAAACTATATTGGACATAGAGGTGACACCATGACAAATTTAGTAAATGAAATGATTTTGGTTCTCGATTTCGGTAGTCAGTACAATCAGCTGATCACTCGCCGTATTCGTGAATTTGGTGTGTACAGTGAGCTTCATCCGCACACTTTAACTGCTGAAGAAATTAAAGAAATGGCGCCGAAAGGAATCATCCTTTCTGGTGGACCAAACAGTGTATATGATGAAGGATCTTTCCGCTGTGACGAAAAGATTTTTGATCTAGGTATTCCGGTTCTAGGCATTTGCTACGGCATGCAGCTGATGACTCACTATTTAGGTGGGAAAGTAGAAGCGGCTAGCCAGCGTGAATATGGGAAAGCAGACATCCATATTAACGGAACACCTGCTTTATTCAAAGACCTTCCAACGGATCAAGTCGTTTGGATGAGCCATGGTGACCTTGTCGTTGAAGTACCAGAAGGCTTTACAGTTGATGCAACAAGTGCACATTGTCCAAACTCAGCGATGAGCTTAGCTGAGAAGAATTTCTATGGCGTTCAGTTCCACCCAGAGGTACGTCACTCTGAGTACGGAAATGATCTATTGAAGAACTTTGTCTTCGGCGTATGTGAGTGCGATGGCAAATGGTCAATGGAGAACTTCATTGAAATCGAAATGCAGAAAATCCGTGAAACAGTAGGCGACAAACAAGTATTGTGCGCACTAAGCGGCGGTGTAGATTCATCTGTTGTGGCTGTATTGATCCACAAAGCCATCGGCGATCAGCTGACATGTATTTTCGTTGACCACGGTCTTCTTCGCAAAGGCGAAGCAGAAGGGGTTATGAAAACATTTAGCGAAGGTTTCAACATGAACGTGATTAAAGTAGATGCGAAAGATCGCTTCTTAAACAAGCTAAAAGGTGTGTCTGATCCTGAGCAAAAACGTAAAATCATCGGTAACGAATTCATTTATGTATTCGATGACGAATCGGACAAGCTTAAAGGAATCGACTACTTAGCACAAGGAACACTTTACACAGACATCATTGAGAGTGGAACAGCAACGGCACAAACAATCAAATCTCACCACAACGTAGGCGGTCTTCCAGAAGACATGCAGTTCGAATTGATTGAGCCACTTAATACGCTATTCAAGGATGAAGTTCGTGCTCTAGGGTCAGAGCTAGGTATTCCAGACGACATCGTATGGAGACAACCATTCCCAGGTCCAGGTCTAGGAATACGTGTACTAGGTGAAATTTCTGAAGAAAAACTAGAAATCGTCCGTGAATCGGATGCGATTCTACGCGAAGAAATTGCTAACTTCGGCCTTGAGCGCGACATCTGGCAATACTTCACAGTTCTCCCAGACATCCGCAGCGTAGGTGTCATGGGTGACGCAAGAACATACGATTACACAATCGGCATCCGTGCTGTTACGTCTATTGACGGTATGACGAGTGACTGGGCAAGAATCCCTTGGGATGTACTTGAAAAGATCTCGACTCGTATCGTGAATGAAGTGAAGCATGTGAACCGCGTGGTGTATGATATTACGAGTAAGCCGCCTGCTACGATTGAGTGGGAATAGATATAAAATAGAAATGAAGTTTTTACGCTGATTTAATAGGGATTTACGAGTTGTAGAAAGGTTAATTTTAGTTAAAATTAATTGGTTCCGCGTCAAAATCCCCGCCAAAAATCCTGCCAGAGTTGGAAAAAGGAAAAGGTTTGTCCCTTAAAAAAGTTCATTACACATCAATAAATGTGTGATGCTTTGATACAAAAAATCCTAGCCATTTTGGCTAGGATTTTTTTGTTTTCAGTTAGATAGACTGGACTATACTTTCGAAGATATTTCGTATGATAAATTATTATAATAATTACTAAAAGGCACTTTTCTATACAACATGAGTATTTTTTTCGAAAATGAAGTTGTTTAATCCACCTTATATTAACAATTTTGTTAAGGAGTATAATCAGACTAAATGTTTTGTACAATACTTTGTATTCACTTCTTTACATTGTGGGAATCATCAATTTAAAATGTTATACTTAAAAAGGATAATTATTCAATATAACAATATAAATGGAAGTTATTATATAGACTGAATCTTTAATATGAATGGGGATTAGAAGAAAATGAGTCACCACCACTCTGAATATTTAAAACATAATGAAAAAGTTCATATTTTTTATATTGGTTTTGATTTACTTGATGATGGTCTGAATCAAGTGAAAGAAAACTTTTATAATGAATTATTTGATGACATTCCAGCATTTGCTTTTGGAACAGATATAATGAATGAAAAACTAAGTGAATCTGGTATAGTGCCTACTGCTCGTGAAGCAATGAGAAAGTTGTATGCTATTCCAGAAATTCAAGCAGCCCAAAAAGAATACTTAAATTCAACAAGTACAGAAGATAAATATTTGAAACGTGGAGAATTTGGAGAGCTACTATTGTATCATTTATTACATGAATATTTTAATGCAGATGCTTTGATTTCCAAAATTTATTTCAAGGATAGTCCTAGTATTCCGGCTCATGGGTTTGATGCGGTACATGTTGACTTAGAAAATGAAACTCTTTGGCTTGGGGAATCAAAATTATATATAAGTTCTACTGGTGCTATCGATGAGCTAGTAAAAGATGTTGTTGGATTCACAGACAAGGATGGAAAAAAACATAAAGGACATTTTAATACTGACTTTTTTAATTCAGAATTTCAAATCATTACTAATCGTGTACACGATATAGGTAAAGAATACCCTAAATTTATAAAAAAACTAATTGACCCAAATACAAAAACTCTGGATAAATTAGCAAATATTAATATAGCATTATTTGCGGGATTCAATAGTGAATCATTAAAGAATTTTAATGAAACTACTTTTATAGACTCGTTAAATTCAGAGGTAGAAAAACTAATAACCAGAGCTAGCGATGGACTCAGTAAACATGCATGGAATTCACATTTAAATCTATTTTTTTTCATGTTTCCTCTAGATGATAAACGAGCATTTGTTTCATCTTTACATCAAAAACTTAAAGGAGCGCAACAAATATGAGTGAATTTAATGTTATTGATATTTTAGAATTGTCAGAACTCCAAAATTTTGATGACAATTGGAATTTGACAAAATTTGTTTCTAGTGTCATTGATACTTCAGATGCTCGTCAAATAATTATTCATATTCTTGATATTTGGAATGAAGTAAATACTGACGCTAAACCAATATGGATAGATTTGATTGAGCGTGCTGGTTTCTATCCTTATTATGTTGATAAAATTCAAAGTGAAAATGAATTATTTGAAACCTCAACGCAGGCCCAAATACGAACTTCTTTTTTTAAATCTGATTATCTTCAAGATGTTTATTTTCATGAGCAACAAAAAGAAATTGAGCAAGCTTTAAATAATGGTAGAAATGTAGCTGTGAGTGCTCCTACCAGCTTCGGTAAAAGTTTGTTGATAGAGGAAATAGTTGCCAGGAAACAGTTTGACAATATTTTAATCATCCAACCCACATTAGCTTTAATTGACGAAACTAGACGTAAATTGAAAAGATATTCAACCTACTATAATATTGTGGTCAATACAAGACAGATTCCTCAAGAACAAAATATCTTTATTTTGACAGCAGAGCGTGTATTGGAATTTCCTAAATTACCGCCAATAGATTTTTTTGTAATTGATGAATTCTACAAAATAAGTAACAGGTTAAACGATAGCCGCATAGATGCATTAAATATTGCTCTATTGAACATTATGAAAGAAAAACCTCAAGCTATGTTTCTTACACCATCTGTTGATTCACTTTCTAAAAAATTCAGAGAAAAATACGATGTAGATTTTTTTAAAACTGATTATGCTTTGGTAAATACTAATATCATAGAGGTTAGAAACCGGAATAATAATCATTTTAGTAATAGAGCTAAAAAAATAAAATTATTTGAACTGATTAAAGAGCAAAACGCTCCAAGTATTGTTTATGTCAAATCACCAGATGAAGCCTATAAATTAGCAAATGAGTATCTAAATTGGTTAGAAAACCTCAATAATATTGTAAACCCTGCTTTAGAGATATTTGAATGGATGGACAAGAATATTTCTCCTGACTGGCAATTAAAAAGGTTGTTACAAAATGGAATTGGGGCTCATAACGGTGCTTTACCCAGACACATTGTTACATCTGAAATAGACTTATTTAATGATGGAAATTTAAAAGTATTGTTTGCAACTGTTTCTTTGATTGAAGGTGTAAATACTGTTGCAAAAAATATGTTTATATATAGTCGAAACAAAGGTAACAATTTAATAGACTTTTTTGATTTTGCAAATATCCGAGGACGTGCAGGTCGTATGGGACATTATTTTACTGGAAATGTCTTTTTATTTAATGAAGAACCAGTTTTAGAACATTTTACAATTGATGTTCCAAGTGTTGATCAGAGTGAAGTTTCTGATGAAATTTTAGTTAATATTCCAGATATGGATGTTGAAGATAAGGAAAGAAAGGAGCAACTTAATCATGGTATTGATAGCGAACTTCAAGTAATTATTAAAGATAATTTAATTTCAGTCAAAGGACAAAAAGGACTTTATAAATTTATTTTGGAACATTATCAAAATTTAGATTATTTAAAATGGCGTAATATTCCAAACTACAATCAACTTTGGAAAACCTTGTATTTAGGATATAAATTTTTAAAAGAAAAAGATAATGAAGGATTTACGCAGAATAAAGCAGTTACGGCTTTAAAGCTAGTTAATAAACCATTATCGCAAGTTATATATGACCAAAAGATTTATTTTGAAAGTAAGAACAAGAAAGACCCACTTAATTTTGCAATTGATAGTATTTTGAAATTTCAAAGAAATGAAGCGAATTTTGAAATTCCTAAACTTCTGGCTGTGATAGAATCAATTCAAAAATATGTTTTCGAAAAAAATGGGATAGAAGATTATGGAGATTATACATTTTTTGCTTCTTTACTGGAAAATGAGAAAGTTGATAAGCGTTTCCAATTCTTAATTGATTATGGAGTACCAAGTTCGGCTATTAAGAAAATAAGTAAAGAAATACCTGAAAGTATAGAAGGCGATTCAAATATTGTAAGATATCTTCAGAGCAATCTAGACAGTATTAATCGTCTTTTGCTTTCTTATGAAAAAACATTAATTCGCAAAGCATTAATTTGACTATGGCTAGCTAACTAATTTTAGAAAAAAGAAGTTGTAAATCAAACTTCTTTTTTTTTACTTTGATACTTATTTTGCGTGAAATTAATTATCATCCTCACGGTTGAATCACTGCACCTTCTGGTACATCAGAAGGGTTGTTGCCCAACCGATACCATTATTTGTACCGGGAATAACACCGTACGACCCACCAGAATTTGCTGAGGAGTCGGTATTTGATGAAACTGATGGTATAGTTCTGGGTATCTTGTTCAATCGTTTTTCTCGTATATTTATGTTTATTGGCATTGGCTTTAAGATGAGTTGAATCAGTAAAAAGAACGCGGCCTCCTACCATGTCATGATTGATGGCTTGAAGCACAATCTTATCGAAAATGTCTTGAAAAATCGTTGTATCTTTGAATCGAGTACGACGATTCCAGCTAATGGTCGAGTGATGAGGAACGGGGTCATTGATGTTCAAACCTAAAAACCATCTATACGCCATGTTATAGTAAATTTCTTTTTCAAGTTGTCTTTCAGAACGGATACCGTACAGGTATCCGATAAACATCATTTTGAACAAAATAAGTGGATCAAGAGAAGGACGACCTTTATTCTCGCTATAATACGGTTTTACTTTATCTACGATAAATGAAAAATCGATGTACTGATCAATTTTACGAAGCAGGTGATCCTCTTCGACCAGTTGATCTAACAATACAAATTCGGCTTCGTGCTGAGAAGAATTTCTAGTGTGGAACATGAGAAAAACACCTTCCTTTAGTATGCTTTTCTCTATTATAAAATGAGGGAATGGAAAATTTAAGGAAAAAATAAGGCTGTCGAGATTTTCTCGACAGCCTGAGCGAAGTATTGACTTCGCTCTTGTTTGTTAATTCATTTCGTTGGAAAATCGAATTTGCATATCTTTCAGTTCATTATAAAATTTGAAGTGTTGTAACTTCAATTCTTCACAGACTTTTTTGATGATCCACTTGCCTCGTTCTTCAATTCTGAAATTGACTTTATGTAGATACTCACTTAATTCCTTTTGATTTTGAGGAGTTAGTTGTTTGGGTTTCCCTATGCTTAAGAAATGTCCTTCCCAAAATTCACTCACTGTCCATTCATTATCATTGTTTACGTAGGGTTGAAGAAAGTATATTTCGACGAAATCCTTCCAGCATCCCATAGGTTTGAAAAAATCAAAGAATGATTGTAATGTTACATCCCAATAATCTTCTGAGAAAGGGCGCCGACCACTATTCATCCAGTGGGGTAAAACAGTGAAATTCCCAATGCAGTGGGTGGCAGTAGCGAATTTTTCAAATGCTGCAATATTATCTTTGATCTGTTTAAACTCTTTGAATTTCTCATTAGAAATTAATAAATGACATTGATCTTTAAGGGATTTCCTAGGATTAATGTTAATGCCAATTTCGTTGTATAAAGCGTTTTTATTTTTTGAACTGATCACGCTGTTTTTAAAAGTTGTCCAAAACGAATTCATTGTTTCTCCACGGAGCAAGTTGTAACGGTCTAAATAAAGCTGTGATTCAGACTCTGGCTCATAATCAGTACGCCAAAGTAATTGATAAATAGTAAAAGGTTCTTTATCGCAGTCAGCTTTACGACCAGTTTTTTTAGTGACATTACAGATTCCGATTTCTTTCAGTGTACGACTTTTATAATCTAATATTAACTCAATTGATGATTTATCTTTTGGTATCGGCTCTTTGATATAACTTTGTTTAAAATCCCATTCCCAAGGCTTGATTTCAAGTTCTTCACACTTTTCAAACCAGCCTTCTATCCATGTGTTCTCCTTCATTTCTTTCCTCCATTTTTCATTATCTATTGAACACTTTTTTCATTCTTAATCTTTTCCACAACACCACCGCAAGAACAAGCAGAATGACACATTGAACCGAGAGCAAAAGCATTTGTAATTCCACAGGCGTTTGCCCATTTGTGATTTGATCCACGATATTATGAACGGCATGCCATAAGATCACCCATTGCAGACTGTTCGTGAGTGCAACGATTTCAGCTGCAACGAATCCAAATAAAAAGGCGAAAAGGATTTGTGCCACTGTTAATGTGAGGCTTTTTCCGCTTAGCAGATTCGCAGCATGACCAAGTCCGAATAGTACGGCGGAGCCCCATATGGCAGTGCGCAAGTTGATTTGTTTTAAATATTGAAACAGAATGCCTCGAAAGATTCCTTCTTCAAAAAGACCGACACACACCATGAAGAAACAAAGTGCTAGAAAGGAAGAAACAGTTAAATCCTTGTTGAATCCAGCAATAAACGGAATGGCCTCGATGATAAGGATCGGAAATATCCACATACCGAGAGAGCCTTTTCGAAAACCTATTTCTTTCAAGTGAAAACGACTTTTTTGAATAATGAATAGAAGTAAAAGACATCCAGCTAGCATGGCGCAGCCATTGATGAGATAGATGGTCATCGGGTCGGTTACTTCTTTGATGGATAAATAGACACCTGCACTTGTTGGAATGATTAAAGAAAAGAGCAGTAGAAGTACTGATTTTCGAATGATTGTGATTGGTTTCATGTGTTGATTCCTCCTCTAACCTCAGAGTAGTGGAATCATGCAGAAGTCACAATGAAATCTTCCTAACATGTCAATATTTAGCCCTAAGATGCACATTAAGATGTTGTTCGTTTCTTTCGCTGCTGTAAAAGATCGTTGATTTCCTCAGCGGTTGCTTGATCTTTTTTATACAATAGATACTTCATCAAAAAGAATAAAGCCATGACCACAAGGAAATTCACGATAAACGAAAGGGGGCTGATTTCACCGCTGACGATGATGATGGTGGTCATAATCATACACATCACAAGGACGATATATAGAATTTGTTGAAAAAGAATCCGTTTATGGCTGTACGTTTGTTTTGGGTATAGCAAGAAGGTCAGGGCGCTTGAAAAAAAGGAACTGAACATGATGGCTTGTAAAATATAGATGGGCATCGTTCCAAACGTGAAACAGTAAATCAATACAAGTGCAGTAAAGATCATACAAAATGTGATCAAAAGATTTGTGATATAACGTTTCATCCTGTTCACTTCCTCCGTAATCCAAGCTTCTCTTTTAATGCTTGGATATAAAAACGTGAAATCATTACTTTTTCTTTATTTGTAAGGCTTGCTTCAAAACGGCCACTCGTTTTAGGAGAAATAGCGGCAATAGAATCTATATTCAGAATCATCGATTTTGAAATCCTGACATAATCGTGCGCTTCAAGCTGTTTTTCAAGTTCAAATAACTTTTCCTTTAAGAGAAACACTCCATCTGACGTATACAAGAACGATCTTTTATCAACGCTTTCTATATATAAAATGTCGTGATAATAGACCTTTTTCACTCTTTCTTTCGTTGGTTCTTGTGCTAAGAAATAGGGGGCTGACTGCTCCACTTGCTGGACAAGTTTTTCAATCGCCGGATTCAGCTCATAAATGTGAAAAGAAACATATTCTGATTGCGGCTTTTGGATGAAATGAATATCCGTTTTCATTTGTTTCTCCTCTGTTTAATAGGATTTTTCGTAATCTCTCTTCAAAATCGAATACATATACACATCATCGAATTCATTCTGACCCAATTCATACTCTCTTAATAAACCCTCTTGTACAAAATGTATCTTCTCCAATAATTGAACAGAAGACGTATTTGCTGGATCAATGATCGCTTCAATCCGATTCAAGTTCATCTCCTGAAATCCATACCGCAACACCGCAGTAATCGCTTCCTTCATGATGCCTTTTCTCCAATGATCATGGTGTAATTCATAGCCAATTTCCGTACGGCGGTGCTGTTTTTCTAGATTGAGAAAGCCGCAGCTGCCGATGATGGCTGGATTTTCTTTTAGAGAAATGCCCCAGCGGATGCCTGTTTGTTCTTTGAAGATATTGTCATACCACTTGATTTCTCCTTTTGTGTCTTCGATGGTTTCATGTGCATCAATGCCCATGTAGCGGCAGACAGTTTCATTGGATAAATAGATGTGCATATCCTCAGCATCTGTGATCGTTGCTTGTTTTAAGATCAGTCTTTCGGTCTGTATCGTTGGAAATGATTGTGGAAAAGTAATTTTGTTCATGCATTTATCCCCCATGTGATGTCTTTTGTTCTGTACATGCCTTACAATAAAAAACCCTTTCATTTCTTAGCCAAGCCTTTACTTCTGTCATTCCTCGTCTCTTTGGATAGACCAGCTTAACGTACACTTCTTCGTTACCTTCTATTTTCTTTTGGCAGCTAGCACAAGCAGGTTCTTCAAATAGAAACAATCAATATCCTCCTTTTTGTAGATATTTCTTCCATTATATCAAAAGTTCAATACGATCTTTGCGGCCTATTCTTCACTTTCTCTATTTTTGTCCGACATATGTTGAGTAAAAGAAATTTTTGTTTGTTGAAACCGTTTGAGAGAAACCTTGCTCTAACAGGTGTAGGAGGTGTGGATGAGATGAAGCAAGTGCGTCTAATTAAAAAAGCACAAAAAGGGAATGTCCCGGCATTTGAGACATTAATGCTGATGTATCAAGAGCGTTTATATAAAACGGCTTTTCTCTACACAAGAAATAAAGAGGATTCGTTAGATGCTGTTCAAGAGACGGTCATTAAAGCGTTTAAGCATCTATCTGGATTAAAAGAACCGGCTTATTTTTCTAGCTGGCTGACGAGAATTTTGATTCATACAATTTTTGCGATGAAGAAAAAACAGCAAGATGTTGTTCCGTTTGAACAGCATCATGAGAGCGTTGAGCGGCATGATTTTTTGGAAGACAAGCTCGATTTAAAAAATGCACTAGATGTATTAGATGAGCAATATCAGCTCGTGATTCAGCTATTTTATTTTCAAGATTATTCGATTTCAATGATTTCTGAACAGATGGGTGTGCCCGAAGGAACGGTCAAAACTCATTTGTATCGAGCAAGAAAGTTATTAAAGCAAACATTGGAGAAGGAGGAGAGTGTCGATGGAACGAAAAGAAATGAAAAAGCTTTATGATGAGATTGATGTACCAAAGGTTGAATTGACCTCTGCGGTTCGCCAAGCAATGGGAGATGTGAAAGCGGAAAAGAAAAGACGTTGGTTCACATGGAATTGGAGAACGCCAATATATTCTGCCATCGTACTAATCGTTCTTTATTTTTCATCCGGCTTCCTTTTTCCTTCTCTTAATACAGCGATGGCTCGAGTGCCGTTTGTTGGACAGTTATATATGATGTTTCACGATAAAGTAGGAATGTCTCTTTTTCAGAGTGAGTTGGTGAAGCATGTCAATGAGGGGGCTGAATCAAGAGGGGTTACTGTGAAAGTGAACAGTGTGTATTATGATGCAGGGCGGCTTGTTTATACGTTTACTGTGGAGAATTTCCATACAAATGAAGATTTTATACCGATCAACATTGATTCAGATCAGATCAATGAAAATTTCCAACCAGATACAAGGGGTCCAGAGTTGAAAAAACTAAAAGATGGTCGATATGCTGGACGAATAGAATTCTTTACAAATGGACAAATGATTAAGCAAGGTCAAAAAGCACAACTCGTGATTTCGAAAATTGGAGATATTGTAGGGAATTGGCGATTTGAGTTGCCTGTGGTTAAGCAAAAAACCATCTTATTAGCAGGACAAAAAGAAGTATCTATTTTAAATGGACGTTATCAATTGAAAGATATCAAGGTGGAAAATGGAGTGAATTCCTCTGTGATTCAATATGCGATTGATTACAATGGTATCGCAAAAGACGATGAAGTTTTAATAGATAGAATGAGAGATAATTTAGGAAATAAGTACAGACTTGAGACTGGGACAAGATTTGAGGAAAAACAACTTTCAAACAAAAAAACTAGGATAAATCATATGACAATCTTAAATCAGCCAATCGATCCAAAGGCAACAGAACTAACATTTTTTACTACTTTATGGGTAGAACATGAAGAAAGTAAAATCATTCCCCTCCAGACGAAGCTGCCTATTCAGTTCAAGACAAAGCATTATGGGATTGGGATTAAAATTAATAAAATTGAGCAAAAAGGCCGTTCTGTGATAGTAGATTATCAATTTACTGGAGTAGGCCAGAAAGAATTAGATGAAGATGTGATGAAGAATGCAGGGGAATGGATAGGATTAGGCGATGTTAAAAAAATGAAATCATGGTCAGACCCTGAAGCAGATTATGAGAACGGATATTATTTGAAAGGGAACAATGCAAAGGTGACCAATTTAAAGACAGCTTCTATGCAATCCACCTTTGATTTTGATGTGAAGGAGTTAGACAAATTATCATTAAACCATTTTTCATTTAAGGATTATGGGCTGTATCTTGATCTGTCAAATCTGAATCTGTTGGCACCACAAAAAGATATAACGGTAACCATTCCAGTCAAAAAAGAAACATCAAAAGCTAATCGATAAATCAGAAAGCGAACATAATTACACATGTTCGCTTTTTATCTGTTGATTCGCCAGTCGATGACGATTGAACGAGTACCGAATCAACATCAATGCAACAAAACTGGCTAGCCCGCCGATCCAACTTAAATTCGTTACATTTGTATATTGAATAATCAGACCACCCATTGACGATCCAAGCATCATGCCGATATTCATAATCGCTGTATTAAAGCTCAGCACGGTTTCCGATGTTTCGGGTTTTAGGGAGATGAGATAAAATTGCTTCGCTGGTGTTGTTGTCCATGTGGCGGTGCCCCAAATGGCGAGCGTGATGAAGACGCCAACTACAGAAAATTGTGTAAAAGATAATGCAAAGAGCATGAGCATCTGAACCGTGATGCTGATTGAAATGGTTCGGTTTGGTCCCCATTGATCGACAGCGTATCCGCCAAAGCGTGATCCGATAAAAGCAGAAATCCCTAAGACGAGCAAGGCAATGCTTGTCATTTCGAGCGTAAATCCGGATGTCTGTCGCAATAATGGCGAAATGTAGGCAAATACCATTGTGTAACCTAAAATCCAAAAGGCTGTCGTGGCTAAGCCGCTTAACACCCTACGGTCTTGAAGAATTTGCATTTGCTGTTTGAATGGCACATGGGAATGTCCCTCCATAGGCGGTAATAATCGATACAGAAGAAACAAGAGACAAGCGGTTCCTATTGCAATGATGAGAAAAATGGCATGCCAATCTACATATCCTGCTAAAAATGTTCCAATCGGTACACCGAGTACTAGTGAAACAGTAAATCCAGTGATCACCGTTGCCATCGCACTTCCCTTTTTTTCTGGCGGGGCGAGCTGCGCTGCATAATTTGTTGCGAGTACAATATATAAGCCGCCACTCATGGCCATGATGACCCGTGAGAGCATGAGCAGCATAAAGTGATGGCTAAAAAAGGCGAGCACATTCCCTGCTATAAACATTGAAATCGCCGATAAAAGAACCCTTTTTCGATTCAATTTCGATGTGGCCATGACTAAAAAGAGGGCACCCACGGCATAAAAAAGAGAATAGATGGTGATGAGCTGTCCCGCAACCGGGATGGAGATGCGCAGATCGTCAGAAATGATGTCCAGTATGCCTGATACGACGAATTCTGAAGTGCCTGTGACGAAAGAACCGACGGCTAAAAGAAATATGAGCAATGGATAAGATGTACTTTTCATTTTGAACCCTTCCTTTATGTTGAAACGTTGTATTCATTTTAAATTCCGTGCTAACATAAGTAAAATTGATGTTTTTCATGAAAGGGATGAGTGAATACTCATGAGCTTTGTTCGATTCGAGACGATGGCTAAGGTGGTCGAGCTAGGCAGTTTTACTGCTGCAGCTGAAGCGTTAAATATGACACAGTCTGCCGTGAGTCATGCGGTGGCAAGTTTAGAGACGGAGTGGGGCGTGTCTTTATTCGTGCGTGACCGAAAAAAGGGCATTACGCTGACAGACATCGGTGAAACCCTTCTTCCGCATATAAGAGAAGTGCTAAATCGAGTAGAGAAAATTCAGCAGGAAATTGCGCTCACCAAAAATATTGAATCTGGCTTGATTCGGATTGGAACATTTGCCAGTGCATCCGCTTGTTTATTGCCAAAACTGCTTGTGAGCTATCAGAAAAAGCATCCAAAGATTGAATTTAAATTCTATGAGGGGACATATGAAGAAATATTGGAGTGGCTCGATTCTGGCATTATTGATGTTGGGTTTGTTGTAAAAGGTAAAGCGGATGAAGCGTTTCATCTATTGCCACTTATGAAAGATAAAATGGTGGTCGCCTATCACGAAAATCATCGTTTTAAGCAGCAGCCAATTGTAGACATGGAAGAATTAGCAGATGAACCATTTATTATGCCAACTGGCATGTATCAATCCCATGTAGAGGATATTTTTTCAGAGGCGCAAATCAAGCCGTCTATTTTATTTGAAGTGCATGATTGTACGACCATTGCCCGCATGGTTGGGGAAGGACTTGGTGTGACGATAGGTCCTGAGTTATTCCTAAAAACGCAGCAACTTGTGCAGATCAGTCATCTGAATGTATCGCATCATCGTGAGGTGGCGCTTGCCTGTCCATCGCTCACGCAAGCTTCTCCTGCTGTGAAGGCATTTTTCGATGTAGCAGAAACGGTTTTTGCCAGAATTCAGTGATGGGTGTATAAAGAACTAGATGTGATTTTCCAAATTCGTGTAATAAGACGAATGAAGCGGACATTTCTTTGAAAAATGTTCGCTTTTCGTATTGTGTTTTAAAAATGAAGTTGGTACAATAGACACAGAAATCAAATAGATAGAAGTCGTATAATGGCGGGGATATGGCCCGCAAGTTTCTACCAAGCTACCGTAAATGGCTTGACTACGTCAATTCACACTCGTTTGATATAAATCATGCATTGTTCTTGTTTGATGTCACGGTCTGAATTCACATTGTAGTCAAGCGTCCCAAAAACTGTTGGGGCGTTTTTTATTTGACTTGTGAATGGGGCAGACTAAAGCAAAAGGACATGAAGGGAGTCAGTTGGCTTTGAAACAGTTTTTTCAGTTTGATGAGTTAGGTACGAATTATCGCAGAGAGATCATCGGCGGTTTAACGACATTTTTGTCGATGGCTTACATCTTGTTTGTCAATCCGATCACACTTGCTTTAGTAGCAGTACCGGATTTTCCAGATAAATTACGAATTGATCAGGGGGCTGTCTTTACAGCTACAGCGTTAGCTTCTGCGGCAGGTTGTTTCCTGATGGGATTGATCGCCAGGTACCCGATTGCGATTGCACCAGGTATGGGACTGAATGCGTTCTTCGCTTTCTCAGTGGTTCTTGGTATGGGGATCTCATGGCAGGCAGCACTTTCCGGTGTGTTTGTTTCAGGATTGATTTTCGTTGCTCTTTCTTTAACAGGTTTTCGTGAAAAAATCATCAATGCCATTCCGAGTGAGCTGAAGCTGGCTGTTGGTGCAGGGATTGGTTTGTTCATTACATTTGTAGGTCTTCAAGGCTCCGGTATTATTGCCAATAACGATAATACGCTCGTTTCGATTGGAAATATTCATAGTGGTCCGGTATTGTTGACGGTATTTGGAATCGTTGTGACTGTCATTTTAATGGTTCTTCGAGTGAATGCAGGTGTCTTCATTGGGATGCTTGTGACAGCCATTGCTGGAATGATCTTTGGTCTTGTGCCAGTTCCATCTCAAATTATCGGAAGTATTCCAAGTTTGTCTCCAACCTTTGGTCAAGCTTTGATTCACTTGCCAGATATTTTCTCCATTCAAATGCTTGTGGTCATTTTAACGTTCCTATTCGTTGGGTTCTTTGATACAGCTGGTACACTTGTGGCTGTGGCGACACAAGCTGGTTTAATGAAAAATAATGAGCTGCCTCGTGCAGGAAGAGCGCTTCTGGCGGATTCTTCTTCTATCGTCGTCGGTTCTGTTCTTGGTACATCAACGACGACGTCTTATGTTGAATCTAGTTCAGGTGTTGCTGCGGGTGCCCGCTCTGGTTTTGCAGCCGTCGTGACAGGTATTTTCTTCTTACTTGCGATGTTCTTCTCGCCACTATTATCTGTCGTGACATCGAATGTAACGGCACCTGCTTTAATCATTGTCGGTGCACTGATGGTAGCACCTCTTGCAAAGATCGCATGGGATCGTTTTGAAATTGCGGTACCGGCCTTCTTAACCATGATTATGATGCCACTCACATATAGTATTGCAACAGGGATTGCGATTGGTTTCATTTTCTACCCGATCACCATGATCTTTAAAGGAAAAGCAAAAGAAGTGCATCCAATTATGTACGGCCTGTTTGTCATCTTTATTCTATATTTTGCTTTCTTAAATCATTAATGGTTTGTCTGAAACAGCAGCTCATGGAGGCTGCTGTTTTTTGTAGGGAAATTTTAAAAACATAGTTGACTTATAGGAATTATGTGTTTATGATAAAAAGACATAATTCGCTGATTGGATCACCAAAGGCGCTTTGATTTCCTTTTTTCTATAGAAGGGTTCAGAGTGCCTTTTTTTCTTGCATTCATCATAACGGGAGGGGATGACTTGTCACGTTGGCTTAGGCAGGTGATTGAGCGGAAAAAGCAGGTATTGATTGAGCAGCTCCTTTTATGGGGGCATGAAGAAAAACATGAAGCGCTCATGCATTATACGATTCATGAGCTGGAAAATGAGGTTCTCTATTTAAAAGAGCGAAAGCAAAATTAGTGGGATGGGGGATGAGCGATGGATGAACAAAAGCTGAATTTTATTTTATCTGCCTTAAAAGGGATTGAATACGGGTCGGTGGTGATCACCATTCATAATGGACAAATTACACAAGTCGATACGACAGAAAAGACTCGTTTCCCCGCACACCAAGAGAATCTTCGGATTCAGAAAGCAAAGCAGGGGCGCTATCGTTCATGAAAAGTAATGAAAGATGATGAAAAGCTGATCCACTCATCAGCTTTTTTGTTTTGGCTTAATTTCTCTCCATTTAAAACCTCTTCATTCTTTTATCCGTCTATTCGTATGAACGTCAAGGAATCTTGACTGAATAGAGAGACTCCGCTACTTTAATAGGAGTCATCCGGACAGGTCACCTGAGCCTGTGCGGATTGTCTGAGATAGGAGTTGATATGGGATGTTAGAGAAAGATCAAGAGCAGGTCACATCTGAAACGAAAAACGAAAACGAAGAGCCATCAATAGATCAAGAAACAAGGCAGTCCCGCCTCAGCCGCAGTGCTGCAAAACGAGGAAGAACGGCTAAGCCAGCTGATGAAGAGCGTTCAGCCATTCAGCGCATTGCAAGAAGTGTAGGAGGTGCGTTTAAGCGCTATGGCTCATATGGGCTCGCAATGTTAAAATCACCGAGCCGTGCGATCCATCAAGCGGACACTTTACGCATGAAGTACGCCTGGATTTCAATTGTGTTATTCAGTGTGTTTTTTGCTTTAGGCAACTACGTTCAATTAAAGGCGTCAAAGACCCGTTTATTAGGTTTTGGTATTCATTATTCTTTTGGTGACGCCTTTTTGAAGGTAGCGGTCTTTACACTCATTTTGTTAACACTGATGATGCTGACGGTTTGGGTGCTCGGTAAGTACATGCTGAAAGGGAACATATCGCTGAAAGAAGTGATCATGAAGTTCGGTGCCGTGCTTGTGCCGGTTTTGGTTTTATCTATCCTTTGGCTTGTATTTGCCATGCTGAATATTCCATATGTAACGGTGATTTTATCCGTCATGATGTTTTTTGGTCTTCAGCTGATTGCCATTGTGCTCTTCCGCTCCATTCAATCAGAGCAAGATGCTGTACGGGGAGACTTGATGTATGCCGGCTGGGTCTTTTTGTTGATTGAGCTCGTTATCATTGCCCTTTTATGGGGCATTGTCGGAGAGTATTTGATCCCATCACTTGTTCCAGTTCGGTTTGGATAAAAACACGTTTCAGCGTGTAGACAAATCTTTGGAATCGACTGTAATCCTGCGTGACGGTGCTCACGAATGTGAAATTCGCTTCGCACCGATCTTAGAATTCAAAAGTTTCTATCACGCTGAAAAGAAGACAAAGGGTTAAAATAAAGTATATTTTAGCCCTTTATCAACCATCTAAAGCCTCCTTTTGAAAAAGGAGGTTTTTCATGTTGAGAAGAGGAAAAAACGGGTAAACTCTTGGTAACAAAGACCACCCCTTGTTGTCGAAAGATATATGTGTTTTTCTCGCGCAAATTTGATTGTATCAAGGTTTGTTCTCTAGTAGAATATGGGGTGCTTTATTTGATTTTTAGTGCAGGGGGTTCGAATCGTGCTTCAACAACTTTTATCCAATGCGTTCACCATGGTTTTGATTATTTTAGTGATTAACATTGTTTATGTCTCTTTTTCCACTATGCGTTTAATTTTAACAATGAAAGGCAGAAGGTATGCAGCCGCTTTTGCTGGTACTGTCGAGATGCTGATTTATGTCATTGGTTTGAGTATCGTATTAGATAACTTAGATCAAGTACAAAATGTCATTGCGTATGCGCTAGGTTATGGAATTGGAATCATTGTCGGGATGAAAATTGAAGAGAAGCTGGCACTTGGCTACATTACTGTGAACGTGATTACAAAAGAAATCGATCTAGATCTCCCAAAACAATTGAGAGAAAAAGGATATGGCGTCACCAACTGGGTAGTAGGAGGTCTTGAAGGAGACCGGTCAGCGATGCAAATTTTAACACCGAGAAAATATGAACTGCAATTATATGAAACGATTAAAACGCTTGATTCAAAGGCGTTTATCATTTCGTATGAGCCCAAAACGATTCATGGCGGCTTCTGGGTGAAGGCTGTGAAGAAAAGGAGAATTAAAGAATGACCGCAAAACCAAAGAAAAAGAAATTCTACGTGGAAGACAACATGACGATTGAACAAGTGTTGTCCCAGATGGCAGAGGAAGGCTACTCACCTGTCCGACGAATGGAGGAGCCCATCTTTCAGGAAAAGAAGGAAAATGGGTCGATTCAGATCATTCCGATTGGGAAAAAAATCGTATTTGAGGGAAAAATACTCTAAATCCGAACATTAAAACGACGACTTCATAGATTGTTCGATAAATCCGTTGACATCATGAACATCCGTTGTTAAGATAAACATGAAATCAAAACACGAGCCTCATATAATCTTGGGAATATGGCCCATAAGTTTCTACCCAGTTACCGTAAATGACTGGACTATGCAGGATAGTGAACAAAACTGACATGGCGTTTTAAAAGCGAACAGCGCTTACCATGGCCCGGTTTGTGTTGCTTCCTAACAATGCAATACAAACCGGGCTTTTTTGTTCGGCGTTTGACAAGCTGCTTAGGTTTGGGAAGCGTGTCAAACGATACAAAATCGAATAATAGCTTAAAGGTGGGGACAAAATGAAGCCGCTTGTAGGTGTCATCATGGGAAGTACATCTGATTGGGAAACAATGAAACATGCGTGCGATATCTTAGAGGAATTAAACATTCCGTATGAAAAACAGGTTGTATCCGCACATCGGACACCTGACTTGATGTTTGAATATGCGGCAGAAGCAAGAGGTAAGGGACTAAAAGTCATCATTGCCGGTGCTGGAGGCGCAGCACATTTACCGGGGATGGTCGCAGCAAAAACGACACTGCCGGTCATTGGTGTGCCCGTACAATCAAAAGCATTAAACGGACTGGATTCCTTATTATCCATCGTTCAAATGCCAGGCGGTGTACCTGTTGCCACAGTGGCAATCGGCAAAGCCGGTGCAACAAATGCAGGCCTTTTAGCTGCACAAATGATTTCAGCATTCGATGAAGCCGTTGCAGCACGCCTTGAAGAAAGAAGAGAGCAAACAAAACAAACTGTATTAGAAAGCAGTGATCAGCTTGGCTAAGCAGACCATTTTTCCAAACGCAACCATTGGTATCATCGGCGGCGGACAGCTTGGCAGATACATGGCCGTCAGTGCAAAGCAAATGGGCTACCGGGCAGCAGTCCTTGACCCTGTCACACTTTCTCCTTGTGGACAGGTTGCTGATACAGAAATTACAGCCGCATACAGTGACCTTGAAGCGATCAGGCAGCTGGCGGACATCAGCGATGTGGTCACATATGAATTTGAAAATATTGATTATGATGCACTCAATCAGCTGAAGGAAGAGGCGTATTTACCGCAAGGAAGCGAACTCCTTCTTTTAACCCAAAACCGTGAAACGGAGAAAAAAGGGATTGTAGATGCAGGCTGTGAAGTCGCCCCTTATCGCATCGTTCATGATGAGAAGGAGCTGAAAGATGCAGTAAATGCGCTTGGTTTGCCAGCTGTGCTGAAAACATGCAGAGGCGGTTACGACGGTAAAGGACAGTATGTCATCAAAGAGAAGGATCAGCTTCATGAAGCGGCTGCACTTCTCACGCATGGAACGTGCATTTTAGAAAGCTGGGTTCCTTTCCAAATGGAACTGTCCGTGATTGTGACGCGGTCTGTTCATGGGGAAATTGCGACATTCCCAGTCGCTGAGAACATTCATAAGCACAATATTTTATTCCAAAGCATCGTGCCTGCACGGGTAGATGGCAGCATTCAGGAGAAAGCAAAAGAGCTGGCAACAACGCTTGCTGAAAAGCTAGGGCTGGTCGGTACGCTTGCTGTTGAACTGTTCCTGACAAATGAAGGGAAGCTGCTTGTCAATGAACTGGCACCGCGTCCGCATAACTCTGGACATTACACATTGGATTTATGTGAGACGAGTCAGTTTGAACAGCACATTCGCGCCATATGCGGTTTGCCGCTTGGCGGAACAGCTCTTTTATCAGAGGGTATGATGGTGAACTTGCTGGGCGATGAAGTGGACATCCCAAAAGAACATCCTGAGCTTTTAAAGGAAGCGAAGCTTTATCTATATGGCAAACATGAAGTAAAAGCCGGCCGCAAAATGGGGCATATGACATTTATGAAACAGCTTGATGATGAATGGATGGCAAACATCACAAAGATATGGACTGAAAGAGATGGAGGAAACGGGAAATGATCGAACGTTACGCACGACCAGAAATGTCAGCAATCTGGACAGAGGAAAACAAATTTAATGCATGGCTTGAAGTAGAAATTCTCGCTTGTGAAGCTTGGGCAGAACTTGGCATCATTCCGAAAGAAGACGTTGTGACAATGCGCAAGAATGCAAGCTTTGATATTGGACGTATTTTGGAGATTGAACAAGACACGCGCCACGACGTGGTTGCCTTTACGCGTGCTGTATCTGAATCTCTAGGAGAAGAAAGAAAGTGGGTTCATTACGGGTTAACATCTACAGACGTAGTGGATACGGCGCTTTCATATCTATTAAAACAGGCGAACGATATTTTGCTCAAGGACATTGAGAGATTTGTTGACATACTAAAAGAAAAAGCAAAAGAGCACAAATATACCGTCATGATGGGCCGTACGCACGGTGTACACGCTGAACCGACAACATTTGGCTTGAAGCTTGCTCTTTGGTACGAGGAAATGAAGCGTAACTTAGAACGTTTTAAACAAGCAAAAGCCGGCATCGAATACGGCAAAATCTCTGGTGCTGTTGGCACATATGCGAACATCGACCCGTTTGTTGAGCAATATGTATGTGAGAAACTTGGCATCAAAGCTGCACCAATTTCAACCCAAACCTTGCAGCGTGACCGTCATGCAGATTACATGGCAACCCTTGCTTTAGTGGCAACAAGTATTGAGAAATTTGCTGTTGAAATTCGTGGTCTTCAAAAGAGTGAAACACGTGAAGTAGAAGAGTTCTTTGCAAAAGGACAAAAAGGATCATCAGCGATGCCTCATAAACGAAACCCGATCGGTTCTGAAAATATGACGGGGATTGCCCGTGTCATCCGTGGTTATATGCTGACTGCTTATGAAAATGTACCGCTTTGGCATGAGCGTGATATTTCTCATTCATCTGCTGAACGCATCATTTTACCAGATGCAACGATTGCACTGAACTATATGCTGAACCGTTTCTCTAACATTGTGAAAAACTTAACGGTTTTCCCTGAAAACATGAAACGCAACATGGACCGCACACTTGGCTTGATCTACTCTCAGCGTGTTCTTCTTGCACTCATTGATACAGGCATGGCACGTGAAGAAGCATATGACACGGTTCAGCCAAAGGCGATGGAAGCTTGGGAGAAACAAGTACCATTCCGTTCATTAGTAGAAGCAGAAGAGAAAATCACTTCACGCTTAACACCTGAACAAATCGCTGACTGCTTCGATTACAACTATCACTTGAAAAATGTCGATATGATTTTCGAACGTCTAGGTCTTGCGTAAGAAATGGGCCGCCTGCTAGTCAGGCGCCTAATCCTGAAAATTGCCAACATTCAAATTAGGAGGCCAATCTGAATGACTGTGAAACAAGAACTTCTCTACGAAGGCAAAGCGAAAAGAATCTATCAGACCGATGACGAGCATATTTTATATGTCGAATATAAAGATTCAGCTACAGCATTTAACGGTGAAAAGAAAGCGGAAATTGAAGGCAAAGGCAGACTGAATAACGAAATTTCTAGCTTGATTTTTCAAATGCTACATGAGAAAGGGATCAACAATCACTTTGTGAAACGCCTATCTGAAACAGAACAGCTCATTCAAAGGGTAGACATCGTACCGCTTGAAGTCGTTGTGCGAAACGTGGTGGCAGGCAGTATGTCAAAGCGTCTTGGGATTCCAGAGGGAACGAAACTGGACACACCTTTGATCGAGTTTTACTACAAAGATGATGCACTCGGCGATCCACTCATTACAGAAGATCATATTCGCATTTTACATGCAGCGACACCTGAGCAGGTCGAGGAAATGAAACAAATCACAAGACAAGTGAATGAAGAATTGAAGCAAATCTTCTCAGATTGCCATGTGAATTTAATTGATTTCAAGCTTGAATTCGGAATAGATCACGAGAATCGTATTTTGCTAGCTGATGAGATTTCACCTGATACGTGCAGGCTTTGGGACAAAGACACAAACGAAAAGCTTGATAAAGACGTGTTCAGACGAAACCTGGGCGGCTTAACAAATGCATACGAAGAAATTTTCAAAAGACTTGGAGGCCATAAACATGTATAAAGTGAAAATTTTTGTCAGCTTAAAAGAGAGCGTTCTTGATCCACAAGGAAGTGCCGTGCAGCACGCTTTGCACAGCATGTCTTATCAGGAAGTAAAGGATGTCCGTATCGGGAAATATATGGAGCTAGTCATTGAGAAATCAGAACGTGACTTAGATACAGTGGTCAAAGAAATGTGTGAAAAATTGCTTGCCAATACGGTGATTGAAGATTACCGCTATGAGGTGGAGGAGGTTGTCGCACAGTGAAGTTTGCAGTGATCGTCTTGCCTGGCTCTAACTGTGATATCGATATGTACCATGCGATTCAAGATGAGTTAGGTGAACAAGTTGAATATGTATGGCACGACGAAACGAGTCTTGATGGTTTTGACGGTGTACTCGTACCAGGCGGTTTCTCTTATGGGGATTACTTAAGATGCGGTGCGATTGCTCGTTTTTCTAACATCATGCCGGCTGTGAAAAAAGCAGCTGCGGAAGGAAAACCTGTTCTTGGTGTTTGTAACGGGTTCCAAATTCTTCAAGAGCTTGGCATTCTGCCAGGCGCAATGAGACGGAATAAAGATCTAAAATTTATCTGTCGTCCAGTTGAACTCATTGTAGAGAACAACGAAACGCAATTTACAAGCGGCTATCAAAAAGGTGAATCGATTACGATTCCTGTAGCACACGGTGAAGGTAACTTCTACTGTGACGAAGACACGTTAGCGAAGCTGATTGAACGAGGCCAAATCGCTTTCACTTACGGTGACGATATTAACGGCAGTGTCAATCGAATTGCAGGTGTAACGAATGAACAGGGCAATGTACTCGGCATGATGCCGCACCCTGAGCGCGCGGTTGACTCATTACTAGGCAGCGCAGACGGACTTAAATTGTTTCAATCTATCGTGAAAAATTGGAGGGACACTCATGTCACTACTGCTTGAACCAAGTCACAAGCAAATTAAAGAAGAGAAATTGTATCAGCAAATGGGATTGAGTGATGAAGAATTCGCTTTAATCGAATCCATTATTGGCAGGCTGCCAAACTACACAGAAACGGGTATCTTTTCTGTCATGTGGTCAGAGCATTGCAGTTATAAAAACTCAAAGCCTGTTTTAAGCAAATTCCCGACAAAAGGAGAGCATGTTCTTCAAGGTCCTGGGGAAGGCGCTGGAATCGTTGATATTGGAGACAACCAAGCGGTTGTATTTAAAATCGAATCACATAACCATCCATCTGCAATTGAACCGTATCAAGGAGCGGCAACAGGTGTCGGCGGAATCATCCGTGATGTATTCTCCATGGGTGCTCGTCCAATTGCGGTATTAAACTCTCTTCGTTTTGGTGAACTGACTTCACCGCGCGTGAAGTACTTGTTTGAAGAAGTAGTGGCAGGGATTGCAGGCTATGGAAACTGTATCGGTATTCCAACAGTCGGCGGAGAAGTTCATTTTGATCAAAGCTATGAAGGCAACCCGCTCGTTAACGCGATGTGTGTAGGGTTAATCAACCATGAAGACATCAAGAAAGGGCAGGCAAAAGGTGTTGGCAATACGGTCATGTACGTTGGTGCTAAAACGGGACGTGACGGGATTCACGGTGCAACATTTGCGTCTGAAGAATTTTCTGATGAATCAGAAGAAAAACGTTCAGCGGTTCAAGTCGGCGATCCGTTCATGGAAAAGCTTTTGCTTGAAGCATGCCTTGAAGTCATCAAAAATGATGCGCTTGTGGGCATTCAAGATATGGGAGCGGCTGGCTTAACTAGCTCAAGTGCAGAAATGGCAAGTAAAGCCGGTTCAGGTATCGAAATGAACCTAGACCTGATCCCTCAGCGTGAAACAGGCATGTCAGCGTATGAAATGATGCTGTCTGAATCCCAAGAGAGAATGCTGTTGGTCATTGAAAAAGGCCGTGAGCAAGAAATCATTGATATTTTTGAAAAATACGATCTTGAAGCAGTCTCAGTCGGTCATGTGACAGACGATAAAATGCTTCGTTTACTCCATCAAGGAGAAGTAGTGTGTGAGCTTCCAGTTGATGCACTTGCAGAAGAAGCACCGGTTTATCACAAGCCGTCAAGTGAGCCTGCATACTATCGCGAGTTTTTAGAAACAAAAGTCGAAGCTCCAGCGATCACAGATGCAGCAGATACGTTGAAACAGCTGTTAAAACAGCCAACGATTGCGAGTAAAGAATGGGTTTACGATCAATACGACTATATGGTTCGTACAAACACTGTCGTTGCACCTGGCTCTGATGCGGGCGTGCTTAGAATCCGTGGGACGAAAAAAGCTCTTGCGATGACTACAGATTGTAACGCGCGCTATCTCTACCTTGATCCAGAAGTCGGCGGGAAAATCGCCGTTGCAGAAGCAGCACGTAACATTGTCTGCTCAGGCGCTCGTCCGCTTGCAGTAACAGATAACTTGAACTTCGGTAACCCGGAGAAACCAGAAATCTTCTGGCAGATTGAAAAGTCTGCTGACGGCATTAGCGAAGCTTGCCGTACATTAAGCACACCGGTCATCGGCGGTAACGTCTCTTTATATAACGAGTCAAATGGAACGGCCATTTATCCAACGCCAGTCATTGGCATGGTTGGTTTGATTGAAGATACAGCTCATATTACGACTCAATCGTTCCAACAGGCAGGCGATGTGATTTTCGTCATTGGTGAAACGAAGGAAGAATTCGCAGGCAGTGAGCTTCAAAAAATGACTGAAGGCCGTATCTACGGAAAAGCACCAGAAATTGATTTGGATGTAGAACTGGCGCGTCAAGAAGCCCTTTTAGCAGCGATTCAAAACGGACTTGTTCAGTCAGCACATGATGTGTCTGAAGGCGGTCTTGGTGTAGCACTAGCTGAAAGTACATTTGGAACAGATGGTCTTGGCGCTGATATCCAGCTCGATCTAAACAGCGCAGCATCACTATTCAGTGAATCACAGTCGCGTTTTGTTGTCACAGTGAAACCAGAAAACCGCGAAGCATTTGCTGCGGCTGTGCAAGATGCAAAAGAAGTCGGAACGGTCACAAATGATGGTGTATTCACTGTCAAAAATCAAGAAGGACAACAATGGATTCATGCGGCAGTCAACGAGCTTGAACGCGCATGGAAAGGAGCGATCCCATGCTTGCTGAAATCAGAGGCTTAAACGAAGAATGTGGCGTCTTTGGGGTTTGGGGACACGAAGAAGCCTCGCAAATCACATATTACGGATTGCATAGCCTTCAGCACCGAGGACAAGAAGGTGCGGGAATTATTGCAACAGACGGTGAAAACCTGACGTCACACAAAGGCCTTGGACTGATTACGGAAGTGTTCCAAAATGGTGAGCTTAAGGATTTAAAGGGAAAAGGTGCGATCGGACACGTTCGGTATGCGACAGCAGGCGGAGGCGGCTTTGAGAATGTGCAGCCCCTCTTCTTCCGCTCGCAAAACAATGGCAGTCTTGCCCTTGCTCATAATGGAAACTTGGTCAATGCAACGCAATTAAAACAGCAGCTAGAGAACCAAGGAAGTATTTTTCAAACGTCTTCTGATACCGAAGTGCTCGCTCACTTAATTAAGCGCAGTGGATATATGGATTTGAAGGATCAAATCAAAAATGCTCTGTCTATGTTAAAAGGAGCTTATGCTTTCCTAATCATGACAGAAACAGAAATGATCGTAGCGCTTGATCCGAACGGATTACGCCCACTTTCACTTGGTATGCTTGGGGATGCTTATGTTGTCGCTTCTGAAACATGTGCCTTTGATGTCGTTGGTGCTACCTATTTACGAGATGTAGAGCCTGGCGAAATGCTGATCATTAATGATGAAGGCTTAAAATCTGAGCGCTTCTCGATGAACATTAACCGCAGCATGTGCAGCATGGAATACATTTATTTCTCAAGACCGGACAGCAATATCAATGGCATCAACGTGCATAGTGCGAGAAAGAATCTTGGCAAGAAGCTTGCAGAAGAAGCACATGTCGAAGCAGATGTCGTGACAGGTGTGCCAGACTCCAGTATTTCTGCAGCGATTGGCTATGCCGAAGCAACAGGTATTCCATATGAGCTAGGTTTAATTAAAAACCGTTATGTTGGCCGGACATTTATTCAGCCGTCTCAAGCATTGCGTGAGCAGGGCGTGCGCATGAAGCTGTCTGCTGTGCGCGGGGTGGTCGAAGGCAAACGTGTCGTCATGGTGGATGATTCCATCGTACGCGGAACCACAAGCCGCCGAATTGTGACGATGCTAAGAGAAGCGGGAGCGACGGAAGTGCATGTACGCATTAGTTCACCGCCAATCGCTCATCCGTGTTTTTATGGAATTGATACGTCTACACACGAAGAGCTGATTGCATCATCTCATTCAGTGGAAGAAATTAGACAGGAAATCGGTGCAGACACCATTGCATTTTTATCTGTAGACGGTTTAATGGACGGGATTGGCAGAAAGTATGATGATCCGCAGCGTGGTCAGTGTTTAGCATGCTTTACTGGAAAATACCCGACCGAAATTTATGAAGATACTGTCCTTCCTCATGTGAAGGAAACAGTCCTGACGAAATAATCGAATAATGGAGCAGCAGTCAACGTGATTTGATATGCTGCTCTTTCATTCTGCCGAAAATACATGAAAGACAAGCAGATAAAAGGAGTGAATGGGATGTCAGAAGCATATAAAAACGCCGGTGTCGACATCGAAGCAGGATACGAAGCCGTTAAACGAATGAAAACACACGTAGAACGTACAAAAAGAGCAGGTGTCATGGGGGCTCTAGGCGGATTTGGCGGTATGTTTGATTTATCTGAACTGCCATACAAAAAGCCCGTTCTTGTCTCAGGAACAGACGGTGTTGGTACGAAATTAAAGCTAGCATTTTTAATGGATCAACACGATACGATCGGTGTAGATGCTGTTGCTATGTGTGTGAACGATGTGCTTGCACAAGGGGCAGAGCCGCTCTTTTTCTTAGATTACTTAGCAGTTGGAAAAGCAGATCCTTTGAAAATTGAATCCATCGTCAAAGGTGTAGCTGACGGATGCGAGCAGTCTGGTTCAGCGCTTGTCGGCGGAGAGACTGCAGAAATGCCGGGTCTTTACACAGAAGAAGAATATGATATTGCTGGATTTTCTGTAGGTGTCGTTGAAAAGGATGAAATCGTCACAGGTGAGAACATCAAGGAAGGGCATTTGCTGATTGGACTCAGCTCTAGCGGAATTCATAGCAATGGCTATTCTCTTGTACGAAAAGTATTGCTGGAAGACGCAGGTCTAGACCTTCACCAAACGTATGAACCTTTTACAAGACCGCTTGGAGAAGAGCTGCTGGAACCGACGAAGATTTATGTCAAGCCTGTTCTTAAACAAGTGAAAGCTGGCAAGGTTGACGGTATGGCACATGTGACAGGCGGTGGCTTTATTGAGAACTTACCACGTATGCTGCCTGAAGGGCTTGGTGTTGAGATTGATAACGGCTCATGGCCGGTCCCGCCTATTTTCTCCTTTATTCAAGAAAAAGGGCAATTGAAAGCAGAAGAGATGTTCAATGTATTTAATATGGGCATCGGCTTTGTCCTAGCCGTCAAAGAGGATGATCTCGTCGATGTGATCAGCGGACTTGAACAAGACGGAGAGAAAGCCTTTCTTATCGGACGAGTTCAAAAAG
Organism: Bacillus sp. FSL W7-1085; assembly: GCF_038595035.1. NCBI lineage: Bacteria > Bacillati > Bacillota > Bacilli > Caryophanales > Bacillaceae > Bacillus > Bacillus sp. FSL W7-1085. The sequence continues at coordinate 667,392 of NZ_CP152000.1, forward strand.
GAGAAGGCGTCACTTTCGGTGGTGGAAGCCTCTCATGAAAAAGTTTGCGATCTTCGCCTCTGGAAGCGGGACAAATTTTCAAGCCATTATTGATACGTTAAAAGAAGAACAGTGGCCGGCAAAAGCCGCCATTGTGATCTGTGATAAACCGGGTGCGAAGGTGCTGGAGCGGGCAGAGAAAGAGGGCATTCCGTCCTTTTCTTTTACGCCGAAGGCTTTCCCGAGTAAAGCAGCTTTTGAGCAAACCATTATTGAACAGTTGAAACTGCATGAAGTGGAATGGATTTTCCTCGCTGGGTATATGCGACTGATCGGTCCGACATTGCTTGATGCATTTAGAGGGAAAATCGTGAATATCCACCCTTCTTTACTGCCAGCATTTCCTGGACTCGATGCGATTGGACAAGCCTATCAAGCAGGAGTCAAAGTGGCTGGCATCACGGTTCATTATGTCGACGAAGGCATGGATACCGGCCCGATTATTGATCAAGCAGCCATTCATATTGAACAAGGGGAAGACCTTGAATCCATTGAAAAAAGAATGCATGAATTAGAACATACACTATATCCAAAAGTGATCAAATCACTTTTAGAATTATCTTAATGAGGTGACAAAGGCATGACGATCAAACGCGCATTAATCAGTGTTTCCGATAAAACAAATCTTGTACCTTTTGTGAAAGAACTAACAGAACTTGGAGTTGAAGTGATTTCAACTGGTGGTACACACAAACTTCTTCAAGAGAACGGCATTGATGTCATTGGTATTTCTGAAGTGACTGGCTTCCCAGAAATCATGGACGGACGTCTCAAAACGCTTCATCCGAACATTCACGGTGGACTGTTAGCAGTGAGAGAAAACGATGAGCATATGGCACAGATCGAAAAGCACGGCATTCAGCCGATTGATCTTGTCGTTGTGAATCTATATCCATTCAAAGAGACCATTTCCAAAGACGATGTCACGTATGAAGAAGCGATTGAAAACATTGATATTGGCGGACCGGGTATGCTTCGTGCTGCTTCTAAAAACCATCAGGACGTCACGGTGATTGTAGACCCGCGTGATTATGATTCTGTCGTTCAACAAATCAAAGAAGGCGGCGTATCACTAGAGAAAAAACGTGAGCTTGCAGCAAAAGTATTCCGTCATACAGCTGCTTACGATGCCCTGATTGCGGATTACTTAACGAACTTTGTTGGCGAAACAGAGCCAGAACAGTTCACAGTCACATTTGAGAAAAAGCAATCTCTTCGTTATGGAGAAAACCCGCACCAAGCGGCGACGTTCTATGAAAATGCGCTTCCAAGCAAAGGCTCTTTAGCTACTGCAACGCAATTACATGGAAAAGAACTTTCCTACAACAACATCAAAGATGCAGATGCAGCTCTTCAAATTGTACGTGAATTTACGGAGCCAGCGGCTGTGGCTGTAAAGCATATGAACCCATGTGGTGTTGGGACAGGGGAAACGATTGCAGAAGCATTTGATCGTGCATTTAAAGCAGATGAAACATCTATTTTCGGCGGCATTGTGGCGCTTAATCGTGAAGTAGACAAACAAACGGCTGAGGTGCTCCATACGATTTTCTTAGAAATCGTCATCGCACCATCGTTCAGCCAAGAAGCACTTGACGTGTTAACAGCGAAAAAGAACCTTCGTCTACTAACATTAGATGTAGAAGCAGATCTTGGGAAAAAAGAAAAGCAGCTCACAAGTGTTCATGGTGGATTGCTCGTTCAGGATATCGACACATACGGCTTAGAGGAAGCAACGATCTCTATTCCAACGAAAAGAGAACCGACTGAAGACGAATGGAAAGACTTAAAGCTCGCTTGGAAAGTCGTCAAGCATGTGAAATCAAATGCCATCGTTCTAGCGAAGGATCAAATGACAGCAGGTATTGGTGCTGGTCAAATGAACCGTGTTGGCTCGGCTAACATTGCAATTGAGCAAGCAGGTGAAAAGGCAAAAGGCAGTGCACTAGGTTCTGATGCATTTTTCCCAATGGGCGATACAGTGGAAGCTGCTGCAAAGGCAGGCGTCACAGCGATCATCCAGCCAGGTGGTTCCATTCGTGATGAAGAATCAATCCAAAAAGCAGATGAATACGGCATCGCCATGGTCTTCACTGGCGTTAGACATTTCAAACATTAAGGGGATGACAGTGTGAACGTATTAATTATCGGCAGAGGCGGAAGAGAGCATACCATCGCATGGAAAGTGAATCAAAGCGAACTTGTCAGCCAAGTATTTGTCGCACCCGGCAATGATGGAATGACAGACGCTGCGAAGCTTGTACCGATCGACGAGGGAGATCATGAGGCGTTAATTCGTTTTGCAAAAGACAATAACATCGGTTTAACAATTGTCGGTCCAGAGGTTCCATTAATTGCAGGTGTCGTCGATGCATTTGAAGAAGCAGGACTCAAGGTATTTGGACCGAATGCAAAAGCCGCAGTCATTGAAGGCTCAAAAGAATTTGCAAAAGACTTAATGAAAAATTATGAGATCCCGACAGCCGCTTACGCCACTTTTACATCGTTTGAAGAAGCGAAGGCATATGTGGAAGAAAAGGGTGCCCCAATTGTCATTAAAGCAGATGGGCTTGCCGCAGGAAAAGGCGTGACAGTGGCAATGACGCTTGAAGAGGCAATTAACTGCCTGCATGACTTTTTAGAGGATGAAAAGTTTGGCGATGCGAGTGCATCGGTTGTCATTGAAGAATTTTTAACGGGTGAAGAGTTTTCTCTGATGGCCTTTGTCAATGGAGAAAAGGTGTATCCGATGGTGATCGCACAGGATCATAAACGGGCATTTGAAGATGACAAAGGACCAAACACCGGCGGGATGGGCGCTTATTCACCGGTTCCACAAATTTCTGATGAAGTGGTACAAAAAGCGGTGGAAGACGTCGTCAAACCAGCAGCTCGCGCGATGGTGCAGGAAGAGCGTTCGTTTACAGGCATTTTATATGCAGGCTTAATGCTGACACCAGAAGGCTCTAAGGTCATTGAGTTCAATGCACGCTTTGGCGACCCTGAAACGCAAGTAGTGCTTCCTCGTCTTGAATCAGATCTAGTTCAAGTCTTCCTAGACATTCTAGATGGAAAAGATGTGGACTTGCAGTGGAAAGACACAGCCGCTGTCAGTGTCGTTCTTGCATCAGAAGGATACCCAGAAGACTACGCAAAAGGCACGCCAATCGGTGCTTTGCAAACAACGGTCTCTGATGTCGTCACCTTCCACGCAGGAACAAAAAAGGAAAACGATCAATTCGTCACAAATGGCGGCCGTGTAGCAAATGTGACCGCATTTGACGACACATTTGAAGCAGCAAGATCAAGAGTGTATGAAGCGGTTGAAGAAATCATTCAGCCAGGTTTATTTTATCGCCGTGACATTGGCGCCCGTGCGCTGAAGGCTGCGGGGAAAAACGTTTAATCAAAACACCTTTCTATCTGACGAGATGGAAAGGTGTTTTTTCTTCTTCTGTTCATAGGAGGGATGCGGGCAGATGATGAAGAAGTAGTATGGGATCACGAATAGATTTAGGGAGGCAACATGGAAATCAAAGCATTTATCATCTTTGCAAATGTCATGCTTGTTTTATATCTCATAACTATAAATAACATCATGGTGACTGCCATTAAGCAGAATAAATTGAAAAAAAGCTTTGCCATTAGTTATATGATCCTATCCATTTTTTCTGGCATTGCTATTTCTTCATTTTTAATTTGGAAGTTTTTCATTAGCTAAGAGGGGAATGAGTGTATGGTGCAATTGAAGAAACTTGCAAACGAGCGTTTTTCTGCTTTGATCTGTATGGATTCATTTAATGAGCGAATTCGTTTGGATGACTATAGCGGCAGGGTGCAGGATGTGATTCAGTCCGTGCTTCAGGAAGCGGCGGACTGCAAGGCGTCTAAGGTTATTGTAAAAGTAAGGCGTGAGCATATGCCGCTTTTTTTAGCAAAAGGCTTTCGGCTTGAAGGCGTGTTTTCTCATTATTTCCTCGGAAGTGATGCGTACGGCATGTCGCTCTTTCTGACCGAAGATCGAATGAACAGCCCATTTTGGCTGAAGGAAGATGAAATCGTTGCGTCTATTCAAGAAAAGCCGATTAAAACAGACCAAGGCGTGTGGCAAGATGAGTATGTGATGAGGAAAGCCGGTCCAGAGGATGTGCACAAGCTGGCAGCGCTCTATGATACGGTCTTTGAAACGTACCCCACGCCAATGAACGAGCCAGATTACATCCGAAAGGTAATGGAGGAAGGGACGGTTTTTTATGCCGTTGAACATGACGGTCAACTTGTAAGTGCCGCATCCGCTGAAATCAATGTGCCGTATGGTCATGCAGAATTAACAGATTGTGCAACCCTTCCCACATACAGAAAACTAGGATTCATGCATCATTTGATTCTAGCCCTCGAACAAGAGCTTCAATCCATGCACATTTATGTCTTTTATTCTCTTGCCCGTGCACTGTCCTATGGAATGAATCAAGTATTTTATCAGCTCGGGTATACATACACCGGACGCTTTCAAAACAACTGCTATATTTTTGACAAAATTGAAGATATGAATCTATGGGTCAAAACGCCAAATGAATCATGAAATGGTTCTCATCTGATCAAGCAGACCAGATAGGCGGTACGCCATGATACTCAGCTGCAGCTTCATCCGATCATCAGTGGATTTGAGGCTGCAGCCTGTTCTCGTTTCAATTTGTTTCAACCGGTAGCTTAACGTATGCCGGTGAATAAACAATTCCCCCGCTGACTTTTGAATATTTTCATTGTGTGCCAAATACACTTCGAGTGTATGAATGAGGTCAGCTCCTTGTTTTTTTGTATAAAGCAGCGGGCTTAACAGCTCCACATAAAAGTCATGCAAATTCATTCCGGCTTCGTTCATTTCAAGCAGCATCCCATATAGACCGAGCTTCTGATAATGAATGATGCTGTCATCTGTTTTCAAAAGAGGAAGAAGCCTTGCTGCATATTGGGCTTCTTTTGCACTTTTAGCAAAGAGACTGATCTGGTCGTAGGCTCTTCCAATGCCAATCACAATGGGATGGACGGGGAAAAAATAAGACCAAGTACTGCGGCATTCTTCTGATGCGCGATACCAATTTGTTTCTTGATACGTGCTTTTCCCTGCAGGCGTCAAGACGAAAATGGAATCAAGCCTTGCCTTTAATAAAAAAGGAATTTGTCTGCGTTCAAAAATGGATGTGAGCAATTGGGATAGGCGCTGCACCATTTGATGATCGAGCTGTGTGTGCTGATGCTGAAATTGAAAGTAGATGACGACTTGTTCTTCGCTCATATCATATTGCAGCTTTCTTGCTTGTTCGATGACATAACTTTCTTCTGTGTATTGCTGTTGCAGCATATCATCCAATAAATGCCCCTGCATTTGGTTTTCTGTATCTTGAATAGCTTTTTGTTTTAACCATTCAATCGCATACACCGCACCGGCATGCTCAATGGCGATGGCATCGAGATGGTGCCACGTCTCTTTTTTCTTTAACGCCACAATGAACCCGAAAATATCCCCCATTGCAATCACAGGGCATGCCGCTAGAACAAACGCACCATATGTGTCATAGACGAGCCGGCCTTTTTCCTCTGCCTGCTTGAGCAGAGAAGAGGTTTCAATCGGTTCGTCATCTGTTAGAAAGCCAAAAGCAGGAGAATAGGTCACTTCGTCTGTTTCGAGATGAGCTGCTGTTTGGTGCAAAAACACATCCAGTACGACGATATTTGCCGCTGTGAGATGTGCCAGTTCATCTGTAATTTGCGTGACATTTTTATTGCTCACATTTAAATGGGTCAGTCTTTGATGAATCGCGGAAGAATATTTGAGCTGATGGAGCTGACTGCTGACGATTTGTTCTAGAACGGCTTTTGTGATGTCTGAAAAATTGACATGAGGCGGAATCTCGATGAGCGGAATACCGCTATTTTCGGCGGCTTCAATGAGTGATGCGGGAATTTCCGTTAAGTACACGCCTTTATAAATGGCAATGGCTGAAAGACGATGAGATTGAATCAATTGTTCAAGCCGTATGCGTCTTTCTTTATTTTCTGTCAGTCCAAACCCAGTTGTAACAAGTAATTCTCCTTCGGAAAGTCTAGACGTGTCCTCAATAATTTCCACAATGGTCACCCACTGGATAAGACGATCCAGTCCATTTTCTCCAGCAAGCAGTTTGGTTTCTTTCATCATATCGAGCGAGAGTGCATCTTTGACGAGAATCGCCATAGACTCATGACCTCCTTTTGAACACTCTTATACACCATGTATAAAAAACACATGTGAAATTCGGGCATATGGCGAATGGAGGATGACTGCCCTCTTGATTAAGCTAATCTTATACCAAGTATACAAAATTTTCTTGCGATTCATGTAAAAAGAAAAGTGCAGCTGCTGACAAGAGAGGGAGGAATGACAAAGTGGAGACCCGGGATTACTTAATCAAACCGATGTTAAATCAGCAATATCCTGTGGCTGTGAGAGGAGAGGGGATTTATTTATATGATCGGGACGGAAAAAAATATATAGATGGCTCATCAGGGGCAGTCACGGCAAGTATTGGACATGGCATACAAGAGATTATTGATGCGATGACGGAGCAAGCGAAAAAGGTGAGCTTTACGTACAGGTCACAATTTACGAATGAACCAGCGGAAGAACTAGCGTATGAATTGAGTACACTTTGCCCAGGTGATCTGAACTGGTCTTTTTTTGTAGGGAGCGGTTCAGAGGCAACGGAGACTGCTATGAAAATGGCGATTCAGCATTGGCAGGAGCAGGGGAAGACGGAAAAAAATCATATCATCTCAAGATGGATGAGTTACCACGGCATTACATTAGGGGCGCTGTCGATGTCAGGTCATATTGCAAGGAGAGAGCGCTTTGAACCACTGCTTGAAAAGCATCCAGTGCTGTCTCCGCCCTATAGTTACAGGTCATGGCTGCCAAAGGAAGACAGCAAGCAGGTCGAGTGGTATGTCCAGGAATTTAAGACCGTCATCCAGCGTATAGGAAAAGAGAGGATCGCCGCATTGATTGCTGAACCGATTGTTGGCGCAGCGGGAGCGGCGCTCCTGCCGCCAGACGGTTATTTCGAAGCAATGAAGCGAGTCTGTGAAGAAAACGACATTTTATTGATCGCAGATGAAGTCATGACGGGCTTTGGACGAACTGGAAAAATGTTTGCGATGGAACACTGGGGCACGGTACCAGATATCATGGTTCTCGGAAAGGGCATGAGCGCAGGTTATTCTCCAATCGCAGCAGTTGTCTCAACGGATCGTGTGATGGCACCGATTATCAGCGGCTCCGGCTCTGTCATGGCAGGGCACACATATAGTGCCAATCCGCTTTCAGCAGCTGTTTCATTAGCGGTCATTCGATATATGAAAAAACATCAGCTTCCCGACCGGGCTGACCTTTCTGGGCGATATCTGATGAATGCTTTAAAAGATCTGCAAGTAAATCATTCCATCATAGGAGATGTGAGAGGGAAGGGATTGCTTATTGGCATTGAGTTTGTCGCAGATCGTTTATCCAAAACGCCATTTCCTGCACATGCTCAGATAACCAATCTCGTCGTTGAAACGGCAAAACAAAATGGACTGCTTGTGTATCCAGCAAGCGCTGGAGAGGATGGAGTCGGAGGCGCAGCGGTTATGATCGCACCGCCGCTTTCCATCACACAGCAGGAGATGGATGAACTGATTGATAAATTCGGCCAGACCATCACACAAGTCGAACAAGAAGTAATCAATCGAGGGTTTTTCCCATCTGCTATGTAAGGAGGAATGAACATGAACAAAACTGTGGATTTGGATGAAGTGATGACGCGATTAAAAGATGGCATGACCATCATGTTTGGCGGATTTGGCGGCGTGGGTTCACCACCATCGTTGATTGATGCCATTTTGCAAGCAAATATTCAAGATCTGACATTGATCGGAAATGATGCAGGTTTCCCGCAAATTGGTGTGGGCCGGCTCATCACAGAAGGAAGAGTGAAAAAAATCATCGCCTCTCATATCGGCTCAAATCCCATTGCCGGACAGAAAATGCAAGCTGGTACATTAGACGTTCATTTTTATCCGCAGGGCATTCTTGCAGAAAAAATCAGAGCAGGCGGAATGGGGCTGGCGGGCATTGTGACAGATGTTGGGATGGATAGCCTGAATCTCGATGAGAAACAATTGGTTCAACTGAATGGGAAGAATTATATGTTAGAGCCTGCGCTCACAGCGGATATTGCCATCGTCAATGCCTACAAAGCAGATGAAGTGGGAAACCTGATTTTTGATAAAAGCGCACGGAATACAAACCCGATTGTGGCGATGGCAGGAGACTGGACCATTGCGGAGGCAGAAGAAATTGTGGCAGCGGGGCAGCTCGATCCAGAAGAAATCGTGACGCCAGGCGTATTTGTGAATCAAATCGTGCAATCAAAAGGAGTGAACTGGACATGGGCATGGGAGACATCGATTTAAGACACCGCATTGCTAAAAGAGCAGCACAAGAAATTGAAGACGGCATGATTGTGAATCTTGGGATCGGCATTCCGACCCTAGCAGCAGATTACATTCCAGCACATTATGAGGTGTGGCTGCATGCAGAAAACGGCATTATGGGGGCAGGAGCCTCGCCTCTGCAAGGGGAAGAAGATCCGAATTTGTGCAATGCCGGTGGTTTTCCCATTACGTTGACAAAGGGCGGCTCGTACATGGACAGTACGACTGCTTTTGGCATCATCCGAAAAGGCATGCTGGATATGACGATTTTGGGTGCACTTGAAGTAAGCAGCCAAGGGGATCTTGCCAATTGGATTGTACCGGGGAAAAGAGTACCGGGTATGGGCGGAGCGATTGAGCTGGCGCAAAAAGCGAAAAAAGTGGTAGTGGTGATGAGCCATCTGGATAAACACGGTCGATCTAAAGTGAAAACGGCTTGTACATTGCCATTAACCGCTAAAGCGTGTGTCGATTTGATTATTACGGATATGGCGGTCATTGAGGTCAAGTCTCAGCTGCTGATTTTACGTGAAGTCATGCCACCATTTCAGCCGGAAGATGTCATAAGGGCGACTGAAGCGCCGTTAATTTTAGCGCCTGATGTCAAATCTGTTGTGTAGAAAGGATGAACGACTTGCAGCCAATGACACGTATCAGAAACTGGATGAAAGAGCATCAGGATGAAGCCATTACGCTTCTTCAGCAAATGGTGCAATGTGACAGCACCCAAGGAAATGAAGAAGAGGTTCAGCAGATCGTGGCCAATAAACTGTCCGCCATTGGCTTTGATGTAGACGTTTGGGAAATTGGCGGCGATGAATTACTAGAGCATCCTTATTTTTATTCCCCACGCCGATCTTTTCAAGGGAGTCCCAACGTTGCTGGACGATTGAAAGGGAAAGGTGGTGGCAAATCGATTTTATTAAACGGGCACGTAGATGTGGTTCCGGCAGGAGATAAGAATCAATGGACATATCCGCCTTACAGCGGGCATATCATAAACGGGAGACTTTATGGACGCGGGGCAACAGATATGAAAGGTGGAAACGTTTCTTTACTCTTTGCGCTTGAGGCACTGCATGCGCTTCAGATTCCCCTGAAAGGAGATGTGGTGTTTCATAGTGTCGTCGAAGAGGAAAGCGGCGGAGCAGGCACACTTGCAGCAATATTGAAAGGGTACACAGCGGATGCTGCCATCATTCCAGAGCCAAGTCATATGAACATTTTTCCGCTTCAGCAAGGATCAAAGTGGTTCAGGCTGCATATTAAAGGAAGGGCAGCTCATGGCGGAACAAGGTATCACGGTGTTTCTGCTATTGAAAAGAGCACGGTGGTCCTTTCTCATATAGCGGCACTAGAAAAAGAAAGAAATCAGCGAGTGACGGAGCCTCTGTTTCAGCATATCCCGATTCCAATTCCAATCAACATTGGGAAAATTCAAGGCGGTGATTGGCCGTCCTCTGTCGCAGATCTTGTCACAATGGAAGGCAGGCTTGGTGTGATGCCAGGTGAGACAGTTGAGCAGGCAGAGAAGGAATTAGAAAATTGGATGACTGGACTCGCTGAAAAGGATGCTTGGTTTCAAGAACATCCTGTGGAGGTGGAGTGGTTTGGTGCTAGATGGCTTCCAGGGTCAATCGACTCTGATCACCCGCTTTTAGGTCTATTGAAGGAACAATATGAAGAGGTCATGCAGCACCCGCCAAAGGTGGAAGCCGCCCCTTGGGGGACAGACGGCGGATTACTGTCACAAGCAGCGGATATCCCAATCATTGTGTTTGGACCTGGAACGACAGTGCTTGCCCATTTCCCGAATGAATCCATTGAGATCAAACATGTGATTGAAGCAGCAGAAATCATTGCTGGTACGTTGGTCAAATGGTGCGAAGCAGCGGAATGATTCACACACAAAAAAAGAAGGCTGTCTACTCAGCCTTCTCCAGCGTGCAGATAAACCCTCGCATTCGTTGTCAGGTCTGTGCGCCGGTGCTCACGAATGTAACATTCGCTCCGCTCCGGTGCTCGCCCTTCCTAGACTTCAAAGGTTTTCATGTCACGCTGAAAGGAAGACAAAGGGCTAAAATAAAAATCATTTTAGCCCTTTGTCAACAATCTGACGAAGGCTGTCTACTCAGCCTTCTCTTTATGTGTATTCTGCTGTTCACACATATAGGTCACTGGACAAAAACGAAGAATACCAGAACCCAATTTTAATCCGCCGAGCATGATGCCAAAAAGCAGCATTTTACTCCATGGTTTTCGAGCATATAAGGATCCAGCTACAGTACATATCGTCATTCCGCAGGCAATTCTCATGAGCGCTTCCATTAAACCAAGATTAGGTTTCATTGCAAGTGATTCTCCTTTTTTAAATTATTTTAAGTGTGATTTCAAGAAATTGTAACGTTTCATTAATGCGTAACGTGGTTCGTTATGTTACGATAGGGCTAATACAAATGAAGGAGAGTATGTGAATGTCCGAACGTACTTTTAATTGGAGAAACAATGACATCCGCACACAAATCGATGTAGTCGACTCAAAAATAGTTCCAACACTCCTTTTAACGAATGGACTCGTGCTAAACCCGTTTTTGAAGCAATGGGTGAAGGCAAATATTTGGATACATGATGATCGAATTGTTTATGTCGGAGCAGAGCTTCCTCAAAATAAATCAGCTAAACGTGTGATTGATTGTGAAGGTAAATACATTGTGCCGGGGTATATTGAACCTCACGCGCATCCGTTCCATATTTATAATCCCCAATCACTTGCAGAATATGTGTCTCAATTTGGCACAACAACGATGGTCAGCGATAACTTATTTCTTCTTTTGCAAAGCAACGAAAAGAAAGCGCTTTCCACTCTGTGTGAATTAAAAAAGCAGCCATTTCAGTACTTCTGGTGGTCCAGATACGATCTTCAAACCGAGGTCAGGTATGAAGATGAGATGCTTCCTATTAACTATCGGAAAGAATGGATTGATCATCCCGACGTCCTTCAAGGCGGCGAATTAACGAGCTGGCCAAGATTAATGGACGGTGATGATCTCATTTTATATTGCATGCAAGAAACGAAGAAGCAGAGAAAACGAATTGAAGGGCATTTCCCTGGGGCTTCTGAGAAAACGCTAACAAAAATGAAGCTGTTTGGAGCGGACAGTGATCATGAAGCAATGAATGCAGACGATGTGCTCAAACGCTTGTCTCTAGGTTATCATGTGTCCTTACGTCATTCTTCCATCCGCCCAGATTTAGTGAACATTTTAAGGGAATTGCATGAGCGTGACTTTAGGCACTACGATCACTTTTTCTATACAACAGATGGATCAGCGCCTCACTTTTATGAAGAAGGCATGATCAATCGTCTCATTTCCATTGCCCTTGAAGAAGGCGTGCCTACTATTGATGCGTACAATATGGCGACTTTTAACATTGCGAAATACTATCAAATTGATGACTTATTAGGGGTGGTCGGTCCTGGCCGATTGGCTTCTGTGAATATTTTAGATGATCCGATGAATCCAAATCCAGAAACGGTGATTTCTAAAGGGGTAATCCTGAAATTAGAGGGGGAGAACCAGCATCAATTCCAAGAGACAAAATGGGAAAATGGCGGGCTTGAACCATTAGATTTAAGCTATGACCTGACGATGAGTGACTTGCAATTCTCAATGCCGCTTGGTGTCAAAATGCGCAATGCTGTCATCATGGAGCCTTATACAGTGGAGATTGATAACTCTGTCAACCAGCTGTCCTGTGACCATGATCAAAGCTTCTTCAGTTTGATTGATCGAAAAGGCGAGTGGCGCGTGAACACAATGTTAAAAGGATTTGCAAACAAGGTGCAAGGATTTGTCAGCTCATTTTCAACCACTGGTGACATTTTAGTGATTGGGAAAAATAAAGATGATATGATGCTTGCTCATAAGCGAATGAAAGAAATTGGCGGAGGAATCGTGCTCACAGAAAACGGAAAGATTTTGCATGAAATCCCGCTGCAATTATCAGGCTGTGCATCAGCTGAACCGTTTGAAACGGTTCTACAGCAGGAGCAAACGTTACGCGAGCTACTCATTGAGCGAGGGTATCCATTTGACTGCCCGATTGATACACTTGTCTTTTTCCAAAGCACACACTTGCCGTATATTCGAGTGACACCAAGAGGAATATTTGATGTCATGAAAAAAACTGTACTCTTTCCGTCTATAATGCGTTAAAATATAACAGAGTGGAGCTGTATCATATTTGCTAGATTTCTGACCGCTGTTATAGGGCAGGAGTGAGCAAGAGATCTCTTCACTGCTAGATATGGTGACAAAGCATAGGGCTTTGACATGACGAATGAAGTGCCCAATTGTAAAATGAATCTGTCGGTTACGCTGGCCGACCAACATATTTTGAATAATTAAGCAAGGCGGGGCGCAGGTTTGTCGTCTCGCCAAGCTTTCTACACATACTGTTTTTTAGGGAAAGACTTAACAGAGCAGAAGTGTTCTAGATATCGGAGGCAAACAAGTTTGTCAGATTGTCGCACAAGGAATATGACAAAACTTGTCGAATTTGTTTACGATAAAGAAGCTTCGGCTTACGAAAGAACCTGATGGCATTTTCAGCGTAGAACCAAACCTGTCATGATTCGTTCAAAGCTCATTGCTGAGGTTGAAAAAAATGAGTCAGGAAAGATACCGCTTTCTCGGAAAAGTCAGTGCGGAGCGGTGTGCCAATAGTAAAGGAGAAGATGTATAAAGATGCAAATTGATAAATTAAGGGGCAAAAGCTTAGATCAGCTATTCAACTCCATCTTATCCCTTAAAGACCTGGAAGAATGTTATCGATTTTTTGATGATTTGTGCACCATCAATGAAATCCAATCTTTATCACAGCGTCTTGAAGTAGCGCGTATGCTTCGCGAGGGAAATACGTATCATAAAATTGAGACGGAGACAGGTGCAAGCACTGCAACCATCTCACGAGTCAAACGCTGCTTGAACTACGGAAATGATGCCTATACGATGGCACTTGACCGTGTAGCAGAGCAACAAGCAACGGACGAAACAAAATAAAGCAGCTTTCACTGCAGACATTCTTTATGATTTGTCGTTTTGAAGTTGAACAAATAGAGCCATTTCAGTTGAAATGGCTCTATTTGATATCATCAAGTTCTCCCATAAACCATCGTTCACCTTCATAGGACACTTCATCGTCATCAGTGATCACTTCCTTAAAACCGATGGTTCGCATATTTTGCGCAACAGATAAATCCCATTCTTTTTGAATATTTCTCTGATCAGAAAGGGGAAGCCATGTCTGATACTCATCTTGTCTGTTGAAGAAATCTTTCACATAAGAATCCCCTTTAAACACAATGATTTGTGAATGCCATAATCCAGGCAGATCGACTGCGACCACGACACGATATATGTCCCCGTCGTTTGGTTTCAAATCAATGAGATGCTCAGCTCTATTCAATAGAGTTTGAATGCATAGACGTTTGATCTTTTTCGGTGTTCTGTTGGAAGTCATAAAATCATAAGCCGCTGGTAGAGGCAGGTGCCAGTAGTCAGAAACATTCTCCGGAAACGACTGCGTATTTGCGTTCATTTCTTTTATGATCTGTTGAGTCTTTCGTTTCATACCGCGGACCTTTTTTTCACGCATACTCTTTCTCCTTATCAAAGATCTATTAAGTTCTTTATACGTGATTGAGCAAGAATGTCAACGAAAAAAGGTGCGGAAACGCACCTTTTTAAGCTAGACAGACTGCTCTGTGCCTGAGAACATAGGGACTTCACTTGTCTGGCCGTTTTCTTGTCTAAAAATAATATGTTTTTCGTTAAAATGAATAGGTGATTCAATTCCAGCTGCTGCGCATAAATTAAACAAACCTTCTCTAAGGGACAGGATATAATTGCAGACGCGGTATTTCTTTTCTTCAATGGATAAACCTTTTTGCAGCTTTGGATCTGTGGTGGCAACCCCAACAGGGCATTTATTCGTGTGGCATACTTGCGCGCGAATACAGCCAACCGAGAACATCAAGCCCCGTGCGATATTCACAAAATCTGCTCCCATGGAAAGGGCAATTGCAATTTTATCAGGAGAGAGAAGTTTACCAGACGCAAACAGCTTAAGTTGATCTCGAACCCCATATTTCTTCAAAATTTGATGGACCATCGGCAGTGCGGTGAAAATGGGTAGGCCTGCGGAATCAGCCAGTTCATGAAAGGAAGCACCTGTGCCACCTTCTCCGCCATCCACTGTAATGAAATCAGGATGTTTTCCGCTTTTTTTCATATAGAGAGCAAGCTCCTCGATATCTTCTTTATGTCCAACAACTAGCTTGATTCCAACTGGTTTTCCGCCGATGTTTCGCAGTTGTTCAATAAAATCAAGCATGTCAGGAATGGAGTGAAACATCTCGAACCGGTTCGGACTGTCAATGGATTGGTGGGGCGGCAATTTACGGATTTGGGCAATTTCTTCTGTGACTTTTTCACCGTCAATGTGTCCCCCGCGTGTTTTTGCTCCTTGTGCTAGCTTGAGTTCAAAGGCTTTGACTTCCTCGTGCTCGCTTTTTTTCTTAAACTCTTCAAAGGAAAAAGCGCCATCCTCTGTTCTCACGCCAAATAGACCAGGCCCAATCTGGCATATAATATCAGCTCCGCCTTTGAGGTGATAGGGAGAAAGCCCGCCTTCACCTGTGTTCATCCACGTACCGCCAGCCATCTTTAATCCTGAGGATAATGCTGTAATGGCCCTGTCGCCTAAAGATCCGTAGCTCATGGCTGACTGACCAATCAGACCTTTTACATGGAAAGGCTTTTGACATGTGTGCTCGCCTATCACTTGTACATCGTCTTGATGGAGGTAGTAAGGTTTTGCTTCGACCTCTTTGGTATGTTCACTTCTTCTCAGTAAATTGTCTTGATCGATCTGATACACTTTTGTTTGGATTTTTTCAGATTGATCGATGCGTAACTCATCTCGCTGCTTTGGAAATAGGACGTTGCGAATATAGTAACCAGGCTTGTCAAAATCACGTTTTGATCCAAAGCCCATTGTCCGGCTTTTGTACTTCCCAGACATGACAGCTTGCTCGTATTCTCTTCTTGAGAAAGGAAGCTCCTCTCGATCATTTAGAAACAGATATTGACGAAGCTCAGGTCCTATTTTTTCAAAAATAAACCGTAGCTTTCCAATGACCGGATAATTTCGTAGGACAGAATGCTCTTCCTGTTTTTCATCTCGCATCCAAATCCAGATGAATAAAATGATTGGTATGATGAAAAAAATCACTAATAATGCGCCAATGACAATGAAAGTTGTTGTCACGAAAATCCCCTCTTTTCTCTATCATTACTGTTGTTATTCCACTTTTCATTGAAAGAGAAACCACTTCAACAGATTGTGACGTTTAGAAATGAAAAGGCGGGGTAACTTACAAATAAGATCATAAGGGGAGGGAACATACATGAATAAGCGTCCGAATGCGTATGTACTTGCAGGATTAGGGGTTGGTGGTGCAGTGTTATTAGCAGTGAAAAATAAACAGCATCTCAAAAAATGGGCAAGCATGTTCCGATCAGATGAAAAGGTTCCTGAAAAAGCTGGTCACCCTGATCCGTTAGATATTCAAGACAACAAGATGGTCGATGAAGGGGCCATGACATCCGTCCATTATTTTAATGAAGTGAGACAATAGCTTTAAAAAACCGTTTTGAATCAATCAAAACGGTTTTTTCTTGTCTTTCTTTTGACATGATATCTAAGAGGATCGACAATGGTAAAACCAATCAGTCCATTGTGATCAGGCGTTGAGAATTGAAATTCAATGCCCGATAAATGATAGGTTGAGAGAACTTCCTGATCCGTAAAACGTAACGAAAGCTCGTCCTCATAAACGGGTGTGTGCTTCAACACATTGGCTTCTTCTGCAAATAACTCCAGCCCAGCCACTCGGCCCTCTTTGTCGATGTCTACGTTCACACATTCATTCACGTCTAATTCAATGGTTTCTTTGATTGTCCCGATTCGAGGCGGGATGAGATAGATGTATCCGATGTCGATCGTTTGATCATATGTGATGGTTCTTTTCAAATCATTCACCTGCTTGGTCGATAGTCAAATGTTCCTTTCATGTATAATATCATGTGATGAGATGAAGCCTCATTTCAGTTCAGCATCCATCTATTGATCTCCCTCAGCTCCTCTTGAAGTGGAGCTTTTCATATAGTCTCCATTCACCTCGCCTAAAGTGAAAATCGACTATTTTCAAAAGAATGAAACTTTTAGCTGAAGGAGGTTACCCATTTTTTGCGGTGTCTGATTTTGTTATAATATTTAAATGGAATGAAACGAATGGAGGAACGTTTTTCATGTATGATGTTACCGAGTGGAAGCATGTCTTTAAACTCGATCCAAATAAAGAGATTTCCGATGAACAACTTGAAGCGATTTGTGAATCCGGTACGGATGCCATTTTGATTGGCGGCAGTGACAACGTGACAGAAGACAACGTGCTGCAACTGATGTCAAAGGTGCGCCGCTTTCTTGTGCCATGTGTTCTTGAAATCTCGACACATGAGATGATTGTGCCTGGCTTTGACCTGTATTTTATCCCCACTGTGTTAAACAGCGCTCATCCTGATTGGATTGTTGGTCTGCATAAGGATGCGATGAAGGAATACGGTGATTTGATGTCAATGGAAGAGATTGTGCCGGAAGGATATGTCATCTTAAACGAAGAGTGTAAAGCGGCTAAGCTGACAGAGGCAAATACGGCGCTGGATATAGATGACGTAAGGGCATATGCGAGAGTGGCAGAGCACTTGATGAAAC
Organism: Bacillus sp. FSL W7-1085; assembly: GCF_038595035.1. Classification (NCBI taxonomy): domain Bacteria; kingdom Bacillati; phylum Bacillota; class Bacilli; order Caryophanales; family Bacillaceae; genus Bacillus; species Bacillus sp. FSL W7-1085. Next base: position 684,780 of record NZ_CP152000.1, read on the forward strand.
TGCCCATCTTTTACTTAGAATACAGCGGGACGCTTGGAGACATAGAGCTTGTGAAAGAAACCAAAGCAGTGCTACATGAAACGGTTCTATTTTATGGCGGCGGTATTGAAAGCGAAGAGCAGGCGAAAGACTTTGCACAGCATGCAGACGTTGTCGTAGTGGGAAACGTCATTTATGACAATTTTAAAGAAGCGTTAAAGACAGTCGACGCAGTGAAAAAGTCATCATAGTCAAACAAGACGAAACGGGTTAAAATAGAACATAAGTTCGAATTGGCGGTGAATGAAATGAATGAAATATCGAATCATCTATTAGAAGGGCTGAATGACGCACAGAAAGAAGCGGTCAAAGCAACAGATGGGCCGCTGCTACTGATGGCAGGAGCAGGTAGTGGAAAAACACGAGTGCTCACGCATCGAATTGCGTATTTAATGGCAGAAAAGCATGTGGCACCGTGGAATATTTTAGCGATTACCTTTACAAATAAAGCAGCAAGAGAAATGCGTGAGCGTGTACAAGCGATTTTAGGGCCTGGTGCGGATGACATTTGGATCTCTACGTTCCACAGCATGTGTGTGCGCATTTTACGACGCGATATTGACCGTATTGGTGTGAATCGCAACTTTTCTATATTAGACACATCTGATCAGCTTTCAGTCATTAAAAACATTTTAAAAGAACGAAATATCGATCCTAAAAAGTTTGATCCACGTAGCATTTTAGGTTCAATCAGTAGTGCAAAAAACGAACTCATTGACGCAGAGGAATACGCTAAAACTGCTGGTGATTTCTATGATCAAGTGGTCAGCGACGTCTACACAGATTATCAAAAACGATTACTCAAAAACCAATCACTCGATTTTGATGATCTTATTATGATGACGATTCGTCTGTTTGAGCGGATTCCTGAAGTATTAGAACACTATCAGCGAAAATTTCAATACATTCATGTCGATGAGTATCAGGATACAAACAGAGCGCAGTACATGCTTGTGAAATTGCTAGCTCAGCGTTTTCAAAATATATGTGTGGTCGGTGACTCGGATCAGTCTATCTATCGCTGGCGTGGAGCGGATATTACAAACATTCTTTCCTTTGAAAAAGATTATCCGTCCAGTGAAGTAATTTTGCTTGAGCAAAATTACAGATCGACTAAACGTATTCTGAATGCCGCAAACACGGTCATTCAAAACAATTCAAACCGTAAGCCAAAAAACCTTTGGACAGAAAATGACGAAGGAGCGAAGATTGCCTATTACCGTGCAGATAATGAATTCGGTGAAGGACAATTTGTTGCTGGAAAGATTCATCAGCTGCATCAGAGCGGCAAGCGTAAATTATCCGATTTTGCGATTCTTTATCGGACCAATGCGCAGTCTCGTGTCATAGAGGAAACATTATTGAAGTCAAACATTCAATACAACATTGTCGGCGGCACGAAGTTCTATGATAGAAAAGAGATCAAGGACATTTTGGCGTACTTACGCCTAGTAGCTAACCCAGATGATGACATTAGCTTTGCACGAATTGTGAACGTACCAAAGCGCGGAATCGGTGCAACTTCTGTTGATAAGATTGCGGCATATGCGGAGATGAATGACCTGTCTATGTTTGAAGCACTTGCTCAGGTAGATTTCATTGGACTCAGTGCAAGGGCAGCCAATGCGCTTGATGAATTCAAACAGCTCATTGATCAAATGACAAATATGCAGGATTATTTATCTGTTACAGAATTAACAGAAGAAATCCTAGAGAAAACAGGCTATCGTGAAGCACTGAAGGTAGAAAAAACAATTGAAGCACAAAGCCGTCTAGAAAATATTGACGAGTTTCTCTCTGTGACTAAGAACTTTGAAGAACAAAATGAAGACAAGTCCCTTGTGACCTTCCTGACAGACCTCGCCCTTGTCGCAGATATCGATAAGCTGGATGAAAATGAGGAAGAAAATCAGGATGCGGTCATTTTAATGACGCTTCACGCAGCAAAAGGACTTGAATTCCCTGTTGTGTTCTTAATGGGAATGGAAGAAGGCGTCTTCCCGCACAGCCGTTCATTAATGGAAGATGCCGAGATGGAAGAAGAGCGCCGTCTCGCTTACGTGGGGATCACACGGGCCGAAGAAGAGCTTTATTTATCAAGTGCGAAGATGAGAACGTTATTCGGCCGGACGAACATGAATCTGGAATCACGATTTATCAGAGAAATACCAGCTGATTTATTGGACAACCTAAATGAGAAAAAAGAAACGAAAACACCATTTGGCCAAACGAGAGAAAGACCGCAAAGACGAGGGCCTGTCTCACGTCCCCAAACGCAAACCATTCAAAACACAGGCGGCGGCAGCATTGGCTGGGCTGTCGGTGATAAAGCCGCTCATAAAAAATGGGGCGTTGGCACGGTTGTGAGTGTAAAAGGTAGTGGGGATAGTACAGAGCTTGATATTGCCTTCCCAAGCCCTACAGGCATTAAGCGTCTCCTTGCCGCATTTGCGCCAATCGAAAAGCAATAAACTGATAGGACTGACAAAACGGATGAAGTGAAAGGAAGAAGCAGATGGATAAAGAAGCAGCGAAACGCCGGATTGAGGAACTACACCAGATTTTGAATCAATACAACTACGAATATCACACACTGGATCGTCCAAGTGTTCCTGACGCTGAATATGATGCGCGGATGCGTGAGCTGATCTCTCTGGAGGAAGAATACCCTGATTTAAAAGCAGCGGATTCACCCTCGCAAAGAGTAGGAGGTGCTGTTTTAGACGCCTTCCAAAAAGTACGTCACGGTACACCGATGCTCAGTCTCGGCAATGCGTTTCATGAACAGGACCTTCTTGATTTTGACCGCCGGGTTCGTCAGGCAGTCGGTGACGACGTCGCTTACAATGTCGAGCTGAAAATTGACGGACTCGCTGTTTCTCTCCGTTATGAAAATGGCGTGTTTGTCCGGGGGGCCACACGGGGTGATGGGACAACAGGTGAGGATATTACCGAGAACCTCAAAACCATTCGTTCCATCCCGCTCAAAATCAATCGGCCTCTGTCGATTGAAGTGAGAGGCGAGGCATTTATGCCAAAACCTTCTTTTGAAGCCCTTAACGAAAAAAGATTACAAAACGAAGAAGAGCCGTTTGCGAACCCGCGTAATGCGGCTGCTGGCTCACTTCGTCAGCTCGATACGAAAATTGCAGCGAAACGAAACCTTGATATCTTCGTCTACAGTATAGCGGAGCTTGATGAAATTGGTGTTAATACGCAAAGCGCAGGACTTGATCTTCTCGATGAGCTTGGCTTTAAAACGAACAAAGAAAGACGGCTGTGCCAAACCATTGAAGAAGTGATCGACCTCATTGAAACACTGAAAACAAAGCGTGCTGATTTCTCATACGAAATCGATGGCATTGTTATTAAAGTCAATTCATTGGCTCAGCAAGAAGAACTAGGCTTCACAGCAAAAAGTCCACGCTGGGCTGTTGCGTACAAATTTCCGGCCGAAGAAGTCGTGACGAAGCTGATTGATATTGAACTAAGTGTGGGGCGTACTGGCGTCATCACCCCAACAGCGATTCTTGAGCCTGTAAAAGTGGCAGGGACGACAGTGCAACGTGCATCTCTTCATAATGAAGATTTAATCAAAGAGAAGGATATCCGCCTTTTTGATCAAGTGATTGTCAAAAAAGCGGGCGATATTATCCCAGAGGTTGCAGGGGTCCTTGTTGATCAGCGAACAGGAGAAGAAAAGCCGTTTCACATGCCGACTGAATGTCCAGAGTGTCAAAGTGAGCTGGTCAGAATTGAAGGAGAAGTGGCGCTTCGGTGCATCAATCCACAATGCCCCGCTCAAATACGTGAAGGACTCATTCACTTTGTGTCTCGTAATGCGATGAATATTGATGGGCTAGGCGAGCGAGTTATTACACAACTTTTCAAAGAACAGCTTGTCTCTCGTGTATCAGACCTTTACCGTTTAACAAAAGAAGAGTTGATTCAGCTAGAACGAATGGGCGAAAAATCAGTCGATAATTTACTGCGTTCGATCGAGCAATCGAAAGAAAACTCTCTTGAACGTTTATTATTTGGACTTGGTATTCGATTTATTGGTTCTAAAGCAGCGAAGACGTTGGCCATGCACTTTGAGGATATCGATCAGTTAAAACAAGCAACGAAAGAACAATTACTTGAAGTAGATGAAATTGGTGAAAAAATGGCCGATGCAGTTGTCACGTACTTTGAGAAAGAAGAAATACTAGATCTGCTAAATGAACTAAAAGAACTTGGGGTCAATATGACCTACACAGGGCCAAAACCGGTGAAAGTAGAAGAAAGTGATTCCTACTTTGCAGGAAAAACGATTGTGCTGACGGGGAAATTAGAAGAAATGTCTCGTAATGATGCAAAGGCAGCGATCGAAGCATTAGGCGGCAAGTTAGCAGGTAGTGTAAGTAAAAAAACAGACTTAGTCATTGCCGGCGAAGCAGCTGGAAGTAAGCTGACAAAGGCAGAAGAACTCAATATTGAAATTTGGGACGAAGCCAAAATGCTCGAGGAGCTAAAGAAATAAGAGGAGTGTTTTCTATTGAAAAAGTTGCTATTGCTGCTGACAATGCTCACACTGGTATTGTCAGCGTGTGCACCTTTTGGGGGAAAGGATGAGGAAGAGGTCACACAAAAAACGGATGAAACGAAAGAAACAGCGATCATCCCAATGTACAACATCTCTGATTCCTATTACAAAATGGTGCTGCCGTTTAAACAAGGAGCGGCAAGAGGACTAACAGCAGAGCGTCTCAATACACGCTTAGACATTGATGAATTTGAAACAGGACTCATGCGCCTGGCAACAGAATCATTCAATACAAACGACTATCTGTTCCAAGAAGGACAGCATTTAGATGAAGATACTGTTCTCAGCTGGCTTGCCCGTAAAAAAACAGGCAGTGATCTGAAAAAAGCTGAAAAAGAAGACAAAGACTTTAAGAACTTAGGTTTAAACCCTGCTCTTCCAAACTCAGGTTCAACAAAGTCAAAAAATGAAAATAGTCCAATCTACTTAGCTTCCATGCTAGAACATAATTACTTAATCAGAAAAGATAAAAATAGCTTACAGCTTGGCGGGGTTGTCATCGGTCTTGCGCTTAACTCTGTCTATTATTATCGCGAAAATATCGGGGATCCTCAGCAAGAGGTGACCATCGATTCATCGAAGAATTCAAAGAAACTTTTAGCAGAGGGCGAAAAAATTGCGGAACAAGTCATTAAACGAATTCGTCAAATGGACGGACTGCAAAAAGTCCCAGTCATGATTGCTCTTTATAAACAAGCACCAAAATCATCTATTGTTCCAGGAAACTTCATCGCTAAAACCGATGTAAAAGCAGGATCAGCTGATATTGGCAGTTGGGATACGATTAAAGAAGAGAATGTCTTCTTTCCTTCTGATAATGCCAAGAGCAGCTACAAAGATGATTCAGAGCGATTTGACCGCTTCAAGACAAAGGTAGAAGACTACTTCCCGAATTACACAGGTGTGGTAGGCAAAGGTTTCTATAAAAACGGGAACTTGCAAAAAATGAAAGTGGAAATTCCAATGCAATTCTACGGAAAAACAGAAGTCGTGGCATTTACGCAATACTTAACAGGTGAAGTCATGGATTACTATAAGAGCACCAATATAGAAATCAACATCACCTCTTCTGATCAGCAAGAAGCCCTCATCACAAAAAATGCTGAAGACAAAGAACCAACGGTTCATATATATGACTAAATAAAAACCGCCTTTTGGCGGTTTTTAGCGTGTAGACAAACCCTCGCATTCTTTGTCAGTCCTGCGTGCTGGTGCTCACGAATGTGAAATTCGCTCCGCGCCAGTACTCGTCCTTCCTAGACTTCAAAGGTTTTCTATCACGCTGAAAAGAAGACAAAGGGCTAAAATCAAGTTCAATTTCGCCCTTTGTCAACCATCTGAAAACCGCCTTTTGGCGGTTTTTTATTTCTAATTAGAGGAATTTTTCAACTTTTGTCAAAGTATGTGAAGAAACCAAAAGGAAAGGCAGGTATGTTGATGCTCGTATAAATGCTGATTACCGTCATGTATAAGTAAAAAGACGATAAAAGGAGAATCAGCATGCATAAAGAAGTAAAAGCACGATACGATGAACAAATGGTCTTAAAGAAAGCGGCTCTACTCTATCATTTTCAGCCAGAACAGGTCACATTTCTAGCCGATGCAGAAAATTATGTGTATGAATATACGGATGAAAAAGGGTCAAGTTATATATTGAAAATTACCCATACCATTCGCCGCTCAAGCACATATATTCTAGGAGAAATGGACTGGATTCGGTATTTATCTCAACATGGAATCTCAGTAGCTAAACCGGTTTTATCCGCAAGAGGAAAAGATGTTGAAGCGATTCCCGATCAAGCAGGAGGCGCTTTTTTGCTGAGAGTGTACGAAAAGGCGCCCGGCAGAAAAGTGACCGAAGCAGATTGGAATGGACTGTTGTTTCAAGCGTTAGGAGCCTATACTGGGCGTATGCATCAAACGACTAAGCAATATCAAGTGAAAGATCCTCGCTATAAGCGTCAAGAGTGGTATGAGGAGGAGCAATTAAAGCTTGAAACGTATATTCCTTCTGATCAAACGGTTGTGTTGCAGAGAAAAGATGAACTGATGCAAAAGCTTCACCAGCTCCGAATATCCAAGGATGTCTATGGACTGGTGCATGCGGATTTACATCACGGGAACTTCCATTATCATCAGGGAGAAATCATTGCATTTGATTTTGATGATTGTGGGTATCACTGGTTTATCAACGATATGAGCATTTTGCTATACAACGTTCTTTGGTATCCGGTGATTCCGTATGAGGATAAAGCTGAATTTACGGGTGAATTTATGAGCCATTTTCTCAAAGGCTATCGACAGGAGAATGAGCTTGATGACGCATGGCTGGCGACAATACCAGATTTCCTTATGCTGCGTCATATGCTTATTTATGGGCTTTTACATCAAGCATTTGATCTCCGAACACTAAGCGCTGAAGAAAGTGCCATGCTGGCGCGTTTTCGAAAGGAGATTGAGGACAAAACCCCAATTACGCCTTTTGACTTTCATCAGCTAACAACATAAATAGAAAGCCCCTTGCTGTTTCACATAGCAAGGGGCTTTTTATCCTAAACCGTATCACACTTCACACCAACAACGCCTTCTAAATCTTTAATATCAAAGTACACATCGGTTGTATAGCGGTCTTTATGTACGCGAACACGTACTTCCATGATCGGATAGTCTTTTTCCTTTAAATCATCAATACGTACAGAATGAATGCGAATATTGAGTGCTTTCATTTCTTTTAAAATCTCTGTCATGCGGTTTCGATCAGAAAGTGACATTCTGATGCGGATTTCTTTTTCCTGTAAGCGAATGGGTCCAATTCGCTGGAAGAGCCAAGGTAAAAATTCCACACTGACGAGAATAAAGAAAAGACTGAGGAAGGCTTCTTTATAAAAACCTGCACCTGTTGCAACCCCAAGTCCTGCTGCTCCCCAAATCATCGCAGATGTCGTAAGACCTGAGATGACGTCATTGCTTTTGCGAAGAATCACACCTGCTCCAATAAAACCAACACCAGATATAATTTGCGCCGGTAACCTGAGTGGGTCCATTTGAAGCTTAGAGACTCGAGGGAAATTGTAGGCTGCATCAATGCTGATGATGGTTAATACGCAGGAGCTGACAGCAATGACAATACACGTTTTCAGCCCAAGCGGCTTTTTCTTAAGTTCGCGTTCAAGACCGATGATCAAACCGATTAAGGTGGCAACGGCTAATTTTAAGACCGTATCCCATTCAATTGTCCAAAACATGCGTATCGCTCCTTTCACTTCATGTACGTTTCACATCATGTATATGATCTTCTCACAGCCCATATGGCTGCACAACTTCTATTTTATTCAGAAACGGGAGAAAGAAAAGCATTTTATTTAAAAATAAAGAGAGTCATCCGCATAATGCAGATGACTCCTCATGTCTAGTTATTTTGTTTCTTCTTCGAGATGGTCTTCCATTTTGCTAAATAGCTTTTTAGAAGCTTTAGACGGTTTATTTGTTAAGAGGCTGACAATAATAGCAGTCAAACCACTTAAAATAAATCCAGGAACCATTTCGTACAATCCAGTCGTGTTGTTTAAGCCTGTTGAAATCCAAACGAGAACGACAACAGCCCCAACAATCATTCCGGCTAAAGCGCCATGATGATTCATTCGTTTCCAGTATAGACATAACAAGATGACTGGACCGAATGAAGATCCAAATCCAGCCCAAGCATAACCGACAAGGTCAAGAATAGTATCACTTGGGTTTAGAGAGAGACAAATGGCAACAATCGCTACGACTAGTACAGAGATACGTCCAATCATCACAAGTTCTTTGTCAGAGGCTTTTCTTCTAAAGAATGTACGGTATAAATCCTCTGTCATCGCACTTGCAGTGACAAGCAGCTGAGAAGAAATTGAACTCATAATTGCAGCTAAAATGGCAGAAAGTAAAAATCCAGTAATATATGGATGGAATAACACTTTAGAAAACACAATAAAGATGGTTTCTGGGTCTGCCAAAGTGGTGCTTGTTTCATGAACATACGCCACGCCGACTAAACCGACAGATAGTGAACCAATGACAGACACAATCATCCAGCTCATACCGATACGACGTGCTGGCTTTAAATCTTTTACAGTCGTAATCGCCATAAAGCGAACAATAATGTGCGGCTGTCCAAAGTAACCGAGTCCCCAAGCGAGGAAGGAAATAATGCCAATGACGCTCGTTCCTCTAAAAATATCAAGCAATTTAGGGTCAATCTGTTGAATATCATTGAATGTGGCAACAGGTCCACCTAATTGAGTAAAGGCAACGATCGGCACGAGCACTAATGCTAAAAACATAATAGCTCCTTGAACAAAATCAGTTAAACTAACTGCCAAAAAGCCGCCGAATAGTGTGTACAAAATGACAATACTAGAAGTTAAGATTAAGCCAAACATATAATGAGCACCAAACGCTGATTCAAATAAGCGTCCGCCTGATACCATACCTGATGAGGTGTAAAGCGTAAAGAAAATCATAATGATGACAGCTGAGACAGCTTTCAATAAAGTAGATGAGTCTTTAAACCGTTTGTCAAAAAAGTCTGGAATGGTAATCGCATCATCAGCAACTTCTGTATACGATCTCAATCGTGGTGCTAGGAATAGATAGTTTAAGTAAGCCCCACTAATTAAACCAACAGCAAGCCATCCAGATGAAAGACCGGTTGTATACATAGCGCCTGGAAGCCCCATCAGCATCCACCCACTCATATCAGCTGCACCAGCAGATAGAGCCGTTACATAAGGACCTAACCCGCGTCCGCCTAACATATAATCATTCAAGTCATTTGTTTTTCTGAATGCATACCAGCCAATGGCAAGCATTCCAATAAAATAAATAGATAGAGAAATTACAATCTCAATACTCATGTTTCCATATCACCTTTTTCGTATTAATTTGACATCACCTCAATCAAAATATACAAAGAACAGCCTATTGAACTGTCTGCTCACTGCTATGGTTACTTAACCTATCAGAGTATTCCCAAGTGATCAACCTTCTTAAACATCCTCATCAGACAAAAAAATACGTGTATGCGTGATAAGCGTCTATATGTAAGCGTTTACTCAATTAAATAAAAGAAAAAATTTTCTGAAAAATAAAAAGTCACCTTGATGAATATTTTAGACAATGACTGCACCACAATGGCATATTAGTGGACAAAGCCTTTCTGGGCGACCTCGTAAAGTTGCTTTAGAACAGTAAAATTTGATATGATAAAGTGTATATGACTTATGATCATGACCACGAACACGTATCATTTTTGGAGGTGAACCTGCATGTCAAGAATTTCAATAGAAGAAGTAAAGCATGTTGCGCATTTGGCACGGCTTGCAATTACAGAAGAAGAAGCTGAGATGTTTACAGAACAGCTTGATAGCATCATTTCATTTGCAGAGCAGTTAAACGAGGTAGATACGGAAAACGTTGAACCAACAACACACGTATTAAAAATGAAAAACGTCATGAGAGAAGATGTTCCGAATAAAGGTCTTTCCATTGAGGCAGTCATCAAAAACGCGCCTGATCATAAAGACGGCTATATTCGTGTGCCATCAATTTTGGACTAAAGGAGGCCTGAGGCATGTCACTGTTTGACCACAAAATTTCTGAATTAAAAGAGCTTTTACATAAAAAGGAACTGTCTGTTTCGGATTTAGTGGACGAGTCTTATAAACGAATCCATGAAGTAGACGGGAAAGTACAAGCATTCCTAGCGCTGGACGAAGAGAAAGCACGTGCGTACGCAAAGGAATTGGACGAGGCCGTTGGTGAAAAGGACGAGCTTGGTCTATTGTTCGGTATGCCGATCGGTGTCAAAGATAACATCGTGACGAAAGATTTACGGACAACGGCATCAAGTAAAATCTTGCAAAACTTCGATCCTATTTACGATGCAACCGTTGTGAACCGCTTAAGAGAAGCGGAAGCTGTCACAATCGGTAAATTAAACATGGACGAATTTGCGATGGGATCTTCTACGGAGAACTCAGGCTTCAAAGCAACGAAAAACCCGTGGAATTTAAATACAGTTCCAGGTGGGTCAAGTGGTGGCTCAGCAGCATCTGTTGCAGCTGGAGAAGTACCATTCTCTCTTGGATCAGATACAGGCGGCTCCATTCGCCAGCCGGCATCATTCTGTGGTGTTGTGGGTCTTAAACCAACGTATGGCCGTGTATCTAGATACGGTTTAATCGCATTTGCTTCATCATTAGATCAAATTGGGCCGATTACGCGTAATGTTGAGGACAACGCATATGTTCTTCAAGCGATTTCTGGTGTTGATCAAATGGACGCAACGAGTGCAAATGTCGATGTCCCAGATTTTCTTTCTTCATTAACTGGCGACATCAAAGGCTTGAAAATCGCTGTACCAAAAGAATATCTTGGCGAAGGTGTTGGCGAAGAAGCAAAAGAGTCTGTTCTTCAAGCGTTGAAAGTATTAGAAGGGCTTGGTGCAACATGGGAAGAAGTGTCTCTTCCGCATTCTAAATATGCGCTTGCGACTTACTACTTGCTTTCATCTTCAGAAGCATCTGCAAACCTTGCGCGTTTTGACGGTATTCGCTATGGCTACCGTACAGACAATGCAGACAACCTGATTGATTTATATAAAAATACCCGTTCTGAAGGCTTTGGAGACGAAGTCAAACGCCGCATCATGCTTGGCACATTCGCTCTAAGCTCAGGATATTACGATGCATACTATAAAAAGGCACAAAAAGTCCGTACGCTGATCAAAAAAGACTTTGAAGATGTTTTCGAAAAGTATGATGTCATTGTAGGACCAACAACACCAACTCCGGCATTTAACATTGGTGAAAAGACAAGCGATCCACTCACAATGTATGCAAACGATATTTTAACGATCCCTGTTAACCTTGCAGGCGTTCCAGGAATCAGTGTGCCTTGTGGATTTGCAAATGGTCTTCCGTTAGGACTGCAAATCATCGGTAAACACTTTGATGAAGGAACGGTTTACCGCGTGGCTCACGCTTTCGAACAAGCAACAGATCATCATAAAGCAAAACCTGAACTGTAAGGGGTGAATCAGAATGAACTTTGAAACGGTAATTGGACTTGAAGTCCACGTAGAGCTCAAAACACAATCAAAAATTTTCTCAAGCTCACCGACGCCTTTTGGTGCGGCTGCCAATACGCAAACAAGTGTCATCGATCTTGGTTATCCTGGCGTACTGCCTGTGCTGAACAAAGAAGCGGTGAACTTTGCGATGAAAGCAGCAATGGCACTGAACTGTGAGATTGCAACTGATACAAAATTTGACCGTAAAAACTATTTCTATCCTGATAACCCAAAGGCGTATCAAATTTCTCAATTTGATAAACCGATCGGTGAAAACGGCTGGATTGAAATTGAAGTAGACGGCAAAACAAAACGAATTGGTATTACACGTCTTCATTTGGAAGAGGATGCAGGAAAACTGACGCACACAGGCGACGGTTATTCACTCGTCGATTTCAACCGTCAAGGCACACCGCTTGTTGAAATCGTATCTGAGCCAGACATTCGTACGCCAGAAGAAGCGTATGCTTACTTAGAAAAATTAAAATCCATTATTCAATATACAGGCGTCTCTGACTGTAAGATGGAAGAAGGCTCACTTCGTTGTGATGCCAACATTTCTCTTCGTCCGATCGGCCGTGAAGAGTTTGGAACGAAAACAGAGCTGAAGAACTTAAACTCATTTGCTTTCGTCCAAAAAGGTCTTGAGTTCGAAGAAAAACGCCAAGAGCAAGTATTGCTTTCTGGCGGCTTGATCGAACAAGAAACTCGCCGCTATGACGAAGCGTCTAAAAAGACGATCCTCATGCGTGTCAAAGAAGGTTCTGATGATTACCGCTACTTCCCAGAACCAGATTTAGTGGAGCTGTATATTGATGACGAGTGGAAAGAACGCGTAAGAGCATCCATTCCAGAGCTTCCAGACGAGCGCCGCAAACGCTACATTGATGAACTTGGACTTCCTGCATATGACGCAATGGTACTGACGCTGACAAAAGAAATGTCTGATTTCTTTGAAGCGACCATTTCAGAAGGTGCTGAAGCGAAGCAAGCATCAAACTGGCTCATGGGTGAAGTATCTGCCTACTTGAACTCGGCTCAAAAAGAGCTGGAAGATACGAAGCTAACGCCGCAAGGACTGGCTGGTATGATCAAGCTTATCGAAAAAGGAACGATTTCTTCTAAGATTGCCAAAAAGGTATTCAAAGAACTTATCGAAAATGGGGGCGACGCAGAAACAATCGTCAAAGAAAAAGGACTTGTCCAAATTTCTGACGAAGGTGCCCTGCTCAAACTTGTCACAGAAGCACTTGATAACAACCCGCAATCCATTGAAGACTTCAAAAATGGAAAAGACCGCGCAATTGGTTTCTTAGTCGGACAAATCATGAAAGCATCGAAGGGCCAAGCAAACCCGCCGATGGTCAACAAGATTCTTCTTGAAGAAATCAAAAAACGATAAATCGCAAAAACCGCCTCATGGAAGAGGCGGTTTTTTTGTTGATGGATATGACAGGGTCTTATCACAGATTCAGACCACCGCCGTATATCAATTCATTGGTTCTTTTTTTATAATGAAGCATAAGCTTTAGCACATATTCGAAGGGGATAAAGGTGAACTAAAGTGAACATCGCCACGTATTGTCATTGGAGGAATAGCTTCAATTGTTCCACAGCTCTTTGGACAGCGGAGTCCTCACACGTTTCTAAATTTGTCAGCATCCCTTGAATGACCGGCTTGCGAGGCTCAGCTTTGGCCAATTCTTCTTCAATAACTTCAATGGATACAAGGGTATCATCCGAAAGCAGATGCTCAGATTTTAACAATCGAAGCTCTTCTTGAAGAGTAGCGGCATTTGGCGCTTCATCATCCCAAATGTTTTGCTTCAGAATCGGCTTCGCATGAGAACGGAGAAGCCCATGCACCAAATCATCAAATCGGTCGAGAATAAAGGATGAGAGCTCATCACATGATAATTGCATCTGATCTTGCAAAAGCAGTACCTGCACATAAGATTGGATAATTCCTTGAATCATGACTGACAGGTCAGTTATATATGGTTCGATCTCCTGTCCATACGTGGTCAAAATAGAAATTTGGATTTCATCATTCATCTGTTTTTTAACCGTTTTGGAATACTTTTTAATTTGCTGGTTTTCCGGAATAATGTTCTCGCTGAGGATCAAAATGATAAAATCCTTGTTCTCAGCAAAGTGCTGGAACTGTTCAGCGATTTGTTTCTGAAAGATATCTCTAGGCGCAAGATGTTGATTTTCTTTTCGGATCTTTTCAATACTTTGCATAGACGTGTCGATATAATATTCAAACGCTCTGTTGAAAAGCTGTTCTTTTGATTTGAAATGCAAATAAAATGCACCTTTAGAAATTCCGCATTCATCTGCAATTTCCTGAATGGTCGTAGAAGAAAAACCTTTTTTCGCAAACAACTGAATGCTTGCTTTAATGATCTTTTCTTTTTTTTCGTTCATGAAATAAGGCCCCTTCAGCTTTAGAATGTTACGTCAAACGCAAGTGAAATGGTTGACGGCATTGTATATCACCGTTTATTATGATATAGAATGACCAGTCAGTCAATACATAAAGGAAAATGGAGGACATAATGAATTCGATCATCAATTTTGTATTAAAGAACAAGTTCGCTGTATGGCTCATGACGATTATCGTAACAGTTGCTGGTCTATATGCCGGATTGAATATGAAACAAGAATCAATCCCAAATATCAACACTCCAGTCATTACGGTTTCTACAACGTATCCTGGCGCAACGCCGGACGAAGTATCAGATAAGGTGACAGATCCAATTGAGAAGTCGATACAAAATCTCAATGGGGTGAATGTGGTCACTTCTAATTCTTTTGAAAATGCCTCATCGATTCAAATCGAGTACGATTACAATAAAGATATGGATGAAGCAAAGAAGGAAATTGAAGATGCCATTAGCAATATCAATTTCCCAGAAAATGCAGAAAAACCAAAAATCGCACGTTTTAGCATCAATGCGATTCCAATCTTAGCTCTTAGTGTCTCTGGTGATAAAGAATCATTACAAGACCTGACACAAAAAGTGGAAAATGACCTTATTCCTTCTCTTCAAGGCTTAGATGGTGTCTCTTCTGTCGAAGCTTCTGGACAACAAATCAAAGAAGTAGAATTTTCTTTTAAACAAAAGAAATTAAAGGAATATGGTTTAGATGAAGAAACTGTCCAAAACATGATTAAAGGCTCTGATGTCAATGTACCTTTAGGGTTATACACATTTGGCAACAAGCAAAAATCAGTCGTAGTGGATGGCAATATTTTAAGTGTTAAAGATTTGAAAAACATGCGAATTCCTGTTACACCAAGTGCAAGCGGCGGTGCGGGAAGCGCAGGAGCTGGGGCGTCTTCTAGCGGCTCAGGAAATGCAGGAGCTCAAGGTGCTGATCAACAGGCTGGAAGTGCAAGTCAGCAGCAGGCAGCAGCAGCTCAGCAGCAAACTGGTGCAGGTGCAGCAAGCGGTCAATCGGTAGAGCTGCCGACGATCAAACTTTCTGAGATTGCAGATATTAAAGTCGTGAAAGATGCAGAATCGATTTCTAGAACGAACGGAAAAGACAGTATCGGTCTGCAAATTGTCAAAGGCTCTGATGCCAACACAGTGAGTGTAGCAGAAGCAGTCACAAAAGAACTTGAAACATTCAAAAAAGACAATAAAGGAATCAAAGTCAGCACGACATATGATCAAGCAGAGCCGATTAAAGAATCTGTCAGCACAATGCTGAACAAGGCGATCATCGGAGCAATCTTTGCGATCATTATCATCATGTTGTTCCTTCGAGATATCAAATCAACATTAATTTCGGTCATCTCTATTCCGTTATCCCTGTTGATTGCTGTTTTATTATTAAATCAGCTAGATATCACATTAAATATCATGACACTTGGTGCCATGACAGTCGCCATTGGACGTGTTGTCGATGACTCGATTGTCGTCATAGAAAACATCTATCGACGAATGGCGTTAAAAGATGAACCGTTAAAAGGCAAAGCACTCGTTAGAGAAGCAACAAAAGAAATGTTTATTCCGATTATGTCTTCGACGATTGTCACAATTGCGGTATTCTTGCCATTAGCGCTAGTGGGTGGAATGATTGGTGAACTATTCATCCCATTTGCATTAACCATTGTGTTTGCTCTAATGGCTTCACTACTTGTCGCCATTACAATCGTTCCAATGATGGCTCACAGCCTATTTAAAAAGAACCTGTACGGCAAAGCGAAAAAGGTAAAAGAACACAAACCAAGCAAACTTGCTGGTGGTTATAGACGTGTACTCAATTGGACATTGAACCATAAATGGATCACGTCAGGAATTGCGATTCTGATGCTGATCGGAAGCTTATTTCTCGCACCACTTGTCGGTGTCAGCTTCTTACCACAGGAAGCAGAAAAAACGGCAATGGTGACATACACGCCAGAGCCTGGACAAACAAGAGAACAAGCCATTGCTGAAACGAAAAAGGCAGAAGATTACTTAATGAAACGTGATCATGTCAATACGGTTCAATATTCATTAGGCTCTTCAAATGCGCTGACAGCAAGTGTTGGTGGAAACTCTAACGGTGCATTATTCTTCGTACAATACGACGAGGACACACCGAACTTTGATAAAGAAAAAGATCGTGTGGTTAAAGCCCTTCAAGACAAAACGTCTAAAGGGGAATGGAAATCACAAGACTTCTCATCTGCTGGCGCAAGCAATACAGTGACGTACTATGTGTACGGTGACAAAGCAAGTGATATTGAAGGCACAGTCAAAGATGTCGAGAACATTTTAAAAGATGAGAAGAACTTGAAAAACGTCAGCACAAGCTTATCTGAGAAATATGACGAATATACGTTTAATGCAGATCAAGAAAAACTGGCGAAACTAGGCTTGACCGCTTCACAAATCGCACAGGCGATCGCTCCTCAAAGTAATGAAACAACGTTGACGAAAGTAACAGAGGACGGCAAAGAACTAGATGTGAAGCTTCAAACGGAAAAAGATGAATACAAGAGTAAAAAAGATCTAGAGAATAAAAAGATCACAACACCAACAGGACAACAAGTCCGAATTGGCGATGTGGTGAAAGTGAAAGATGGCACAACAGCAAACACTGTGACAAAGCGTGATGGGAAGATTTACGCTGAAGTATCTGGTGACATGACAACAGACGACGTATCAAGTGTGACACAAGATGTCCAGAAGAAAGTTGACAAGCTTGATTTAAAATCTGGCGTTACGATTGATACAGGCGGTGTAAGTGCGGATATTGAGGAATCCTTTACACAGCTAGGACTCGCAATGCTTGCAGCGATTGCTATTGTATACCTCGTTCTCGTCATTACATTTGGCGGAGGTCTTGCACCATTTGCGATTCTGTTCTCACTTCCATTTACGATTATTGGGGCACTCGTTGGATTGTTTGTAGCGAAAGAAACCATCAGTTTAAATGCCATGATTGGATTGCTGATGCTGATCGGAATCGTTGTAACAAATGCCATTGTCTTGATTGACCGAGTGATTCATAAAGAAAAAGAAGGACTTTCAACAAGAGAAGCCTTACTTGAAGCAGGTACAACAAGATTACGCCCAATTTTAATGACGGCACTTGCGACAATTGGTGCATTGCTGCCACTCGCATTAGGTTTTGAAGGCGGAAGTCAGATCGTATCAAAAGGGCTTGGCGTCACCGTTATTGGCGGTTTAACAAGTTCTACACTTCTCACATTGGTCATCGTGCCAATCGTGTATGAAATCTTAAGCAAGTTTAGACGTAAGAAAAAGTACGCTGAAGAAGAGTAAGAGGAAGCCCCGCTAATAAGCGGGGCTTTTTTATGATGAAATCTGACAAACCGCTTTTCTCATAAGCTCTTCAAAGGCCTCGAAAAAGGCATCTCGATCAACGTGGTCAATGACTTGAATCGATTTTCCATCTGGATGTTCTTCGGTACGTCCTTGTCTTGGCGATTCGGTATAAACAGTTGCATTCATTTCTTTTGAACGGGTAAATGAGGTGGATGCAAGAGTGATCGTTGTCAGCACATCCCATAAGTAGTAAGTCGAGTTCGTTTCGTGATGAATGAGAGGCGGACAAAAGGCATAACATTGTCCAATAAAGTCAATCCCGATGTGAGAGCGAAGGGAAGCCCATCGTTGACGGACATCGAGTGTGAGCGGAACCTGATTTGTACTTTCAAGTGCGACCATTTCAATTGGAAAACGCTCTTGAAATACGGTGCTCACAGCATAAGGGTCCCAAAAAGCATTCCATTCTGCTGTTCCATCATGCTCGGGTTCTTCGACATTGCCTTTTTCAAGGAATGTGCCGCCCATCCACACCAGTTTCTCAATTTTATTTGAGATGGAAGGATCTTCTTCTAAGGCGCGTGCAAGGTCTGTGAGCGGTCCTGTAAAGAGCAGCGTAACAGGTTCGGTTGACTTTTTCACCGTTTCAATCAGGTGAAGATGTGCAGGAAGCTTAGATACTTTTGTATCAATAGCGCCTTTTTCATTTAAAATCGGCAGGGCATCTACATAAAAAGCATGCATACGCCATTCCTTTGGAAATGGATTCACACCTCTAGAATTGGAAGCGGCTACTTCAATCTCATATGGGCTAAAACGATCAATAATTTTCTGAGAGGCGCTCAGCGCAGGCTCTAAATAACAATCAGCAGGAATCACAGACATCCCGATCACTTTCAGGTGTTCCATTTGAAGAAGTAGAAATAAGGACACGAGATCATCAACACCGCCGTCATGGTTGAAATAGACAGGCTTTTTCATGGCATACCATCCTTTTCATCGTTTTCTTTTATCTTATCAGAATGCTGATCTGCTGAGGGAAACGTACCGTGAGATTTCAAATATTAGGGGGTTGTTCTGTTGCCATTTTCAAATCTCATAGTATAATTAAAGGTTGTTAGTGGTGAAAATAGATTGCATAATGATAATAGGATGATGATGAATGAAACGTGCTCGAATTATATACAATCCGACATCTGGACGTGAACTCTTTAAGAAGAATTTACCGCAGGTTTTGCAAAAATTTGAACAGGCTGGCTATGAAACATCTTGTCATGCGACGACATGTGCAGGAGATGCAACACAAGCAGCCGAAAAAGCCGCACAGAGAGATTTTGATTTAATTGTAGCAGCTGGTGGAGACGGCACGATTAATGAAGTCGTCAATGGATTAGCACCGCTTGAAAAAAGACCAAAATTAGGAATCATTCCAGTTGGAACGACCAATGACTTCGCTAGAGCACTTGGCATTCCAAGAGAAGATATTTTAAAAGCGACAGATGCCATCATTGATGGTGTAGCAAAGCCGCTTGATATTGGTAAAGTGAATGGACAGTATTTCATTAATATTGCGGGAGGCGGCCGATTAACAGAGCTGACCTATGAAGTGCCTAGTAAGCTGAAAACCATGCTAGGACAACTTGCGTATTATTTGAAAGGCATGGAGATGCTACCATCCATTCGCCCGACAGAAGTCGAAATTGAATATGACGGCAAATTGTTTCATGGAGAAATCATGCTGTTTCTTGTTTCACTAACAAACTCAGTAGGCGGCTTTGAAAAGCTGGCACCAGATTCCATTCTAGATGACGGGATGTTTGACCTGATCATTCTAAAGAAGGTCAATCTAGCAGAAGCCATTCGAGTGGTCAGTCTTGCACTTCGAGGCGAGCATATTCATGATAACAATGTCATCTACGCAAAAGCGAATCGCGTGAAGGTAGATGTAAAAGATAAAATGCAATTGAATTTAGATGGTGAATACGGCGGCATGCTGCCAGGTGAATTTGAAAATCTGTATCGCCATATTGAATTTATTGTGCCAAAAGCAACAGCTGAAAAAATAGGGTGAAGACTAAACTTGGTTCCTTATGGCGACCAAGTTTTTCTTTGCAAATGAGGTGATAAAATTGGTGAAAATGAAACCGCCTGTTGAAAAGAATGAATACTACAATGTAACCTTCGAAGATTTAACGCACGAAGGTGCAGGAGTAGCGAAAATTGAGGGTTTCCCTGTGTTTGTACCGAATGCCCTTCCTGACGAACAAGGGAAAATCAAAGTCACACGTGTCAAAAAAGGATTTGCTTTTGGACGACTCATGGAGCTGACAAAGGAAAGTCAGCACAGGCAAGATGCGCCATGTCCCATTTACAAGCAGTGCGGCGGCTGTCAAATCCAGCACATGAGCTATGAAGGTCAGCTGCAATTTAAACAGAAACAAGTAAAGGACGTATTGGAGCGGATCGGCAAGCTTGATATGAGCCGTGTAAAAGTTCATCCTGTACTCGGCATGGAAGACCCTTGGAACTACCGAAACAAAGCACAAGTACCAGTTGGCGAACGGGAAGGCGGACTTGTTGCTGGATTTTATCAGCAGCGTACCCATGAAATCATTGATATGGAAAAATGCTTGATCCAGCAATCAGAAAATGACGAAGTGGTACAGGCAGTAAAAGACATCTGCAATGCGTTTGGCATCAAAGCATATAACGAAGAACGTCATAAAGGCTGGCTTCGCCATGTCATGGTTCGTTACGGTATTGCAACAGGTGAAATGATGGTTGTGTTTGTCACAAGAACGGCTGATTTTCCGCAAAAGCAGCAGGTGATTGAACAGATTATAGCACGCTTCCCACACGTTCGGTCAATTGTACAAAACGTGAATTCAAAGAAGACAAATGTCATTTTCGGAGACGAAACGACCGTTTTATGGGGAGAAGAATACATTTATGACACGATTGGCGACATCAAATTTGCCATTTCAGCCCGCTCATTTTATCAAGTGAACCCAGCCCAAACAAAGGTGCTTTACGACAAAGCGCTTGAATATGCCGAGCTGCAAGGAGAAGAAACCGTGATCGATGCGTATTGCGGAATCGGTACAATTTCCTTATTTCTCGCACAAAAAGCAGGCAGAGTATATGGGGTTGAAATTGTCCCAGAAGCAATTGAAGATGCAAAACGCAACGCTGCCTTAAACGGGATTAACAACGTTGAATTCGCAGTCGGTGAAGCAGAAACTGTTATCCCAAACTGGTACAAAGAAGGTATCAAAGCAGATACGCTAGTGGTCGATCCACCAAGAAAAGGCTGTGATGAAGCACTGCTTGATACGATTTTAAAGATGAAACCAAACCGTGTTGTGTATGTGTCCTGTAATCCTGGGACGCTAGCTCGTGATTTGCGTATTCTTGAAGATGGTGGGTATGTGACGGAGGAAGTGCAGCCTGTGGATATGTTTCCGCATACGAGTCATGTGGAGTGCGTTGCTAGTCTTGTGATTCAACAGTCATAACGTATTGAAGCATCCCGATTTCGTGATATAACACCGATATCGGGATATTTTTATTTTGGCTGCCCTTCACTTGAATACAAAACGGTAATTATAGGTCGAAAATTAATTTTCACCCCTTATTTGGTTTTGAAATGTCCTTTTTTGCAATTTTGCCTAGTTCATATTAAAGTATATAATGATAAAAATTGCTGAAAGAATTTACAGAAGGACATGCCCCATAAGGCGCTATGTCATGAGAGGAATTGGATGAAAGATGAGTAAAAATTTCTGGCGTGATTTACCGCGGCCATTTTTTATATTAGCACCAATGGAAGAAGTGACAGATGTTGTGTTTCGTCATGTTGTGAGTGAGGCGGCGAGACCGGATGTGTTTTTTACAGAGTTTACAAACAGTGAGAGCTACTGCCACCCTGATGGCATTCAAAGTGTGAAAGGCCGCTTAACGTTCACCGAGGATGAGCAGCCGATTGTTGCTCATATTTGGGGAGATAAGCCTGAGAACTTTAGACAAATGAGTATTGGAATGGCGGAGTTAGGATTTCAGGGGCTTGATATTAATATGGGTTGTCCTGTCCCTAATGTTACGCAAAACGGAAAGGGCAGTGGATTGATTCTTCGTCCAGATGTTGCGGCAGAGCTGATTCAAGCGGCAAAAGCAGGGGGATTACCTGTTAGTGTGAAAACAAGACTAGGGTTTACAGAGGTCGATGAATGGCGTGGTTGGCTCAGACACATATTGGAGCAAGATATTGTGAATTTATCAATTCACCTTCGTACAAGAAAGGAAATGAGCCAGGTGGATGCGCACTGGGAGCTTATTCCTGAGATTAAAAAACTGCGTGATGAAGTAGCACCTGATACGCTTTTGACGATCAATGGTGATATTCCTGATCGTCAAACGGGCTTAAAGCTCGCTGAGCAATATGGAATAGACGGAGTGATGATTGGGCGTGGGATTTTCCATAACCCATTTGCTTTTGAAAAAGAGCCGAAAGAGCATACGAGTGATGAGCTGCTAGGTCTTTTAAGGTTGCATCTTGATCTTCATGATCAATACTCATCACTAGGTTTGCGTCCATTCAAGGCATTGCACCGTTTCTTTAAGATTTATGTAAAAGGATTCAGAGGAGCGAGTTTCTTAAGAAATCAATTAATGAACACATCATCAACAGATGAAGTGCGTGCAATGCTGGATGAATTTGAAGCGAGAAATAAGGAGCAATCATTATGAAAAAGAGGAGGGAGGGCCCTTCTCTTTTTTCTTGAATCAGGACTACTTCTTTTGCACTACATATTCGTGATTATACTAAACTTCTTGGTATTTCTATTTTGTAACTTGTTTATCTTAATGTCTTAAAACAGTATTAATTAAATTCATTAATATTCTAGTAATAAACATCATGTTATTTAACTTAAAGTGATATGAAATTAAAATTATACTTATGTATAAAAAATTACTGTCGATATAATTAATGGGAGGTATTAGTGTGTTAGTGTTCAAAAAAAGTGTTGAAGTTATATATAGAATCTTAAAAAAAATTTTCGTTCCCTCAAAAAAATTATCTGTATTCTTTGCTCAACTGTGTATGTATTTGTTTTTAATAGCACTGGTAGGCGTTTTAATTAACCAGACATGGATAATTGAATACAGTGGTTTTTTTCTAAGTAGCATAATTGATATAGCTTTTATATATTGGCTGTTCTCTTATTTCAGCTTTCTAAAATTTAGAAAAGATCCTTTGTATTTTAAAGTAGCTAAACAAAAGGACTACCCTCACCAATATTCTGAAATTAGTAAGGCAGTGGAAAATATCGATGAAATTGAAGTCTCTGTTATGAAATGGGCTAAAGAGAATTATAATCAGAATGCTTTAGAAAAACTAAAATCATTAAATCTATATCACAGAGTTAGTTCAGGAAGAAAGGATTTAGATTTTTTATATAACTCACTTATAGCAGTTATTTTCGGGGTAATAACGACAGTAATATTTAATCCTGACATAATGAATACTTATAAAACATATATAAGTGAGCGTTTCCCCTTAGTCAACGAGTATGTAATTTACTATATGAATGGTGTGACAATATTTTTTTGTGGGGTAATCGTATCATTATACTTTTTGAAAGAAAAGCATTTAATGAATAGAAAAACTGAACTTTATGAAAGTATATTAGATAGAGTTATTAGCAAACTTGAGCACAAAGAAAGTGACTGAAACTCTTTTAGACCTCATCTATAACGTTTAAATGATAAGTGAGTTAAAAGACCCCCTCACCAAAAGGGGGTCACCAATTCCTTTACTCTGCACTCTCCTCAACATCACGGCTATCTTCTGTTTCACCAATATAAATAGGGCCGTTTGCATGGTCGATTCGGATGGGCCATTCGTATGGGACTTGCAGGCGTCGGGCGATGGCTCTCCAAAATTTTGCAGAATCAAATTCTAGTTCTTGAAAGTCTTTAAGCAATTCTTTATAAGAAGATCCATCAAATTGAATGTACGAGTCTTGCAGACGCATAAAGGCGTAATGTCTCACTTCTAATGCTGCCGCAGCTTCCATTTCTTCTTCTGTTGCTTCGCCAATGATTGTTCCTGCGGGTGGAAGCATGTCGTATACGTTAAATTCCTCTTCTTCTTCGTGTGCTGCATTGTGCTGTTGATCTGACATTTTTTTCACTCCTTCTAGTCTTCATCAAGCTTTTATTCGTGCTTACTTCTATTATCGGAAGGAAATGCGAAATGTGGAATGAAAAAAGAAGCAGATCCACAATACTTGCTTTTTCTTCTTGAATCCTCTATGATCAATTACAGATATAAAAGGTCTACAATAGATAGAAAGGAATGTTTCTATGAAATATTCTAAAGCGACCAACTATGCGCTTCATACGATGGTCTTTTTAACCCTTGCACCAAAGGGGAAAGCAATAGGCGTTGAGCCTCTCGCCAAAATGCAAGATCTTTCACCTACCTATTTATCTAAAATTTTAACAAAGCTTGTGAAGGCAGGATTGATTGAATCAACATCTGGCGCAAAAGGTGGTTACACCATTCTGAAAAAGAAAGAGGACATTTCGTTTCTAGACGTCATTCAGGCGGTAGAAGGACAAACCCATTTATTTCGTTGTTCCTTAGCACATGATTCTTTCATGCCTCATGATGACTGTTTGATTGAACAAGTCATGCAGGATGTTGAAACAAAAATGCAGGAGACGTTAAGTCAAAAGCGGTTAGTTGATATTGCAAGTCAAATAGAGCAGACAGAAAAAAATCCATTTTTCAACATGTGATTTTTTTGAACCAATTATAGATATTAAGAGTCTTTAAAATCTTGAATAAAAAGGAGAGATTGACATGTTATTAGATTGTGCCATTATCGGAGGCGGACCAGCCGGATTAAATGCAGCACTTGTTGTAGGGCGGGGCAGAAAACAGGTCATGGTATTCGATGATGAGATGCCAAGAAATCGGGTGACTCAGGAATCACATGGATTTATTACAAACGATGGAATGACACCGTTTGAGATCAGACAAGCGGGAGAAGCGGATCTTCAAAACTACCCCAATATCCAAATCAAACGAAGCAGAATTGTGGAGATACAAAATCATGAGGACAACTTCGCATTACTGACACAAGAAGGAGAAAGATTCGAAGCGAAGAAAATCATATTGGCAACAGGACTTCAGGATATACTGCCAGAAATGAAGGGGATTCATGAAGTGTATGGAAAGACGTTGTTTAGCTGTCCTTTCTGCGATGGTTGGGAGCTGAAGGACAAGCCACTTGCCCTGATTGCAGAGAACCAGCGCGCTTTGCATATGGCGAAACTTCTTTCCAATTGGACAAAGGATTTGATTGTGTTTACAAATGGACAGCAAGTGTTAGCTGAAGAGGAGAAAGCACTGTTATCAGCACATTCTATTCAAGTTATTGATGTGCCAATTGTAGCGATCCATCATGACAATGGTCAGCTACGCTCTCTTCAGCTTGCAAATGGCGAGATAGTGATAAGAGAAGGCGGATTTGTCGCAAGTGATTTCAAGCAGTCAACCCCTTTTGCTGAAAAACTAGGCTGTCAAATGACGAAAAATGGGGGCATTGAAACAGATATTCTAGGGCGTACAACCGTCAGCGGTATTTTTGCATGTGGTGATAATTTAGGCGGACCTGCTCAGCTTGTTCTTGCAGCAGCAGCTGGAAGTCAGGCAGGAATGGGCGTCATTCATGAACTTGTGCAGGAAGAGTTTCAACAAAAAACATCTCTGTAAAAAGAGATGTTCAGCGATGAGCGATTTTCCGTTTTACTAAGACGTGAGCAGTCCATTCAAAAAGTGCGTAGATGACAAAGAAGATTAGGATCCAGCTACTGACATCGACCCATACATTGTTGATATGAATGATGTTCGCCTGATCAAGTCCAGCCTGTATCCACATCGTGATCAATGCGGTGAGGAACACCTGTAAAAACCATTTTTTCAATTGGTCACACCTCCATCTCTTTCTATCATATAAGAAATGACAGTTTATTTCCAATTGAATTTCCATCAGTTTCAACGGTAAAATAAGATATAAAACCAATGGAAGGACATGAGATGAGCGATCAAACCAATCGTTTTTTAAAAAGTCATTTTCCTGATCTTGTCCTCACACCGCCTCTTTTTTATAAGTGGCCTTTTGGTCTTCGCTTTGAAGTGGCAGATTGGTCATTAGGAGAAGAATCGGTTGTATTAGAAAAAGCAGGCGATCGGGCTTTAAAAATTGTCAGATATGCTTTTGATCCAGAAGACGATATTCTACTTGTCACGGATGTTTACACGCAGCATGAACATGAACTAACGAGGCAAAAGCTCCTTGTTTATCAAAAATATGCCGACCGACAAGTGCGTCACCGATTGCGTCACGAGCGTTTGACCTATATACAACCAAAACAAGAAGAAACAATGAAAATAGAGAGATTTACACTCAAGTGTCAGCTACAAGATATTCGATTGCGCCCGCTATTACAAGCCATATGCCAAGAGGATTTCTACAAACCGAATCAAATCTTGAAAGGAAAGCTTGGTTATGACATTTATCTCATCAATCTCTCAAAACAGATGATTTTCCACTTATATGATGATCGAGGCTGTGATCTTATTGCGACAGATCCAGAACATCTGCGTCCAGTTTATGAAGGTTTACAGCACTGGCTCTTAGACTATGACCGTGCTCAGATGGATCAGTTGTTTGCCGAGAAATAAGAAAAACCGCACTTTGACAAGTGCGGCTTCTTTTTATGCTTCTACTTTATTGAAAAACTGTGGTAAGTAGTCTTTGTGTGCTTCTAGCATTTCATCTAGGATGCTTTTTGCAATGGCATCTGATGGGACGAGCGGATTGATGGTCATGGCGACAAGTGCTGTGTTGTAGTCGCCTGTCACGGCTGCTTCAGCGGCTACACGTTCAAAGGATTTAATTTGAGAAATAAGTCCTTTGACAGCAACCGGCATTTCACCAACAGCGATTGGTTTTGGGCCGTCTTTTGTGATGACACAGTTCAGTTCAACGGCAGAATCATTTGGAATGTCACTGATGGCGCCATTGTTGATTGTGTTTACAGGCTGAATGTCATGCTTGTCGTTATAAATGGATGCGATCAAGTTACATGCTGCATCACTGTAGTAAGCACCGCCTCGTTTTTCAAGCTGTGGCGGCTTAATATCAAGATCAGGATCTTTGTAAAGCTCGAACAGGTCATTTTCTAGTGCACGGACGACTTCTGCACGAGTTCCTTCATTCTCTGCTGCTTTCTTTTCTTCAGCCAGCATATCACTTGTTTTGTAATAGTAGCGGTGGTACGGACAAGGGATCACGCCAAGCCCTTTTAAGAAATCTGCATCCCACGGAATGGCGTGAATGTTGTTCATGGACATGGTGGAGTTTGGATCTGCCATGTCTTCGATCACTTGATCCATGATGCTTTTGCCGTCTAAGAACACGTTCAGTCCAAAGACCATATGGTTTAATCCAGCAAAGCTGACTTCGACTCTGCTTGCGTCAACATCAAGTCCTTTGGCGATGCCCATGCGAATGCCGATTGGTACGTTACATAAGCCAACGACTTTGCGGTGGTTTGAATAGCGAAGTACGGCTTCTGTGACCATACCAGCTGGGTTGGTGAAATTCACAAGCCAAGCATCCGGGCATAATTCTTCAATATCTTTCACAATCTCAAGAATGACAGGGATGGTGCGCAGACCCTTGAATAGACCGCCTGGACCGTTTGTTTCTTGACCAATGACATCATATTTTAAAGGAATTCGTTCATCCTTCATACGTGCTTCCAGTAATCCGACGCGGAATTGTGTTGTGACGAAATCAGCGTCTACCAGTGCTTTCCGGCGATCTAAAGTTAAATGAACCTCGATTGGAAGCCCTGCTTTTTTCACCATGCGTTTTGCAAGATTTCCGACGATCTCAAGCTTTTCTTTACCTGCTTCGATATCGACGAGCCAAAGTTCGCTTATTGGAAATTCCTCGTACCGTTTAATGAATCCTTCGACAAGTTCTGGTGTATAGCTTGATCCTCCGCCGATTGTGACAACCTTTAATCCTTTTGCCATGTTCTGCACCTCCGAATAATGTAACGCACAATGTTATAATAGAGTGAATCAATCTTTTATCATTTGTTTGTACATCTATAGCTTATCGTGAGAGTACCTTGTGCGTAAACGGTTTCAGCGTCTTTAGGCAAGGGTGCCCTATTTAGAGATTTGTTACATAAAAGAAACGTGTTGTGTCATGTTGTTGGAGAAAGGGGAAGTCAGATGTTTTCAAGTGAGGTCATTTCCAGCTTTAATGAACTAGAAAGCGCTTTATACCGATACATTATGGAAAACAGTGAAAAAGTCGTCTATATGAGAATTCGTGATTTGGCAGATGCCGCACATATATCGACCTCATCTGTCCTTCGCTTTTGTCGAAAAGTGAATTGTGAAGGCTTTTCCGAATTTAAGGTGAAGCTCAAAATGTATTTAGAAGCAGAACAAACACCTTCTTTGAAAAGCACGCAGCATTTCTTGTATGAATTTATCGAACGGACACTTAAAGGAGATTTTGAGGAGAAGATTAAAGAGGCAGCGAAGCTCATTGCGGGTGCAAAGAATGTGCTGTTTATTGGGACGGGCAGTTCTGGTATTTTGGCGCAGTATGGGGCAAGGTACTTTTCGAGTCTTGAGAAATTTTCATTCTACATCAACGATCCGTTTTTCCCGATGAATATGCAGTATTTAGACAATAGTGTCACCATTGTGCTGTCGGTATCAGGAGAGAACAGTATTACGATTGATCATATTTCGAAACTTAAAAGAGAAGGCAGCACGATCATTAGTATTACAAACAATCAGCACTGTACAATTTCTCGTATTTCTGACTTGAATATTGCTTATTACGTCACAGACGAACGAGTCCATAGAGCCAACATCACTACACAGACACCCGTTGTCTATATCCTAGAAGCAATGGCGCGTGACATGTTTGCGATGTTAAAAGAAAAGTAAAAGAGTCGCTGCCTTAAACAGCCGCTCTTTTTTTCTGCATCATGAAAGTGGTGATGGCAATCCCGGAACAGATGAGTACAAACAGTCCGCCTAACAAATAAACAAATCTCGCTCCGAATGTATCCGCAATTAATCCAACAAAGAAAATAGATAAACTGACAGACATAGAAGAGAGAACGTATTGAGCCGAATACACCTTTGATAACTCATGGACTGGCGTTTCCGTTTGGAGAATGGTTTGCTGCGAAACATCCCGAATTTGATAGGCAGGCCCCATTAAAATACAAAGCAGCAATGCAAGCCATGGCAGGCTGTTTAGTGAAAATAGGATCGTCAGCACTGCATAAATAAAAGAGCCCGCTGCCATAAAGAGGAGAAGTTGTTTTTGAATAAACTGACTTAGCCATGCAGCCATGAGTCCGCCTATAATGGCACCTATATAATATGCGGCATTGATATATCCCCACCATTCCGCACCTTCATTTAAAACAAGTGTGACAAAGGCAAGCGTAACCGGTCCGACCCACAAAGCACCTGCAATATTTTCACTAACATCCATGAAAGTCAGGATGCGAACCGTTTTGTTTGTCCAAATGATCTTCCAGCCATCCTTGAAACCGTTCATCTTATTTTCTTTTTGAACCGTGTCTTCTTGCTTGAGTAGAGAAAAAACAGGGATGATCAATAGATAGGACAACACAATCATGAAACAAGAGGCCCACATTAAATAAAATGGACCAATCAACAGGACGAGCATTCCAGTAAACGAATAGCCGGCGATTTGAACAGATTGATAAAAAACGGAGGCTGTACTGTTCGCTTTCACAAGCTGATTTGCTGATACAAGCATCGGCATGATGGCCTGTAATAAAGGGCTGATGAACCCGCCTGTGATGGAAATCAAAACGAACGCACTAAACAGCCAGATCAGGTGCTGCTGAAAGAAATCAAATTGGGTCGTGAATACGATGAGCATTCCAATACGTAAAAGAGGGACCCATTTCAATAGACGCTTGGCTTGAAAGAGTTCTGTCAAAACAGGAGAGAGGAGCCCAGCCAATAGCTGACATAGTGTTCTTATGAGCGGAAATACAGCCGCATAGGCGACAGATTGTGTATCTTGATAAATAACCAATGTGACTGTCATCAAAAATAGAATATCACTTAGCATGAGAAGGCTTTTACTGCCTGTATAACACCAAAACTTATTTCCCATATCCAACCGACTCCTTTTCAAAAACAAGTTCAGTATAGCATGTTGGCGAAGTGTGCAGAGGTTTTCCATTGAAAAATACATCTTAAGGATGAGAGGATTGTGATAAGCTAAATGAAAGGACATTGTAAGGAAAGGGGTTCAATCCATTGAAAAAATTACCAGCACATGACTTTTTGGACAAGCATGGCATCCCGTATGACATCAAAACATTTTCTGCCGACACAGAGAAGGGCGCAGCGAATGTAGCGGCTGCTCTTGGTTTTAGAGAAAGACAAATGATCAAAACATTGATCTTTGAAACAGGGGAAGGGGAGCAGCTGCTTGTGATGGTTGGTGCTGACCAGCACATCAAATCAGGGAAACTAAAGAAAGCCGCAGGCTCTCGCAATATCAAAATGGCTTCACCAGACACGGTGCTTGAAGTGACAGGCTATCGCATTGGCTCCATCCCGCCATTTTGTTGGCAGCCTGAAGGGTTCCGCACGATTATCGAAGCATCGCTATTAGAAGAAAAGATATTAGGCGTTGGAGCAGGAGAATGGGGAAATGAAATACTCATCACACCAGAACAATTAGTGAAAGCCTCAAAGGCGGTCCCATTTGATCTAGTTCAACCATCCGAATAGAAAAAGTGCCTGTTGCTGAAGCAGGCACTTTTTTAATTGGAGTCAGGTGCTATAAAGGGTCCGATGTCTTTCATTTGCAGAAAAGCATTCACCGTCCTATTTTCCTCAAGGTCATTCGCCCGTTTGCAGACCACTACAGGTCTGATAATGTCAATTCCTTCGATATACACGCGCCCAATCTCTTCACGTTCTAAGCTTCGCTGAACAGCGTCACGAGGAACAAGGGTAATGCCATAGCCAGCTTTGATCATTTGAATGGCTTCGTGGACACCACTGAATTGTAAATCAACGGTCGGTTTTTTAATTCCTTTAGCGGTAAAAAGGGAAAAAAGCTTGTCTCTCGTTGAACTGCCTTCTTCTCGCATTAAAAAAGGTTCATGGCTTAGGCGTTCTAGGGGGACGGTTTGTCCATTTAACGGATGATCCACAGGCACGATAAAGTCATAACTTAAATCAGTTAAGTGAGAGGTGTGAAGATCTTCGTGGTGCAGATCCTCTATTACGGCGATCGCCACATCTGATTGATATTGAAGCAGGCTTTCGATCACTTGAGCGGAGTTTCCGCTTTTTAATTCAATATCTGTCTGTGGCGATGATGTTTTAAAAGAGGCAAGCCAATCAGGCAGTAAAAAGTTAAGTGGTACGTAGGTAGAAGCAATTCTGAGTCTTCCTTTTTTTCCGTTTTGCAGAAGAGTAATCTGATATTCTACTTCTTTTTCCGCCTCGAATACTTGCCGGGCATATGGATACAGGATCTTCCCCATCTCTGTCAGTGTAATCCCCCGGCCGTTTCGTTTGAAAAGACGAAAGCCGATCTCTCGTTCAATGCTTCGTAATTGTGCTGTCACAGCCGGCTGTGTCAAAGACAGCACGTCTGCCGTTTGTGTGACACTTTTTGTTTCGGCTACCTTTGCAAAAATACGGAGGGCATGTAAATTCATCATTGCACCGCCTATCAATTATTTTGATGATTCAATCAAAAACATTCATTAGATTTATTATAAGGTATCCCTTATCGTAAAGGTAGCGAAGGGGGAAGAAAAAATGGATCGTCGTCAAAAGCAAGTGGTGTCAATTGCGCTCATCACAGCATTTGCCCTTATTGGGGATTCAATGCTCTATATTGTTCTCCCGGTCTATTGGAAAGAGATTGGTTTATCATCCATTTGGGAGGTGGGGTTACTGCTGTCTATCAACCGATTCATTCGTATCCCGCTAGCACCTGTCGTATGGTGGCTTTATCGATATATCCCAATGAAGACCGGTGTACTGATCGCAATTTTGATCGCGTCAGTGACCACGATATTATATGGTATGAGTGGATTTTGGCTGCTATTGATTTGCCGCTGTGCATGGGGTCTCGCTTGGACGTTACTCCGTATGAGTGGGATGAGGGTCTTGGCTGAAATGGACGAAGGCTCACAAGGACATTTGACGGGTCTTTATAATGGGCTTTACCGGCTTGGCAGTTTATTTGGCATGTTATTTGGTGGAATCCTTGCCAGCTTGATCGGTTTTCAGTCCATGACGCTTGTCTTTGGCTTACTCACATTAATGGGCTGCATTTTTTATGTATCGTTGGATGAAATTGAAAAGAGAGAAGGCACGCAGGTGTATCATGGCATCAAACAGAAGTGGTTTACACGAGATGTGGTAAAAGTACTGATAACAGGCATGCTGATCGCACTGATCATCCAAGGTTTATTCGCATCCACGCTGAGTCATGTCATTGAAGCAAAGATTGACCAAGATGAATTGACTCTGTTTGGCTTTGTCATCGGAGCTTCGGCTTTAAGCGGTGTTATTCAAGCACTCAGGTGGGGATGGGAACCATTTCTCGCACCGAGAACGGGCAAATGGTTTGATCGTCTTGTGATGAAGGAACGAATGTTATGCTGGATGTTTCTTTCATTTGGAGGTCTCAGTTTTCTTGTGATCATGCTGAAGGTAAGCGGCTGGTTCCTATTGATGCTGCTTTTGATGCAACTGATGGCAACAATTGTCACAACGTTCACCGATACACTTGCCTTTCAAAAAGCTTCTGCTCAAACAGATAAGAACCGCTTTCTCGCCAGCTATTCTTTTGTTCAAGATATGGGGGCTGCTTTAGGACCTTTGTGTGGGTATACGTTGATCGAGTTTTTCGGAACAAACAGCGTCTTTTGGCTGATGCTTATCATAAGTTTAATGCTCGTCAGCATGTGGATAAGAAGCGGGCAGCATGTTTCTTCTAGTGCAGTGTAAGAAATAAAGCGTTATATAAAAAACTGCCTCATGCAGCTAATCGCAGGAGGCAGTCATATTCTCTTATTCTAAGTCTGAATCATAGGCTTTTTGCGTGAGTTGGCTGACGACCTCTTTCAAGCCATTGGGTTTATGGAATTCAACAGGTGTGCTTCCTTTTTCAAATACAATTTGATCTGCTTCAACGAGCACGACATATCGATTGTTGACCTTTGCGATATGAATCGAGTGGCCGAAGTCGGCTAAAAGTCCTTTAATTTCTGTTTCGCCTAGACGCATCTTCATCGTGATATCAGGGGTTTGTTCAACAATGTGTGAAGCGGCTAGCGTGACCTGTTCTGTATCGAGTGTTTCCCGAATCTCCCGTTTTTCACTTGCTTCCCATATTTCAAGGTCCTCTTCAAATTGTTTTAATTCTTCACTTTCATCCTGAAATGTTTCAAATACATGTTCCTGCACCATATTCATGACCTGTGATTTCATGATTTCAGGCATCGATTCCCCGTATTCGACGAATTTTAGAAAGTCTTCAAAATAACGAGCGTGTGAGGATTGGTGAATTTTCACTTCGGCTTCCTCTGTCATGCCCTCTTCTGGCATAAACGGGTATTGAATCGATTTCATGTTTTTTGTTGTAATCGCCATTTCTACTTTTTTGATCAAGGTAGATGTATCAGCAATAGAAGCGACTTTCTGTTCAAAATCGCATTTCATGATAAAGACAAAAGAGTCATCGAAATATTTTTTAGGAACCGCAGATGCAACCAAAAACACGCCGCCTCTGACAGCACTTGTATCTAAATAGGTGCGAACAAATTGTTCACTGCATTCGTTAAATACTTCTTTTGTATCTGCAAATCTCGTCTGATGAAATAAATTGTAGTTTGGATTTGAATCGAGTTCATGCCCGGGTTCGACAATAAATCGGCCAATTTTAGTCGGTACTTGCTCAGACTTAGGGTGTCTGTCCACTTTTCGTTTGACGATTTTTTTTAGCTCACCGTCTAGAAAGTCTTTCAGCTCACTTTGTTCAAATTCTTCTTGGTTTAATGTTTGGTAATGTTTAAACCGTTTATTTGCTTGTTCCTCTTTACCTTCTATTTCAACCACATAGAATGATAGAAATCGTATCGTAAAATCCACTGATTGGTCACCACTTTTTCTTCTTTGGATATGTTGAGTATAGAAAAAGGAGTGAAAATCGTCAACGAATGGAGAAATATCGTGTCATTATTTCCCGAGAAATGTTTCGTGAAAAACGCTTGATAATAATTATCATTCTTGATAGAATGATAAAAGAAAAGAAGGAACCTGCCAGTTCCTTCATCTCAGAAAATCATGTATTATTTTGTTTCAAATGTTTCGCAATCCGTTTCAGCATTGCGAGTCACGTCAGTCATTGTGCTTTTACCAATTTTAATGGTAGAAGCTGTACAGCTGTTGTCAGCCCAAAAACGGCAAGAGTTCACTTCACAAAGTACATTTTGTGCCATGGGAATTCACCTCCGTGATTCATATTAAGAATGAAGCAAGCTGCCACTTGAGTTCATTCAATCTAGTAGTCTCTTTATCGAAAGAGGCTGTTTGTGCTGTATATGCACATGTTTATCATACCATCTACCCTGAAAATATACAATTTAAACTTTGAAAGAGCGAGAATGCAAATCTCGCTCTTTTTTGTTTGTAAAAATAGTTAAATGCTAGGTGGCACCCTCTCTTATTCCGACATATGAATAGAGTAGATTCAAAACCTGATGTCGGACAAAGTATAAGGGTACATGTACTGATTTTCCGCATGAAGATAGGGTTTTCAATCAAAAATTTTCATAGAGAGATGAGGGGAGAAGATGAAAGCAGTCATTCTCTGCGGAGGAAAGGGAACGAGAATGAGTGAGGTCACACAAGCGCTTCCTAAACCACTTGCTATGATCGGAGATCGGCCTATTCTATGGCATATTATGAAAATCTATCAGTATTACGGTGTAGACGAGTTTATCTTATTGCTTGGATATAAAGGAGAGAAAATCAAAGAGTATTTTCTCAACTACGACTGGCGGCATCACAGCATGCAGCTGGATATGTCGACAGGGGAAATGAAGCTTTTAGGTAATTCGGAGAACTGGAAAATCACCTTTTTAGATACGGGTGAGAATACGATGACAGGCGGGCGGCTAAAGCAGGTACAGGATTATATTGGTGATGAGACATTTATGATGACGTACGGGGACGGACTTGCCAATATCAATATGTTTCATTTACTCAAGCGCCATCAAGAGCTTGGAGCAGCTGCCACTGTCACAGGAATTGAAAAGAAATCACAGTACGGCACGCTGAAGGTGTATAACGGGATGGCACAATCCTTCTCTGAGAAGACAGACAGTATCGGGATGATCAATGGAGGATTTTTTGTGTTGTCTCCAAAGGTTTTTGATTATTTAACAGATGATGATCAATGTGTGTTCGAAGCAGAGCCTCTTCAAAATCTGGCGAATGATGGAGAGCTTGCAGTCTATGAGCACCACGGATTTTGGACAGCAATTGATACGTATAAAAACTTGAAAGAAATCAACGGCATGTGGACTGAAGGAAAACAACCATGGAAGGTTTGGTGACAGCATGAGCGGATTTTGGAATGGGAAAAACGTATTTGTGACCGGGTGTACGGGATTGTTAGGGAGTTACCTCGTCAAGGAATTGATAGATCAAGGAGCAAACGTAACAGGGCTTGTACGTGATCAGGTGCCAAGATCGAACTTATATCAAGGCAGTCAATTTGAAAAGATGAATGTCGTCCAAGGCGCACTGGAGGACATGCAAACGATAGAACGTGCGTTAGGAGAATATGAGATTGATACAGTCTTTCATTTGGCCGCCCAAGCGATTGTTGGGGTCGCAAATCGTCACCCAGTTTCTACATTTGAAGCCAATATTTTAGGAACATGGAATGTGCTGGAGGCATGCAGAAGGCAGCCGCTTATCAAACGAGTGATTGTGGCATCGAGTGATAAAGCATACGGGGATCAAGAACAGCTTCCTTATGATGAAGACATGCCGCTTAACGGCAAGCACCCATATGATGTGTCAAAAAGCTGTGCAGATTTAATTTCTCACACGTACTACAACACATATGGTCTTCCGGTTTGTATTACGCGCTGCGGTAATTTATATGGAGGCGGGGATTTGAATTTTAACCGAATCATTCCGCAAACCATCCAGCTTGTGTTAGAGGGAAAGGCGCCAGAAATTAGAAGTGACGGAACCTTTATCCGTGATTATTTCTATATTGAAGATGCGGTCAAGGCTTATTTACTGCTAGCTGAAAAAATGGAGGAAAAAGGGCTTGCAGGAGAAGCATTTAACTTTAGTAATGAAATTCAGCTGACTGTGCTTGAGCTCGTTGATAAAATCTTAAAGGCGATGGGCAGTGAACTAAAACCTCGTATTTTGAATCAAGGAACGCATGAGATTAAGCATCAATATTTATCAGCAGAAAAGGCGAGAAAGCTGCTTGATTGGAAGCCTGATTACTCCATTGATGAAGGGTTAGAAAAGACAATTGAATGGTATCGCGAATTCTTTCAAAAATAGAGGTGTATACAGATGAACAGCATATATTGTACGGTTCTATCAAGTGGAAGACTTTATCAAGCCATTGCGTTTTTCTTATCGTTGAAGCAAGTAGAAGATGATGCTGTCATCAAAACGTTATGTATGGATGATGCTGCATTTGATTTGCTTCATCAAATGAATTTCCCGCATGTCGATCTTGTTCATGTGCGTGAGCTTGAAACGCCGGAGCTTCTAGAGATCAAAAAGGAACGAAATGATTCGGAATATTGCTGGACATTAAAACCGATTTGGATTGAGTGGCTATTTAAGCAGGACCAGGCGGAGGAAGTGACGTATCTTGATGCGGATTTGTTCTTTTATGAGAGTCCACAAGTGATTTTTCAAAACCAGCCTGATGCCTCTGTGCTTCTATCAAGAGGGGATATTGTCATTCCAAGCTTTGATCCAGAGGAAGTGAAGATGCTTCAGAAACTTTTAGGGCGCTATAATTCAGGGTTCCTGCATTTTAAAGGAGATGAAGCCGGCCGAAAGTGCCTGAGCTGGTGGAAAGAAGAATGTCTAAAAGAATGCAAAAATGCGCCTGGAGAGGGGAAATTTGGCGATCAAGGGTATTTGGATCATATGCCGGTGCTGTTTGAAAAAGTAGAAGATATTCAAACAAAGGGTGTGAATATTGGTCACTGGAATTATGGCCAGCATTCTTATCAGGAAGAGAATGGACGTATTTTGCTTGAGGATGGAAGCCCACTCATTTGCTATCATTTCAGTGGTTTTCGGATCTTAAGCAAAGATGATATGCAGCAAATCCATGAAAAAGGAAGAGATGACTTGCCATTTTTCCAAGAAGCCTATCGGGAAGTGCTGCGTCATGTGATTGAATCGGTAGAACAAGTCAATCCGATGTTTAACGGCTATGCCAAACTGGAGGAGGATGGCGCATGAATGAAAAGCCGAAGGTCAGCGTCATTATTCCGAGTTATAATGCGAAAGAGCGTTTAGAAGGGAGCCTCTTTTCCTTAACGCTTCAGGAAACCGATATTCCATTTGAGGTCATTGTCGCTGATAATGGGTCAACGGACGGCACGATGGAAATGCTCGAACACATTGAGGTGAACTTTCCATTCAAAAAGGTGCGTATTCCTGTCAATCAAGGAATTGCCAAGGGGCGCAATCATGCCATTCGTGAGGCAGAGGGAGACCTTTTAATATTCCATGACAGCGATATGTTGGCAGAGCCCCAATTTATTCAAAAGCACGCAGAGGCACATGCTGATCATGAGGACCGTGTCATTTGCGGTGTATGCTGGAAGCGAATCTACCGTTATTTTTACACCGGTTTTGATCAAGATCATGTGAATCGATTAAAAAAACAAGGGCTGTATCAGCGGAAAATGAAAGACAAAACGTCTCTTGTGTCGATGGAGGAAGTGAAAAGCGGCGCATTTCTAGAGAGAAGCTTCGACTTGCAGTCCGAATTTATTGATATCCTGAAAGACATTTTAAGCACGTACGACTATGATTTAAGTTCTTATCAATTGCCGTGGCGATTTTTTATCACAAATAACTCTTCCGTCAAGCGAAAGCATGTCATGGAACTAGGGATGTTTGATGAAAAAATCGTTCGATACGGGTTTGAGGATTATGATTTAGGCATTCGTCTGCATCAGCTTGGCCTCTCATTTGAACTGCGTGAGGATATTTTGAGTGTGCATCAGGAACATCCAAGTAATTTAACGTCATTCGATGACATCAAATATAACATTTTGTATATGTGCGAGAAGTACAACAATATTGATTCGATTGATGTTCATCTGGCTTTCTCTGGACCATTTTCTCATACCGTGACAAATGATATCGTGAAAGACATTCGCCAGCTGCGTAAGAATGAAGCATATGATGATCTGCTCGCTTATTTTTTGGAGCTGCTTCATATGATCACAGAGCGGAATGTGGGCATTAAACGTGATCAAAAGGACGTGCTGACGGCAAAGCATTTCCCTTTGAAAAAGCTGTCAGAGGCGGCTCAGCTTGCCAAGCAGGAACATGGATGCACGGTGCTGGCCGAGGCCATTCAAGGGCTCACAAAAGAGCTGCTGCATGTTGACTTGTTCCAAGTGGATGTGTTGTAGATGGCATCCTATCATTTCACAACCATTGTGTCGAATACCCATGTGTTTAAGCTGCTGGCACTGATTCATTCACTTGAGCAGACGGCTCAATCATACAAACTTTCTGTCTTATGTGCTGATCCTTTGGCTTACAAGGTGTTAAGTCAGTTTCCTCATCCACATGTCCAATATGAACAGCTTGAAGATGTGGAAGATGATTCGCTGCGAAAAGCAAAGGCGGATCGTACGTTCCACGAGTATTGCTGGACGCTTAAGCCTGCGTTTCTACTCAAAATTCTTGAGTCCTCTGATGCAGATTATCTCGCTCATTTGGATACGGATTTGTATTTTTATCATGATCCAGAGGCGATATTTGCAGAAAATCCACTCGCTCATGTATTTTTGACAGATCATATGAATTCCAAGCGATTCTATCACTTTTATGAATTATCCGGCCGTTTTAATACTGGGTTTGTAGGCTGTCGAAACACAGATGTGGCCAAACGGGCTGTGACGCAGTGGAAAGAGAACTGCATTGCGCACTGTACAGTAGAAATGGATACGGAAAAAAAGACATATGGTGATCAGCGGTATGTTGAAAGATGGGTCGATGATTTTGAGGGTGTCCATGTGGTGGCATCTAAAGGTGCCAATGCAGCGATTTGGAATATTGAAAACTATAAGCTCTCCGTTGTGAAAGGAGATATGTATCTCGACGAATGTCCACTGCTGTTCTATCATTTCTCTGCCTTTACGATCATTGATGAAAATACCTTTAATCTGAATTGGTATTACTATATGACAGAACACACTCTTGTGGATCATTTGTATATTCCGTATGCGGATTTGATTCATCTGAAAATTAAACAGGTGCAAAAGGTCTTTCCAGACTTTCAGCAGGGGTTTATTGCAAAGAAGCATGTTCCTGATACGCATTTTTATGAGATATGAAAAAACCGCTCATTTATTGAGCGGTTTTTACCTTTTATGATTCATTCCATTTCGCTATGGTCTGATCGCTTGGCAGTAAGAAGGCTAGGATGCCTAATATCGGTAAAAAGGCGACACCGATCATGGTAGGCGTTAAACCGACTGCATCAATTAATGAGCCGAGGGCAACGGATCCAATCGCTCCCATACCAAACGCAAGCCCAACAGTTAAACCAGACATTGTGCCAATTTTCCCGGGAAATAGTTCTTGGGCATAGACCACGGTGACAGAGAAGCTTGAGGTCAGAATGATCCCAATGAGTCCAAGTAAAACATAAGCAAAAACTGGTCCGGCAAATGGGAGAAGCAGGGCAAGCGGAAAGGATGCTAATAAAGAAATTAAAATGACGTTTTTCTTGCCGAAGCGGTCTGCAAGCGGCCCGCCTAAAAATGTCCCAATCGCACCCAATATAAGAAATAAGAAAATATAAGTTTGTGATTCTTTAATCGTCAAACCATATTGTTCAATCGCATAAAACGCATAGAAATTCGAGATCGCATTTCCATACCAAGAACGTGC
This sequence comes from Bacillus sp. FSL W7-1085, assembly GCF_038595035.1. NCBI lineage: Bacteria > Bacillati > Bacillota > Bacilli > Caryophanales > Bacillaceae > Bacillus > Bacillus sp. FSL W7-1085. Next base: position 724,634 of record NZ_CP152000.1, read on the forward strand.
GAAAATAAGAAAGACGATAATGCCAAGTGCTGTGAGCGCTGACTTGCGATGAAGTTCAGATCTTGCTGCTTTTGCAGGCGCTTTTTTCGCTTGTGCTCGAATGGTTTGAAGTCTTCCTGCGTACCATCTTGAAATATAAAGAAGGAAACCGACAGCAATCATTCCAACAATCGTAAACCAAGCCACACCTGGCTGACCGAGAGGGACGAGCATTAATGCAGCGATTAGCGGAGCAAAGGCTTGGCCTGTATTTCCACCGACTTGATAGATGGATTGAGCAAGACCCCGTCTAGGACCAGCTGCCATGTTGGCAACCCGTGAGCCCTCTGGATGGAAAATCGCAGAGCCGAGTCCAATAAAGACGACGCACAGTAGGATGGTCGCAAATGATGGCGCAAACGCAAGGCCGAGAATGCCGACAGCACTTGAAAATAATGCGATAGGCAGCGCATAGGGCATCGGCCGTGTATCTGTGTACCACCCGATCGCAGGCTGCATGACAGAGGAGACCATATTTAATGTAAAGGCGATTAGCCCTAATTGAGTAAAGGTCAGCCCCATTGAGCGTTCTAAAATAGGGAACATGGCAGGAATCACGGCTTGCAATGTGTCGTTGAGCATATGGCAAATACCAATAATCAATAAAATAGGATAAACCGTTGAACCGGTGACCGCTTTTTGAGGTTTATTCTTTGTTTGAGCAGCAATAGCCAATGAGACTTCCTCCTTTCATTCAACTTGTTTTCTTTTTTTCATTCTCCTCATTTTATTCATAAGGTGAACTATAAAACAATAGCAAATTGTCATGATTTAGAAAAAAAGAGACACATGCGCTTGATGGAGCGTGTGTCTCTTAAGGGTTATTTATAGAAAGAAGCGATGACAGGCTTCATTTTTTGAATGACAAGTCCACTGCCTCCACGGTTTTTCACACCTTCAATCATGCCGACGAGGACGTAATCTTCTTTTTTAGGATTAAACGCAAGTAAAAATCCATTTTCAGTACCGTCTGTCGCACCTTGTTTGCTCTTTAGTTCCGCTGTTCCCGTTTTAGCGGCTATATCAGCCCCTTTTATTTGCAACGAGTGAGCAGTTCCGTTTGAATTGGTGACGACTTGAGTTAGTGCATCCTTCACCGTATTTGCTGTATCTTCTTTGATGATCTGTTTTGGTGATGCTGTTTTTTCATTCTGAATGACTCGAGGGTACACAAGCTTTCCTCCTGTTGCAAATGGAGAATAGGCATGTACTTGTTCAATTGGAGACATGAGTAATTCTCCTTGGCCATATGCTGAGTCGGCAAGTAAGATGTCTGATTGAATCCCGTCGTTAGACACTTGTGCTGGTTTCATTGTAAACGGCATGTTTAAATCATCACCAAACCCAAATGTTTTCACTTTTTTCTCGTAAGTATCTTTGCCGATTTCAAGGGCTTCCTGTCCAAAATAAATATTATCTGAGTACACGAGGGCATCGACCATATTGACTTGTTCTTTGTCATGAACCCGTGTAATGCGATAATTTCCCCATGATTGATCCTTTTGCCATTTCAGTCCATGAATGGTGCGCACTTTATTAGGTTTTGTGACACCTGTTTCCAGTCCAATCGCTGCTGTAATGGTTTTGAAAGTAGATCCTGGTGCATATCTGCTCGCATATCGAGCTTGGAATGGGAGATCAGGATTTTCACTGTATGCTTGGTATTGTTTAGGCGTGATCCCGTTGGTCATTAAATTGACATCGTAAGAAGGGGTGCTGACAAGCGCTAATAAATCACCTGATGATGGATTCATAATGGTGACAGCCCCTTTTTCACCTTTCAGCTGTTGATAGGCTTTTTTCTGTAAAGATGCATCAATGGTCAGTTTGACTGTTTTTCCGTCTTTTCGGTCTGTTTTTTGTAATGTTTCTTCAATACCTGTTTCATCATGGATAATGAGGATGCTTCCGCCATCTTGTCCTCTTAAGTTCTTGTCAAATGTGAATTCAAGGCCGGTTTTGCCGATGATTTGATCCGCCTTTAAAGCTGGATTTCTTTTGATATCATCCGCATTTGCTTTTCCCACATAGCCTGTCAGATGAGCAGCGGCTTCGTTATATGGATAGTAGCGCATTTCCTTCGTTTGATAGGTGACGCCATTTATGTCTTTTGGAATCGGCTTTTGCTCTAACATAGACTTTAGCGGGACAAATGTGTCATCTGTGACCCATGCTTGTTTCAGCTGATTTTGAATCAGCTCTTCATCTATATCAAAAGCGCTGCTGATTTTTTTGATGTTGCTTTCTTTTTCCGTGCCTGTCCCGAGCTTTCCAGGGATGATGCCAAGTGCGTGTCCACCAGTTGTTTCTGCTAACGTGCGCCCTTTTCGATCTACAATATTTCCGCGTACCGCAGGATCCGTTGTCACTTTGATGGTGTCACCCTTTTCCATTTGCGGGAAGATGAGATTTGGTTTCCAGTCTACTTTCCACTCGTTATCCTCTTCGGAGAGAACGCCCTTGTAAGAGAGTTTGTTCAGTTTTCCAAGTGACGTTTTCATCGTGACTTCATAGGTGAATTGATACCCATTTCCTTTATCCTGTTTTTCTACGTTGACGTTTGAGACGTTTAGTTCATTCGCACCGATGCCGCTAAAGATATGATCGTATTTTTCGGCAAGTTGTTTTTTAGAAAAGTCATTGGCTTTCAGAGAGCCGCTTGTGACCTCATCTGCCAATTTTGTGAATTCTTTTTTCTCCAGATGTTTCGTAAAGGATTCAGCGGCTTTCAGCGCCTCTTTTTCTTTTGAGAAAAGCGTATCTTTTAAGAAAAAGAGAGCAGCAGCAATCGCGATGATGCTAAGAAGGGGAATGATGACTTTTTTCTGTTTCCAAAATGATTTTCGTTGATCTGTATACAATGAAAACACCTCAATTTTTGATTAGATCCTCTATAGTTTACAGTTACTGTGTAGGATTTGTATAGTTTCTCCTATGAAAATAGACCAAGTCATGAAGTGGAAATATGAAGCAAGACACAGTTGCTGCTTAAGGATATCTTCATTTTTTCTTATGATTTAAAGGATTTTTTATGTGATCATCGAATGTGAAAAATTAGAAAAAATTAAAAGCGTTTTCATGAAGGAGGAATTGTGATCGTTTATAAAAAAGTGAATCTGACTGGACTTGTTCTTGGACCGATCTTCTTTTTGCTTATTTTTTTGCTCATTCCAGAAAGTGAATTGACCTATGCACCAAGAGTGGTACTGGGCGTTACGGCTTGGACTGCGACATGGTGGGTCACAGAAGCTTTGCCTATACCGGCTACCTCTTTATTGCCCATCATCCTTTTGCCAACACTTGGCGGGCTATCGATGGAGCAAACATCAAGAGCTTATGGAGACCCGATTGTTTTTATGTACATGGGCGGATTTATGATTGCCATTGCTATTGAAAAATGGAATTTACATAGAAGAATGGCCTTACATATTTTAAACATCATTGGCACAAGAAGTGACCGCATTGTATTAGGGGTTATGATGGCAACGGCCTTTTTATCTATGTGGATTTCAAATGCAGCCACAGCACTGATGATGCTGCCTGTGGCACTGGCTGTGATTAAAGAGGTGAAGGCGAACGATATTTTGTCTGGTGCATCTCTTGACCGATTCAGTAAAAGCATCCTATTATCGGTCGCTTATTCAGCCTCTATTGGCGGGCTGGCAACACTCGTTGGGTCTGTGCCAAATGCTGTTTTTGCAGCGATGTCAAAAAAGCTATTAGATCGAGAAATTATGTTTTTTGAATGGTTTTTGTTTGGTTTTCCGGTGGCGGCTGTTCTGCTCATTCTCTTATTTCTGTATTTGACCAAGATACAGTTCAAGGTAGAGCACACAGGTGAAATGGGAGCGGCGTTTATACAGAAGGGTTTAGAGGATTTAGGCAAAATGAAACAAGAAGAAAAATGGGTTTTTGCTATTTTTCTTATGACGGCTTTTTTATGGATTTTTAAAATCTTTTTGTTTGGCGGGCTTCCTGTCTCGGATACGTCGATCGCAATTTTTGGGGCGATGCTGTTATTTCTCATTCCAGCGACAAATGGAGAGAGAATACTAGAATGGCAGGATATGAAGCAGTTGCCATGGGGGCTATTGCTTTTATTTGGAGGCGGGCTTTCGCTTGCTACAGGATTTGCGGAAACGAATCTAACAGGATGGATCGGGGAAAATTTACAGCATTTAAATGGGCTGTCGTACCTCATGCTGCTAATTATTTTAACGGCTTCTATTTTATTTATGACCGAAATTATGTCTAATACAGCAGTTGCGAACATGATCATTCCGATTACAGTCGGGCTTGGACTTGCAATTGGCATGGAGCCGTACGGCTTAATGGCTGCGGCTGCGTTAGCATCTTCATGTGCGTTTATGTTGCCAATCTCCACACCACCAAATGCGGCTGTCTTTAGTGCGGACGTGCTGAAAATATCTGATATGGTCAAGGCTGGCTTTTGGCTAAATGTGATCAGTATTGTAGCGATTGTGCTTGCGGTTTATTTCTGGCTTCCGGTCGTGCTGAGATGAAGACTTTGATCGAATGGAGACTTTTGGTGTTTTTGTTTCTTTTGGCTTCGGTACTGAAGCTGCCTTTTTGAGGTGCGGGTCCTTTGGCGTGTAATAGGTAGCTCCAATGTTGAGTCTGCCTTTAAGCTGATCAATGGAAAGCTCACCAAACTCTAAATGGTAGTCAATTTTGTCCACATGCAGTGATTCAATGTGAATGTGCGTATCCTCCGAGACAGGCGGAGCAGGTGCAGACATTTTCTGCTCAAGAGCGGTGAGTCTTTTTTCTAGCTCGACGACAGATGGGGATGGACTGGCTTCGGTTTTTTTAAAGAGTGATTGAATGAAATGTTTCAAGTGGACCACAACCTTTTCTTTCGCCTTGCTCTAGTCTATGGAAAAGCTGCCCGGTATATACTTATAGAGATACATGAAAGGGGAGAAGTGCATGCTGCCTACACGCATTCAGATTACCCATATGAAGACGAATACGATTGGTACAGGGTCCTCGATGACATTCGGTTCGACGATCGTACGAAATCACTGCTCGACGATCAAAAGAAACAATGGTTTTGGTGAACAAAATGCCGATGGCGTGATCACGATCTTGCCGATTGAAACGATTGATGATCGTGATCTAATAGACGCAGTCAGTATCAATATTCGTCATCTATGATTATCGCAGTTGCTTTTCCTTCATCCTTTTGCAGGCGAATGTATAGCACGCCGTCTTTAAAGGCCGCATTCATTTGACCAAGAATCATATCTGGGAGCCGAATTTTTCTTTCAAACGGACCATACTTTCCTTGTTTTTGGCGAAAATCTTGTTCGTTAAAAAAGGAAAAACGCTGTCCTTTTACAACTAAATATTCACCATATGACAGCACCTGAACATCTTCCTTCCGGTAGCCAGGCAGATAAATTAAGTACTGAAATTCAGTAGGGGTTTCCACAATGTCGACTGGTGGAAACGATGCATCTGTTCCTCGCTGATCTTGCTGCGAGAATGTAAAGGGAGACGGACCATTTGCCATAAAGGGAGATCTTTGCTCATCATCGAATATCATTTTCCAAAAATCATCTCCATGCATTTGCTGGGCAATGTCCATCCACTGCTTCATTTTTTCGAAGTCCATGTGAAGACCTCCTGTTAACATACTTGATGGGTGCTCGCATATACCTATAAAAAGGAGGTTTATCTGTGGTTCAACCAACTCCGTATATCAATATTAATATTTTCATGTTAAAAATTAATTCCTTTGAAAATGCGTCGGCGGTGAATGTCGGACAAAATTTGTTAGCAGAGTGGCAAAACTCAGATAAAAAAAATCAGGGGTACGGACAGAATTTTGGAGATGCCAGCGGTTTTGTCGGAACAAAGAGCCATGTAGATGATCGAGATCAAGTGGACTCACCTGCCTCTTTTTCGCCAGCAGCTAAACCTATTCCAAGGAAGTGATGTGTGATGTTATTCTCACCCTCAGTCGTCAATGTCGGTGCTTTTAAAATCAATGCAATGGATCGGGGGGCATCACTGACGCTAGGACCTTATCAGCAGATCGATTATTTTCTCTCGATGAAATTGAACCAGGGTTTTGGTGAGGACAATGGAGATTGTTCACCGCTTGTCATTCCGATTTCAAGCGTACTCGATCCAGATATGGTGGATTCGAATTCAGTGAAAAACAGTGTGATTTAAACAAAAAAGAGACCGGGATACCCCGTGTCTCTTTTCTATTGTGTTTGATTCAGATGGCTTTTGCGTCTTGCATAGGTGAAGTACACAACGACACCAATGGCTACCCAGATGAGGAAGGCTCGCCATGTCTCCCATTTCAGTGTGGCAGCCAAGATCATACAAATGACCGCACTAATGATGGGAAGGACAGGAACAAAGGGTACTTTAAACGCTGTTTTCATATTCGGATGTTTTTTCCGGAGTATGATCACAGCGATCGAGATCACCGTAAAGGCCGCAAGTGTACCGATGCTGACTAAATTAGCAAGTGTTGATAAGTTGACGAAACCAACGATACATGCCGCAACAGCGCCTGTCAGCCAAGTGTTGGCAACCGGTGTCTTCGATTTTGGATGAACGTTTGAAAAGATTTTCGGCATGAGTCCATCTCGGCTCATAGCAAAGGTTAAACGAACCTGAGCGTAGACAAGTGCAATTAACACTGTCGTAATCCCGATAATAGCACCTGCCGATATAATACCAGCGACACTATTCAGGCCAACCACTTGTAAAGCGAAAGCGACAGGGTCACTGACATTCAGCTTCGTGTAGTGAACCATGCCTGTTAAGACAAATGAAACCCCGATGTATAAAATGGTACAAACACCGAGCGCACCGATGATTCCGATCGGCATCGCTTTTTGTGGGTTTTTGACTTCTTCAGATGCATTAGCGATTGCATCAAATCCAAGGTAAGCAAAAAAGACAGTGGCCGCTCCAGCAATCACGCCATGGAAGCCCATTGGCATAAAAGGTGTCCAATTTTCAGGTTTAACGTAAGCAAAGCCTGAAATGATAAAGAGGAGGACAATGGCAATTTTGATGAGCACAATGATGTTATTCAGCTTCGTGCTCTCTTTTACGCCTCTTGAGACAATAAAGGTAATGAGTAAAATAATGAGTGCGCCTGGCAGGTTAAAGATGGCCCCATCAGCGGCTCCGGGTGCAGCCGATAAAGCCTTCGGTATGTGCAGACCAAATCCACTGAGCAGTGATTGAAAATAGGATGACCATCCGCTTGCCACAGCAGAGAGCGCAACAACATATTCAAGCATTAAATCCCAGCCCATTAAAAAGGCGAGGAATTCTCCAAGTGTTGCGTAAGAATACGTATAGACACTTCCTGACACTGGAATGGACGAGGAAAATTCAGCGTAGCAAAAAGCAGCAAGGGCGCATGCGATCGCAGCCAAAATAAAAGATATAATAATCGCAGGTCCCGCATCTTTCGCAGCCGCAACCCCCGTTATCACAAAAATTCCAGTCCCGACCACACAGCCAATGCCAAGCAAGATTAAATCAAATGTATTCAAAGAACGGCTCAGCCGCTTCGTTTGACTTTCAAGCATGAGCTGGTCGAGAGACTTTTTTCTAAATAAAGAACTCATGTTGACCTCCTAATGGATAAATCTTTTCGTAAGACGAATGTTAGTATATGCGTAAATGACAATTTAGTCAATTGGTTGAAAAACGCTTTAAATCACTAAAGCGTTAAATGTCACAAAAGGCTAATGTGTATCAAAAGACATCCGCCGTCATGTGACAGGCGGATGTGATAACAGGAGATTTACGTTTGTTCAGCAAATATTTTTTCATTGTACAGCACACTCGGATGTGTGGGGTAATGGGCTGAAGATGCAAGATGATGGGTTTTGGCTTGAGCCAAATCACCGAGCTGATAATAACAATAGCAAAGCTGAAGGTGAGGATACCATGTTTTATATTGTGTCAGTGTAAAGGCTGTTTCAATTTCAGGCGCTTTCAGTGCCTGCTCATACCAATAGATGGCCGCTTTGTATTTATTTTGTGCTTTGAAATGATCCCCAATCCGGCAGCAAAATTCTGGACGGGGCTGATCATATAAGAAGGATCGCAATAAGGAGGATAAGGCGGCTTCCTCAAAACCGACTGCATAGTAGCAGTCAGCTAAATTTTGGCATGTGCGAATTTCATCCTCAATCCAGCATTGTTTTGTGGCTAAAAATTTGTGATAAAAGCGAATCGCCTTCACATGCTGCTTGTTATCTCGTAATTCATTGGCGAAGTAAAAGAGATCGCGAGGCGTCATCTCTTCGCCTTTTGCAAGCATGTTTTCATAAATGCGCAGATTGCGTCCAGGCTCTCCAGCGGTTGTTTTCTTACGCTTTTGATGGGTGACGGCGATATCAGCCGGTAAGATGTTGCCATACACCTGAAGAAACTCATGAACGGCCCCGTACCACTGAAAGTTCAAGGCACGCTTGACGAGCCGGTTTCTTCTATATTTAAAATTCACCTGACCGTCCTCACTAAATCCAACGTGGTAAAACATCGAGACGGCATCTACTGCGGGATCAAGCGTCTGTTTGAGCTGAAGCAGTTTTTGCTGGTCCTCTTCAAGTAGGACATCGTCGGCATCCAGCCATAAGATATACTCTTTTGTCGCATGGGAAAAAGCGAAATTGCGTGCTTTTGCAAAATGCTGGACCCATTCAAAGTCGAGTACCTTTGCTGAAAAGGAGTGAGCAATGTCCTTTGTTTGATCTGTTGATCCTGTATCAACAATGATCATCTCATCTACAATGTCTTGAACAGAAGACAGGCAGTCAGCCAAAACCTCCTCTTCATTTTTCACAATCATACATAAACTAATGGTTATCATCTTTAGATCACCTCTTCATAGTGTATCGAGCATCAAAAGGAAACATTCTTTTCAGAAGCGGGTTTTTTAAAACTAGTTTTCTGCTACTGGCTGATTTAAAATAAAGGAAGAATCTATGTAAGGGCTGATAAAATGAGTTTATTGAATGTAGAAGGATTATATAAAACCTATGGCGAAAAAACGCTGTTTGACCATATCTCTTTTCATATAGAACCAAAGGAACGCATCGGGTTAATTGGACCGAATGGAACAGGGAAGTCAACGCTTTTAAAAGTCATTGCAGGACTTGAATCATTTGAGGAAGGCGACATCACAAAGGCAGGGACACTTGATATCGAATTTCTCGAGCAAGATCCTGAAATGAGCGGGGATGAAACGATTCTCGACTATATTTTTTCAGGAACAGCACCGATGATTCAAACGATGAAAGCCTATGAAAAGGCGCTGGCTGATTTAGAGCATGATCCACAAAACGAGGCAAAACAAGAAGCGCTTATGCGTATGCAAAATAAAATGGATCAGGACGACGCATGGGATGCGAACCTTTCGGCGAAAACGATTTTGACAAAGCTTGGCGTTAAAGATGTGAGCCGATCTGTTCATGCGTTATCAGGCGGACAGAAAAAGCGTGTGGCGATCGCCAAAAATTTAATCCAGCCTGCGGGTTTGCTGATTTTAGATGAGCCGACAAACCATCTAGACAACGCAACCATTGAATGGCTTGAAGGATATTTGAGTCAATACAGCGGGGCTGTCATTCTTGTCACCCATGATCGTTATTTCTTAAACCGCGTCGCCAATCGGATTTATGAATTAAATCAGGGGCAGCTTTACACATATAAAGGAAATTATGAAGTCTTTTTAGAAAAAAGAGCGGAACGAGAAGCAGAAGCTCAAGTAAAAGAAACGAAACGTCAAAACCTGCTTAGACGTGAGCTTGCATGGCTCAGAAGAGGGGCAAAGGCTCGAACGACAAAGCAAAAAGCACGTATCGGCAGAGTGGAAGAGCTGAAGGATCAAAAGGGACCTGATGCAAAGGGAGAGCTTGATTTTGCGATCGGTTCTCACCGGCTTGGAAAACAAGTGATTGAGGCAGAAGAGATCAGCATCACATTTGCTGGTCAAACCCTTGTGGACCAGTTCAGCGATTTAGTCGTGCCAGGTGATCGTATCGGATTTATCGGACCGAATGGAGTGGGCAAAACGACTTTACTCAATTGCCTGGCGGGTAAAATCGAACCGACGAATGGACAATTGACCATTGGACAAACAGTCCGCATTGGCTATTACACGCAGGACCATAACGAAATGAATGAAGAGCTGAATATCATTGATTACATCAAAGAAACAGCTGAAATTGTCAAAACGGCAGATGGCGTCATTGTGACAGCAGAGCAGATGTTGGAGAGATTTTTATTCCCTAGATCCATGCAGCGCACGTTTATCCGCAAGCTGTCAGGGGGAGAGCGCCGCAGATTGTATTTATTGAAGGTATTGATGGAAGAGCCGAATGTTCTCTTTTTAGATGAGCCGACGAATGATCTTGATACAGAGACGCTCAGCATTTTAGAGGATTATTTGGAGCAGTTCCCAGGCGTAGTCATCACCGTGTCGCATGATCGTTATTTCTTAGACCGAGTCGTCCATCGTCTGCTTGTGTTTGAAGGAAATGGACGTATTTCACACTTCCAAGGTGCTTACAGCGATTACATGGCGCAAGAAAAAGAACAGAAGCGAACAGAGACAAAACCTGCTGAAAAACAAGTAGAAGCTGCACCGAAAAAGAGGAAAAAACTATCCTATAAGGACCAGCTTGAATGGGATGGGATTGAAGATCGGATACAAGCATTAGAGGACAAACACCAGCAGCTCGAAGCCAGCATTGCTGAGGCTGGCAGTGATTTCGGGAAAATTCAAGAGCTGATGGACAAGCAAAAAGCCGTCGCTGAAGAATTAGAACAAGCGATGGATCGCTGGACAGAACTGTCTATGATGATTGAGGAATTAGAAAGTAATTAAAGTTTGGCAAAAAAACTGTAGAGATATTCTACAGTTTTTTTTGATAAGAACATTTCGCATAAGCATCGTGCTGATGAATGGATTCTTCATTGCGGCACTCGATTTGAAACCCTTTGATCCAGTGTTGCTCATACAGCTCTACCGCAATTAACCTCGCAACATCCTCTACAAAACGTGGATTTTCATAGGCCTCTTCTGTCACGTGTTTTTCATCTGGTCTTTTGAGTACAGGGTAAAGAGGCGCACTCGCATTAGACTCGATGATCTGCAGTAGATCTGCTTTCATGTCATCAGGGAGTTGACCTTGTTCAAACAGCTCTACCTGAATAGATACAGTACCGCGCTGATTATGTGCGCCGTATTCACTGATTTCTTTTGAACAAGGACATAACGTTGTCACTTGAGCAGTGCAGCCAATATGACAAATCCATCCGTTTTCTTCATGAAAGTGGATGTCATATTGCACGTCTGCATGCATCAAACCGGACTTTCCGCTGATGGGACTCTTTTTTTCCATGTACCACGGAAAGGAAACTTGAATCGAGGCAGATGGCTGATTCATATGCTTGGCAAGCTGTGCTGTCAATTCTTTTAAGGAATCCACATCAACCGGCTTTCCGCTCTCATAAAATGAGTGAAGCTGCTCGGTGAGACGGCTCATATGAATGCCTTTTTGATGAGCTGGCAAATATGTACTCAGCGTAAAATCAGCGGAAGAGGTTTGGTGCTGTGGAGCCGTTTTAGACAAAATATGTACAGGGTACGACACACGGCAAATTCCGACCTGTTCCAGATCAAAATAAAAGTCCTGTTCGGTTTGTTGGATGTCTATCATGTCCTCTTTTTGACAAGGTTTTGTTCTAGCGCTTGGCGGGACAGAACCGAATTGTGCGTGTCGTTCTTTTTTGGATGGAAATGAACGCATAGGGTACCTCCTTTAAAACGTAATAATTCCTATTTATTCTGCATCAAACCACAATAGAAATCAAGTGATCAAACATTAACGTTTACGTTAAGGTCATAAAGGTGTATAATAAAACATGAATTGATGAGCAGGAGGCACTGGTGATGGAATGGATGAAAATTGATCAAGTGGCGAAAAGAAGCGGTCTGACGAAACGGACCATTCGTTTCTATGAAGAGATTGGTTTATTATCAGCACCAAAGCGGACAGAGGGCGGTGTCAGACTTTACTCAGAGGATGACATGGAAGAACTGGAGAAAGTGATGCAGGCCAAAGAAGTACTTGGCTTTTCTTTACAAGAGCTTCAATCGTTTATGGAAATTGGAAAACAGCTTGAGCTGAATAAAGAAGGCTACTTGCTGTCACTTGACCCGAAGGAACGATTAGAGAAACTGTTAGATATTGATGCGCAGCTGACTGTGCAGCATCAATTGATTACAAAAAAGCTAGAAACGATTCAATCCTTTAAAAAGGATCTTGAAATGATGAAAGAAAGAGCGGCTCATGCGATTGAGCAATTACAAAAATAAACACCTCAGCGTGTTTATTTTATTTTGTTAAACAACTGTAGGAAAGGTTCTGATGGAATGAAGGAAGAAGAAGTGTTGAAACAGCGTACGAGTCTGCTTAGACAGCCAAAGGCCGTCTGGGCGGTGGCCTTTGCTTGTGTGATTTCATTTATGGGCATAGGGCTTGTAGACCCGATTTTGCCTGCCATTGCATCACAATTAGATGCATCTCCAAGTCAGGTCTCTCTTTTGTTTACGAGCTATTTGCTTGTCACCGGCTTTGTGATGTTTTTTACCGGTTTTATTTCTAGTCGTATTGGTGCCAAATGGACGTTATTATTAGGACTCATCTTTATTATTGTCTTTTCTGCTTTAGGCGGTACTTCTTCAACCATTAATGAATTAATTGGTTTTAGAGGCGGATGGGGCATTGGGAATGCCTTATTTATTTCAACGGCATTATCAGTGATTGTCGGTGTGTCTGTTGGCGGAAGTGCGAAAGCCATCATTTTATATGAGGCGGCACTAGGTCTTGGGATTTCTGTTGGGCCGCTCCTTGGCGGTGAGCTTGGAACGATCTCTTGGCGCGGGCCATTCTTTGGTGTGGCAGTGTTAATGCTCGTTGCTCTTTTAGCCATTACCTTTATGCTTCCACCTATGCAAAAGCCGCAGAAAAAGGTGAAATTATTTGAAGCTGTTGGAGCCTTGAAATATAAGGGGCTTTTAACGATGGCATCTGCTGCTTTCTTATATAACTTTGGATTCTTTGTTCTTCTAGCTTATTCGCCATTTGTGCTTCATCTTGATGAGCATGGTCTTGGCTATGTCTTTTTTGGATGGGGATTATTTTTGGCTGTGACATCTGTCTTCTCAGCGCCGGTCATTCATCGCAAATTGGGTACATTAACAGCTCTTGTGGTTCTCTTTGCTTCGTTTGCTGTGATTTTATTCGGCATTGGAATATGGACATCACATGTGGTCGTGGTCATTTGCGGTATTGTCATTGCTGGGGGAATCCTCGGCATGATCAATACGGTGCTTACGACGGCTGTGATGGGATCAGCTCCTGTTGAGCGTTCAATTGCCTCATCTTCATACAGTGCTGTACGATTTATTGGTGGTGCGATTGCGCCTTGGATTGCGGGAGTTCTCGCTGAAACTTACACAGCAAGCACCCCTTATTATGTAGGGGCGGCTGTTGTTCTCTTAGGAATGGTCATCCTGCTTCTTGGCCGTAAGCATTTGGTGAATATCCAGGCAGGTCATTAATAGAAAAAAGCCTCATATCTGTTGAAAAGATATGAGGCTTTTTTGTCGTTATAATACTTTGGTTGTCCAGGATTCACAATTCCAAGTTTCAGTGGCCACATCTTGATAAAATTCAGGTTCGTGGGAAATCAATAGGACGCTGCCTTTATATTCTTTTAACGCGCGCTTTAATTCTTCTTTGGCATCGACATCCAAGTGGTTTGTCGGCTCATCGAGAACAAGTAGGTTGGTTTCTTCATTGATCAGCTTACAAAGGCGGACCTTCGCTTTTTCACCACCACTTAAAACAGACACACGGCTTTCAATATGTTTTGTCGTTAAACCGCATTTGGCAAGGGCGGCTCTGACTTCATATTGTGTGTACGATGGGAAGGTGCTCCACACCTCTTCGATACAAGTGTTGCTGTTTTGCTCTTTTACTTCTTGTTCAAAGTAGCCTATATGCAGGAATTCTCCGCGTTCCACCTCACCAGAAATGGGGGAGATTTCTCCAAGAAGACTTCGGAGCAGTGTCGTTTTTCCGATACCGTTGGCACCGTATAACGCAATTTTCTGCCCGCGTTCCATTTTTAAATTCAATGGACGAGAGAGCGGTTCCTCATACCCAATGACTAAATCCTTCGTTTCAAAAATCAATTTCCCTGATGTGCGTGCAGGTTTAAAGTGGAATTCTGGTTTTGGTTTTTCCGCTGCTAATTCAATCATGTCCATTTTATCGAGTTTCTTTTGACGAGACATCGCCATATTTCGAGTGCTGACACGTGCTTTGTTTCTCGCGACAAAATCCTTTAATTCAGCCACTTCTTGTTGCTGCCTTTTATACGCTGCTTCTAGCTGCTGCTTTTTCACTTCGTATACTTGTTTAAATTGGTCATAATCACCAACGTATCGCGTGAGTTCTTGATTTTCGACATGATAAATCAAGTTAATGACACTGTTTAGGAACGGGATATCATGTGAAATGAGGATAAATGCATTTTCATATTCCTGCAAATAGCGCTTCAGCCACTCAATATGCTGTTCATCTAAATAGTTGGTCGGCTCGTCAAGAAGAAGAATTTCAGGCTTCTCTAACAGCAATTTCGCAAGCAGTACTTTTGTCCGCTGTCCGCCGCTCAGCTCTGTCACATCACGATCGAGCCCGAGATCTGATAACCCAAGACCTCTTGCAATTTCCTCTACCTTGGAATCAATGATATAAAAATCATTGTTCGTCAGGGCATCCTGAATGACGCCTACTTCTTCTAAAAGCTTTTCTAGCTCATCAGGATCTGCTTCACCCATTTTTTCGTAAATGTCATTCATTGCGGCTTCCATTGAGAATAAATAATGGAATGCATCTTGAAGGACTTCACGAATGGTTCTTCCTTTTTCAAGCACGGTATGCTGATCGAGGTAGCCGACACGGACATTTTTTGCCCATTCGACCTTTCCTGCATCTGGCTCAAGCTTGCCAGTAATAATATTCATAAACGTTGACTTTCCTTCACCGTTGGCGCCGATCAAGCCGACATGCTCGCCTTTTAATAAACGGAAGGAGACTTCGTGGAAAATGGCTCTGTCGCCAAAGCCATGACTTAAATCTTTAACAGATAATATCATTTTTTACACCTCAAATAGATTCAAAACGGCTAGTGCCTCTCATGATTATATCGAACTGTCCGGCTCGATAAAAGCACCAAAAGAAAAATTGCGTTTCAAAGCTGATTTTGAGATACTTAAGGATAGATTGAATGAGGATAAAGGAGATCAACATGACGGAAAATTGGGCATTTTTGAAAGAAGCAAAGCCATTTATTCAAAAGAACTTTGAAGCGGCTGGCTTTGAGAAGCCAACAGCGATACAAGAACAAACAGCAGAGTGGATTACGGAAAAACGCGATGTGATCGCAGAATCACCGACTGGAACAGGGAAGACACTTGCGTATGTTCTGCCGCTTTTAAATAAAATTGATGTGAGTATCAAACACCCGCAAGTCTTAATCTTGGCACCTTCAAGAGAGCTTGTGATGCAAATTTTTGATGTCGTGCAAGAGTTCAAACAAGGTTCAGACATCAAAGCTATTTCCTTAATAGGCGGGGCAAACATCAAGAAGCAGCAGGAAAAGCTAAAAAAACACCCGAATATCGTGGTGGCGACACCGGGTCGCGTACAAGAGTTAATCAAAATCAAGAAACTGAAAATGCATGAAGTGAAAACGATCGTGTTAGACGAGGCAGACCAGCTTCTTGTCCCAGAGCATATGAAAACGATCCAAGCGATCATTAAATCCACATTAAAAGAAAGACAAATCCTTTGTTTTTCTGCGACGTTGAAAGAGGAAACCGTTCAACAGATTAAAGACATTGCATCTGAACCAGAAGTATTGAAAATTAGCAGAAGCCAAGAAGAAGCGCAGAAGGTAGGGCATTATTACCTGTTATGTGATCAGCGTGACAAGGTGAAATTACTACAAAAGCTATCACGGCTTGAGGACATGCAGGCACTTGTCTTTGTGCGAGATATTACGAATTTGAGCATTTATGCAGAAAAATTAGCGTATCACCATGTCGACCTTGGTGTGCTTCACAGTGAAGCGAAAAAAGCAGAGCGTGCAGTCATCTTAAAGGCTTTTGAACAGCGTGAATTCCCGCTTCTTCTTGCAACAGATATCGCAGCAAGAGGGATCGATATTGACGATCTGCCTTACGTGATCCATGCCGACCTGCCAAACGAAGAAGGCTATATCCACCGTTCAGGCAGAACCGGCCGCGCAGGAAAAGAAGGGGCGGTTATCAGCCTAGTCACATCTCAAGAGCATTCAATGCTTAAAAAAATGGCGAAAAAGCTAAATCTTTCGCTTCAGGAAATTGTTTATAAGCAAGGTCAGCTGCACCTTGCGCCCAAGCAAGCATAAAAAAAGGACCCTCCCACATGGAGGGTCCTTTCTTTTTATGAAACTTTGACAAGCTGTTTTCCGACATTTTCCCCTTTGAATAGTCCGAGGAATGCATCTGGAATATGGTCAAAACCTTCGATAATGGTTTCTTTGTAAGTCAGTTTGTCTTCTTTTACCCATTGTGCGAGATCTTTTGCCGCTTCTTCAAAACGATCAGAGTAGTTGGCAACAATGAAGCCCTGCATCAATGCACTTGTTTTAATGAGTTTTGTTTGCACACGAGGCCCAATGTCTTCGCTTGCACTAATGTTATAAGAAGAAATGGCGCCGCAGACTGGAATACGTGCAAAACGGTTCAAATGATTCATCACAGCATCAGAGATTTCGCCGCCCACATTGTCAAAATACACATCGACACCGTTTGGACAGGCTTTTGCAATGGCGTCATCTAAATCATTTGTTGTTTTATAATTAATGGTTTCATCAAAGCCCAGTTCTTTTAAATAAGCCAGCTTATCATCAGATCCGGCAATTCCTACGACGTGGGCACCTTTGATTTTAGCAATCTGTCCGACAACAGAACCAACGGCACCTGCGGCTCCAGAAATGACAACAGTTTCTCCTTCTTTTGGCTGACCAATCGCAAGAAGTCCAAAATAGGCGGTTTGTCCTGGCATGCCCAAAATCCCTAAGTAATAAGAGAGCGGCGCAATGGATGGATCAATTTTTGTCAGAGACTCTGCTTTGGCAGTAGAATATTCCTGCCAGCCAAGGAATCCAAGTACAAAATCACCTTTCTCAAATTGAGGAGATTTGGACTCGACGACTTCTCCGACCACTCCACCTTGAATGACTTCATTCAGCTTGAACGGAGGTGTATAGGATTTTGTATCTTGCATTCGTCCTCTCATGTAAGGATCTACAGACACATATTTCGTTTGAATCAAGACTTCGCCATCTTGCGGCGTTGGTATATCAACTGTTTCAAAATGAAAAACATCTTTAGTAGGTAACCCTTTTGGACGTTTTGCTAATTGAATTTGTTTTTGTTGACTCATGTCAAATCCTCCCTTTCACTTGCAACCTAGATTTACATTAACATGATGCTTCTTTTCGTTCAAAACATACGGTCTTTTCCAAGCACATACAAAAAAGCAGCCACCATCTAAAAGAAGGGGACTACTTTTTTTGAAGAGAGACAGAAAGGAGCGGCGGGAGACAACCAAACAGTTGATACTCATCCGCATCACGTTCTTTTAATAAATATTCATTTGCATTTTGCATGGAGGCTTTCATCATATCGTGCGTCACAAAAGGAAAAAGGATATTTAAATATGAGGACAACAGGTCTTGTGGATCTTGTTCGATTGACTCGATATCTCCAATGTTAATAATAATAGAAAAGAGATAATCGATGCAGATGTGAAAGTGCTGTTCAGCAAACAAAGTAAGCGGCTTTGCTTTTGATTCTTCAGGATTCCATTTTTGAAAAAGCTGTTTCACCAAATCACTGACAACCCATGCATTAAACTGCTGCTCAGCTGAAAAATAATACATCAGCTCCACCCCATTTCTAGCCTCCAGTATAAGAATTGTACAACAAATGACAAGGAATGAATACAATTTTTCAGAAAATTTAGTCACATTCACAGTCTTTTTGTCAAAAATAAGTCCATAGACGCATTAAGTTCACAGAGTAAAAATGGATGTGCTGGAGGAAGGTTTAATGACAAAAGTGACGGGTAAAAGATTCGTAAGACGTTAAAGGAGGAATAATAAATGAAACCTGTTGTAAGAGAGTATTCAAATGATGAAACACTTCAAAGAGATGTGGAGCAATTAAAACAACTCGGTGTTGCAAGAGAGGACATTTATGTTCTGTCCCATGACGATGATCGAACTGAGCGTATTGCAAGCAACACAGATGCCAATACGATAGGTCCAAAAGAAGTTGGACTCAAGCATGCGGTTGGAAACATCTTTAGCAAAAAGGGAGATGAACTCCGCAATAAGATTCACGAAATTGGTTTCTCAAAAGAAGAAGCTGAGACATTTGAAGAACATTTAGATGAAGGAAAAGTTCTTCTCTTTGTGACTGACCATGAAAAAGTGAAAAATTGGGCATAAACGCCATCGTAAAAAGCCTCTTACTTTTGTAAGGGGCTTTTTTTCATGCTGCGATAATTAAAATCTACCATCTGTCTTTTTCACTATAATAAGAAAGGTTGAAAAATTGGGATAAACAGTAAAATGTCTAATTGAAAATATAGAAATATCAAAGGATACCATCAAAAAAATGAAAATAGTAGTGAAAATATCACAAAAAACCATTCGGGAAATAATTATGATATCTTTATTTTTATTTCAAAATGAAATAAAAATCTTGTGTAATTTAGTAGATAAATTTCTTAGTTCTATTGGTTTAAGTTGTATTTTTGTGTAGAAATAAGTGTTTTAAGGTCAAAAAACCACGAAATATACCTGTATTTTCAATTAGAAAATCATTCTAATGTTTAGGAAATAATTTGTTGACAAAATAATCTAAAAACAATATATTTGGCTTAATCAAGTTATTATGGAATTAGTTGTTAAATTTTTGATGGGTGGATTTCAGGATCAATTCGGTAAATGATGATGCATTAAGACCTAAGGGAGAGCGCTTCTGAGGCAGAGCGATACGGAAGAAATATCTATTAGACAAAAAAGAATAGATGAAAGATAGCTTAGAATGGTAGATTCGTCTTTCTACTATGCCTATTTCTCAATGATATTGTTCAAGGTATTCAGAGGATCATCATAAAGAAAGCGCTTTCTTAGCGCTGTTAAGGAGGTGAATTCATATGAAGAAAATGTATAACAAACTGAGGCGCTGTAACAGTTGAATGGCTGTGGTTGTATGTGAAGATGAGTGCTGAAAAAGAAGAGTGACATGTGGGATGCTTCTCTCCTTTTTCAGAAAACAGATTTCCTAAAAAATCCATCTTTCATTTTATCATAAGGCTTTTTGCTTGAAAACCACCTTTGTTAGGAAAGGTGATTGTGAATTGAAGGAGGTCACGTGATGAAAAAGGCTTTGTATCATGAAGACAGCGGGTTGTATTTAGAGAAAATGCGCATGGCTTTTCAAGAACACTATGAGCAAAGAACAGATATGTGGTCCACTGATCCATCATTAACAGACGCTGCTGTGATGTCTCTGAAGGCATGGCGTTCCAGGGAAAAGGATGCACTTGCTTCGGTGCTGGATATCGGCTGCGGGAACGGCCGGGCTCTTGAACATTTACAAGGACTGTCGGCATATACCGGCATTGATCTTTATGAGCATGAGGAATGGGAAGGATTAAAGAAGAGAAAAGAGGTTCCTGTCCATTTTTATCATCAAGATTTTATGTCCTGGTCAATTGATCAAGGGCGCGAGCTGACGTTTGATCTGATTTTAGATCATGGCTGCTTTCACCATCAGCACCCTGATGACCACGAACGATACTTAAAGCAGATTTCCTCGCTGCTTCATGAAGGTGGTGTGTTTTCCCTTGTTGTATGGGGAGAAGAGTGGAAAACAGGCTTAATCGGAGAAGATGGACGCTTCCATTTTTCATTCTCAGATACTCAGCTTGGAGAAAAGATTTGTACATCAGGACTTGAGCTCGTTTCGATTACACCATTACAAGCGAAGGCTGGGATCAGCCAGCATCATGTCATTGCTGTCAAAATCTAGTGCAAAGGAGGATAAACGCGATGTTTGATGTGATGGTTCTTGGTGCATACCTAGGCGGGTGTCATGCTTCAATCAATGTAGCTGAATTGAAGTACGGACTATTCATCCAATCAAAGGGTACAACCGGATGACGTGCATTTGGAGAACCAGAGCTTCTAGTAAAGGAGAAAGCAGCTCGAAGCTAGCAGAGATATTCTTTTAGAGAAAGAGCATGTCAGTTTCCATTCAAGAATCATCCAATGGTGTTGCTCTCTTACAGAGAATACAGCGTATGAAGCTCGATTTCTGCTCCTTTGTACTGGACAAGTGACAGTCTAAAAAGAGTCTTTATGAAAGGTACTGATGGATGATTGGCATCGCACATCTATTCAGCCAGTATGACAGGAAATTTCTCCTGAGCCATGATTCTAGCTGGAACCGGTGCTCAGGATGCAAAGGGAGTGCATACACATATTCATCACGCCATCACTGCGCTGAGAGAGTTCAATGGGGTGCAGTGATGAATAGGGGGAGACAAATGAACAAGTTTGTAGCTGAACTACAATCAATGATTCATCATTTTACATTTCAAGAAAAACACTATTTGCTCGTGGGGCCAGTGAACCTGCCGATCTCTATTGAACATGAAGAAGTGCAGTTTACATGGTATGCCTTTGCGTCTGTAGAAGCTGATACAACGCCAACGGTTGAGTCTATTGTACAAATGAGTACCGAGCAGCAAACATTTTCCTCTTGTCTCCTTTTTGGCGACTTTGAAAATGAAGTGCCACCGCTTGTGCGAATTCATAGTGTCTGCCAAACAGGGGATGTGTTTGGGTCACTGAAATGTGATTGCGGTCCACAGCTTGCATCATCGCTAAAAAAAATCACCGATTACGGAAAAGGCATGCTTGTGTATATGGCCAATCAAGAAGGGCGCTCTATTGGGTTAATGGCCAAAGCCTTCACGTATAA
This sequence comes from Bacillus sp. FSL W7-1085, assembly GCF_038595035.1. Taxonomy (NCBI): domain Bacteria; kingdom Bacillati; phylum Bacillota; class Bacilli; order Caryophanales; family Bacillaceae; genus Bacillus; species Bacillus sp. FSL W7-1085. The sequence continues at coordinate 745,866 of NZ_CP152000.1, forward strand.
ATTACAGGAAATGAAACTGGATACATTTGAGGCGAACAGGTTGATCGGATGCGGAGATGATGATCGGCATTACGAGGAAGCAGCGGCTGTCTTGCACTATTTAAACAAAGGGAAACCATTGCATCTCTTAACCAATAATCCAGATAAAGTCGATTCCATTGCTGCTTACGGTCTTCCGGTTTTACGGTTTGATCATACGGTAGAAGCCTCTCTCTATAATGAGGCGTATTTAAAGGCAAAAGCAGCATCAGGGCATATGGTCGATGAGAAGAAATTAATTAATCAGTAGATGAGTTTATTTAAAGAAGGCGGGAGAAAAGCGTGAAACCTGATATCAATTGGATTCAAATCCCAAGCGGCTATGCGACGATTGGAAGTAATGAAGAAGATATGAAAAAGGCATCAGAATTTTGGAAGGACAAACTTCTGAATCCAGCCTATGGCCGTGAGAAAAAATTTCAAAAATGGCTGTACAAAGAATTTCCATCTTATCAGCCGTATATGAGCGAATTTTTCATTTCAGATACGGTCGTCACCAATGAATGGTATCAAAGCTATTGCGACGAGACAGGAAAGCCTTATTCAGAGAGCTTGACGAACCTAGAACTTGGCGGGGGAAAAGACCATCCTGCTTGGGGCATGGACATCGAGGAAGCTTTCTCATTTTGTCAGTGGCTGAGCGGGAAGCTTGGATATGAGGTATCGATCCCTACCGAGGAAGAATGGGAATATGCTGCCAGGGGCAATACGAGACATCAATATCCTTGGGGAGATGAGTTTGATCCCTCTTACTGTAATACGCACGAATCAAATATTGAAAAAACGACACCTGTCCGTCATTACGAAAAAGGAAGATCTCTATTTGGACTATATGATATGGGTGGCAATGTCGAAGAATGGGTCAACACCAAGTATCACATATATGAAGGCGGAATTGAGGTTGTAGATGATTTAACCGAGACACTCGGCAGTGATTACTACATTTTAAAAGGTGGCTCCTTCGCAAGAGGCGGAGATTTATGCAGAGTCGCAAGAAGACACGGGAAACACCCAGACCCTGTTTTTCGATTTACTGGTTTTCGTGTAGTTACTCGTCAAAAACAACATATAAAGGTGGGAGTGTAAAACCATGCATAGAGGACCGATTACATCCGTTTTATCAACTCAGCATGACCAAATTGTCTACACAGGTGGCTATGACCGCTGTATTTATAAATGGGACCGTGCCACGGGAGAAGGAACATTCCTTGGCAGTCACGAGCATATCATCAACTCTTTATCCCTTTCGGAAAATGGAACGTATTTAGCGAGTGCATCGTCAGACTATACCATTCAATTATATGATACTAGCACACATACAAGAATTCGTACGCTATATGGTCATGCGGATGACGTGGAAGCTGTCGCATTTGCAAAGCAGGATACGCTTCTTGTATCGGTGTCCAGAGACAGAAGATGCTTAGTTTGGGATATTGAAACGGGAGCGATTTTAAGAGAATTTCATGGACATAGCAAGGATGTATTAGCTGTATGGATTCATGAGGATAAAGCTTATACAACTGGTGACGATGGCTATGTCCTTGTATGGCTCTATGAAACAGGAGAAATTGTAGGTGAAATTGGCCCGTTTGATTATGAGCTGGATACCATCAGCGGCAGCAATCAAAAAGAAGTATTCGCCCTTGGTAGAGACGATGGCACGGTCATCATTTATGATGCCGCTACATTACAGGAGAAAAAAATCATTAAAGCTCATTTACAAGGTGTGAAACGTGTGAATTTTTCTCCGAGCGGTAACTACTTGCTTACAGCGGGTTATGACCATTTAATTAAGCTGTGGAATTATGAAACCGGTGATTTAATTGATACGCTGCTGCCTCATAAATATCAATGGGAGCGCTCGCTTGTTTGGACAGAAGACGAGCAAGCCATTTTAGGAGCCAGCTTTGGGAAAACGTATTGTGAATGGTCAATTCAAGAAGGAAAAGTGATCTCTGATGAGCAGGAATTGGCGACACCTTCTATTAATGATATTGCGTTGACTGAAGCGGGTGATATTATCACTGCATCAGATGACGGAAAATTCAGAAAGAATGGAATCGAAATCGCAAAATCAACAGGTGTTCTCACAAATGGAGTGGCTGTTGCACGGGATGGAAGCTATTATGCATGGGGCGATCATGCGAGTCAGGTGCATATTGTACACGAGTCATTGCAGCAAATGGTCTCTTTTGATCTCAACACAGGTCCTGTCAATAGTGTGTATTTCCATGAGGAGGATCGTCAATTTTATATTGGCACTTATGGCGGTTATGTGCATGTCATTTCGACTGAACACTTAAAGGAAATCGGCCGTTCTAAAGCACATGATTGCGCGGTCAAAGCATTAAAGGTAGAAGGAGATCATATCATCACAGCGGCAGTTGAAGGAACCATCTGTCTTCTCGATAAAAAGAGTTTGTCCTTAACAGCAGAATATATCGGGGCGACAGAGCTGTTAAATGATGTATTTATTGATAGCAAAAGAGATCGTATTGCCATTGTCAGCCGTGATAAAAACGTCCGATTGTTTGATTTGCATACAGGCAGAATTTTAAATCAGCACAACGAGCATCAATATTCCATTAAATCCATCACTGTGACAGACTCTGGCTATATTGTGAGCGGAGACTATTGGGGATATATTGTGGTATGGAATCCAGAGCTAGATGTCAATACAGGTCCGATTCGAATTGCTAAGAATGGTATTAGTGCCATTAGACAACTAGGAAATGATGTGTATGCAAGCTCATATGACGGTGGTATTTATCATATTCGAGAAGATGGCACACATACGGAAGTACTGCGCTTATTTGAACAATTTCCGAAAGAAGTAATCTCTCATTAAGAAAAAGAATGTAAGCGGGGGATTCTCATGATAAGTGTTTGCAAGGAACATATGAAAAAAGGTCTGACTGTACTCAATTGTCCGCATGTGCTCCTCATTAATAAATATGAATGTCGCAAATGCTGTTTTTGTAAACAACGAGCATCATATAAACTGTTTTATTCCTTGCCTTACTATGATCGATCTGAAAAGAAACGGCTTGAGAAAGTATAGCACATGAGAATAGAACTCCTTCATTTTCTGAAGGAGTTCTTTCCCTTGAGAGAAGAAAGGAGCCCGAGATGAAAGACGATGTTTTTTATATGAAGCTGGCGATTGCCAACGCGAAGGCGATGAAAGGACAAACCTCACCCAATCCGCTTGTTGGTGCAGTGATTGTTCAGAGCGGTGAAATCGTTGGGATTGGTGCGCACATGAAGGCGGGCGAGCCTCATGCTGAAATTCATGCGCTGCAAATGGCAGGAGAAAAGGCGAAGGGAGCTGACATGTATGTGACACTCGAACCTTGTACACATCACGGAAAAACAGGCCCTTGCACCGAAGCGATCATTAAAAGTGGTGTGAAGAAAGTGTTGATTGCCACCCAAGATACGAATCCGGTTGTTGCAGGTAAAGGAATTGCCTTTTTGAAAAAGGCTGGAATTGAAGTGGAGCAAGGTATATGTAAACAGGAAGCAGATCGTTTAAATGCGCCTTTTTTTCATTTGATGCAAACAAACCTTCCTTATGTCATTTTAAAATCAGCTATTTCGATAGATGGGAAAATTGCCACGGCTGATCAAGAAAGCAAATGGATCACTGGAATAGAAGCGAGAACAGAAGTGCAGCGCTTACGTCAAGAAGTAGATGCGGTGCTGACAGGAGTGGAAACGATTATTCAAGATGATGCCGGCTTAATTGTAAAGGATTCATTCAACCATCAGCCCATTCGTGTCATTTTAGATTCAACATTAAGGATACCGCTTCATGCCAAATGCTTAACAGATCATAGGGCAGAAACCATAATTTGTACATCACAAAATTATGATCATCAAAAGTATCAACAGTTGATACAAAAAGGTCATCAAGTATTTGTCACAAGCGGAGAACACCGGACAGATCTTCAGGATGTGTTACACATGTTGAAGAAGCGCTCTGTGATGTCAGTGCTTGTAGAGGCAGGGGGCAGTGTGAGTGCGTCATTTTTAGAAGCATCCCTTGTGAACGAAGCTGTTATCTATATGGCACCTTTATTAATCGGAGGGAAAGATGCACCTACTTTTTTTGAAGGAGAAGGTGTGAAAAAACTAAAAAAGGCGATCCGTCCAGCGGATATTGAATATAGTATGGTAGGAAAAGATTTAAAAATGACGATGACATTTTAACGATGGAAAGAGGTCCTTGCACGTAGAGTGCAAGACCTTTCAAATTTTTTGATAAAAATAAAATTGTACATACACCTTTATCGATCATGATGAATACGATGGATGGGGGTGATTCTATGAGAAAATGTAGACAATGCGGAAAGATATACCCAACTCATTCGACAGACCACTACCAAAAAGGAAGCTGGTATGATGCGTATAAGGATGATGGCTGGGAATGTGATAGTTGTAAGAAAGGTAAATCAGACAAACCAAGGAAACCAGTAAAAAATCCATGCTGCGGAAAAGATCCTTGTGTGTGTGTCATTCAAGGACCGCCAGGGGGAAGAGGAAGGAGAGGCCCAGCAGGTCCGGCGGGTCCAGTGGGTCCAGTAGGCCCAGCGGGTCCAGCAGGAGCAACGGGCGCCACGGGAGCAACCGGCGCAACCGGTGTAGGCTTAACTGGTATCGTAGCATTTGATCCAGCGGATGCCCCATCCTATCCAGTAGGTCAAGTGGTGACATTTGATGGAAGTACGTATGTGGTGAATACAGCTTCACCAACAGGTACGCCAGGTACGTCTCCAGATTATACATTGTTAGCAGCTGCGGGAGATACGGGCGCCACGGGTGCCACGGGAGCAACAGGAACAGGAGCGACCGGAGCCACCGGAGATACAGGCGCAACCGGAGCGACCGGAGCAACAGGAGATACGGGCGCAACGGGAGCAACAGGAACAGGAGCGACCGGAGCCACCGGAGATACAGGTGCAACTGGTGCAACTGGAGCGACCGGAGCCACCGGAGCGACGGGTGCCACAGGAGCAACAGGAACAGGAGCGACCGGAGCCACCGGAGATACAGGTGCAACTGGAGCGACCGGAGCCACCGGAGCGACGGGTGCCACAGGAGCAACAGGAACAGGAGCGACCGGAGCCACCGGAGATACAGGTGCAACTGGAGCGACCGGAGCCACCGGAGCGACGGGTGCCACAGGAGCAACAGGAACAGGAGCGACCGGCGCTACTGGAGATACAGGCGCAACCGGAGCGACCGGAGCCACAGGAGATACAGGTGCTACCGGAGCGACCGGAGCCACCGGAGATACGGGTGCAACCGGAGCAACAGGAACAGGAGCGACCGGAGCCACAGGAGCAACAGGAGATACGGGAGCGACTGGAGTAACCGGAGCCACAGGAGCAACAGGAGATACGGGAGCGACTGGAGTAACCGGAGCCACAGGTGCAACGGGAGATACGGGAGTGACCGGAGTAACCGGAGCGACAGGTGCAACGGGAGATACGGGAGCGACTGGAATAACCGGAGCCACAGGAGATACGGGAGCGACTGGAGTAACCGGAGCCACAGGAGCCACAGGAGATACGGGTGCAACCGGAGCAACAGGAACAGGAGCGACCGGAGCCACAGGAGCAACAGGAGATACGGGAGCGACTGGAGTAACCGGAGCCACAGGAGCAACAGGAGATACGGGAGCGACTGGAGTAACCGGAGCCACAGGTGCAACGGGAGATACGGGAGTGACCGGAGTAACCGGAGCGACAGGTGCAACGGGAGATACGGGAGCGACTGGAATAACCGGAGCCACAGGTGCAACAGGAGATACGGGAGCGACTGGAGTAACCGGAGCCACAGGAGCAACAGGAGATACGGGAGCGACTGGAGTAACCGGAGCCACAGGAGCCACAGGAGATACGGGAGCGACCGGAGTAACCGGAGCTACAGGAGCAACAGGAGATACGGGAGCGACTGGAGTAACCGGAGCCACAGGAGCCACAGGAGATACGGGAGCGACCGGAACCGGAGCTACAGGTGCAACAGGAGATACGGGAGCGACTGGAGTAACCGGAGCTACAGGTGTAACGGGAGATACGGGAGCGACCGGAGTAACCGGAGCCACAGGTGCAACAGGAGATACGGGAGCGACTGGAGTAACCGGAGCCACAGGAGCAACGGGAGATACCGGGGCAACCGGAGTAGGGTTAGCTGGTATTTTGGCATTTGACCCAGCAACAGCTCCAACCTATCCAGTAGGTCAAGTGGTGACATATGAAGGTGGAACTTATATCGTAAATACAGCGCCACCAACTGGCACACCAGATACGTCTCCAGATTATACGTTATTGGCAGCCGCAGGTGTGACAGGCGCCACGGGAGATACAGGAGCGACCGGAGTAACCGGAGCCACGGGTGCAACGGGTGATACAGGAGCGACCGGAGTAACCGGAGCCACAGGTGTAACGGGAGATACGGGAGCGACCGGAGTAACCGGAGCCACGGGTGCAACGGGAGATACGGGAGCGACCGGAGTAACCGGAGCTACAGGTGCAACAGGAGATACGGGAGCGACCGGAGTAACCGGAGCCACAGGTGTAACGGGAGATACTGGAGTAACCGGAGCCACAGGTGTAACCGGAGCTACAGGTGCAACGGGAGATACGGGTGCAACAGGGGCTACAGGAACAGGTGCCACGGGAGCAACCGGTGCAACAGGCGCCACAGGTGCGACAGGATCAAGTGCGATTATTCCATTTGCATCTGGTACGCCAGCTGTTTTAACCACAATCGCAGGCGGTCTAGTTGGAACATCTAGCTTGGTCGGATTCGGTAACTCGGCGACAGGTGTCAGTATTGTAGGCGGAATCATTGATTTAACCGGAGCAGCAGGCACATTGTTGAACATGGCATTCTCCGTTCCAAGAGCTGGAACCATTACGTCATTTGCCGGCTATTTTAGCACGACTGCAGCCCTTTCTTTAGTTGGCACGAGTATTACTGTAACTGCTAGTCTGTTTGCTTCACCAACACCAGATAACAGCTTCACACAAGTAGCGAGCGTCACATTGGCTCCAGCGTTAACCGGGATTTTAACGCTAGGGGCTATTACAAACGGTATCGCTACAGGTCTGAATGTACCGGTCACACCGCAAACAAGATTACTTGTCGTATTCTCGGCATCAGCTACAGGTCTTTCCTTAGTGAATACCGTAGCAGGCTATGCAAGTGCTGGTTTATCCATCACGTAATAGGCACACAGGGATGACTCAATACTGAGTCATCCTTTTTTGTCTGTGTGAATTTTCTCTTAACTTCATGAGAAAAAATGATATGATTTTCTTAGAGTCTATTCGGGTGAATCTACTGAATTAGGGGTTGTGGCGGTGAGGATGGACAAAAGGAAAGTCACTTTACAAACAAAAATTTTGGGGTTAATTATTGGTCTTTTACTTGTTGTTATTGCCTTATTGACCATTTGTTTTGGTTTTTTGCAGACATCAGAAAGGCAGAGCCAAGCTGAACAGCTGGCGGTGCAAACTGCTAGAACGATATCTTATATGCCGCCCATTAAAACATCGGTGGCCACGGGAGATTCGCAAAATGAAGAACAGGCTGTGCTTGAGCAAATGAAAGAGCAAGTAGGAGCGCATGCCATTTTTATCACCAATCAAAAAGGAAAGGTTCTTTTTCATACGAATCATGAGGATGTAGGGAAAACCATCAGTGTGTCGGAAGGAAGAAGTACACTGCTATTTGGAGGAACTTCCATATCAACGGGTGATTCTGATGGTGAAACCGTTGTCAGAGGAAGTGCTCCGATCATGAAAGAAACTGGCAGTTATGAAGAGATTATTGGGACAGTCAGTGTCGAATTTTTAAAAAGAGATATCGACCAAGCGACAGCTCATCAACTCTTCAAATTAAGTTATATTGCCCTTCTTGTGCTCTTGCCTGGGGTTTTTGGAGCGATTTTTTTAACAAGGAGTATTCGAAAAGATATATTAGGGCTTGAACCGCATGAAATTGCTTCATTATATCGAGAAAGAGAAGCGATGCTGCATGCGATTAAAGAGGGAATCATTGCATTTGACCGTAAAGGTGCCATTACGATGATGAATACGTCAGCTGAACAGATGCTGCGCGTCTCTTCAACGCTGCCTCTTCATATTGATCAAGTGTTGCCAAATGCCAATCTTCTTTCCTATCTAAAGGTAGAGATGATTGAACCTAACATAGAATCAATCGTCAATGATAAAACCTTCGTGCTAAATGTCAAAAAAGTGGTGCAGGACAATCGAGTATTTGGAGGGATTGTGAGCTTCAGGGAGAAAACCGAGCTGACAAAGCTGCTGGATACATTGACAGAGGTCAGTCAATATTCAGAAGACTTGAGAGCACAAACACACGAATTTTCGAATAAGCTGTACGCTATTTTAGGCTTGCTTGAGTTGAAACAAGTGGATGAAGCCATTGAGTTAATTAAAGAAGAGTATACACTTCAAAATCGCCAGCATGACTTACTCATGAAGCAAATTCGCTCTCCGAAGATTCAAGCCATTTTACTTGGGAAGTTAGGAAAGGCATCTGAGAAAAAGGTTCATTTTCACATTGATGAAAATAGTTCATTGGAGCCGCTCCCAGCCCATTTAAGTTTATCTCACTTTATTACCATCATTGGCAATCTCGTAGACAATGCGTTTGAGGCTGTATTGAATAAAGAGAAAAGAGAAGTCAGCTTGTTCATCACAGATATTGGATTTGATATTATCATAGAGGTATCTGATTCAGGGGACGGTGTAGATGAAGGAGCCATTTCACAACTTTTCACAAGAGGACATTCATCAAAGGGAGAAGGGCGAGGTTATGGACTTGCCAATGTCAAAGAAGTGCTAGATGAACTTGGGGGCTGGATTGAAGTTGCGAACCAAAAAGAAGGCGGTGCCATCTTCACTGTTTACATACCGAAAGGCACAAAGGGGGAATAGGTTGTGATAAAGGTACTCATTGCGGAAGATGATTTTCGAATCGCTGCGATTCATGAATCTTATATACAAAAGGTACAAGGCTTTCAAGTGGCCGGCAAGGCAAAGAGTGCAAAGGATCTGTGGGAGGCACTTCAAAAAGAACAAGTGGATCTCATTTTACTTGATGTCTACATGCCTGATGAGCTCGGCACGAACCTTTTGCCGCTGTTAAGAGAGCGCCATCCTGAAGTGGATGTGATCATTATCACGGCTGCAACGGAAACGATGCTGTTAAGAGACGCATTGCATTATGGAGTCGTTCATTATTTAATCAAACCAGTGACCGCCCAAAAATTCACGCAGGTTTTAACCGAATATAAAGAGAAGAGAGAGTTAATCAATTCAAAAGAGGAAGTCAATCAAACGATGATTGATCTGTTTTTTGGTCAAATACAGGAAGAATCGCAGCAAAAGGATGAGCGAGACTTGCCAACAGGCATTAATTCACTGACTTTGGACAAAGTGAAAACATTCATGGCAGCAGAGATGAACGGAATTACAGCGGAAGAACTCGGAGAAAAAATGGGCGCATCACGCACAACAGCAAGACGATACGTAGAGTATCTTGTGACAACGGGAGAATGCCGGGCAGAGCTGGCGTATGGAATCATCGGTAGACCAGAACGAAAATATTATCCCGCCAAAAAACAAACGGAGTCATAAAAATGAAAAAAGGAATACTCTTACTCATTTTGGTCTGCCTTTGTACAACGCTCACCTTTAATGAAAAAACAGCAAAAGATTCTTTCCTGGAGCACAGCCCATTATATATTGTGGTATCAGGTGTACCTGATGGCGGATTTGACCAAACAGCTCAAGTGATGAAAACCGTGCTAGAACAAGAAAAGCTAGTGGAAGAGCCTGTGCATATTCTTTATCAAAGAGGCGGAACGGTTGATAAAGGATGGACCTATATGATGGAGCGAGATGCCAATTATATTAGTTTAAATTCAAGCTTATTATTAAGCCGTAATTTGCTGGGCAGCAGTAACGTGACCATGAATGATGTCACCCCGCTTGCTATTCTTGCGGAAGAGTGGCAGGTAGTCGCAGTGCCAGTTGATTCTCCTTTCTCAAATGGAAAGGAGCTATTACACGAATTAAAAAAGAAACCAGATTCCTTAAAAATTGGGTTTGCCCCGGACTTTGGAAATGATGATCAAATCTCATTCGCACGGGCTGCCGAAATGGCAGGAATTGATCCGTACCGCATTCAGTTTTTAAAATTTGACAGTGCAGATGATTTATTTCAAGCACTCATTGACCATGAGGTAGATGCGGCAACCACGACCATTACAGAGGTTCGTCATGATTATGAAAAGAAAAGGCTGAAGCTTGTTGCGACCACAACGAATCAGCGTTTAGAAGGATTCAAAGACGTGCCCACTTGGAAAGAACAGGGGATTCCGCTCATTTTCTCTCATTGGCGTGGTGTGATGGGACCAAAGCAAATGAATCAGCACGACATTCGAGCATGGGATCAGCTTCTTCAAAAAATGACGCAAACGAAGTTATGGAAAAAGCAGTTAAAACAAAAAGGCTGGACAAGCCGTTATATGAACAGTAAAGAAGCAAAGGTCTTTATGGAAGATCAATTAAGGCGATATGAGCAATTTATACAAGGAGAACAAGCGGTCAAATGAGACCGCTTTTTTTTATGGAACCAACAAAGAACAACAATTGCACAAAATGAACAAAAAGCATTTATCGACCAAAAAAGAATTAAAATTCATAATATTTACTTCAATTCAGGCGTCAGATATCATGACAGAAAGGGTTGGAAATGGGATACCAACATTTAATGAAAGCGTATACAACATAAGGGGTGAACAAAATGTTAGCGATCTTAGGATTTCTTATGATGGTTGTATTTATGGTTTTAATTATGACGAAACGTATGTCTGTTCTAACGGCATTGGTATTAACACCGATTGCATTTGCTCTTATTGCAGGTTTTCATTTTACAGAAATTTCAGACATGATTGTCAAAGGTGTACAGCAAGTTGCACCAACGGCGGTCATGATCATGTTTGCCATTTTGTACTTCGGGATTATGATTGATGCAGGTTTATTTGATCCGATGGTGGCAAAAATTTTAAACATCGTCAAAGGCGATCCATTAAAAATTGTTGTCGGAACAGCTGTCCTGACGATGCTTGTCGCACTTGACGGTGATGGAACCACAACGTACATGATTACAACAACAGCCATGCTTCCGTTATTTACACTGCTTGGCATTCGTCCGATTATTTTAGCGGGTATAGCCGGAGTCGGCATGGGGATTATGAATACGATTCCATGGGGAGGGGCAACACCTAGAGCGGCAAGTGCACTTGGCGTTGATCCATCACTTTTATTTGGCCCGATGATTCCAGTCATTGGCGCAGGGGTTTTGAGCATGATTGTGGTGGCATACTTTCTTGGGAAGTCTGAAAGAAAACGTCTTGGTGTTATTGAGCTCGAACAGCCGATTCATGCCAATGAAATGGCAGCGGCACTGCAAGATGATATTAAGCGACCGAAACTTTGGTGGTTTAACCTGACACTGACTTTGCTATTGGTTCTCTTGCTTGTGTCAGGAAAAGTAAGCTTAACGGTTCTGTTTGTTCTTGCCTTCTGTGTCGCCATTATCGTGAACTATCCGAATTTAGAGCAGCAGCGTGAGCGGATTGCGGCTCATTCAACAAATGTTTTGGCGATTGCTTCGATGATTTTTGCGGCAGGTGTTTTTACAGGCATCTTAACTGGGACGAAAATGGTTGATGAAATGGCGATTTCGATTGTTTCAGCTATTCCAGAGCAGCTTGGCGGGTTTATTCCAGTCATTGTCGCGCTAACAAGCGGGATCTTCACTTTCTTTATGCCGAATGATGCATACTTTTATGGGGTACTGCCGATCCTATCAGAAACAGCGGCAGCATACGGTGTCGATAAAATTGAGATTGCGAGGGCATCTATCATTGGTCAGCCGATTCATATGTTAAGCCCACTTGTTCCATCGACTCATTTACTTGTTGGACTCGTTGGGGTATCACTAGATCAGCATCAGAAATTTGGCATGAAATGGGCGGTTCTTGCAGTCGTCGCCATGACAGTGATGGCGGTTCTCATTGGGGCCATTTCGATCTGGTAATGAGAAGAGTGTCTGCTGCTCATGCAGGCGCTCTTTTTTAGGTCCTATTGCAGGGCAAGCTCCATTCATTTGCCCTATATAAAGACATGCATGATTCCTCCAAAAGATATATTTTTGAAAAATGCTGACACTTTTGCTGTTTTTTTCTTTATAATGCAAATCAACGAAGGGAGAGGATAGCATGTCCAAACAGAAAAGTACCATTCTTTTTGCTGCTGTATGCCTCATGGCAGGAAGTTTGTCGATGGTGACCCCAGCTTCAGCGAATGCAGAGACCCCTTATTATGGAAAAAGCTATGAGCAGCCAGCCTCGGTTCAAAAACTGTATCCTGAGCCTGACGAAACGTTTGATACCCCTGCTTTTCAGAAAAAAGGAAAAGCATTTACCACACAAGAAGAGCTTCAAGATTTTTTACGTGACATTGTCAGTAAAAGTCCTTACGCCACGCAGAAACAGATTGGAACATCCATTGAAGGCAGGTCCATTCCAGCCCTCTATTTTACAAAGGATCGCCACATCTCTCCACTGTCAAAAAAGCCAACGATCTGGCTTCAAGCACAAATACACGGAAATGAACCAGCCTCCGGTGAATCTGCCCTTGTCATCGCCAAACGACTAGCAGGTGATGAAGGAGAGCGCATCCTGAGCCATGTCAACGTCATCATTGTCCCAAGAATCAACCCAGATGGTTCTTATGCATTTGACCGCAGGCTTGCAAACGGAATGGATGGCAACCGTGACCACATGACATTAGAATCTCCAGAGCTGACAGCTCTTCATCAAGAATTTAATCGCTATGCGCCCGAGGTCGTCATTGATGCCCATGAATATGATGTCGGTCAAAAGCAGTTTGAAGATATCGGTGCATCAGGTGCTCTCAAGTATCACGATTTGCTGATATTATCCGGTAAGAATTTGAACATTCCTGAAAGCATTCGTTTCACGTCAAATGAATTGTACGTCAACGGAGTACGTGAAACATTGACGAATAAGGGATTTTCCAACGATTTATATTATACAAACACAAGAGGGAAGGACGGAAAGATCGACCTTTATGAAGGCGGAACCGATGCACGAATTGGCCGAAATGCCCTGGCGCTTTCACCAGCTTTATCATTTCTTGTAGAAAGTAGGGGGATTGGAATTGGCAGAGAGGACTTTACTCGGCGTGTGGCAGCACAAGTCACCACTCATGAAAAAATCATTGAGACAACAGTGAAGCATGCTAAGCAGGTGAAGCAGCAAATGGTGACGGAGCGGCTGAAACTTGTGAAAAAAGGTCTTCAATCAAACGATGATGATCAAGTAGTCATTCAAGATGCTTTCAAGGCGCCTGTGAACGATTCACTTGAAATGGTGGATATTGAGAAAGGACAAACCACCAATGTCCCAGTACGTTTTCATAGTGCAAGTGATGCGGTTCCTGTATTGACAAGAGAACGGCCAACAGCTTATCTCATTCTCCCTGGACATGAAGGGGTAGATCGAAAACTTAGAACTTTAGGACTGAAAAGTGTGACTTTGCCAGTTGGCATGAAAGTGCCAGTTCAAGCCTATGAGGTGACAAAACGAGTGGAAACAAGCAAAACAGATATTCAGCTTGAAACGAGACTCGTTGAAAAGAAACGTCAGCTACCAAAAGGAACAAAGGTATATGTGACTGCACAGCCAGAGACCAATTTGTTGTCACTTGCCCTTGAACCAGAATCAAAAGACAGCTATATGTCATCAGGTTTTATTGCATCGAAAGTAGGCGATGAACTACCAGTTTACCGATTCTTGTTATCTCAAAAGACGTTAGGTATAAATAAAAAGGACTAAAATCAAGTTCATTTTAGCCCTTTGTCAACCACCCTAGAAGCGGCACAGTGCGTGCCGCTTTTTCTATTTTCGTCCAGCTCTGATCTCATCGGTCATGCCTTCATACGGTGCTTCTGCGATAATCGTTTCATCGTTTACCCCAGCATGGTGGATGTACGTAATGTCTGCGAATTCTGGTACGACATACTTCGGATAGGTTTCATATTTTTCACGGGATTCTTTCATGAGGTCGATATAGTCATTTTGATAGCAAACGGTGATATCTGGACGTTCATGCACCCATTTTGGGAAGAAAATGACGCCATGCATGCGTTTTTCCTCAGGCATAAAGTTTAAAGACACGTCTGTCCCAGTCGGTTCCGTCCAGGAAACTTTGTATACCCCTTTTGTCAGTTTCACAATATTCACTTCTTGATCACGAACCCAGCGGCCTCCAACCATTCCGCTATGAATGCGGTAATCAATGGTGTGATCATTTTTAATGTAAATCTCATATTCCCAGCCATTTTCATACGTATAAATCATATGAAGTCCAACGAATTGATCCATGTTTATTCCTTCTTTCAATTAAAATGATGTTGTTTCAAACATGTCACAATTTACATGTTTATTTTAGGGTGTATGGTATACTATTGTCAAAGAATATGCGTTGGAGGCATGTCATGAGAGTACTGAAATATGCCATTCTTGGCTTACTAGATCAGCGTGAGCTGACGGGATATGATATGAAGAAACACTTTGAAGATTCCCTTGGACAGTTTTGGAGTGCGAAGCATAGTCAAATATACCCTGAATTAAAGCGGCTAACAGAAGAGGGTTTTATTGAATTTGATATTCACATACAAGGAAAGAAGCTAGAGAAGAAGGTCTATCAAATCACTGATGCAGGAAAAAGAGAACTGCATGAGTGGTTAAGGAAAAAAGGCCCGATTCCAGACACAACAAAAGATGAATTTATGTTAAAAACGTTCTTTATCTCATCTATGGATCAAATAGAAGCGGCCGGTCTCTTCTCACATCAGCTGCAGGAGCGAACAAAGAAAGTAGAGATGCTTGAACAGAAACTGAACGTTTTAACAGAAGAAGACCCATCTGCCCAATCACTGCATTCAACACAATTCGGGCATTATTTAGTGCTGACAAGAGCAATTGAAAGGGAAAAAGGGTATGTTCGCTGGCTCCAAAAGACCCTTGAAGTCATTGATTCATCCATTGTCTAAGGACAATCGTCGCACGATATGATAAAAAATGGTTTGAAACAAGTGAATTTATCAATAGAAACCGCTACAATGGATATATTCGTATTAAAGTGAGGCGAGTATGTTTGAGTAACCAAGAAGCGTTGTGGAATGAAGCAGAAGCTTTTATTTCTGTATGCTATGAAGAATTAGGCAAGTCAAATGAAGAAAAAGCAGCACGTCTGCATGAAATAAAAAAAGAAATTGAGTCTGACGGGATGTATACTCATACGCAGGAAGAATTAGCTCACGGGGCAAAAATGGCATGGCGCAACAGCAACCGGTGCATTGGGCGCTTGTTTTGGTCAACACTGCATGTGCATGACTGCCGGCACGTGACAACAGAAGATGAGGTGAAAGAGGCACTCTTTCATCATATTGAGTATGCGACAAATGGGGGTAAAATCAAACCGTCCATTACCATCTTCCCACCAGAGAATAAGGGACGGAAGGAAGTCGTTATTTATAATCATCAGCTCGTTCGTTATGCGGGATATGAGTCGGAATATGGCATCATTGGGGACGAGGCATCACTTGAATTAACCAAGTTGTGTGAAGCGCATGGCTGGAAAGGCGAAGGCACGCATTTTGACCTTCTGCCTCTTATGTTTCAGCTAAAAGATCAGCCGCCGGTTTTGTATGATCTTCCGAGAGAGATCGTTCAAGAGGTAGAGATCACCCATCCTGAATATGATGGATTCGGTGATTTAGGACTGAAATGGTATGCTGTTCCGATTATTGCTGATATGAAATTAGAAATTGGCGGCATTCATTACAATGCGGCACCGTTTAATGGATGGTATATGGGAACAGAAATTGGCGCGCGAAATCTAGCTGACGAAAACCGCTACAATATGCTGAAAAAAGTTGCTTCTATTTTAGGACTGGACACGACAAAGAATGCGTCACTTTGGAAGGACAAAGCCATTGTCGAGTTGAATGTGGCGGTTCTTCATTCTTACCGGGAAGCAGGGGTGACCATTGTGGATCATCATACAGCTGCCCATCAGTTCAAACAATTTGAAAAACAGGAAGAAAAGGCTGACCGTAAGCTGACTGGTGATTGGACATGGCTGATTCCGCCAGTATCACCAGCTGCTACGCATATCTTCCATCGTCACTATGACAATACGATCGTGAAACCGAATTATTTTTATCAGGAAAAACCCTACCATGGGACGGAAAGAGCCTAGCGAAAAGCTAGGTTTTTTTGTATGAAATGAGTCTTTTGAATGTTGTTTGATTTGGAAAATGATGGTTTAATGTCGGTGAAATCAAAAAGGGGGAATATAGATGAAAAAAATAACGTTGCTCATATTTTTGGCTGTATTCAGTTTCAACGGATTTCTACCACTAGGTAATGAAAGAGCTAAAGCAACTACTGGAACAATGGTTCAGAATGTCATCGATTTAAAGGTGACAACCGATCGTTCAACTTATACTTCGCTCCATCCTCAGGTCAACGTCAACATGACCGCAACAACAAATGAAACACTTTATTATACAGCTGCTATTCGAAAACTTACTTTCCCAGTGACACCAGTCTTTACACACGAAGGGTCTATCTCTGGACAAAACGCTTTCGCAGCACCTACTCGTTTATTACTTCCTAACAGTGGGTCAGCCAACTATGATGTTCATGTGAGTCTCTACAAAGATGCTTCACGTACAACCTTGATTGGTTATTATGTTGCAAACCCATTTACTGTTGTGAAATAAAGGGTACACATCAACTATCCTCTAATCCGAAAGTCTTGATAATGGGCGAACTTGGTGAGCGGCTCCATGTCCAAATGTGTGACTTTTGAAAAAGGACTACCTTTACGGACGGTCTCTAAAAAGTCAAAAACCTCCTGCTGCTCTCCTTCTACTTTTAACTCCACGTGACCCTCATCTGTGTTGCGTACCCAGCCTTTTATCCCTCGATTGACGGCTTCTCCTTGAACAAAATATCGAAAACCGACTCCTTGCACTCGTCCTTTTACAATAGCGTGATAATGAACCAATGTCATCTCTCCTTTTTTCTCATCGTACCATAACCTGCCTCGTTCCTTCACGTACCGACTATGATTTGACTGTCAAACCATGTAAAATAAAAGGCAATCAGACAATCAAAGGAGATGGCGAGAGTGGGGCAGACAAGGTACGACATCGAAGGAATTCAAGTAGGGCAACCTATCACCACCTATGTGAATGGTAAAGAAATCAAAACAGCCATCAACAAAAAGCGTATTTTCGAGCCTGTTTATTTGAGTAAGCTCAATTTTGATGGAGATGGCCAGGGTGATTTGGTCCATCACGGAGGTGATGATAAAGCCATTTGCGTCTTTCCATATGATCACTATACTTATTTTGAGCAATTTTTAGGAGTGTCGTTACAGGAGGCAGCTTTCGGTGAGAACGTGACCGTGCATCAGCTTGTAGAGACAGAAGTCCGTATTGGAGATGTATTTCAGTTTGGGGAAGCGATTGTTGAGGTCAGCCAGCCAAGACAGCCATGTGTGAAGCTCTCTCTTAAGCATGGAAACATGAAGCTTGTGAAGGAAGTACAGCAAACGGGATATACCGGTTTTTATTTGCGTGTGCTGAAAGAAGGAATGGTCTCTCCTGATGAAGCTCTTGTGTTAGTCGAAAAAGCGCCCCATCCCATCACAGTCCACGAAGTCAATGAAGTTAAATACCGTCAAGTAGATCAAAACAGGCTGAAAGCAGTTCTTGACGTAGATGCCTTAGCAGATGTGGTCAGGAAGTCTTTAGAAAAACGTGTTCAGCCCATATAAAAAAGCCGTACATCTGATATGGATGTACGGCTTTTCAACATTTAAGAGCTCGTTTTCTTTTGCTCAAGAAGATTTGCAAGGAAATAAGTTTTAAAGCTTTGAAGCTTTCTTCCTTCATGCTTGGTCACACCAAGCTTCTTTAATTCTTCGACATACCAGCCTTTGCTACCATAATGCATGATAGAAAACTCCTTTCAATGGAAACTGCCTGCATTGTAACATCTCAAAAAAGGACGTGAAAAGTGTGCAGGTGTCAAGAAATGAAAACTGATTCTATCTGCCTATGATCCATGTATATGCTGGAAATAATTATTTATGAATTTGGCGGGTTGAGGGTAACGATGATCATGCCGACTGTCATAATCATGATGACAATCCCGAGGTAGGTCATCATGGATTGTTTTTTCTTAATACCTACAACCGTTAAAATAATACTTTCAATAAAGAAGATAACACCGATGATGATGAACCACATATCAAATAAGACCCCTTTCGCATATCTTTGCCTATTTTACCACAGGCATTTTTGTTTAGTCGTGACAGATTCGTGAAACGGGCATGAAAAAATCCCCTCCAGTGAAGGAAGGGACCCGCTTACTTACAGCTTTGTTAAAATAATCGGTTCGTCTTTTGTGATCACAATCGTATGTTCAATCTGTGCGACCAGGCTCTTATCAGGCGTTTTAAATGTCCAGCCGTCATCCGCTTGATAAATCGATTCAGCATTTGTTGAAATAAAAGGTTCAAAGGCGATGACTGTCCCATTCTTAAACAAAGCATTATCGAATGGATCATAATAGTTCAAAATATGGTTAGGTGCTTCATGCAGGCTTTTCCCAATACCGTGTCCTGTCAAGTTCTTAATGACGGTAAATCCTTGTTCTTTCGCTGTATTGTAGACCGCACGGCCAATTTGATTTTGTCTTTTACCGGCTTTCGCGTGCTTTAATCCTTCAAGGAATGCATCCTCTGCACACTGGCATAATGCTTCAAGACGAGCATCTCCTGTACCTAAAACGAATGAAATCCCAGTATCGGAATAATATCCATCAAGCTCTGCTGAGATATCAATATTAATGAGGTCGCCCTCTTGTAAAATGGTTTTTTCACTTGGAATGCCATGTGCGACTTCATCATTGACACTGATGCAAGTCGTACCGGGGAAATCATATTCTTTTTCAGGAGCTGAATTGGCTCCATGCTCTTCTAATATTTTTTTCCCAATCAAATCTAATTCTTTTGTAGACATGCCTGGTTTCGCTTGGCTTTTCATTTCTTCTCTTGCCAAAGCGACAATTCGGCCGACTTTTTTTAAGGCTTCTAACTCATGATCATGTTTGACAATCACTGTTCATTCCCGCTTTCTATAACTTCATTCTATTCAATAGCTTACCACATTTTACGCCAAAAGAGTAAAGGCTGAGATTCGGGTGAGATGTGGACAAATTGGTATAGATAACTAGATGTGCATATGATATATTTTTTATGAACATCATGAGAGATTTGTTCATGATGATGACGAAGGGGGGAGAAATAAGATGGTGTTTCAGTTTTTTCAAAAGTTAGGAAAATCATTTATGCTTCCAATCGCTGTGCTTCCTGCAGCGGGTATCATTTTGGCTATTGGGCGTGAAGATGTATTCAACATCCCGTTTATTCATGCAGCAGGAAATGCAATTTTTGCGAATTTGGCTTTAATTTTTGCTATGGGTGTAGCGATTGGTATTTCAAAGGACGGTAACGGGGCAGCGGCGTTATCTGGAGCGATCTCTTATTTTATTTTGTCAGCTGGTACCACGTCGATCAATTCGACCAACAATATGGGGGTATTGGGTGGTATTTTGTGCGGACTTTTGGCAGGTTACGTTTACAATAAATTTAAGGACACGAAACTGCCGGAATACTTAGGTTTCTTTAGTGGAAGACGGCTTGTGCCAATTATGACAGCACTTTTTACCATTCTATTAGCAGCCGTTTTTGGATATGTATGGCCTCCAATTCAAAGTGTGATCAATGATTTGGGAGAGTGGATTTTAAGTCTTGGAGCAACGGGTGCCGGGCTGTTTGGCTTCTTTAACCGCTTGCTCATTCCATTAGGACTTCACCATGTGTTGAATAATCTATTTTGGTTTCAATTCGGTGAATTCAGCGGAGCGACAGGTGATTTAGCACGGTTCTTCAAAGGCGATCCAAGTGCAGGTGTCTTTATGACTGGTTTCTTCCCAGTGATGATGTTCGGGCTGCCAGCGGCATGTCTTGCGATGGTTGTGACCGCAAAGCCTGAAAAACGAAAAGCAACAGCCGGTCTTATGATTGGAATGGCACTGACGTCATTTATTACAGGAATCACAGAACCAATTGAATTCTCATTTATGTTTTTATCTCCACTTTTATATGGTGTTCATGCGATATTAACTGGTCTTTCGCTCTTTATTGTCAACACCTTAGGCATTCATAGCGGTTTCGCTTTTTCAGCGGGTGCGATTGATTACGTTTTAAGTTTTGGAATAGCACAAAAGCCCATTCTGTTACTTGTAGTTGGGGTCATCTATGGCGTGATTTACTTTGTTGTTTTCTATTTCCTGATTAAATTGTTAAAGCTAAAAACACCGGGCAGGGAAGATGATGACATCGAAGATATCTCAGGTGATGATACACATACTGCTGGAGCAAGTATGCTCGTAGAGGGACTAGGCGGCAAAGACAATATCACCACAATTGACCATTGTGCAACCCGTCTTCGTTTAACAGTAGAAGATACCAATTTATTAAATGAAGGTACATTGAAAAAAGCAGGTGCCAAAGGGGTACTGACGTCAGGAAAAACTTCCGTACAAATCATCATTGGAACAAATGTCGAATTTGTCGCCGATGATCTTCGCAAGGAAGTCGCTCGGGACTAAAAAAAGCGTTCAGCCAGATCAAATGGGCTGAACGTTTTTTTGTTTTCGCTGTTCGATCACCAGTACAATGCTGATGACAACAAGTAAAAACCATGAACTGATTTTACCAAGATGGACGAGAGACCAAGCATGCTGCTGATTTGGATATTGCCATGCTCCTAAAAAGGTCGTGACATTTTCGGCCACCCAAATAAAAAAGCCAATCAGTAAAAACGAGATAACAAGCGGCATGCGAAAGGTCGATGAACCGACCTGAAAGGACACGGTTGTTTTTCGAAACACAACCACTAGGAGTAAGGTCAGCCACCAGCGTAGATCATAAATCCAGTGATGAGTAAAGAAATTGAGATAAATACATAAACTGATCCCCACTGAAAGAAACGGGTGAGGCCACGCATTCACCTTCACGCGAAGCCGAGTCAGTGCCTGATAAATATAGCTTGCCACGCTCGCATACATAAAACCGCTGTAGAGCGGAACCCCAAAAATTTTCGTATAAGCTTCTTCAGGATAGGACCATGAACCCATATGTACTTTGTAGATTTCTAAGCCTATTCCAATCACATGAAAGAGACAAATAACCTTCAACTCTGTCAGTGTCTCAAGCCGCAGCATCAGCATGAGGAGCTGTGCGATAAGGCAAAGCAGAAGAATAACATCATATCGAGGAAGAAAAGGAATAGACACGATCTTTGATAGGGCAAGCGCTGTAAAGATCATGACGGGGAATAGACATGAAATAGCCTGTAAATAAGCAAAATGAAATAATGTTTTCATACTAAATGTAACCCCTTTTTACTGTCTGAAATAACTTAGACGGAAATAGCAAGGGAAAAGTTTACCTCGACTAGATATTCATGAACAATTTGTGAATATATATGTGAAAAGGATCACAAATGATATTTACATAGTATAATAAGATCATAAATAAAATGTGAAATATTTCACATAATTTAAAAGGAGGCATCATCATGTTTACAAAATTCTTACAAACGAATGTATGGGCAGCGGTTATCCTTTTGGCAGCAAGACTTTATATCGGATGGACTTGGCTGACATCTGGTATTGGAAAACTAACAGGCGGATTCGATGCATCAGGATATTTGCAATTTGCCATAGCTGAACCTGTTGTGAAAGATGGACATCTTGTTTATCCATTCTATGTTTGGTTTTTAGAAAATGTCGCGTTGCCAAATGCCGGACTCTTCAGTGTCATGGTCATGTGGGGAGAAATCTTAGTTGGTCTAGGACTAATTGTTGGATTGTTCACAACAACGGCAGCCTTTTTTGGAAGCGTGATGAATGTCTCTTTCTTACTAGCTGGAACCGTCTCTGTTAACCCGCTTCTTCTTCTGATCGCCGTCTTTATCATAGCAGCGAAAGGAAATGCCGGAAAATTTGGTCTTGATTATGTAGCAGGTCCAGTCCTTAAGCGAAAACTGAAAAGAAAGCCGCATTTAGAAGTGGCATCATAATAAAGAAAAGCATCCTGAGCAAAAATTCAGGATGCTTTTTATTTAGGAACCGGCTTTGATGAGGTTAATATGCACCACAGTCAGCTCGTGCTGACTGATATCTGGATCATGTCCGACGATAAATTCGAGCTCATAATCACCGGTCTGATAAACGTATTTCTTCTCTTTTGTTTGCGGGATGGTGCTGACTGAATCTGCTGATCCAAGCTGTTTCTTTAATAGGGAAGGAGTCATTCCTCCGATATTCGTTTCTTTTTCTACATTTGTTCCAAAATAACGGATTTCGTTAATCTTGCCTTTTTTGTCATAGTGAAAAGCAAATCCAGGGTTGCCCATCTCAGCATGATACAAATCAAAGCCGCTTTGACCGGTTTCTGGATAAGGCTGCCCTAGTTTATGCCGAACGTCTTTTTTTGTTTGAACCCCTATTTTGAGTCCTTCTGCATAGTATGGCATTTGTCCTTGATGTGCTAGCTGATAAATGCTGTTTAGCGCTGCTTTCGGCCCTTGAGGAATGGACTGTTCTGTCTCCGTTTGGGTCATGGTGTGTGCTGAAATCGCCGGGCTAAAACCGAATAAGGTGGAAGAAGCGAGTGAAGCGGTCACGACAAAAGCTGCTGTTTTTTTCATGATTAATCAATCCCTCCTTCTTCAACTATACCCGGTGCCATGTGGATCAAACGTAAAAAGCCCCAGCTGATCTTGATCGGCTGGGGCTTTAAAAGAGAAAGTTATTTGGAAGACGAGCTGGATTCATCTTTGGCGGAAGAGGAATCTTTTTCATCCTGTACTTTCTTTGTGTAGTCATAATCATTGCGTTCAATTGGTGTAAAGCCTTTAGGTTTGTAGAAACGGAGTAAATCTTCCGTGACAATCTTATCAGATGTCTCTAGCATCTTTTTCACCGTTTCGTTTTCTTGTGATGCCTTTTCAGTCGGCTCGATTTTTTCACCTGTTTTGTTGCTGTAATAGTTGTTGCCTACTTTCGTGTAGTCCTTAGACACGAAGTCTCCATTTCTAAATGGCACAAGCTCTTTAAAGTTCTTCGATAAGATATCAGAACCAGACATTAAATAGTTCTTCGTATCATCTCCGAGCAGGTGGAGAAGGGTAGGCGCAACATCGACTTCACCAGAGTATTTATGAATCTGTCCGCCTTTTACGCCTGGCACATGGATAAAGAGCGGCACACGCATAAGCTGGGCATTTTCATAGTCTCCAATTTTTTCGCCAGTCACTTTTTCCATCGCTTCATTATGGTTTTCTGAAATGCCGTAGTGGTCACCGTACATAATGACGACGGTATTGTCATAGAGACCAGATGTCTTCAAGTCATTAAAGAACTGTTCAATGGCTTCATCTAAATAATGAGCAGATTGGAAGTAGTTATCAACGACGGAGTCTCCGAAGTCGCCAGGTTCAAAATCAGTATCACCTTCATCCATACCAAATGGGAAGTGGTTTGACAGCGTAATGAATTTTGAATAAAACGGCTGTTTCAGATTTTCAAGCATTGGCATGGATTCTTTGAAGAACGGTTTGTCTTTCAATCCATAGTTCTTCGTATCTTGTTCATTCATATCGTAGTACTCAGAATCGTAAAATCTGTCATATCCAAAGGACTTAAACATTTCATTTCGGTTCCAGAACGTTTTCGTATTCCCGTGGAATTCTGCGGACGTGTATTGGTCCTTTTTCAAAATGCCAGGAAGCGCCTGATATGTGTTTTGAGCTTTGTTAATAAACACAGAGCCTTGTGATAATGGGAAAAGCCCCGTATCCATCATAAATTCCGCATCAGATGTCTTTCCTTGTCCTGTTTGATGGAAGAAGTTATCAAAATAAAACGTTTTGTTGTCATGGGCTAATGAATTTAGGAAAGGAGTGACCTCTTTTCCATTCACCTTGTAATCAATGACAAAGTTTTGCAGTGATTCAAGAGAAATCGTAATGACGTTCATGCCTTTCGCTTTACCGTAATAAGCTGGGTTAGGATCAGCGCTGTTCGCCTTTAGATAATTCTCTACATCTGTTACGTCACTTGAATTTGCCAGGGCACGCTGGCTGTTTGATTTCACATTTTGAATGGCATCAAACACCGTAAAATTATAAGCACCCAAGTATTTGACTAAATAATTGCGGTCGAACGATCTTGATAAAAGCTCTGGGCGATCAATTTCTGCTGCGATTAAGTTGACAACAAAAATCAGAACAGAGGACACAAGAACGAGTCTAAACGATTTTGTTTTTTGAACAGGTACAGTCGCTGTACTTGTTTGCTGCTGTCTTTTCATGCGGACTGCGAGTACGATCAAGATGATGGTATCGAGAAAGTAAAACATATCAGTCCAACGCATGAGTGAAAATGCACTATCACCTAATTGTCCGCCATTCGTTCCTGCCTGCATCACTGTAGGCAGCGTGATAAAGTCATTGAAGAATCGATAGTACACGATGTTTGCGTAAAGTAAAAAAGACATGAAAAAGTGAATCACAATGATAGCGGCAGGCTGCCATTTTTTCTTGAACAATAAAGCAAAGCCAAGAAAGAACAAGCTGGAGCTAATAGGATTCACAAAAAGCAAAATATGCTGAAGCACATTTGATATACCAAGTTTAAATTCAATTAAATAAGCTGTATACGTCTTGAGCCATAACAAGATGGCTGCAATTACAAAGAAGCCGAGGCCTCTTTTTTGAATAAATGTTTTCATTTAAACACTCCTTTTCTCCGTTAAACGGAAGAGGCGGAACGAAAGAAAACGAACCATTAGAATATACCATGAAATGCACAAATAGAAAAGTCATAACCGGTGAGCGGGTAAAGCAAGCCTGTCCGCGCTAGAGTTGGGAAGACATCGAAAACATTCGATTTCCGAAAAACTTTTTGTGAAATCTATCCTAATAATTACAGAAAATTCTGTATTTTTCCTGTTGCTATATCAATAAAACAGGTAAAAAGACACAAGTCTAAAGAATTAATTTGATTTCTACAATGGTGCATTTAGGCGGATTTCCAGTGTTTATTAATGTTTATGCAGGTTAAGTAAAAAAAATGAATGAATAAGCAGCTGAATTGTCTGGATAATAATTCCTTCATGGAAGTATATTAATATATTTTATTGTTTCACAAACATAATGGTTTTGATGTGTATTGTAAGGGTTTTATTCGTTTTGACGAGCGAACAAATTATCTAAATATACTTAAGCGAACAGTTCGACACTATAAACTTTTGAAACGGGGTCGATATAGACAGTGACAGGAAATCTTCCATTGAAAGGATTGATAGTATATGACTGTACGAGCACAGAACCTCGTTCAGAACTGGTTTCCGAGTGAGGACGGAAATGCAGAAGAGCGGAAAGAACTCATTAAATTAATGGAACAGATCATTTCAGGGGTCGATGACCTGAAGGATCCGAACCGTGCTCACCTAAAAGGTGAAAAGAATCGTGAGGAGGACTTTTACAAAAAGCTCACTGAAACAAGTCAAATTCCGATGAACGGACAACAAGCGGAACTTGTGAATGAAGAATTACTGAAGCTTTTACATAATCATCCATACCACACGAAGTATTTCTTCACGAACATTTTGCCAATGGCAAGTACACCAGGAATTCTAGGCATGCTGACGGCTATGCTGGTTAACGGAAACAACCTATGGGATGTGTATGGACCAGCAGGCGCAGAAGCTGAGGTCAGAGTGGTCTCAATGATGTCTAAGCTCATCGGATATGATCCAAATGTGAGCGGGGGCTACACAACATGGGGAGGTCAAGGGGCTATTTTCTCGGGGCTTCGTTTAGCAATTTCGAAAGTTGCACCGGAGTCATTACGAAAAGGTGTCCCGCAAAATCTTTATGCGTTTTGTTCTGATGCAGCACATTACAGCTTATTTAAGTCAATGGAAGCAACAGGGCTTGGCACAGACAACTTAATCAGAATTAAGACGAATAAAGATCATTCGATGGATATGGAAGATTTGCGTTGTCAAATGGAACGTGTAGCCCAAAATGGCGGAATTCCCGTTTATATTGTGGCAACAACCGGAACAACAGATGCCATTGCAATTGATGATGTAAAAGGGGTACGTGAAACGGCAGAAGCCATTGCTGAGGAGTATGGTCTCAAGGTGCCGCATATTCATGCGGATTCGGCGCTTGGTGGATTCTTTGCTTTCTTTAATGAGTATGATGTATCTGAAAACCCGCTGCAATTCTCAGACGGTGTTCTTCGTATGCTAAAAGAAATCAAAGCGAAATTCCAGCATCTTTCTCTTGCTGACACGATGTGCTTTGACTTTCAAAAGCTCGGACAAACACCGTACACATCTAGTTTATTCTTGGTGAAAAACGCTGCTGACTTAAAGCGCTTGGACCTAGAAGAACAAGAAACACCATACGTTGGACATAGAGGCTACGGGGAATACCATACCGGTTATACACTGGAATGCTCAAGAATGGGAAGCTCCATCAGCATGCTAAGTGTGCTGCTAACGTTTGGAATTGAAGGATACCAGCGCTTGCTCGGTCAATTTTTAGAGGTGAACCTTGCATTTAGAGAAGCACTTCGTCAGGAAATTCCACAAGCAGAAGTCGTCAATGATGACAATGTCGGAATGGCTACATTGTTTAGAATTTACCTAGACGGCTCTCCTCGTTTTAAGGAAGAAGTGTCTGGTGAAGCAACTGCTATGGAAATTGAGCGCAACAATGATTTGAACAAAATCCTCTTTGAAAAGCTTGGAGAGAAAAGAGACGAAATGTTCTTTGGCGATACAACGAAGTTTTTACAAGTCAATGCCAAAGAAGGTCAAGAATTCTATCTAAGTGTGAGTAAATTTTTTGTGATTTCACCTTATACGTTACCGGAGCATATCCCTCATATCGTATCTTATTTAAAAGATGTGATTGCATCTGTTTGTGGACAATTTGAAAGTGTAGAGGCTTAAATTAAAATTGAGAGTGGAGATGTAGAAAAAAATGGCGAAACAAAGGAAGTTTGGGGGACTTACGATATCCTCCAAAATCATGTCAGTCGTTGTCGTAACATTACTCGCAACCGTTGCATTATTCGTTCTAACATTTTATTTAGTTAGCCAGGATTTATCTTCCCAATTATTAAAGCAATTTGATTATCGATTAACAACAGATATTGATACAGCGAAAAAAGAAATCGATAATATGGATGGAAATGTCCTTAGCATTAGCGGGAAGGATGATCCTATTTATGTGGAGATCAAAAAGAAATTCACAGAACTACAAAAAGATCATACGCTTGAGAACTTATACGTGTTATCAAATAAGGGCGGCAAAGAAAGAATCATCGTACTAACAGGGGAAGACAATGATTTTGATCAAGATTATGTCTTTTCAGATGAAATGAAACAAGCTCTTTCTGAAGATAAAATGGTCAAAAGTGACATTTATGTTGATTCGTATGGGACTCATAAATCCGTCTTTTTACCGATTAAAGATTCAGGCGGTGAACTCACGGGGATTTTAGGAATTGACTTAGATGCGTCTGTTGTTCCAGCAACAACGAAAAAGCTGACAATTTATATCACAGTAGCATCTGCGATTGTGCTCATCGGTGGATTACTCTTCTCATTCTTCATGGGAAGAAGAATTGCAAAACCAGCACGTTCATTAATGGAATCAGCGGATCGAATTGCAGATGGTGATTTAACTGGCATGGTAGAAGTTCAAAGTAAAGATGAGATCGGTCAATTAGCGGCTTCCTTCCAGAAAATGCAGGGACGGATCAAAGAGCTTATTGGAAAGATCTCAAACTCATCAAGTGAAGTGTCGAAAATGTCTTCACAGCTTCGCACAGTGACAACGGAATCTAGTCAAAGTGCACAACAAGTGTCAGAAGCGATGACGAATATGAGTGAAGGAATCAATGATTCAGTCGCAAACATTACAGACTGCACAACATCTGTTGCGGAAATTGATACTCAAATCGAAGGCGTGACAAAAGAAGTGGATGAAATGAAATCTGTTTCATCAGAAGTACAAGAGCAGTCAGAATCTGGTCAAAAATTGGTGCAGCATGTGCTTGAACATCTCAACATGTTACACGACATGATGACAAGCTCAAAGCAGGCGGCAGAAGAATTGCAATCACATTCAACAGAAATTGAAAGTGTCATCTCCATTATTACGGACATTTCAGCGCAAACGAATCTGCTTGCACTGAATGCTTCTATTGAAGCCGCACGTGTAGGAGAAGAAGGAAAAGGATTTGCTGTTGTGGCTGATGAAGTCCGTAAGTTAGCTGAACAGTCAGCTGATGCAGCTAAAACGGTCTCAGACTTAGTCATTGGCACACAGGAAAATAGTCAGCGTGTCCTTGAAAGCGTGGAGGAAAGCAGTAAAGCAGTGGAAGAAGGCCGTGAGCAAATGAAAGGCACCTCGCAGAACTTCGCTGGTATTTATGATGGAGTGTCTCAATTTGCAAGCAGAACGAACAATTTGCTTCAATCTATTAAGCAGGTAGAACGCGCTTATCAAACAATTTCTACATCGATTGAACAAATTTCGGTCGTGTCAGAAGAACATGCGGCAAGCTCTCAAGAAGTAGCGGCAGCAACAGAACAACAAAGTGCTGGCATGCAGCAAATTTCAAGTGCGATTGAACAGCTCTCTGACATGTCAGAGGACTTGGCACAAATGGTATCTACTTTTAAAATCGACAAAAAATAACGAGAAAGCTGGCTCTTGTGAGAGAGTCAGCTTTTTTGCTATGCTTAACCAAAATATCAGACGATCTGAAAGGAGACGTGTCATGGATTTTGCGCAGAGATTGTCAGAAGAACGGATCAAAAAGGCGATGGACCATGGAGCTTTTGAAGGACTAGCAGGTTTTGGGAAACCTCTGCCAAAGGATGATGCTGCTCATGTACCTGAAGAACTGAGGATGGGCTATCGAATCATGAAAAATGCTGGCTTTGCCGGGGAAGAAACAGCTTTGAAAAAAGAACTAATGACGGTTAAAGAGTTACTGAAAACGAGTATAGATGGAGAAGAAAGAAAAAAACTCTCTCTCGTATGTGAGGAAAAACAAAAACGCCTTGATGAACTCACATCCAAGCGCCAAACGTTTGCTCGACCAGCCTCCTCCTTTTATAAGAATAGGGTCTACGAAAAACTAACGGAGCATAAAAAAAGATGATGACACGCTGCCTCTTTGAGCACATTGAGGGAGCTTTTTTTATGAAAGCGCTACATTTTCTTGTTGACTACATGTATATACAAATATAAAATATGAAGTGAACATGTATATACAAGTTTTGATTCTTTTTTCTTATAAAAAAACGATCTCGGAGGGGATAGCATGGCTGATTATCAGGCAGCGGCAGATCAGATTGTGAAAGCCATTGGCGGCAAAGAAAACATTGATCAAGCCACACATTGTGTGACAAGACTTCGTTTTGTGCTAAAAGATGAAGGTAAGGTGGATGAGAAAGCACTAGAACAAATTGATGAAGTGAAGGGATCTTTCTCAGCGAATGGCCAATACCAAGTCGTCATTGGTCAAGGAGTGGTGAATCGGGTTTATGCCGAAATGGTCAAACAGACGGGAATCGGCGAAGCGACAAAAGAGGACGTCAAGCGTGCCTCTGATCAGAAATTAAATCCACTGCAGCGTGCGGTGAAAACGCTTGCAGATATCTTCATTCCAATCCTTCCAGCTATCGTGACAGCCGGTTTATTGATGGGGATTAATAATATTTTAACAGCTCCTGATATTTTCTTTGATCAAAAATCCATTGTGGATGTGTATCCGGCATGGGCGGATTTAGCAAATATGATCAACTTGATTGCAGGTACTGCCTTTACCTTTTTGCCAGCATTAATCGGCTGGTCGGCTGTCAAGCGGTTTGGAGGTAATCCGCTTTTAGGGATGGTCCTCGGACTGATGCTTGTACATCCAGATCTGCTGAATGCGTGGGGGTATGGAGCGGCGGAAAAGACAGGTGACATTCCTGTCTGGAATTTGTTTGGACTTGAAGTACAAAAGGTAGGTTACCAAGGGCAGGTTCTTCCGATACTTGTCGCCTCCTATTTACTCGCAAAGCTCGAATTATTTATTACAAAGCGGACACCTGAAAGTATTCAGTTGTTAGTTGTTGCACCAATTACATTACTACTCATTGGATTTTTATCATTTATCGTCATTGGTCCCGTTACATTTGCGATCGGAAACGTATTAACATCTGGACTCGTCACTGTATTCCAGCAATTCGCAGCACTTGGCGGCCTTTTATATGGTGGATTATATGCAGCGTTAGTCATTACAGGCATGCACCATACGTTCCTAGCTGTCGATATTCAGCTGATTAACTCAAAACTGCACGGCACGTTCCTATGGCCAATGCTCGCACTATCTAATATTGCTCAAGGATCAGCGGCACTTGCGATGATGTTTGTCTTAAAAGATGAAAAGCAAAAAGGGCTCTCGCTGACATCAAGTATTTCTGCTTACTTGGGGATTACTGAACCGGCGATGTTTGGGGTGAACTTGCGCTATAGATTCCCGTTTATTTTTGCCCTGATCAGTTCAGGGATAGCTGGTATGTTTATTGCCTCACAAGGGGTACTGGCAAGTTCAGTCGGCGTTGGAGGCATTCCAGGAATCTTCTCGATCATTCCGAAATATTGGGGGGCATTTGCCATCGGAATGGTGATTGTGCTGATCGTCCCATTCATTGGTACCCTTTTATATGCAAAACTTAAGAAGAAGGATGTATCACAAGAACTTAACTAGTGGTGGTGAAGGAAATTGAATCAACAAACAAACGAACCGTGGTGGAAAAAAGCCGTGGTCTATCAAATCTATCCGAAGAGCTTTTTAGACACAACAGGCTCTGGTACAGGTGATATCAATGGTGTGACGAAAAAGCTCGACTATATTAAAGAGCTAGGGGCGGATTGTATTTGGCTGACTCCTATGTATGAGTCACCACAGCATGACAACGGTTATGATATTAGTGATTATACAAAAATCCATGACATGTACGGCACAATGGCCGATTTTGAGCACATGCTGAAAGAAGCACATGAACGAGGGATTCGTGTCATCATGGATCTCGCTGTGAACCATACATCTATTTTCCATGAGTGGTTTCAAGCCTCCCGAGAGTCGAAGGAAAACCCGTATCGAGACTATTATATTTGGAAGGAGCCGAAAGCGGACGGCTCTCCTCCGAATGACTGGCAGTCAAAGTTTGGCGGGCCAGCGTGGGAATTAGATGAAGCGACAGGTGACTATTATCTTCATTTATATGATGTTACCCAGGCAGACCTCAATTGGGAACATGATGAAGTGCGCAGGAAAGTATATGACATCATGCACTTTTGGTTTGAAAAAGGGATCGATGGATTCAGACTGGATGTCATCAATAACATTTCAAAGGATCAACGCTTTTTAGATGATGCCGGGCAATCAGTGCAAGGTGACGGGCGTATGTACTATACAGATGGGCCGAGAATTCATGAATTCTTGCATGAAATGAACCAGGAAGTGTTTTCGAAATACGATAGCATGACCGTGGGGGAAATGTCTTCAACGAATATTGCAGACTGCATTCGGTATACAAGACCTGATCGGCAGGAGCTGGATATGACGTTTAATTTTCATCATTTAAAAGTTGACTATC
The DNA here is from genome assembly GCF_038595035.1 of Bacillus sp. FSL W7-1085. Classification (NCBI taxonomy): domain Bacteria; kingdom Bacillati; phylum Bacillota; class Bacilli; order Caryophanales; family Bacillaceae; genus Bacillus; species Bacillus sp. FSL W7-1085. The sequence goes on from NZ_CP152000.1 coordinate 777,932, forward strand.
CTAACGGTGAAAAGTGGGCCATTGCGCCATTTGATTTTCTAGAGTTGAAATCAATTCTGTCAGAATGGCAGACGAAAATGCATGAGGGCGGCGGCTGGAACGCACTATTTTGGTGCAACCATGATCAGCCACGCATCGTGTCTAGATACGGTGATGATGGCACGTACCATCAGCAATCAGCGAAGATGCTGGCGACCACCATTCATTTGATGCAAGGCACTCCTTATATTTATCAAGGTGAAGAAATTGGGATGAAGAATCCTCGCTTTGAGGACATTTCGTCATACCGCGATATCGAATCACTCAATATGTACGAAGTCATGCTTGAAAAAGGGAAAACAAAGGAAGAAGCTTTGGCGATTTTACAGGTCAAATCAAGAGATAACGCAAGGACACCTATGCAATGGACTTCGGAAAAAAATGTGGGGTTCTCAAAAGGTACGCCTTGGATTGAACCAGCTCAAAACGGCATTTCAGTAGAAGCTGCCTTAAAAGATGAGACGTCGATTTTTTATCATTATCAAGCCCTTTGTAGGCTTCGTAAGGAACTTGATGTAATCACCTATGGAAGCTTTACTTTACTGCTTTCAGATGATCCAAAGGTGTTTGCATATGTCCGAGAAGGCAAAGATGAGAAGATTCTCGTGATCAACCATTTTTATGCAGGCGAGACGGACTTTACACTTCCAGATGAGCTTGCAAAGGATGTCAATGAAATGGAAGGGCAAGTCTTACTGTCCAATTATGAGGATGTGCCGGCAGATATCAAGGGATTTACGTTGCGCCCATATGAGTCAATCGTTTATCATTTAACCAAACGCTAGTAAATGGGGCGGAGGGAAAATGAAAGAGAATAAGTTTCGAGTGATTTATGATCAGCTCGCTAGACGAATTGAACAAGGTGAATGGCAGGATAAAGGCATCCTCCCATCAGAACATGAGCTATCTGTCATGTATGACACATCCCGTGAGACGGTGAGAAAGGCATTAAACATCCTTGTGCAAAATGGCTATATCCAAAAAATTCGTGGGAAAGGCTCAGTATTGCTGAATCGGGAGAAAATGCAGTTCCCAGTTTCGGGTCTTGTCAGCTTTAAAGAGCTTTCCCAAACGCTTGGGCGAAAGACGGTAACAACGGTTCATGAGTTCGGTTTAATCAAGCCAGATCAGTATATTCAGTCTCAGCTGAAAATCAGTGGGCAGGAGGACGTTTGGGAAGTCATTCGCTCTCGCAATATTAGCGGAGAAGAAGTCATTTTAGACAAAGATTACTTCTTGCAAAAACATGTACCGTTCTTGTCTAAGGACATTTGTGAAGGATCGATCTATGAGTATATTGAAGGAGAACTTGGGGTCTCGATTAGTTACGCACAAAAGGAATTTGTGGTCGAGCCATGTACTGAAGAAGATGAGAGGTATCTCGATTTGAACGGGTTTGATCATGTGGTGGTGGTGAAGAATTATGTGTTCTTGGAGGATACGAGTCTATTCCAATACACTGAAAGCCGCCACCGGCTAGATCGTTTCAGATTCGTGGATTTTGCTAGAAGAGAGAAATAGACAGGGCCGAGGCTCTGTCTATTTCAGGTTTTAGGGAAACAAGAGCAACATTCTAGGAGGACAAATGATCAGACTGAATAGACCATTAAAATTACGAGATTTAGAAATTTTTAGCGTGATGAAAGATCACAGGATTTTATGTTATGTCATCATTGAAGACACGCGAAAACCGTTTACGGAAGAAGATAGAAAATTAGAGCCATTATGTTATATGGATGAAGAAGACATTCAAGCGATTTTGAATGTATTTCATATCTCAATTATCAGTGATGAAACATTAAGTGAAGAAGATTTAACCCTTGTGAAATCGTACTTTGCTGAATTTGTGAATAACACGAACTTAACGAATTTCATTACGAGAGAATATGTTCAAGAGGATTTATATGCCGTTGATGATGAAGATGATATCACGTTCTTTAATAGAATGCTGCGTCATATAGGGTCAGATGATGTGAAAGAATTTGATGATCGTCATTGGATGTATTTATCCCAAGATTAATAGTGAGATGCAAAAAAGGACAGAGCAAATGCTCTGTCCTTTTCTATTAAGATGATACTTTGTTTCTTGTACGCTTGCGCTGGTAGTAATAAAGGATACCGCCTGAGGCGAGCATGAGCAAGCCAATTAATACCGCTGTATACATCATTGTTGCCGTATTCGGCAGTGTGCCGCCTGGCATGCCGCTTCCATCCTGACTTGGATCCGAACCGCCTGGAGCAGAAGTTCCACCGTCTCCGCCAGTTTGGTCTGGAGCTGTTCCAGCCGCTTCACTTTGATTGAGTACGGTGTATTCACTAAAGTGCTCCGTTTTACCTGAGACAATCCCGTTTTCGAATGAACCGTTACTTGTTTTGGCATAGCGGTTTTTCTCACGATCGACATAATAGACACCTGGTTTCTTCGCTTTTTCAGGCGCGTCTAATGTAAAGAACAGTGTGACGGGATCTTTAAAGGTAGAGACATTTTTCTGATCTTGTTTGATTTGGAAATCGTATGTGTCGGTTAATGCGTTTTTCACTTTATTTGTTTTTGCCATTGATATATCTGTTTGTTGCTCTGATAAATTGGAGAGCGGTAATGCTAGACCGACTTTGTCATGATAGATAGTGACGTTTGGATCTTGCTCTCGTTTCTTCAGTTCAGCTATTTGCCCTTTTGATAGAGACAATTGAACCTTTTTCGCTTCGGTTGCTTTGTCTAAATAGAGCAATGCTTTGTTCGTATGCTGCACATACGTTTGGAATTTCTCATCATCTTGAATGTCATAGGCGCCTTTTCCTTTCAAGCGAGGAAGGAATACTTCTTTCACTCGATGGTCGATGACTGGAGAAATATGACCGTCTGCCTGTTCAATTTGCTCTTTGAAAATTTCATAGTCAACATAGCCTAAGTCTTCACCATGAGACGCTTCTGTAAAGACGCTGTAGCCATCACCGCCTGTGCCGACGAATGCGTTAGTCGCCACGCGGTATGTTTTCTGATCATCAATGTCAGTCAGATTGCCCTTTTGATCTTTCAATTTGACATCAATCAGTCTGCTGCCAGCTGGTTTACTCAGTGTAAACGTATATTCAATACCGGCTACATGAGGGAATGCGCCTCCGCCTTCTTCAATGCCTGAAAGACCTTGTTCAAGCGCTTTTTTAATTTGACTGCCTTTTAAATCTGCGACATATAGTGTGTTTCCAAAAGGCATCACAGTTAAAATATCCCCTAATGTGATATCTCCTTTTTCAATGCTGCCTCGAATACCGCCGCCGTTTGTAATGGCAAGGTCAGCCCCAGCAGATTCTTGTGCTTTCTTTAACATGCCATCTGCAATAAAGTTTCCAAGGTTTGTTTCCTTTGCACGGACGTGTTCACGCTGTCCATCTAAGAAGACATCTGACGTCCCGACTTTTTCGGTTTTTAAATCTTGGATATCTGCCTTGTACTGATCAAGAATCGCTTTTGCGTCCGCATCTTCTTTCACAGAGTCGTCGATCGTGATGAGGTCAAAAGTAGATTCTTTTGGCTGTACGACGCCTTTTTTGTCAAAGGCCACGTCTACTTTTCCTAAAAATTGTCCGTAGTCTTTTACTTGCGCAACAATCGTTGGTTCTTTTTTATTGATGACCTTTAATTTTTCAACAAGGGTGTGGGTGTGACCACCAATGATGAGATCAATGCCATCTACTTTTTGAGCCAGCTCTAGATCACGGTTATAGCCAATATGTGTGAGCGCAATAATTTTATTGATTTTTTCTTCAGTTTGAATGGTTTTGACTGTTTCTTTTGCTTTTTTGTATGCATCTTGAAATTGAATGTTGGGACCACTGCTGGATGTAATGGCTGTGTCTTCAGTGGTGAGACCGAATACAGCGACCTTTTCACCATTTACATCAAGTAGAATGTAAGGGTAAATGCCAGCTTCTTTTTTCTCACCAGCTTTAAATGTTGCTGGTTTTTTCACTAAGTCGCTTAACTGTTTTTCCTTAGAGACATTCACGTTTGATGACACGATCGGGAAGTTCGGTTTTTCAAACTGATGACGGTTTTTAGCATCTACACTGGATGCGTCACCTGTCAGGAATTGACGAAGGACAGATGGACCTTTGTCAAATTCATGATTCCCAAACGTCATGGCATCGTATTTCATTAAGTTCATCAGTTTCAGATCGGCAAGTCCTTGCCATTTTGTGAAATAGAGATCACCAGAGAAGACATCTCCAGCGTCTAATAAAATATTGTTTTCGCTTTGGGCGCGAACTTCTTTGATCTTGGTTGCGCGTCTTGCTGCATCATCCAGATGGGCATGTGTATCGTTTGTATGCATCACCGTTAAATGCCAATTGTCTGTTGCAGGTGGTTCTGTTGTACCATCATCTTTAAACGCTAGCTTGTACACGCCAAGTCCGTCTGTGCTGGCATTCCGAATAAAGTCGACGCTGCTTGATTTCTCTGCGAACGGTTTTGCAAGTAGAGAAGATTCAAAGGTGACGGTTGCGCCTTTTACTGGTGCAATGGACCAGTTTTGATCTGCGCTTGGGTTAATGGTTTTTTGTTCAATAATATAATCCATCAGCACTTGGCGGTTCTCATCTGCTGAGGCAAGCACGACTTTATCTTGTGTGAGGTGCGGGAAGCCTCCGCCGCCAGATGCACGGTAGTTATTTGTCACGACTAAAAATTCTTGATTGTCAGAAACGGGTTTTCCATTGTAAGACAAGTTTTTGATGCGGTTCGCACTAGCGTTAACAAGTGTGCCCATTGTGTTGTATTTAGCAGGCTGTGTGACATCTACTTGGTACGTCACACCATCAATCACATCAAAATTATATGAGCGGTATTCTTCGTTTAAAATAGGCTGTTCATTTGAAGTATTTGGTTTAATTTGGTTAAACTGACCTGCAGACATTTCAAGCCAGTCTTTTACTTCACTGCCTTTTAGTTTTACAATCTGTACGGTGTTATCGTAAAGATAGAGATCGCCGATGTTTTTAATCGCTAAATCACCTTTTGCGATATTTGTATAATAGTTCACACCATTGCGTCCGCCGGCTTTAAATGGCGCACCCGCAGAGAGTATCGGCAAGTTTTTGTACGAAGTATCTTTCATTTTTTCTTGTGCATACCATTTCTGGGCATCTGTCACGATTTGAATAGAAGGGTCATCCATCACTTGAGCGAAAAAGCTGTTAATGTCTGCTTCTGTTTTTCCAACTGGCTTTCTGACGTAATCTAGGGTGTTTTGGTGAGTTGTTTGAATGGCATCTTTCACTGTACTGTTTTGAGATGTCACCCCGGCAACGGATTCGATTTTGCCTGTTCCATCTGTGACTTTCCAGTTGCTTCCGTCTGGTTCTAGCGTTAAATCAATGACCCCGAGGTAGCTTCCCCAGTTTTTTGACATGACGACAGGAATGCCATTAATGGTTCCCTTTGCGACATCAAATTTGTCAACGCCGCTATATTCAGCGCTTGGGAATGTGCCATGCTGGTGGCCAGACACAATCGCATCAATGCCTTTTGTTTTCGTGGCAAGGTCAAAGATCATATTTTCTGATCCTTTAGGTGAAGCTGTTTTTTCAATTCCTGTATGAGCAAGAGCGACGATGACATCTGCGCCTTTTGCTTTCATTTCTGGAATGGTTTCATTGGCAGACTCCACAATATCTTGCACTTGAACTTGTCCATCTAAATGTTTCTTATCCCACGTCATAATTTGTGGTGGTACGAATCCTATGTAACCGACTTTCACAGTTTGGGAGGCTCCGTTTGCATCTTTAAAGGTTTTATCCTGAATGACATAAGGAGTAAATCGGTGTTCTCCGTTTAACTTTTTGACGTTCGCATTGACAATCGGGAAGTTGGCGCCCGCAATGGTACCGTCAAGAAAAGATAAACCGTAGTTAAATTCATGATTGCCGAGTGTACCTGCATCATATTTTAATTTGTTGAGTGTATGAATAATGGGGTGAACCTTTGTTTGATTGATGATGCTGTCTTTTTCATTTTTATAAACGTATTCTCCAAGAGGGGTTCCTTGAATCAGGTCTCCGTTATCAACAAGGAGTGTATTGGGATTTTGTGAACGGTGCTTGTCAATCAGCTCGGCTGTTTTTGCCAAACCGAATTCATTTGTTTCTTTGTCGCTGTAGTAATCGTAATTCATCATGTTCGCATGAACATCCGTTGTGGCTAAGATACTGACCTTTACGGCGCTGCCGCTTTCTGTTTCTGCATGAGTAGGTACTGCTGGGAGAATGAGACTAATCAACATAATGGAAGTGAGCAGAATAGACAGGTTTTTCCTTCGTTTAGACCTATGTGCTTGCTTCTTCACCTGATCTCCGCCTTTCTAATTTTTTTGACCACAATACCTATTGTAGAAATGTTTCGTTAACTTTTGTAGTTATTTTTTGCAGATTATTGTAAAGATAACATAAATCATACGAATTACCTTGTTAAGGGAATGTGAATGAGTCTAAATGCTTATTTTTCTGAAAGGGGGTTTTCTCATAGGGATAGGATAGGATGTTTGATTTCAATTGGCGGGGGTATAGTGTGTAGTGTAAACGATAATCAAGCAGGAGGGTTTCTACATGGGTAAGAAAATTGCAGTTGTCTTAACAGATTACTTTGAGGATGTTGAATTCACCGAGCCTGCAAAAGCCTTTAAAGACGCAGGCCATGAGATCACAGTAATTGAAAACGAAAAAGGAAAAACAGTGAAAGGAAAGCAAGGAGAGGCAGAAGTAAGAGTCGATGCGTCTATCGATAACGTGAAACCAGAAGACTTCGATGCACTTCTGATTCCTGGCGGCTTCTCACCAGACATTCTGCGTGCGGATGATCGCTACGTGCAATTCACAAAAGCCTTTATGGACGAGAAAAAACCAGTATTTGCGATCTGTCATGGACCGCAATTGCTTATTACAGCGAAGACGCTGGAAGGAAGAGGCGCGACCGGCTATACATCCATTCAAGTAGATATGGAAAACGCAGGCGCCAAATTCAAAGATGAAGAAGTCGTCGTTTGTCAGGATCAACTTGTCACAAGCCGTACACCTGATGACATTCCAGCATTTAACCGTGAATCATTAAAACTGCTCGCAAAATAAGTAGTTTTGACAGGATAAACAAAGCCAGCACCTTGCGAGGTGCTGGCTTTTTCTGTGCATGGATGTAAGAAAGCGGCGTCAACCGCAATCCAGTATCAGGTGCACGATTATTTTCTTAAGCTTTTCAGCTCGCTTGCAATGGCTTGCATTTCACTTGGGCTGAATGAAGATTTTTTCATCACCATTTGGTGAAGAAATTCAATATCTTCATACTTATCTGGACTGAAGTCTTCGGCTTTGATGACTCCAATATTCAGCATATTGAGCTTTTGCGAAATGTCTTCAATCAGCTGATTGACTTCAGCCGCTTTTTGCTGTGACAAGGGCGGCACGTCCTTTCCTGCATGTGTCGAATAATATGTCTATTTTAACAGAAAAGCAAAAGAATAAAAGGGCTATTATGACGACACTGAAATGTTTTTTTCCTTTTTCTCCTCTTTGATCTTATCAATGATTCGTTTGGATTCAAACACCACAACACCTGATAAACCGATGAGGCCAATTAAGTTTGGAATGGCCATCAGTCCATTGAGCATATCTGCTACGCCCCAGACGAAGTCATTCTTAAACACGGCACCGAAAAAGACAGCTATCACAAACACGATACGGTAATACATGACGTACGAATCCTTCGCCAAATATGTAAAGCATTTCTCTCCATAATAGGACCAGCCAATGATGGTTGAATAGGCAAACAGGAGCAGCCCGATTGCCACGATGGTTGAGCCAGCTGGACCGAGGAAGTGAGCAAAGGATAACGAAGTCAGCGCATCACTTTTCACTGTTAAATACATATCTGCCATGACAATCGTAATGCCAGTGATAGAACAAACAATGATGGTGTCAATAAACACTTGCGTCATAGAGACGAGAGCTTGACGGGCAGGCATATCCGTTTTCGCAGCTGCAGCAGCAATTGGTGCTGATCCAAGACCAGCTTCATTGGAAAAGACTCCTCGTGCGACACCCCAGCGAATGACAGTTCCAATTGCACCACCTGCCACGGCTTGACCTGTAAAGGCATCTGAGAAAATAAGACTGACTGCGCCCGGAACAAGATCAGCATTCATGACAAGAATGATGAGCCCGCAAATGACGTAAAATAAAGCCATGACTGGTACAAAAATAGATGTCACTCGGCCGATACTTTTAATTCCGCCTAAAATCACGAGTGCCGTAAAGGCGGTAATGATGATACCTGTTACCCATGTTGGAATTTGAAAAGTAGAATTCATGACGCCTGAGATGGAATTAGACTGTACCAGGTTGCCGATCCCAAAGGCAGCACTGGCACCGAAAACAGCAAATAGCACCCCTAGCCATTTCTGTTTTAAGCCATGCTCTAAATAATACATAGGTCCGCCAGACATTTCGCCTTTTTCGTTTTTGACCCTGTATTTTACAGCCAGAACAGCTTCTGCAAACTTGGTCGCCATCCCGAAAAATGCAGCAAACCACATCCAAAATACTGCACCAGGACCACCTGCAATGACAGCTGAGGCAACACCGACGATATTCCCTGTACCGACAGTTGCAGCAAGAGCCGTCATTAATGCTTGGAAATGGGAGATATCTCCCTCTGATGTTTTGTCTTGTTTTGAAAAAGCGAGCTTTAAAGAATAAGGAAGTAATCTAATTTGAATGAAGAGGATCCGAAAGGTGAGGTAGATTCCAGTACCAACAATTAAAATTAATAGGGGAGGCCCCCACAAAAAATTGTTCATCGTCGTGACAAACTGCTCAATGATTCCCATCTAATGTCCCCCTTTGTTTGTGTAATTCTCCTAAAGTTTCTCCTTTTTTTGTGTATTTTGTCAATGCCGATGGGAGTTTTTCTTGCAAAGTTTCCAAAAGAAAAAGGGCTTGATATGATAGAGAAAAGGTTTTCCAAAGGGATTCTTAGGGAAAAGATAGGAGGAGAATGAAGGATGATTCATTTATTATTTGTGTGCCTCGGCAATATTTGCAGGTCACCGATGGCAGAGGCGATGTTTAGAAAACGAGTCGAAGACGAAGGGCTGAGTGAACACTTTGTGATTGATTCAGCAGGCATTGGCGGCTGGCATCAAGGCAGTCCTCCGCATGAAGGAACACGAAAGCTACTTGATGAAAAGGGCATCAGCTATGAAGGAATGACTGCAAGACAAATCATGGATAAGGATATCACCACATACGACTATATCATTGCGATGGATGCTGAAAATGTAGGCGCCCTCCGCAGTTTAGCCGGCTATGGAAAACATCACTTTATTGGCCGTCTTCTTGACTTTGTAGAAGACGACGATCGAGACGATGTGCCAGATCCTTATTACACTGGGAACTTTGAGGAAGTACATGATTTAATTGAAACAGGAATTGATCGTTTTTTGACGTATGTAAAAAAAGAGAAACACCTTTAACGGAAAGGAGATCAGATGAGATGGAAGAGAACAAACAAATCGTGCTTCGGGGAGCTGTTATAGGCGCAGCCTGCGGCATATTGCTGACATTATTTCATCGTCCAACAAGAACTGCACTGAAAGAAAAATGGAATGACTGCCAGCAAAAGCTGGATGAATACCGCCTGGAGCCTGGCAAGATGTCTGCTTGCGTGAAGGAAAAAATGGAAGAAACGAAGCAATTGATGAGAACGGTCTCAGATGATTTGTCTTTTCTGAATGAACAGGTGAATCAGTTAAAGGAAACAACACCAAAGGTATTAGAGATTATTGAAGAAACAAAGGATCACTTTCAAAAGAAACAGAAAGATTGATCATTGGAGATGAGGCGTATGGGTTTTGTTAAAGCGTTAATTGGACGCTTTTTGCTGCATGAAGGACCGGCAAAATCAGCTGAGCTTGCGTATTTCTTTTTGCTTTCATTATTTCCGTTTCTCATCTTCGTGCTGACGCTTGTTGGTTATTTGCCGCTGACATCAAAGGATGTTCTAAGCGTCATTTCTGGTTATGCGCCAGAGGGAGCGCTTTCGATGATTGAATCCATTGCCGAAGAGACGCTGAATAACCGTAACGGCGGATTGTTGTCATTCGGGATTATTGCGGCACTCTGGTCTGCATCCAACGGCATTAATGCGGTGGTCAGAGCATTTAACCACGCTTACGAAGTTGAGGAAAATCGTTCCTTCATTCTCGTACGTTTAACATCGATTATCTTAACCATTGCGATGGTGCTTACGATTATTTTTGCCTTGATGCTGCCTGTCTTTGGAAAAGAACTTGGCTTATTCGTTGCCAAATTAGTAGGGCAGTCAGATGCGTTTCTCACCATTTGGACAGCCATGAGATGGATTATTAGTCCACTGATTTTACTGATTGTTTTTACATCCCTATATTATTTTGCCCCTAACATTAGGCTGAAATTGAAATTTGTGATGCCGGGTGCCATATTTGCTTCTGTTGGCTGGATTCTCGTCAGCATGCTGTTCTCATTTTATGTAGGCGAATTTGCTAACTATAGTGCGATGTACGGAAGCATTGGGGGAATCATTATATTAATGATCTGGTTTTATTTAACCGGCATTATGATCATCCTCGGCGGCGAGCTCAATGCGCTTTTACATAAGCGTAAAATCGTACCAGGCAAGGTGTGAAGAAATCCGGGCATCCTAAAGGAGAACGAACATGTTCAATCTTGACGGATGGGGGAATACCGAATGTCTAAACAATCGAAAAAAGGCGGAAGCAACACAAAACAAAACAAAGGCCATCAGCCAAAGCACAAAACAAGTGGAAGTGCGAATGGGCAAAATGGGTATCACTAGATGAAAAAACTCCTCTGCATAGGTGCAGGGGAGTTTTTAATGATTCAATTTCCGTATATAACGCTTCAGGAGAAAAGTTGCATCAGGCTTTGGCTGATAGTTTGGATCGAGCTGAAAGCCTGCTTTCATCGCAACACGTTCACTTCTGACATGCCCAACAGGACAAAAGATTTCAAATCCATCGACTTCAGGAGCAAAGGCATCTGTCATACATTTCACTGTTTTGGTCACAATACCTTTCCCTTGCGCATCTTCACCAATCCAATACCCAATATTGCCTATCCGATGAAGAAACGTCATGCGGAATACCCCAATTAATTGATCGTTTAATACGATACCCGCTTCTATATCTTTTTTTTCAGCATAGGCAGCGCGGGCAGATTGAATAAATAATTGAACATCTTCTATGCGATGACAGTGATTCACCCATGGTAGCCACTCTCCCAAGTGATCTTTATTCTGCTGGATAAGTGCAAATAATGCCTCTGCATCGGCTACTTGTAAACATGCCAATTTTAAGTCATCTGAAATGTTAAATGTAAACAAAATAGATCCTCCATTTAGTTACTTTCAACCACTGCCAGCGTCTTCCCAAATCGAACACAACAAAACACAAATAAAATCACAATGCTGACAAGGTAAAGTAAATTCATGCCCTCGAACGTCTGCACAAAGAATCCGCCAAGAACCGGACCGAGAATACTTCCTGCACTAAACGCCATCCCGCACATCAAATTCCCAGCAGGCAGCAGATGCTTTGGCAATAAGTCCGTCATATAACTGATGCCAAGTGAGAAGGTCGAACCTACAGCCATACCTGCGATAAAGAAACAGATCGCAACAGCCAAAACGGACTGAATGAAAATCCCTGCTAAAAGGAAAAAGAATGAACCGACGAGTGTCACAACTAAAATCATGCGTCGTCTGCCGAAACGGTCACTCAGCATCCCGAGAGGAAGCTGAAAAACAATACTCCCAATCGCAAACGCAGGTAAAATAAACGCAACAGCATCTATCGTCACCCCGCTTCTCAGCGCATACACAGGGAAGTTACTATTGAGCGTCGTTTCTAAAAAGCCATAGCAAAACGGCATCATAAACGCTACCCAGCCAAATTGAAACGCCTTCTTGAAGCGCTTCAAACTATTTGTCTGCTCTGACGTCTGCATTTCACCTGTATCAGGATATGTATTTTTTAAAACAAACACAAGCAGCCAAATACACAAACTAACTGCACCAGACACAATAAACGGCAAGGATGGATTGATTTCAATGAGTGGTGTTAAAAAAGGGCCAGCGGCAAAACCGAGTCCAAAGGATAACCCATACAATGAAATATTTCGCCCGCGATTTCTAGATGATGAGGCATAGGTTACCCACGTCTGTGTGGAGAAATGAAGCATATGATCACCGATGCCGATCATCAGCCGCAAGAAGAACCAGACCACATAAGATTCAATAAAGACAAAGCTAAACAAACTTAAAAAGACAGCAGCGCCCCCAATGACGATCAATGGTTTAAATCCGAAGCGGCGCAGCGGCGCTTCCATAAAAGGAGACGCAAGCAGCACGCCGAGATATAAACCGGTGGCATGCAGTCCGTTTAACGTCGGGGAAGTGCCGGCATGTTCGAAAATAATCGAAATAACTGGCAGTAACGCTCCCTGCGAAAAACCAGATACGGATACAAGTAAAATTAAAATCATAAAATGAATTCTCGACATAAGAAGCTCCTTACAAGTTCATGCTTTCATCGTACAATGGAACCATAGGGGTTTCAATAGAAAGGTGGAAAAGGAATGAAGCTGATATACGAAAATGATCGGTGGATCGCAAATGCTGATCAAAGGCAGCTACATATTTCAGGAAATGAAGAAGCGGGATACAGGCCGTATCAATTGTTCACCTCGGCTATTGCGGGCTGTTTTGGAGAAATGGTCATTCATGTATGCCGGAAAAAACGAATATCCTATCAAGGGCTGACCATTACACCTGAAACGACAAGAGAAGGAACTGTAAACAAAATCACTCATATTCATTTACATATGATCTTTGAAAGCATCAGCACCTCTGATGAACAGCTGGAAAAAGTAATGAAACTTGCGTTGAAGCATTGCTCCATGGTGCAATCCGTGAAAGGAACGATTGATATCACCCTTTCACACGAACGAATCTAAATGTATATGATGCCGGCACTCACGAAAGAATAACAGTCAGATATGATGTAAAGGAGATTGGCTGTATGAATCGTTTGTTTCTTGTGATTGTCGCAATTGGTGTTCCATTATCTGTAATTGGCAGTTTTCTTCATTTCCCGCAGGCTGTCATGTTCGCCGTCTATTGTATCGCCATCATCGGTCTTGCAAGTTTTATGGGAAGAGCGACAGAGAGTCTTGCCATTATAGCGGGACCAAGAATTGGCGGTTTGTTAAACGCTACTTTTGGAAATGCAGTGGAATTAATTATTTCATTTTTTGCATTAAAACAAGGACTCACCGCTATTGTCCTTGCTTCACTCACTGGCTCAGTGATCGGCAATTTACTGCTTGTGGCTGGACTGTCTTTTTTCGTTGGCGGATTGAAATTTAAACGACAAGAGTTCAATGTCCACGATGCAAGGCATAACTCTGGGCTTCTTATGTTTGCGATTATTGTGGCATTTGTCATTCCAGAAGTCTTTTCCATAGGGATGGCAGAAGATCGTCAATTTGTTTTAAGTATCGGCATTAGCATCGTGATGATTTTGCTTTATGTCGCAGCACTCTATTTCAAACTGGTCAGCCACAGAGGTGTTTATGTTGCCAAGCAGGAAATTGCTGAAGGGGAAGCAGCGACGGAAGAAGAAACACCAGAGTGGTCGGGGAAGTTTGCCACGACGATTTTACTCCTTGCGACAATTGCTGTGGCGTATATTTCAGAGCGGCTCGTCCATACATTTGACACAGTCGGAGAACAGTTTGGCTGGAGTGAACTGTTTATCGGGGTCATCATTGTTGCGATTGTCGGTAATGCAGCAGAACACGCTTCTGCTGTCATTATGGCGTATAAAAACAAAATGGATGTCGCGGTCGAAATTGCTTTCGGTTCTACGCTTCAAGTCGCCATGATGGTCGCACCGATCCTTGTGATCAGCTCTCTGTTTTTTGAAAAGCAAATGCCACTGATCTTCTCATTACCAGAGCTCATTGCCATGGCATCCGCTGTTTTACTAACGGTCATCCTTTCAAATGATGGGGATACGAACTGGTTTGAAGGTGCTACATTGCTCGCTGCCTATTTCATTATGGCGATTGGATTTTTCCTTTTATAATCTTTTGTGGATAAGGGACGTCTTTCGGGAAAATACTATGGAAAAATGAATGAGAAAGAGTGATGATATGAAAAAGATGCCCCGCATCATGTTTGTTGTTCTCTTATCCTTAAGTTTTCTATACAGTTTTCCAGCCGAGGCAGTAAAGCCGTTTAAGGTGCCATCGTCTGTCGCCAGTATCTCAAAGGAAAATACGTATCCAAATGCGTCGCAAGATCAACCGCTGCTCCAGCCGAGCGAGCTGACGGCCGAATTATTTAAAACAACAAGTGTACCAATTGAAAATACACATTTAATTAAAATGCTGAATGAATCCAGTATCTCAGGTACACCGCTAGCAGTTGGCTACAGGGCAACGATTTTTCTTGGAAGATGGGCACTCAGCTATGATTCAAACGAAACCGTCGCCAATTGGGAATACAAAAAGGTGAACACGAATCACATTGATAATAGAGGCGGAAACAAAACAGCCATCGGCAAATATGTGCAAAAGCAACAAGTAAAAGTAAGTGGAGGGCTCACAGCAAAAGTACCAAACCCAGAAGATGTGAAAACGTTGATGATGCAAAAAGCCATCCAAAAAACAAAACTTCCGCTCGCCTTCGACACAGTGATTGGTGCAGGAACAAAGCGAGATCAGTCCTACCACGTATCTCCGAAAAAAGCAGCAACCCTGCATGCGTACGCTCCAGCGATTAACGAAAAAGGAAAGGTTACTTACGGAGAAGTGTATCTTGTGCTCAAGGGAAATAAACGCAAACTTGTCGTAAAAAATGTGACCTCACAAGGAATCGGCGCTTGGATTCCTGTTCAGGATCACCTGACGTTTGGGTTTCAAGGGATGAATTAAAAACAGTCATCTCCTCTTACCAAGGGGAGATGACTGTTTTTTGATTAAGATGTCCTATCTTTTTTCTTTTTCATTTCATGAATGTAAAAATCAAAGGCGTTATATAAAAGATATACAAAGAAAAGAAAGAGAAAGACTTTCGTGAATATCGTCAAATTGTTGAAAATTAAGCATAGACCAATAAAAGGGAGGATCATAAAGCCATAATACGAAAACCACCATGTTTTAAAAATGAAACTCAGCTCCTTGGTTATTTGTGGAAACGACTCTTTCTTCATATTACATGGTCTTGAGTAGAACGTAAACCTTACCTAGACAATAAAAAAGCCAACGCAGAAGTTGAATGAATCCAACAACTACGATGGCTTAGCTCATTATTCCCCTAAATCCACATTATGATAAACTTGCTGCACGTCTTCAAGCTCTTCTAATACATCGATGAGTTTTTCAAATTGTGCTTTCGATTCATCATCTAATGTCACTTCGTTTTGAGGCAGCATTGTGATTTCAGCGACAGTAAATTCTTCTACGCCTGCCTGTTTGAAGGCTTCTTGAACTTGATGGAATTGATCTGGTTCAGCGTAGACGATCACCGTATCATCTTCTTCCATAATGTCACGTACATCAATATCTGCTTCCATTAAAAGTTCAAGCGTTTCTTCTTCACTTTTCCCCTCGACACCGATCACCGCTGTTTGGTCAAACATGTAAGCAACAGATCCACTGACGCCCATATTTCCGCCGTTTTTCCCAAATGCTGCACGAACATCAGACGCTGTGCGGTTGACGTTATTGGTCAGGGCATCAACGATCACCATAGATCCGTTTGGCCCAAATCCTTCGTAACGCAGCTCATCGAAGTTCTCTTCTGCACCGCCTTTTGCTTTTTCAATCGCACGGTCCACAATGTGTTTTGGGACACTATATGTTTTTGCACGTTCTAGGACAAAACGAAGTGCTTGGTTTGATTCTGGATTTGGCTCACCTTGCTTGGCAGCCACATAGATTTCACGCCCGAATTTTGCGTAAATACGACTTGTATTGGCATCCTTTGATGCTTTCTTTTCTTTAATGTTGTTCCATTTACGACCCATCTTATTCACTCTCTTTCAATTAGTAAATACACAGTATGAGGGTCCCCATGCTGCATGAAATCAATCTGCTTTCTATTATACATGAATCAGTCAAGAGGATAGAAGTAAGAGGGCTGAAAAGAAAAGAATTCCTTAGCTGATATGTCCAAGTTGTTCAAGCGTCTTATTTTTCTCATGCGGTCTAGTCAGCTCATCACACCGAATGATTCTACCATCTAATAAAGTAAATAACGCCATCACATCTATTAGACCGTGGTCTCCTGTGGACAGCTCAACATGTACAGTGTAACGAAAACACCCTTGCTGAGTCTCTTCATCAAACAACATATCGTGAAAGGTAGGGATGTCGAGCTGTTTTGTCATGACTTTTAATGTGGAGAGATGCTTTTTAAATTCATCAAGGGAAGAGACCTTTCCATCAGTGACTTGCTGATAATCTGAAGAAAAATAAGTCTCCACCTTTTCTATATCTAATTGGATTAACACCTCTTGATACATTTGCTTAATAAAAAAATCGCTTCAGTTTTTCTCAATGTAAACATCCTTCCTTTTAGTTAATTGGTTAACTATATAATATTATAATTAACTGGTTAACTAAAAACAATCAAAAAAACAACCCCATCACAAATGAGGTTATTTTGCAGGCTGTGGATAGACGAGATCCTCAAGCAATTTCACATCATGCTGATGAAGTTGTGTGATCATTTCTTTTCGCACAGCGAGGGCGGCTTCGAAGTATTTTTCATCCTCGACCATTCCTTTTACGGTGATCTCAATCCCGCGATTCAATTTATTGAGCCCCATAATGCCATGAACCTGAAAAGGTTCAATGGCGTTTTGGAATTCATCTTTTTTCAGTAAATCATGATGCATTTGATTTAACTGATCACATGCTGTTTCTAGCGCCTTGAAAGCAATGTCAGGATTTTGGTTTGCACTGATCAAGACTGACTCTGTGATACGCATGTAGTGCATATTGTAGTTTTGGATTTGACGAATGTCTCCGTTTGAAATGGTTAACAGCTTGCCGCTCCATTCTCTAATTTGCAAAGACCGGAGACCAATTTCTTCAATGGTTCCGTTAAAAAGATTATTGACCGTCACATAGTCACCTTTATGAATTTGCCTTTCATAAATGAGGAAGATGCCGGCTAAAATATCACGAATCAAGGTCTGAGCGCCAAAACCAATGACAATTCCAGCGACACCAGCCCCCGCAAGAATCTTCCCAAAGTCATGAAAAAATAGAGAAATCACATATAAGACAAAACATATGGAAGCTGTATACTTTGAAACCGATTTGACCAAGCTCTCAATCGTTTTTTTCTTCTTGTCTTCAATGAATTCAGTGCGTTTAAAGAAAATCTGAAGCGCTTTGTTGATCATAAAGACGGCAAGCCAAAGAATGAGGCCAACAAGGAGAATTTCAATGTATTTGTTCTTGACCACTGTCAGAAATGTTTCGTCCATCTATCGGTTACCCCCTGGCTGTACGAGAAGTAAAATCAACATCTTGATAATAACTGTTTTTCACAAGAACATTCGGACCAAGGCATTGCACACTTGGGCAATGACAATTCAGTTCTTTTGCCAATTTTGTGTTCATCCAGCGTGTATAAGCTGATTGCAACGTATCGGTTTCAATATTTCCTAATGGCGGTGTATCGCCAAAGTCTGTCACAATAATATTCCCATCAAAAATATTCACATTCAACCGTGAACGGCCATCAGGGTCATTTCGTACTGTCACATTTTTCGCTTGACGCAATCGAGTCAAGAGGCGCTGGTCTTCTTCATCTGTGCTGCATGAATAAAATGGCAATGTGCCAAACAGCATCCAAGTGTTCTCATCACGAACATCGAGCAGCTGATGAATCGCATCCCGCATTTGCGGAAGCGACAATGATTCAAGGGCGCTGGCAAAATCACTTGGATACATCGGATGAACTTCGTGGCGCTGGCATTTCATCTCGTCCACGATTTGACGATGGATGTGTTCAATATAAGGAAGCGTACGCTTATTCAGCATCGTTTCAGCAGATACGGTTACACCCGCTTTCACAAGTGCCTGACTATTCTCAATCATGCGGTTAAACAATTTCTCGCGCTGTTCAAAGGTTGGCTTTCGGTCCATCATTGCAAAACCAACCGTAGCAAACTCTTCGACTGTTCCCCAGTTATGTGAAATGTGTAGGACATCCAAGTATGGAATAATCTCTTCATATCGAGCCAAATCAAGTGTTAAATTCGAATTAATTTGGGTACGGACGCCGCGTTCATGGGCATACTTTAATAAAGGAACGACATATTCCCGTACAGATTTCAGAGACAGCATCGGCTCTCCGCCTGTGATGCTAAGGGAACGCAAGAGCGGTACTTCATCTAAACGGCGAAGCAGTAAATCGAGTGGCAGTGCATTCGGATCTTTTGGCTGCAAAGTATAGCCAACCGCACAGTGCTCACATCTCATGTTACACAACGTCGTTGTCGTCAATTCAATATTTGTCAGCTTCATTTCTCCGTAATCCTGCACATCGAGATAGGCTTCCCAAGGGTCGAATGCAGGTGTAATCGGGCGAAGTGCTGTTTTTTGGTTCATGGTATCTATCTCCTTTTCATTCGGGCAAACATAGACCCGCCAACAGTTAATTTTAAGCCCCATCACCGTTATACGCAAGAGGGGACACAATTGATTTACAAAGGAAAAAAAGATAAGCTATAAACAAATGCTAAAGGGAGTGTATCTATGGGCAAGGCAGCAGACAGCAAAGAACAGCAGGTTGATTATTTAAAGAACCGATTAGATATGTTTATGAATGTGATTGATTCATTAGATCCTGAATCCACAGACGTTGAGGATATAGACAGACTCATCCAGATGATCGACGACCTGGAAGCGAAATATGAACGGTTTAAAACCGATTGGAAGGAAGAATAGCTCGCGCTGATGCGGGCTTTTTTCTTTAAATTGGCAGGTCAAAAAGTGTATGAGTACCCGGTATATTCTGCACAATAGAAGAAAAACCGGGAAGTGACGTAAATGAAAAAATGCATACTGATCTGTCTATGTGCGCTTTTTGTATCGATGCCTTTTTCAAACTTAGAAGCCGTGTCTAATCAGCCGATTCATTGGGGATTTGCTAAAAGCAAAGAGCACAAGCCAGCAGATGCCGGCAAGGAACTGACGACACTCTTAAAGAAATATGATGCTTTCTATTTAGGAAATACGAAAAAGAAAGAGATTTATTTTACATTCGACAATGGCTATGAAAATGGGTACACACCCAAAATCTTGGACGTGCTGAAAAAACATCAAGTACCCGGCACCTTTTTTGTGACTGGGCACTTCGTAAAGGACCAGCCTAAGCTCGTCAAACGTATGGCAGAGGAAGGTCATATTATTGGCAACCATTCCTATCACCATCCAGATTTAACAACAAAGAGCACGAAAGAAATCAAAGAAGAGCTGGATCGTGTCAATGAAGCGGTATACAAAATCACAGGAAAACAAGATAACCTCTACCTTCGTCCACCACGCGGAGTGTTCAGTGAAAGGGTACTAAAGGAAACGAAACAGCTTGGCTACCAAACCGTTTTCTGGTCAGTAGCGTTTGTAGATTGGCACATCCACCATCAAAAAGGAAAACAGTATGCGTACAATCAAATGATGAAACAGGCGCATCCGGGTGCCATTTACTTACTTCATACCGTCTCAAGGGACAATGCCGAGGCACTTGATGATGCCATCACTGCTTTAAAAAAACAAGGATATACCTTTAAAAGCTTAGACGATCTCATGCTTGAAAAAGTATGGCATCTCCCTCAGCTATAGAAAAAGCTTGCAGACATCTGCAAGCTTTTTGACTTATCCTTCTCTTATTTTACGCTGGAACAAAAGGGGACGATGACGAGTAAAGGAGTCAATCAAGCCCTCACCGAAAATCGTGATGCTTTGCTCCCAAGGATGTCCTAGTAAACCCCAGGTCATCTCTTTTGATAAAAAGAAATAGGGAGCACAGGAACTCTCCATTCTCCAAATTCATCTTTTTCAAATGAGCCGTATGGTGTGATCGTGATATTCTCCTGAAAAGACAGCAGTGCCTTCTTTTCAAGGTCTTCATCCCCACTTAGGAGAGAAGGGTCCTCGAAATAAGCAGAGATATCATATGTGATGTAAGGAGATGGTGCTTGAAAACCGGGAAAGCGAGAGATGCTTGGGTTAAATTTAAACTTTTGATCAAATGTTTTCCATGCGTACTTTAGTTCTTTGTCTGTCAGTGGAATCCAGTTTTCCATAGTATCTCCCTTTCAAGCACTTCTCTCAAAAAACTATTTAAAAATCCTAAACCATCCTTTATGTTTAAACCACAAAAGCATCCCTGAGACAAGCAAACCCATGAAAATCAGTACGCCAAAATAGCCATATTTCCAGTGTAACTCAGGCATGTTATCAAAGTTCATCCCATATACCCCAACAATAAAGGTCAGTGGAATAAAAATCGTCGAGACAATGGTCAGTGTCATCATGATGGCATTCATTCGATTGGAATTTAGTGTTTGATAGCTGTCTCGTAAATCGGCTGTCATATCACGGTTTGACTCAACGATCTCTGTTAGTTTCAATAGATGATCATAAATATCATTAAAATATGCTTGCCGGTTTGCATCGCTTTTCATCATATTCGTGTTCACAATTCGATATAAGAGGTCCCTCATCGGGATAATGGTTCTGCGCAGTTTGAGCAAATCGGATCGAATACCGAATACTTCGTTCATTAATGTACCATACGTTTTATGTCCTTCTTCATCCTCGATTTCATTGAGCCTGTCCTCAATTTGATAAATAATAGGAAAATAATCATCGACGAGCTGGTCAATCAGCATATAAGCCATATGCTCTGGCCCGCTCTTTCGTGCTTTATCAGACCCTTTGAGCTTTCGAATGACTCGATCAATGTAGGGTGCTTCCTTTAAATGAAAAGTAACGATATAGTTTTCTCCAACAAACAGGTCGACTTCTTCAGATCGAAGTGTTTTTTGATTGAGGGCATGAAGGACGAAAAATAAATACCCTTCATAAAAATCAAGCTTTGGCCGCTGTAAATAATGGAAGCAGTCTTCAATCGCAAGCGGATGGAACTGAAAAAATTCCTTTAACAGTGCTGCTTCTTTTTCCGTTGGCGCATAAAAATCAATCCAATACCAGGCAATATCGGGGCTTGAAAGCTGCTGCAATGTTGCATGTTCAATCAAGTCGCCGTTTTTTGTCACTGCAAGTTTTTTCAGCATATGCACCCCTCCAGACTTGCATTATATCATGAAGCACCGGCGGTGAACTTATACGTTTTCACCATAAAAAAGCCGATCTCATCGCTGAGATCGGTCCAATGTGCGTGTATGATTGATGGATAAAGCGAGAATTAAGGACGACGGAAGTTGACGAAACCACCGTTACGGTCGAACCAACCTCTAAATGCCCAGTTGATGTAACCGCCATCACCTTTGTTTGTGAAAGATCCATTTTCAAATACCCAAACTCCGTACGTAATGCTTCCGTATTTAACAGTAGCAAACGTTTTAACACCGTTGAAACGAGTCTCATAGCCTTGGCTTAAGTTAAAGACCATGACATTGTATTTTGCGCCAGCAGCATAGAAAGCAGACTCCATTAATCCTTTGACAAAGCCTTCACGGTTCGTGTTAGCATTTGCAGCATTAATTAATGCATTGGCAATTCCAAGTACGTCAAAGTTAATGTTAACATTTGTCGCATTTGTTGAAGCTTTACCTTCAGCAGCTTTGTTTAACACAGTTTGCTGAATAGTTGTTGAAACTGGAGCAGTTTTTTGCTCAGCAGCGTCAGCGAATACTGGTAGTGTCGAAGAAACAGCAGTGGCAAGGGCAACAGAAAGAATTGTTTTTTTCATTGGTCGGATCTCCTTTGTTTTTAAATTTTGGGTCTTCTTTTAGTAAAACGTGAAACTAGGTGAAGCCGGTTATCAATGAGGTAAATATGTTCCTGCAAGATGAAACAAATGATTGCCTAATCCGCTAATTCCTTTGTTCACCTCCTTGATATGTCATAATTATACAAATATTTTTGAAATAGAAGATATCACCCATAGGTTCTATTTCTAATTTAAGGAAAATGATCCTAAAATGTTGAAGATTGCTGTCGAATTTTAGCTGAATTCGACTAAAAATTTTCATCTATCCAAAAGGAGAATGACCATAAATAAGGAAGATATAACTGATAAATTCTTGTACTCTTTATATTTAAAAGTATTCAATATAGAGAATCATTCATGCAAAGTGAAACAATCACATCTGCGTGTGTTGGCAGAAAGGAAGAGGAAAAACATGTGGGAAAAACACCTATTGGTTGAACCGCCCTATCACTTCGATCAAGTGCTGAGACGTTTGTCGAGCGATCCATTAAAGGCGGTCGATCTGGATAAAAGAGAAATCAAAGTACCGATGAGGCTGAATCATAAACCGTACATTGCAGTCGTTCAAGCGACAGGAACAAAAGAAGCACCTTCGTTCCGGATACAGGCTAACGGGCCGGAGGAAGCGATCCTTTCTGAGGTGAAGCGGATATTTGGCATGGAGCATCAATTACACGCCGTGCATGACCATTTTGCTCAAACAAATCTTGCGCCCATTTTTGAACGTCATATCGGAACGCCGCTTATGCTGGATTTCCATCTATATCATTGCTTGATGAAATGCATCATTCATCAGCAGCTCAATCTTGCATTTGCTTATGAGCTGACGAAACGGTTTGTTCATACGTATGGTGAGCAAATCGACGGCATCTGGTTTGACCCTTTACCGGAAACCATTGCATCACTTGAAAC
Source organism: Bacillus sp. FSL W7-1085 (assembly GCF_038595035.1). Taxonomy (NCBI): domain Bacteria; kingdom Bacillati; phylum Bacillota; class Bacilli; order Caryophanales; family Bacillaceae; genus Bacillus; species Bacillus sp. FSL W7-1085. The sequence goes on from NZ_CP152000.1 coordinate 800,970, forward strand.
CGATGATTTGAGAAAACTGCAATTCAGTCAGCGAAAAGCGGAATATGTGATTGATGTCTCAAAGCGAATAGTGAGCGGCTCTCTGAATTTAGAAGAATTACACGACTTAACGGATATTGAAATTGAAGAACGTCTGCTTCCGATTAGAGGAATTGGACCTTGGACGGTTCAAAATGTCCTCATGAATGGACTTGGAAGACCAAATCTCTTTCCAATGGCAGATATCGGGATTCAAAATGCGATCAAACGTCACTTTGACCTGCCAGAAAAGCCAACAAAAGAAGAGATGGCAGTTTTAAGCAAGGAGTGGGCTCCGTATTTAAGCTACGCCTCCCTTTATTTATGGAGAAGTATAGAGACAGATAAATAATTGAAAGGCATTTTCTCTCTTCGTCCAAGTCGTGATATACTATTCAGATGGAATAAAATGAGGACAACCGATAAAGGTTTAAATAGAACGGAGAGAATAAACGTGAAAGAAAAACAGCAAGGAGCCCTTCTGCAAAAGGGGCAGCAGTTCCCGCTTACCATTAAACGCCTTGGCATTAATGGGGAAGGGGTCGGTTATTTTAAAAAGCAAGTGGTCTTTGTCCCAGGTGCACTTCCAGGTGAGGAAGTAGTAGTTGAAGCAACGAATGTTCAAGCGAAATATGCAGAAGGTACGGTGAGGAAAGTCCGCAAGCGCTCAGAACATCGAGTGAAACCGCCGTGCCCAGTATACGAAGAGTGCGGAGGCTGTCAGCTTCAGCATTTGGCATACGAGCAGCAGTTAAAGGAAAAACGGGATATTGTCATTCAATCAATGGAGCGTCATACAAAGCTGTCGGTTGAAAAGATCGACATTAGACCAACAATCGGTATGGAAGATCCGTGGCACTACCGGAATAAAAGTCAGTTCCAAGTCGGAAGATCACATAGCGGGGACATCATCGCAGGGCTTTATGGGCTGAATTCCCATAAACTTGTCCCGATCAAGGAATGTATCGTCCAGCATCCGAAAACGAACAAAACAACAGGCGTCGTCCGCAAAATTTTAGAGAAATTCGGCGTATCTGTCTACAACGAGCGGACAAGAAAAGGCGACGTGCGCTCGATTGTTGTGCGTGTCGGCTTTGAAACAGGTGAAGTACAAGTCGTCCTTGTCACATCAAAGCCTGAGTTTCCAAAGAAAAAAGAAATCGCCGAAGCCATTCAAAAACGTCTGCCAGAAGTGACGTCTATTATGCACAATATCAATGGCGAAAAAACGTCAGTCATCTTTGGGCATAAAACATCGCTCCTAGCTGGCAACATGGTCATCCAAGAATTTTTAGGAGACGTCTCCTTTGAATTGAGTGCACGGGCTTTCTTCCAATTGAATCCGAAGCAGACATTAAAGCTTTACGACGAAGCGAAAAAAGCGGCCAAACTGACTGGCAAAGAAAAGGTAGTCGATGCGTATTGCGGCGTTGGAACCATTGGAATGTGGCTCTCAGATGGAGCAAAAGAAGTAAGAGGTATGGATGTTATCAAAGAATCAATTGATGACGCGAAGAAAAATGCCAAAAAACACGGCATGAAAAACGCAACTTATGTGACAGGCACAGCTGAACACTGGCTGCCAAAATGGGTCAAAGAAGGCTTCCGTCCCGATGTTATCGTCGTCGACCCGCCAAGAACAGGCTGCGAACGCACTTTCCTAGACACCGTTAAACAAGTCAAACCAAAACGCTTTGTCTACGTCTCTTGCAACCCATCTACACTAGCAAAAGACCTCGAATATATGTCAAAAGACTACAAGATCGAATACATGCAGCCAGTGGATATGTTTCCGCATACGGCGCATGTGGAGTGTGTTGTATCAATGGTAAGACTGTAAAAAAGTGAAGTAAATAAAAGACTGTCCGTAATTTGAATACTGGTGTCTAGCTGGTAGGATAATTACGGATTTTTTTATATACCAATCCATAGGTGTCGATCAGAGTAAACCATATGAATGAGGTAGAGGAGGATGGAATGAGTCAATTCGAGATTCTAACAAAATACATACCGATGCTTCACGAGGACCATATCGGAGAATGGGTGATCGATCAAGAAAATGATGGAACAGCGGAACACCCGATTCAGATGCCCTTTGTGAATTATTCCGAAACGGTCCGTCGTTTTATCGAGGATGTCTATACCTTTGCAGAACAACATCAAGAAATGGAGCTTACCCGCTACAGTGAGATCCTCAAAGAAAATGGCATTGAGGGTGGAATGAACGATTTAGAGAATGTGGACACCTCAAATGTAAATGCGCAGTGTGTACTGGCTCTCATCATGGGGGTTCTGAGAGCTGAACGATTTTGCGATGGTGTCATACTCGATTACTTTACAAACGGAACTATTGTCAAGTGGCTTGAAAGATTGGAACGTTTGGAGTAAGAGAGACTAGATTTCGGGGTGATCAAATGAAAAACAAAACAGATGTAGCCCACATGTTTCCTCCTATGAAAATAGAAGAAATTGATCATATTTTATTATATGATCTTGATGCAATAAAAATGGAAAAAGAAGATGAACGTATAAAATTCATTTTACAAGATCCCTATTGTCCTGATAAACATCATATTCACAGTGTGTATGTCATCTATAAAAGGTCTATACTCAATTTACTTGAAGGTAGGATTCGTTCTATTCATAGTCATGAATTCATGACTGCTAAGAAAAAGGAGCGAACGATTTCTATAGAAGATATAGAATATGTATTAGAGATCGCTACAGTTGTGGTTCTTGCAAGTGAAAATAATGGAATATTGACGAATTATTTTTATAGTGGGGTCGGAGAAAGGTTAGATTGTATTTTTAATCTATGCTTAGGTTATTCAACACATTTACAAAAGAAAGAGCATAAAGTAAGTTTGCAACGATTTATGGATGATATAAAGATTGTTGAAGAGATGGGATTGTTAGAAAAAATAGTAGGATAATGAGCAAAACCTAGATTTTAGAGAAATCTAGGTTTTTTTGTGCTTTTGAAAAATTTAATCAACTTCATGTTGACCTTCCCCTTAACTGAAAGGTTTATACTGTGAACAGATCAACAAATCGGAGGAGATGCAGGATGTTCAAGATCGGCGATTTTTCTATGTTAAGTAAAGTGCCTGTCAAAACCTTAAGATATTATGACCAAATTGATTTATTAAAGCCTCAGCAGATCGATCAAGATTCGGGATACCGTTATTACTCAGCTGAGCAGTTACTTGAGGTCAATCGAATTTTTCTTTATAAGGAATTAGGCTTTACGTTAAAACAAATGGGGCAGCTTCTTCGTGAAGATATCTCAGTAGAGCAAATTCAGGGCATGTTTCTCTTGAAAGAGAGTGAGATTCAGCAATTGATCGAAAAAGAACAACAGAAATTAGCCCGTATTAAGGAGCGGATGCATCTCATCAAACGAGAGGGGTGTGTTGAAAAAGAACAGGAGGTTATCATCAAATCGGTTGAAAGCAAACGCATCATGTCTTTTCAATCCAACGGAACTGTTGAAGAAATCCCTTCATTCTTTCAAATGTTTCATCATTTATTACATAAACATCAACAAGAATCGATCTCGGGACCACAAGTAGTGTTATGGAGAGAATCACTGGATAAAGAAAGTGAGTTCGAATTTGAGGTGGGGTATTCCGTCAAATCGTTAAGGTGCTCGCTTCCTCAGGGAATGACAATTCGCACGTTACCTGCAGAAGACACCATGGCAACACTCTTATTTCATTCCCATTCTCCATCCGCACAAACTGCTTGTGTTGACCTGGCGACATGGATTGAACATAACGGATACCGCGTGAAAGATGATCAGCCGGGCCGAGAAATCTATTACCCATTGTCAGAAAATGAAGAAGGCAGACTCATTGAAATTCAAATTCCTATTAAAAATGAAATCAAATCGTAAACATGGCCCAAAGGAGAAACGTCACGATGCAAAATAAAACCGTTGTCTATTTACTTGCTTTAGCAGCTTTTTTAATCGGAACGATCGAATACATCATTACTGGCATTATTCAAATGGTCGCACATGATTTACATGTCACAACGTCTACTGCTGGCTTATTGGTCACATCTTTAGCACTTTCGGCCGCAATCGGTGCACCGATTGTCATCGCACTAACCATCAATATGGACCGCAGAAAAATATTAACATGGACGCTGATCATTTTTATTTTAAGTAACTTCATCACAAGTATCAGCCATTCGTTTGAAATGGTCATGATCACAAGAATTTTACAAGGAATCAGTGGGGGAACGGCGATTGTAGTGGCGATGGCGGTTGCAACTCGTCTTGTAGAACGGGAAAAAAGAGGAACAGCGATTGGCATCATTTTAATGGGATTAAGCAGCTCCTTGGTTTTAGGCGTTCCAATCGGGACATTTCTAAGCAGTGTGATCGGATGGAAAGGATTATTCGCAGCCATTGGAGTGATCACGCTTATTCCGCTGATTGTGGTGTATAGGCGGATCCCTTCTATGAAAGAACAAGAACCGGTGACGCTTCGTATGCAATTATCGATTTTAAAAGACAAGCGAATATTACTTGCAGTGGCAGTCACGTTATTCTATGTAGGGGGATATTCCACGTTATTTACCTATTTAACGCCCTTCCTGCAAAAATCAGCCAACCTAAGCATCACAGAAATCAGTGGCATTTTGTTACTAGCGGGAATATGCAGCTTTTTAGGATCAAGCCTTGGAGGGATGTCAGCAGATAAAAAAGGGCCAATCTTCACGATTTTTTCTGGCATCACTTTGCAAATCATGATGCTCATGCTACTAGCATTTGTCACAGGGAATCTCGTGGTCATGGTGGCTGTTATCATGATATGGATGATCGCTACATGGAGTACATCACCAGCTCAGCAGCTATATCTTGTAACCCTTGTTCCGAAATCTCCTGATATCGCATTAAGTGTCAATACATCATTTATTCAATTCGGATTTGCTTTAGGCTCGGGGTTAGGGGGGATTGTATTGAGCAGGACATCTATATTGCACCTGAGCTGGATCAGTGCTGGAACGGTTCTTCTCGCTTTACTCATGACCATCTTGATGGTGGCGTTTGACAGAATCTCTCAGCAGAAGAGTTTGAAGGTGATCGAGCAAGGAAGGTAACTTAAATTCAATTTTGTATGGAAGGGACTACTTATTTCGGGTAGTTCCTTTTTGGTTTGAAGAATGCACCAGTAAAGTTGTTTATTTGATACAATAGGGGGCAATATCCAAAGATTGAAGGCATTCATATATTTCTTTTAAAAACGATGAATATCAAACAAAAGCACCACTAGACAAGGAGAGAAAATAAATGCAAATAAGCGAGGAGATCATCAATCGAAAAGGTGCTCGAAAGGGGACTGATATCCCTCATGACGTCTTGTTCCTTTTGAATCAGGGAAAAATAGAGAGTGTGAATTTAACTGAATGGCTGGCTGTCAATCATATGACGTTATTACGTCATGTTTTGCCATCCGTTGGTTTAGACCATCATTTAGACGGTTTAACATCTAAGATCACTCAACAAAAGGCTGAGTCTGGAATGAAAGCAATTCGTCTCATCGGTCAATTGTTAGATGAATGGCTACAGAAAGAGAATGGGGAAAAACAAGCGGAAGTGCTACAGGCATTTACTCACCATGTATCTGATAGCGTCCGCTGTTGGGCTGCTTATATGAACAAACACCGTTTATCAACTTTGGAAGAGAAATTGGCGTACATTCAACCATTTGCAGCTGATCATCATTTTGGAGTTCGAGAAATTGCGTGGATGTCAGTGAGAGAAAGCCTAAAGGATCAGCTCGATCAAAGTATAGAACATTTAACAGCATGGGCTAAAAGTAAAGATGAAAATATTCGCCGATTCTCAGTAGAAGCTATTCGCCCAAGAGGTGTTTGGACAAAGCATATTGAGTCATTAAAACAAGAGCCAATGAGGGCACAGCCTATTCTAGATTTGCTCAAATCTGATCCATCAACATATGTTCAAGATTCTGTTGGAAACTGGCTCAATGACGCTAGTAAAACACAACCAAATTGGGTCATAAACCTGTGTGAACAGTGGTTAAAAGATTCTGATACAAAAGCAACTAGGAGGATTGTCAAGAAAGCCAAAAGAACGATTGTGAAGGGGAACTTGTGAAGAAGTACATAAACTGAATTTCCCTTTTTGGAGGGTATTTCTATCAATAGATCATTAGAAAGAAAGCCTCAAAGTTACTCAGTAAACTGATTGCCCCATTTCGTGGGGTTCTTCATTTTTTATAAAAAATCTAGTCTCCTCAATTCTGCATTCTTTATATAGATCTTATCCTCTCATCGTCGTACTTTTGAATGAAATTGACTCAATAGAATTGACGTAAGAACCATGAATAGGCGAAGATGATATAAAATGTAAGATAAAGGGAGACGAATAATGATACATATCGTATTTGGGGCAGCAACTGCTGGTAGTTTAAAGCAAGCATTACGTGAAATGAAGCAAAAACCAGTGGAAGGCATCATCACCTTTGATGATATCTACTCCATTGGCCCACTTACACACTTACATGAACGTCAAGGACAAGAGACTCGTATGGAGTGGCTTCGACATGTCATGTCCAATGAGTTTGGTAGATTTGATGATATGGTAATCGATCAGCAAAAAATGATTCAACAAGTGAAGGATGTAAAAGATGGCTCACATATGATGATATGGATAGGCAACAATGCACACGAACAAATAGGTCTACGATTTGCCATCTATTTATTAAAAGGAAAAAACGTGGACGTCTCTGTCATTAATACAGCGATTGCATATGATCACCATTTTAATACAAAGACGATTCGCATGGACCTTCGACATACTGGGGAAATCCCATCTGAAAAATTTAAAATCATTTATGAAAGTAAAAATCACTTTCACACCATTTCCAAGGAAGAAAGAGAACGATTACAAGAAGAGTGGCTTCACATTGCCGAAACAGATCATACACTTAGGATATGGCGAAATGAACAAACGCTCAACGTATCAGAAGATGAATTTGATGCTTATTTAGTAAAAATGGCTAAGCGGCTTCATCTGTCCGAGCCAGAAGAGGAATACATCGTAACTCCACGCTTAATTGGAGAAGTCCTTGGTCATTTAGAACAATATATCGGAGATGATTTTATTGAGTATCGGCTAAAGAAGCTGATTGATCAAGGTGTTTTTGCTATGAAAGGAAAACGAACGTCCATGCGTTATTACTCGATAAAACTGACAACATTTGGTCAGGGATTCAAAAAATGGGTATGCTGTCGTGATTTTGAGCACCAACCTTATGTGAAAATTGAAGGAACCTATGGTGGCGAACCTTTTCAATGCGGACATTGTCAATGTCATTTAGAAAGAGATGATGTACCTATAAGCGATGTACTATTCTCCAAAATATGGGATTGGGCCATACAGTATGGTTGTTGGTTTGATGAAGAAACAGATGACTTGTTGCCAGAAGGGGTAGAAATGGAAAAGAAGTTTAATCAAGCAGGGGAGTGTATAACGGAAGAAGTGAAGAATGCGTTATCTCCTAAGTATCAAGTCGAATATAGCCCCAGTGAAATGACAAGACATTTCATTTAAAGAATAAAATTCAATAGCACTGTACAAAATAAATCTTTACATCATTCCCCATCATCATGTAATATATGGAGAAATCAAAAGCGAAGAAAAGGACATGAGCAGCTTTTATCGGTTCACAGAGAGGGAAGTCACGGTGAAATCTTCCTAACGCAGAAAAGTTGTCTTACCACCTTTGAGCTGTATTGGGGAAATTGCAGTATCCAATACCGTCTACGCCACGTTACGGCACCAGAGCCATAAAGCAATTACGCATTATGGGAATTTGGGTGGAACCACGGATCACACATTCGTCCCTTTACGAGGGATGGGTGTGTTTTTTTGTTTACTTTTATAGCATGATTGCTTTGAAAAGGACATGAGCAGCTTTTATCGGTTCACAGAGAGGGAAGTCACGGTGAAATCTTCCTAACGCAGAAAAGCTATCTTACCACCTTTGAGCTGATTGGGGAACATTGCAGTATCCAATACCGTCTACGCCACGTTACGGCGCCAGAGCCATAAAGCGAATACGCGTTATGGGAATTTGGGTGGAACCACGGATTACACATTCGTCCCTCTATGAGGGATGGGTGTGTTTTTTTATTTCAAAAAAGAGAAAGGTGTGTCAGTGATGAGAGAAAAAATGGTAAAAATTCAATTTCCAGATGGAAAGATCAAGGAGTTCTCCGCAGGTACGACAGTCGCAGAGGTTGCCTCCCATATTAGCCCAAGTTTAAGAAAAAAAGCAGTAGCGGGAAAGATCAATGATCAGACAGTGGACTTAAGTTATCCGTTAAACAACGATGCGGGGGTTTCGATTCTAACACTTGATTCAAAAGAAGGGCTGGAAGTGTTACGTCATACAGCTGCACATGTATTAGCCCAAGCTGTGAAAAGGTTATATGACAATGTGACACTGGGGATCGGACCTGTCATTGAGAATGGATTTTACTATGATATGAAGCTGAATCAAACGTTAAGCGTAGAGGATTTGGCAATGATTGAAAAAGAGATGAAAAACATCATAAACGAGAATCACCTTATTCAAAGAATGGAGGTCTCTTACAAAGAAGCTGAAGTGATGTTTGCACATGATCCATATAAACTGGATATTTTAAAAAGTCTCCCTCGACAAGAAGCCATCACGATTTATCAGCAAGGAGAATTTATAGATTTGTGCCGTGGACCTCATTTGCCTTCTACAGGGTATTTAAAGGCATTTAAACTAATGCGTGTGGCAGGGGCATATTGGCGGGGAGATAGCAATCAGGATGTCTTGCAGCGAGTGTATGGTGTAGCATTTCAGCATCCAAATCATCTAGCTGATTATCTTCATTTCATGGAAGAAGCAAATAAACGTGATCACCGGAAATTAGGGAAACAGTTATCCCTCTTTATGTTTTCAGAAGAAGCGCCAGGCATGCCGTTTTATTTACCAAAAGGTCAGATTGTCAGAAATGAATTAATGGCCTTTTCTAGAGAAGTGAGAGGTCAAGCGCAATATGAAGAAGTAAGTACTCCATTTATGATGAACCAAGAACTTTGGGAAAAGTCAGGGCATTGGAATCATTATCATGAAAATATGTATTTCTCAGAAGTAGACGATACAAGTTTTGCTTTAAAACCGATGAACTGTCCAGGGCATATGCTCATGTTCAAAAATAACTTATATTCCTATAGAGACCTTCCAATTAGAATGTCTGAATTTGGTCAGGTGCATCGTCATGAATTTAGCGGAGCATTAAATGGATTGTTCAGGGTCAGAACATTTTGCCAAGATGATGCCCATATTTTTTAAGAGAAGATCAAATCGAAGCTGAAATCAAACGGATTTTTCAATTAGTTGATCATGTGTATCGGACATTTGGTTTTGAGTATTCAGTCGAACTATCCACTCGTCCAGAAAAAGCATTAGGGGATGACGCTATTTGGGATGTATCCGAAAAAGCGCTAAAAAATGTGCTTGATCAGTTAAAGATTGACTACTACTTAAATGAAGGAGATGGGGCATTTTATGGTCCGAAGATCGACTTTCATATTCAAGATGCATTAAAGCGGAGCCACCAGTGCGCCACAATTCAGCTGGATTTTCAAATGCCAGAGAAATTTGATTTAACATATATCAACGAGAAAAATGAAAAGGTGCGGCCAGTTGTCATTCATAGTGCCATTTTTGGTTCACTTGACCGGTTCCTTGGTATTCTCATTGAACATTTTGCCGGCGTCTTCCCGTTATGGCTCGCACCAATCCAAGTACAAATCATACCTGTCTCAAGCGTTCACCTTGATTACTGCATAGAGGTGCAGCAGCAATTAAGAAATATCGGAATTAGAGTCACAATCGATGAACGGGATGAAAAACTCGGCTATAAAATGAGAGAAGCACAAATGCAAAAAATTCCTTATATCGCTGTCATTGGAGATACAGAAATGCACGAAAAAACACTGAACATCAGACAACATGGAGAAAAAATGTCAAAGCTGCTGTCTATTGATGACTTTAAACACCTGGCAGCCCAGCAAATAAAAGACAGAACAGCTCAAATATGATGTGCTGATTTCATGAAGAAGGATAAGACGTTCATTGAATGGTGGGCGTCTTTTCATTTGTGAAAAAGCCGCATTGATAATAGAAAGGAAAAATATTGAAACATTTTTTCAGTCAAATCGTAACAAAGATAGAGCGTTCAACAGAAACATTGAAAAAGGAGAGGAGTATTACATGGAACAAGCTACACTGAAAAAGATGAGAAGAAAACAAATAGCTGTCTCTAATTTAATAGTCGGCATCATGATCGTTCCTTTTTTTATCTTGTTTCAAATGTCTGACATTCGATTTACACATTTCTTTCTTTGTTTAGGATCTATCATGCTCTTTCTAAGTATTTATGGTTTTATTAAGAAAGGCTCAACAAAGTCTTTCATTCCTATTTTCGAGCAGATAGCCATTTATGAAAAAGAAAAATTGGGGGAAGAGTGGGAGAAAGAAAAGAGGTCAGAAAATATTTCGAGAGTGGTATTGAGTGGTCTGATGTTTCTCCAGTCATTTAGTTTCCAAGATGTAACGAATCCATTCTTAAACATGCAACCTATACTTTTACTTTTCTTATTATTTGTAACTCTAGCCCTTATTAATTTAAGCATGCTTTATCGCTTTAGAAAAATCGACCGGTCGACTGAAGGTGAATTAAAAGGCTTTACAAAGGAATCAAACATGATGTCATTGGTTTTAGGATTATTATCAGCGATCATCATAGTCGGCTTTATTGTCACCTTTCTTCTTCCATAAAATATCATCATTTAGAGGTGAAACAAATGAATGCAAACATTCAACAACTGATCGATCAGACAAAGGCGAAATTTGGCTTAGATCTTTACTACCTAAAAAGACAAAGTTTTCATCGCTACGTCAATATGTTCAATGAAACGGTGTATACATTGAATATGGAATGGTTTCCCTCTCATGAAACGGAACCCGAGGACGATGATCTAAACCCAGACGGCACAGCTGTCATTGAAGTGAACTTGAATACAGGACAGACCGAGTCGGTTATTTTTGTTATGGACAAAACCTATGCGCAGCATGGTGTCACGTTTAAGAGACCTTATCCAGCTCATGTCATTCAATGGATCGAACAAGAAACAGGATTGATCTATGGAGAGCATTTTCATATGCATCAGAAGGAGAAAGGGGAACTTTCTTTCGAAGAAGCAATAGATGGTGTGAAAGTAGCACCTTCAGGCAGAATCGAAGTGAAATGGAATGAACATGGACAGCTCATGTACTTTACACACCACGGTCCATTTTTAGCCAAAACATTACTGAAAGATGAGAAATATGTGCTTTCCCTTGATCAGGTGAAGAACTTAGCCAAGCAGCAAGTACAGATGTTTCAATGGCCTTCCTTCGAGCACAATCAAATCCGTTCTATTTATGCTCTAGAAGAAATCTATGTGAAGAACGATGGAACAGGAACTCTTCCGTTTGAGGTTGGGCGTGAAGAAACGCATTGTATACACATGAATGAAGTCATTGAGTGGAATGAACCGATAAACAATGCCTTTGAAAAAAAGGAAATGGACATTCATGAGAACATTTCAGCTGAACAAGCTTTCTCATTGGAACCGTCACCAGATTCCCTCCCGATATCAAAAGAAGACCAGGATGAGTGTATCAAAGCGGTTCGAACCTTTTTGGTGCAAAAATATTCAAACGATACAGGGAAGTGGGTTCTAAAAACACTCCAACGTGATCAGGGATACATCCATGCGATATTAAAAACGAATGAGCAAGAAGGCAGTGGATTTATGGATAAAATCAAGGTCTTCATTGATGCCAACACTTTTGAAGCCATTCATTACATAGATAAAAAAGAGATGTTTCAAGTATGTGGGATACTCAATCCATCTCAAACAGCTAGTGAAATCACCATAACTCAGAAACAAGCCTTTGAAACATTGAGAGAACGCCTCGAACTTACACCCATCTATGTCTATGACGATGTGCAAAAACAATATGTTTTATGCGGCAAGCTCGATTGTCATGATGGCGTTGATGCAGTGAGTGGCGAAGTGTTCTCTTTGACAGACTTTTCATAACTTCCAAAAGAACAGTCAGTACTGTTCTTTTTTTGTCCCATCTTCCTCTTTTTTGCGGAAAAATGGAATTTTGTAGCAGGAAGTTGTCGTTTCATCACGAAAGAAAACAGGTAAGAATATGATCATAGGTCCATTGTTTGAATTCGTGGTGGAGTCAATGAGATGACATAGGAAACGTTATACATATTGAACATTCGTGACAGTACAGTCGATCTACAGTTCATGTCTAAAAAGTGAGTGATCATGTCTCAAGCCGTATGCGAAAATACGTGTACCGAGATCATATGATGAGTTGGTTCCGTTTGTTTTTAGGTGAGTTTGAAGCCAAGTTAGAAGAAAGTGAGGATATCTACCTTGAGTACATTGGAAGTGTTTCGTCAGTTTTTGGTTGACCATTATCCTGCGTTACAAGATGAGCTTTGGCTGAAAGATGTTGATACCCTTCGAATCTCTCCTATTCTTCATCCTTTTCTGAAAAGCAAGCTGCCAGATGGGATTGAAAAATTCACTTGTGTCCTATTCACACAGCAAACAGATCAAACCACTGCCCCGCTCAAAGTATACCTTCTATTAGATGAATATGGGCAATCGCTTTACGCCATTGATTTGATGAATGAACAAATCGTGCTTCATTAATACAGAACCAAAAAGCTGCTTGAGAATGTCTCAGCAGCTTTTTTTTATGATGAACATTAGTTTGTCATATCAACCAATCTTCGGTGTAAGTTGTCCAATTCTTTTTTTGTTGGAAAAGAGCTGATCAGCAGCGTAGATCGACCGAATTGAAGAGGAAGCTCAGTATCGGTCACAATCATATCAACCCCAAGTTGATCCATCGTGACATCATTTAACGAATTTTCTGGACTTGTGAAAATGTGAATGAGAGGAGGCACGCTTAATTTAATTAAATCAGCAATAAACAAACTATGATAATAACCTAATGTTGAAATAACAAAAATGTTCAGCACGTTTCTCCGTTCCATCTCCAAATGAACAAGCCCTCTCCAGGAAGATGTAATGATACGAATCAATTCCCGTTCATTTTTCACAAAAGAAGCAAGGATATCGTCTGTTTTTAACTCTTGGATGATATGACTAATCCTCGAATAGAAGTAGGGAAACTGTTTTTTCACCTCTGATAAATAGCTCGATTTCTTTTTGAAAAGGAATCCATCTCTCACGGTAATTTCATTGGAATACACATAATATTGGAGAAGAACGAGTGTCATCACCTTACGATTCGCTATTTCTTGATGAAAAATCGACTCCAACTGGGTGATAAATGAATGAATGGCATCATAGAGGCGTGGTGTATGCGACTGAAAGAACGTCAATTTTTCTTCGACAGTTTCAATTGATTTAAAGTGCCCAATAGCTGGTTCGATCAATAGCAAAAAGACAAATTCATGATGATCCAGCGTCACATCAAATACGTCTTTGGCCATTCGGCAGATGTGCTCTTCCCATCTTCTAATTTGATCATAGATTCCTTTAGCTGTAGAGGTTTGTTTTTCTTCAGTCATTGAGTATGTATATTTACGGCTGATTGTAAAACCTTTTCGCATTCGGTGAATGGAAACGCCGAGCCACAGGCAGTATTTATCTATCGCGACATCTGGTACATTGACTTCGAGCACCTGAAATAGTTCTTGTAATAAATGAACTGCGTCTTGTTTTTGAATATCATCAAATGGCCAAAGCCGGCTTCCATACACTTCAAATAAAAATTCAACAAAGAATTGACGAATCTCCTTCTCATTCCCATGAAACTGCATACTATCTGGACGTAACTCAATGTCATAGGATGTAAGGATCGAGTTGATTTTATGAATCGTGTTATACAGTGTGGATCTACTGATATTAAGCGTGTCCATCCATTCATAGAAAGATCTGTTTTCTTCGAAAAAAATGCCGTCAATCAATCGGATTTCAATCGTATCTTTTAAAATTTCTTTAATATAGTAGTCCGCTCGAATTGTCTCGGTATAACAAATGGAAATGCCTTGTCTTGGCTTTATGTGGATTAACGGCTCTCCATTTTCTGTTTGGAACGATTTCATTTGTTCTAAATCGCTTTGAATCGCACGAACCGAGCCGATATTTTCATTCGATATCTCTTGAAGGCTCCACCACTTATTTTTGGATACAAGCAATTTTAAAATGTTTATCCATCTCTTTGATTTATTATCAATGAGCTCCATCAAACAACTAACTCCTTCCTTTGACTTGCCTCTATATATTATGAAGTTCAGATGAAGAACATTTGAGCTCAAAATAGGCATGAAATGATTGTAATGTTTTGCCTAAATCGTTTTGTCTTCACTTTTGACGATAAAAGAGAAAAAAATTAGACGAAAACAAATGTTATTCGCTGATTCTCCATATTTTTCTTTTAAAAGGTGATAAGTATGCCATGAATCCTATAAAAATGGATCATTTTGTTTATTTTTTTGCTGCTTAAACGGTAAATGTAAGAATAAAAAGCATCGGCTTTTTGATTACCATATGGAAGGGAGTAGAAGGAATGCGATCTATATGATGCTGAACTATCTCACCATACATACCATATGAGTCATGCTTGTTTTATATGAACGTTCTATATGTGAATACATGCTTATATATGCATGTACTAATCATTTGTTGTTCGTTCCAGTATAAATAGAAAAATTCACATGTCTTCTTTTCATGTTCCCTCTCACTATTCCCCATTGCTATAGACCCCTATCCAGCTACTATATCTACTACTCATGATGACCTTTCAAACTCATGATTCATCAACTCATTTTATTCATTGGGTCTTAAGGTGCAATTTTTAGAAAAATTTGATCAGAAGCGGAGTGATTGATCAGACAGTATACAAATGATTTTTTAATCGTTGTTGAAAAATAATTGTAGAAAAGGGTGGATGTATTGAAAAGAATATTGTCGGTGGCACTGATGACCATGTTAGTCATACAGTCTATTATATTAGGAATCTTGCCTTTAGCAGGGGCACAAGCTAAAGACATTCAAGAGAATATTTATGGGAATATTGAGTTTGCTGATAGCGAAGGAAACAAGTTATCAAGCATAGAAGATCAGCAAGTTAGAAAGGCCATTGTGCATTGGTCTATTAAAGGAATTGATCTCAAAAAGCAATATCCTTATATTCTCTCTCTTCCTTCAGTCATTCAGGTAGAGAAGGAGCAGAAAGAACTCATTACTGTCGATGACATACCTGTTGGTGAGTATACCGTTTCGAAACAAAATGAAGTGACAGTAACATTCAATGAGGATATTGAGCTTGATCCGAATTTAGAAGGATCTATAGATATTGACGTCACCAGTATAGCTGAGAAAAAAGAGAAAACAAAGCAAAACGAGCGTGAAGGAAATCTTTCAAAAGATAATTCAACCTCATCGGAGAAAGACAAAGCTGCTAACAATCAAGAAAATGTTCAAAAGACACAAAGCGATGAAGATGAGTTACTAAAAAACAAAGTGAACGTGTCTAAACGTGTAGGATTGCAAAGTGTCTCAAAACAAATGACGATCCAAGAAAATCTTCTCACTGATGCGCAATTGATATTTGAAGATCAAGAAGGAAATTCAGTAGAAAGGCCTGATATCAACTCACTGATTTCCATTAACTATAAGTGGGCCATCCCGAATGGTCATAACTATAATGGCGGCGATGAATTCCATTTCAAGGTTCCAGAGGAATTAGTCATTTATGAAAAAATCGATCGTCTCGAGATGAAATTTAATCAATCGACCATCGGTTATTTTTCTGTAGATGAAAGCGGAAATGCCTCCATCGAGTTCACAGATTTTATTAAACAATATTCAAATATCCAAGGAACACTTCAAGTATGGACACAATTAGATAAAAAAACAGTGATCACTGAAGAAAAAGAAGTGGTGATTACCCCGATTGAAGGCAAAGATACGATATCGATCCCGATTCAATACATTCCAAATGGTCCAAATGTCTCTAAAAAGGGAGAACCCAATCGATCTTACAATGCTGAAACCATTCAATGGACAGTCGATTTTAATATGGACTTAGATGATGTGAAACAAGCGAAACTGTTAGATCCGATTCAAGAAGGTCAAGCGTTAAAAAAAGATTCAATCAAGCTTTATCGTGTAGATACAAAGCTAAATGGTGAAACATCGCTTGGACAGCTGCTTGACGAAAACCACTACACAATCGGCCAAACAGCAGATGGTCAAGATTTCACGATTGAATTTAAAGATGACGTGCATCTCGCTTACCGTTTAATGTATGAAACGGACATTACGAATCAAGATCAGTCTGCGTTTCGTAATAAAGCGTCCCTTGTCTCTGCTGATAAAGTGATTAGTTCAGCAGAAGGAACAGTGAATGTGACAAGAGGCAGTCCTTTAAATAAAAAAGCCGCCCACTACGATCCAGTCACACAAACGATTACTTGGGAAATTCGGTATAACTATAACGAAAAAAAGCTGGCTCAAAAGGATGCTTTGATAGAAGACTTCTTTAACGGTACACAGGCGCTAATATCTGACTCAATTCAAGTCAAAGAAGTCACAATTGATCAGAACGGCAACGAAGCAGGAACAAAAGCATTTGAAAATTACGTGGTTCAACCTCAAAAAAAGGATGAACAAAACGGGTTTACCTTGCAATTCAATCAAGAAATTCAATCGGCTTATCTCATCACATATCAAACAAAAGCAACTGATCGAATTTTCGAAGCTGAAGAGATTATCAATACTGTGACAGCTGGCAAAGAGAGCAAACAAGCGAAGCAAAGAATTGATCAGCAAATCCTAACGAAAAACCACGGAACACCGAATTACAAGAACAAGACCATTCCATGGCATATCACCTTTAACAAAGATCAACAAACCATGAACAACGTGATATTAAAAGATACGTTCACAAACGAAGGATTGACGCTGCAAAAAGATAGTTTAAAAGTGACGACAGGTAATACAGTGCTTGAAGAAGGCACAGATTATCAAATCGTTGAACATGCAAATGGATTTGATATTCAATTTACGAAAGAAATCAAGACAGAACATACCATCACATATACAACGTCTTTTGATTATGAGAAAAGAGCAGATAAAGATCAAAAGAACCTGCGTAACCATGTAAAACTTGAATGGATAAATGAAGATGGCAAGGATTTGACGAAGGAAAATCAATCTGTCTTTACGCCTGACACATACACGCAGTCAAATGGATTCAAGAACGGAACATATGATGCAAAGAAAAAAGAGATCACATGGAATATTGGTGTGAACTATAATTTGAAACATCTAGAAGAGGCAAAAATCGAGGATTTCATTCAAGGAAATCAGCGTTTGCTTAAAGATTCAATTATCGTCTACTCGCTTGATTTACAAGGCGGGGAAAATGGTGCGGAAGAAAAAGAAGTATTAGCGAAAGAACATTATGACATCAAATTCCTTGAAAATGAAAAGGGAGAATCAGGCTTCGAAGTCATTTTCAAACATGCCATTGACTCCCCATACAAAATCACGTATCAAACAAGTGTTGAAGGAATGGATTTAGTACAGAAAACCTACGAAAATAAAGCGACCCTTTATGATGGAAAGACGAAAGAATCAGATGTGAATGCTGTGGTGTCCATTCCAAATGGAGGGAAATACACGAGCAAATCAGGAAATCAACAAGGGAAAGTCATTGATTGGAAACTGAATATCAACTTTGGTCAATCAACAGTCCAAGATGCGACGATTATAGACCATCCGAGCAGTAACCAAGCCATAATAGAAAACTCATTTCATCTGTATTCGACAACAATAGATGAAAAGGGGCAAGTGACCAAAAAGGAAGAACTGGAAAAAGGGAAGGATTATGAACTAGACCTTGAATTCGATCCAGATTCTTTTCAAATCAAATTTAAAGAAGAAATCACGAGACCCTATATTTTAGAATACCAATCTCTCATTTTAGATAAGGTGGGAAGTACACTTCAAAACGAAGTAACGTTTAGAGGTGAAAATGTAAAAGAAATCAAAAAGGAATCCGAAGCCTCAATTGTGGTCAAACGTACCGCTGGCATGGGAGATGGCACAGGAGCGATTGGCGCTTTAACCATTCATAAGGTAGATGCGAGTAGTGGAAAAGCGCTAAAAGGAGCAAGCTTTTCTCTGACAGATGCTGCGAGCGGTATCGTCATTGGAACAAAGACAACAGATGAAGAAGGAGCTCTTCGATTTGATCGTCTTCTGTATGGTGACTATATCGTGACAGAAGAGAAAGCACCTGATGGTTATTTGAAAACGAAGGAACCGATCAATGTCACGATTGATCAGCCTTACGAATCAGGAGATCAAACGAAAACAGGAAATAGCATGACGGTGCAAAACCAAGAAATCCGTCAGCATGTCAAGCTCACGAAAAAAGATAAAGAAACGGGTGCGGCATTAGAAAATGCAGAATTTGAACTGAAAAATGAATCTGGAGATACCGTCCAAACCGATTTGAAAACGGATGAAAAAGGAGAAATCCTTTTCAAACATCTTGAGCCAGGTTCCTATTATTTTGTTGAGACAAACGCACCAAAAGGCTATCAATTAAATCAGCAAAAATGGCCGTTCATCATTAAAGAAAATCAAACAGAAACAACGGTTGTCACCGCAGTAAATGACATCATCAAAGGCTCTGCAGAATTGAGCAAAATAGGTGAAGGCGGAGAGAGACTAGAAGGTGCACAGTTCAAGCTCTTAGATCAAGATGGGCATGAGCTAAATGATGCGCTTGTCACAGGAGAAGATGGCAAGATCACGATCAACGAACTAAGACCGGGTACGTATCAGCTCATCGAAACGAAAGCACCCGATGGTTATGTATTAGATGAAACACCGATCACATTTGAAGTACCACTCGATCCAAAAGAACCAGTCATCATTTCACAAAAGAACCTCTATGAAACAAGTGCATTAGAAGTGTTGAAAGAAGGAGAAGATGGCAAGAAGCTTCAAGGTGTTCGCTTTGAAATCACGGATCAAAATGACAAAGTTATACGTAAAGATTTGACAACAGATGAAGATGGAAAGCTTTTGGTCGATCACCTCAAACCGGGCAAATATCAGCTTGTGGAGACAGAGAGTATTGATGGTTACCAAAAGAAAAATAAACCTTATCCGTTTACCATCGAAATCGCACAAAAAAAACCGGCAGAGATCAAAGTGATCAATGATCTCAAAACTGGAGCTGTCCAGCTCACGAAACTCGGTGAAAAGAATGATGTGCTTGAAGGAGCAGAATTTAAGCTTGTAGATGCAAATGGAAAAGAGATAAAAACAGGTCTCGTCACAGATGAGAACGGGAAGATCATCGTAAACGATCTGAAACCTGGAACCTATCAGTTTGTTGAAACGAAGGCGCCATTCGGTCATGAGCTTGACGAAATACCTGTCACTTTTGCTATGCCATTTAACCCTGAGAAGCTGGTCAGTGTGACAAAAGAAAATAGCCGCACAACTGGCGGAGTGCTGTTACACAAAAAAGGTGAAGATGGGAAATCATTAGAAGGGGTTGTCTTTGATCTATCTGATGCCAAAGGAAAGATAGTGGCAGGAGGAGAAGGGATTACAACCAATCAGGATGGAAAGGTTACCTTCACAGGTCTAAAACCTGGAACCTATCAATTTGTTGAAAGAAAGAGTCTTGAAGGCTATGAATTGAGTACGAAACCACTTGTCTTTGAAGTTGAATTAGGTCAAAAAGAATTGATTCAAGTGGAGGCCATCAATCAGCTCAAGAAAGGTTCTGTAGAACTCACAAAAATAGGGGAAGAACAAGAAAGATTGAAAGGCGCAGAATTTACACTTTTCAATGACGATGGTAAAGAATTGATGTCAGGTTTAACAACAAATGAAAAAGGCATCATCACTGTCAACGATTTGAAACCAGGCGCTTACCAATTGGTTGAAACAAAGGCTCCTTTTGGACATCAACTTGATGCAGAACCAGTAGACTTCAAGATTGATTTCAATCCAAATCAACTGGTGAAAGTGACAAAAGAAAATATCCGGACGACAAGTGCTGTGAAGCTTGAGAAAAAAGGGGAGGATGGTCAATTGCTCGCTGGCGTGACCTTTGACCTGATTGATGCGCACGGTCAGCGTGTGAAGAAAGACTTAAAGACAGACAAAAACGGTCAACTGACAGTCGATCAATTGAAGCCAGGAACCTACCAATTTGTTGAAACAGCAAGCATTGCCGGCTATGAATTGGATCAGACACCTGTCTCATTTACGATTCGTTTAGGTCAAGACAAACCAGCAAAAGTAGAAATGATCAACAAACTGACGCCGGGAGCAGTGGAACTGACCAAAGTGGATGCTGAAGGACACACGCTGGAAAACGCAGAGTTTGCTCTTCAGAGTAAAGACGGGAAAACGTTGAAGAAATCACTTGTAACGGATCAAAAAGGAAAGCTTCACATCAACGATCTAAAACCGGGAGAATATCAATTCGTTGAAACGAAAGCGCCTCACGGCTATGAATTAGATGATCAGCCGATCCGGTTTACGATTGAGAAAAATCAGCAGAAGCCTCTTCAATTAACAGCGAAGAATCACTTGATTTTAGGAAGTCTGCGTATCATAAAGGTAGACCAGCAGACAGATAGAACCTTAAAAGGTGCAGCCTTTGACATTCGTACAAAAGCTGGGAAAACGATAAAATCTGTGACAACAGGAAAAGACGGAGAAGCCATTGTCAAAGGGCTTAAACCTGGTGATTATACACTCACAGAGACGAAAGCTCCAAATGGTTATGTAGCGTTAGAAAAACCACTCGCTTTTACAATTCAAATGGGCGAAGTGGAGATCAAGACATTGATTGTAAAAAATGCTCCAATGAAGAATGAAGTGGACCACACAAATCCTCCAGCCTCAGATCAAGGGGATCAACATCCGCCTCATGACTCAAACGGTGAATTGCCAAAGACTGGGGAAGAATGGCTTCGTTATTTGATGTATGCAGGGATTTTACTAGTAGTGTCTGGAACTGTTCTTCTTGTTGTCAGAAGAAGAACCATTCAGTAAAAGGAAGGAACGAGTGTATTGATGAAAAAAAGAACCTTATTAGGCAGCTTTTTGGTGGTCGCGGGACTAATGCTCATCTCCGTTCCTTTTCTATATGAGTGGCGAACTTCTCAGGAGACAGCAGCCATGGAACAGGCATTGAAAATGATTGAAGAAAATGACAGTGATGCCCTTTCTTCTATTCCACATTTAACAGTGTCAGAAGAAGACCTGCGAGATACGATGGAGCTTGAGATCCCGTCAATTGATTTAAACGAAAAAGTGCTTCCTGTTACAACAAAAGAAAATTTAGGGATTGCACTGACTCAAATCAAATCTCATCAAATGCCAGGTGAAGGAAATTTCACGATTGCAGGCCATAGAGGGTATAGAGGCGACCGGCTTTTCCGGCAGCTGCCAGAGGTGCCTAAAGGAGAAAAAGTCGTCTTACATCATCAAGCAGAAACATACGAATACAAAATTGTCAGCTCAGCTACGATTGAACCGACGGATGTTGATGTACTAAAGGATCGCGGGAAAAATGAACTGACATTGATCACTTGTACTCTTGATGGCCAGAAACGATTTGTCTTAAAAGGAATACGAATCAATGCTTCAAAGGATAAGCAACCGTCGGATGTATAACACCAACATAATAGATGATGGGTATGCTGGAAAAGCAGCGTTCACGACCGACATGTTACACCAACTGTTAGTAGAGCATTATCCCACTTTAAAAAACGAACGTTGGGATGTGGATATAGATACAATTCGGACTTCGCCTATTCTTCATCCTTTATTAAGAAGAAAGATTCCGATAGGTATTGAAAAATTCACCTGTGTTTTGTTCACGCAGCAGACAGAGTCCTTTGGAGAGCCTTTGATTGTGTACTTTTTATTGGATGAAAAAGGCGAATCGATTTACGCAATGGATCTCTTGCTAGAGCAGCATGATCCACATTAAACAAGAAATAAAAAAGGAAGGTCTTTAATTAACGGGTGCGGTTTTAAGGTGGGAAAGTTGTATTAGTCATATAATGAGGACTCTAATTCGTATATGAATTGGAGTTCTTTTATTTGTTTATATGAAAGAGTACGAGCTATCGTCAAGACCTGTGCAGAATATATGGAGTATAGTGAAAATCGTTGATATGTTGTTGCTCCATATTTTAGATGATAAAGATTTTATAAATCGGAAAGAATAATATTTTGACTCCAAACTTCTGATAAAATTCATTTAGATATCCATCATTCGTAGGTGTGGAGGTAAAAGAATGCTCAAAGAAGACCCTGATTATATTTTTCGTCATGATGCCCAACCAGAAGTTGTTCATGATTTAGCCGATGTAGATGAAAATGCCACCGAGTTGTTAATCACAGGAAAAACAAAAAATATTGAAAGGTTGAACTCTTTTTCTAACCTCACGACATTGTGGATTTACAAAGTGAGCCAAAAGGAATTCAATACGATCTTGAGCTTAGTTAATCCCAAAATGCTCTATATGCGTGAACTGAGAGTAGAAGATTTATCAATCATCAGTTCTCTTCAAGATGTTGAGGTATTGGCACTTGAATGGAATACAAAGGCACAAAGTTTATGGGATCTATCAAAAAACACTTTTTTAAAATCTTTATCCATAACAGATTTTTCAAAGTTGAATGACATAGCCCCTTTGCAAAAAAACACTGGTTTAGAATGGTTGCAATTGTCAGGCGGGATTTGGAATACATTAAATTTAAATACTCTTCAACCTTTAAGATACCTTAAGAATTTAAAATATCTGTGCTTATCAAATATAAAAGTGAAGGACGAGTCTTTAGAACCAATATCGGCATTAGAGGGACTCAAGGAGCTTGACATTTCAAACCAATTCCCGACAGAAGAATACGCTAGATTATCCGTAACCCTTCCAAATACGAAGTGTGATCGTTTTGCACCATACATCTTTTTATCAAGTCCTATTGTAGATAAAGATGTAATGGTAATTGGAAAGCGGAAACCGAAATTAAATTCAAAAGTCGATGGGACAAAGTTGCAAAAATACGAAGAACAATTTAAAGCGTACCAAGAAAAGTATAAAAATTAACTTAAAAAGCAATGGATAATCTATTCCATTGCTTTTTCTATTACGCAAACAACTTCAGCCCAACGACGCCAATCACAATCAGCAGCAAGCTGAGGATACGAATCATGTTTTTCGGCTCTTTAAATAGAATCATATTAAACAAGACAGAACCCGCTGTTCCAAGTCCAATCCAAACCGTATAGGCAACGGAGACTTGAACGGAAGAGAACGAGGCGTACAAAAACAAAAAGGATAAGGCAAATCCGCCGACAAATAAAATGCCTGTCGTGAGTTGCTTTTTCTTACTGAACATATTGAGACCAATGGTTCCGCCAATTTCGCAGGCAGAGGCTAACAGTACAAAAAACCAGCCCATTTATACCGCTTCTCCTTTCTGCTCATGTGCATCTCCATCAGACACTTTCAGTCCAATAATTCCGAGAATTAAAATGCCCATAAATAAAAGCTTTTCTAATGAAAACGAACCGCCGAACAGCGCATAATCCATCAAAGATGTACCAATCGTTCCAACTCCGGCAAACACGGCGTACACGGTCCCTGTCGGCAGCTTCTCGCAGGCTTTCATTAAAAAATAAAAATCAACCGGGATCAGGCAGATAATGATCGCCCACTCCCACACAGCATCAGCTCTATTTAAACCAAACACCCAAAGTAATTCAAATAAACATGTGAGTGCAACATACATCCAACTTTTTTTCATCGTATTTCCTCCTAAAACTGAAAACTGACGATTCGTCATTTTGAAGCCAAAAAAGAGCGTACAGCAAGTGCTGTACTAAGTTAAGGTGTCTCTATGCCGAGTGCGTAAAGAAGGAATTGCTTGACCTCTTGCTTTTGAATCAGAACCTCTTCTGTATCTGTTTCTGTAAATAAGTACATTTGCTCAGCTGATGATTCAAGTAAACCGATAATGAATTTGGCTGCATATTGACAGTTCAGATTCGCACGGACTCTTTTGTCCCGCTTAGCTTTTTCTAAAAAAGCAGCGACCCATTTGTAAATCGGCTCATAAATATCTTCCCATTCCTTTAAATGCTCGGTGGCAGCTAAGCCTGAGTAGGTGAGGGCAAGGACATCACGGTATTGCCTTGTAAAAGCGAAAATGAATTCAACAAGCGCATCTGCTTGATCGAGGACATCTGCATGCTGAGTTAATTCCTTTTCGATCGCAGGCACCATCTGTGCGATCAGATGTTCAGCGATAGCAGGCATGACGGAAAGCTTTGAAGGAAAATATAAATAAAACGTTCCTTGCGCTACTCCTGCTGCTTTCACAATATCCGAAATGGTCGTCTTTTCGATTCCTTTTTCTTTAAACGCGTCAATGGCAGCAAGCATAATCTTATCTCGTTTCGACACATCATCACCGACCTTAAATGACTGAATGTCAGTCAGTTTAACGGAAAACTGACGATTTGTCAATATGGGTTTCTCGTCATTGAATAGGAGAAAAGTGATGAATAGATGCGGGCAGGCCTGAATAAGCTGTAAATATGGTCAAGCATGATGTGAGAAAGGGGCAGCTCTCCGTATGACATTCAGTGCGATGTTTTCCATGACTTATTTTCTCTTGCTCGTCCCGCTCTATTTACATATGAGATACAGACAGGCGAAAAAACAAAAACGATTTATCTATTTACGAACTGAAATCGTTCTTGCCTGTCTGTTTATGTATACAAATGTTTTATTATATTTGACGGTCTTTCCTAATCGTTTTTCCGCACCAAGGGATCAGGTGAGTGTCAACCTCATGCCTTTGCAGTCCATTTATCAAAATCTCCATGCCTATCATCATGGCTATCCCAATCTTGTTTTTTTAAATTTGGCAGGGAACATTTTGTTATTTGTGCCACTTGGTTTTTTTCTTTATCAAGCATTCCGAACCTTGCGCTGGCAAAAGGCGATTCTTGCTGGCTTTTTCTTGTCAACAATAATTGAAGTGCTTCAATGGATATTCTCGCAATCTGGTATGATTACAAGAAGCAGCGATATTGATGATATTCTCTTAAATACACTTGGCACAGCGCTAGGTTGTATGTTGTATCGGATGTATCAACGAAGGAAGGAGAAAATCAAGTGAAGCGAGTTTGTATCATTCCATGTGGGGCGAAGAAAATATGGGACGTCCATCCAGAGGCAGGGAGCCAGCCGGCGAACCTCGTTTATTTAAGTCCGCTGCATCAGCGTACGAAAAGCTATGCCCGAACGTTCTTTTCAGACTACCTAATCATTTCAGCGAAGCATGGATTCTTAAAGGCAGATGATATTATTCATGAAAATTATGATGTGGCTTTTGGTACACCGCATACTGATCAGATAACAAGAGAAGCACTAAGTCAGCAATTTCATGAAAAACATCTCACTGCATATGATGAATTAGTGATACTAGGTGGAAAGAAATATCGAAAGGTGATCGATCCTTTATTACTTCCTCATCAGACAGCGATTTATCCGCTGGCTCCATATAAGGGAATTGGCTATATGCTTCAGGCGTTAAAGCAAGCCGTTGAGACAAAAGTAGAACTTCCGCCGCATATTTAACGTATTCACATCTACCGGTAAGCAGGGTTTTGATCATTAAAAAGAGAATGAATGAAGTAGCGATGCTGATTGTTTCATATCTTTTCAGCAGCCACTTGGATGTCCGCATCGCTTATTAGAGTGGCTATATGAAAAAGGGGGCGTATGAACATGACAACCATCTATTTAGCTGGTGATTCAACCGTTTCATCTTACCCAGATCGTCCTGTTCAAGGAGGGTGGGGAGAGTTTTTACATCGCTACACAGCACAGGGTGTGAGCGTCGACAACCGCGCAATCGGTGGAAGAAGCTCAAAAACATTCATTGAAGAAGGACGGCTTGATAAAATATTGGCTGACATTCAGCCTGGGGACTGGCTGTTTACACAAATGGGGCACAATGATGCTTCAACGGAGAAGCCCGAACGGCATACAGATCCTTTCACAACGTATAAAAGCTATTTGTCTCAATATATTCACGGAGCAAGAGCGAAAGGAGCTACACCGCTTTTATTAACGCCAGTCGGCCGCTTTCATGAAAAAGACGGAGAATATATCAATGATTTCCCTGATTACTGTGCCGCGATGAAAGAACTAGCTGATGAAGAAGAAGTCCTTCTTGTAGATTTAAATACGGCAAGCCTTCAGTTTTATCAAATTTCCGGCATAGAGAAAACGACTTCTTACTTTATGCTGTCAACAGGCATAGAGGATCGCACGCACTTTACAAAAGAAGGAGCAGATGCGATTGCAAGACTTGTTTCGCTGGAATTAAAGGACCTTGGATTAACGATTGTGTGATGGATGACAGGACGAGAAAGCGCTCGTCCTGTTCTTTTTTTGCAGAAAGCTATTGATTCCCTTCGCTAGAGTAGACTACAATAGATACATATGATAATGAGAATCAATATCAACGATAAATAGATCATTCAATGAAAAAACGGAGGGACTCAAATGACAGATCAGCTTGAATTGTTTGACGTCACCATTATTGGCGGCGGTCCAGCAGGAATGTACACTGCCTTTTATAGTGGGATGCGGGATTTAAAGACGAAGGTACTGGAGTATAACGAAAGCCTTGGCGGAAAAATCCTCCTATATCCTGAAAAAGTTATTTGGGATGTGGGTGGTTTGCCACCAACAAGAGGTGAACAGCTGATTCAGCAGCTAGAAACGCAGGCGAAAACATTTGAACCAGAGATTGCGTTGAATCAAAAAATCACGCAATTCGAGCGGGATGAGAATGGTCATATCCTGCTGACGGCTGAAAATGGTGATCGTCATTTGACAAAGACCCTCATCTTAGCCATGGGTCACGGAATACCAGTTCAGCGAAAACTTGAAATCGAGCATGCAGACCGTTATGAAGTAACAAATCTTTATTACACCGTACAGGAGCTAAAGACGTTTGCAGGGAAGCGGGTGGTCATCTCTGGAGGCGGAGATTCAGCTGTTGATTGGGCAAATGCCCTCGTTCCAATTGCTGAAAGTGTGACCGTTGTGCATCGTCGTGATATGTTTGGCGGACATGAAAAAAACGTCGCCAACATGAAAGCATCTAGTGCTCGCATTCTCACACCGCATGAACTCACAGAGCTTCATGGTCAAGGTGACAAAATTGAAGCCGTCACCATTCAGCACTTAGAAACAGGCGACATCGAACGAATCGAAACCGATGCTGTCATCGTCAACCATGGCATGAAAGGTGATTTAAGTGTTCTATCAGAATGGGGACTCAAGCAAGGTGAGTGGGGACTCATCGAGGTCAATGAAAAGATGGAAACCAATTTACCTGGTGTCTATGCAGTTGGCGACTTATGCACACATAAAAGTAAAGTGCGTTTAATTGCCGGTACGTTTGTTGATGGAGTCAATGCACTCAATAGCGCAAAGCTATACATCGAACCAGAAGCAGAAAAAGTAGCGTACGTGTCTTCACATAATGAACGCTTTAAAGAGAAAAACAAAGAATTACAAACGGCTGGAGCGCGATAATCACCATTCAGTCAGACATTGAAGTGCTAAAATGGTTTATTTTAGCACTTTTTTATATGGAAGGAGAAAGAGAAAATGACCGCCTATACTCATACAATTCTTCGCATGAAAGAAAGCAGTAAACGATCTCTTTCTGTGAAACAAACGGACTCATGGCAAACATCTTCACTGATGTTCTTGACTACGGACGGTGCGGTGAGACTTGACATGGAAGGAATTCGATATGAGCTAAACGCCAAAGACAGTGTGTTGATCCGCTCAGGAATAGATGTCATGGTTCAATCTTTATCGAGCGAGCAAGTGGTGATCTATACTGTCACATTTGACCAATTCACTCTGGCACAAGATGCACAAAATGAATTGGTCTATAAGGTGAATCACGATAATCTCCCTGATAACGGGGAAGTGGTGAAAGGCTCTGCCGTTCTTTTTTCTTACATCAAACAAATACAGACGAGCCAAATCATACAAGAACAGGCAAAATGGCTGGAAGAAATCATGTTCATTTTCCGCAAACAATCCAAGCCATACAACGAAAAAGTGCATTATTCGATTAACATGATCTTGCAGTATATGGCTGAGCATTATGATCAAAAACTAACAAGAAAAGACTTAGCTCATAAGATGGGGTTTCATGAGAGTTACTTTTCTACCTTTTTCAAACAAAGTATGGGGATGAGTGTGACAGAATACATTGCACAAATTCGAATAGACGAAGCCAAAAAACGTCTTCTGCAAACAGACGATCAAATTCAAATCATAGCACGGCAAGTCGGGTATGCAGACAGTTTATATTTCAGCAGGAAGTTCCGTCAAAAAACAGGAAGAACGCCCAGTCAGTTTCGAATGAACCGAAGACCAGAGCGTATTGCTGCTTTTCAATTTGTCGGGTCATTGGTTGCAATAGGCATTGAGCCTGTTTGTATTGACGAAGAAACCTATCTCCATTCAGATATACTGAAAGAACAACTGGCCGGTTCGCTCGTCATAAATGAACATACGCCTGATGACGTCTTTAAATCACTTCAATTAGATGTCATCATCGTCCCTAACTATTATTATTCAAAACCTGCATTGATCAAGCGGTTGGAGCAAATCGCACCAGTTCTTGTTCTGCCATACGTCGGTCATCATGCTGTACCAGAGGTACTGTCTATAGGACGCCTTTTAGGAAGAGAAAATGAGGCAAACGATTGGGTGAAGCGATTTGAACAGCATAGTCAACAGGCAAGAAACACCCTGTCTTCCTTTAGAGAAAAAGGCGAGACCGTTGCAATCTATGAAATGAGAGGACATGACAAAGTGTATATGTGGTCCTATGAGGCAAGAGGGGCCTTCTATCTTTACGAAACGCTTGGCTTAAAACCTCCAAAAGCCATTTTAGAAGAAGTTCTTCTTCCTAATCAACATACAGTCATTCCTTTAGAGAGACTTGGAGAATACGAGGCGGATCATATGTTTTTTATTGTCTCTGACCAATATGGGTGGTATAAGCAAATGGACAAGCGAATGGAAGAAAGTGATGTTCTTCGTCAATTATCGGCTGTAAAAAATGGTACCTTTTATCCAGTAAAACTGGAGGAGTTTCGATTTGATGAAGGGGAGCGTGCACTTCTTTTGATGGACCGGTTTGTCTCTCAATTGACACAGCCAGCCTATCCAACAATTGTCCATATATAAGTTGCGAGAATCCTCCATAGACCACGACAGGTGAGGTTGATAGAATACATGAGACTAGTAATTGATAACTATTCTCATTTGTAGTGGTGAAAATGAAGGAGGAATATGGAGATGAAAAAGACGTATTGGATATGTGCTGTCATTCTTCTAATGATATTGACGGCTTGTGGCAATAAAGAACAAGCCAAAACAGCAGAATCAAAGCAAGAAACGAAAACGGTTGAAACAGTGAAAGGAAAGATAGAGATTCCAGCTGAACCTAAACGAATTCTCGTAGATGGATATTTAGGGAGTGTGATTGCACTTGACGTTCAGCCTGTGGGATCGACCACGCAGGATTTAAAGAACGTACACTTAAAGGACAAGATAAAAGGAATAGAGGACATCAGTGACGAGCGTTCAGCTGAAAAAGCACTTAGCTTAAAGCCTGATCTGATTATCACAGCAGTACAGGATGAAAAAGTCTATGATGTGTACAAAAAAATAGCGCCTACCATCGTGTATCCTTACGGTTCTTTCAAAGATGCACATGAAGAATTGACGACGCTGGCAAAAATTTTAAATAAAGAAGAGGAAGGAAAAGCATTCCTCACCGCCTTCGATCAACGAATCGAGGCTGCTAGGAAAAAAGTGAAGTCTGCTTTAAAAGAGAATGAAACGGTCTCGATCATGGGCGCTTTTAAAAATGATGTCTATGTATATGGTAACGGAATTTATCGAGGCGGGCAGGCATTATATCAGCAATTACAGGTAAACCCACCAAAACAGGTCAGAGATACAATTTTAAAAAGTAAGACAGGGTATGAAGTCATTTCGTATGAAACCCTTCCTGAATATGCAGGAGATTACATTTTCATTGATGAAAGCAACGGCGGAACATTTGATAAAAACAATTCTATTTGGAAGAGTCTAGAATCTGTCAAAAAAGAGCAGACCTATCAAATGGATACAGAGTTCTTCTGGCCTTACGATCCGATTGCAGTAGCCAATCAAGCGGAAGAGTTTGCTGACATATTGACAGAAATGTCTGATCGGTAGGAGGTCTGTCAATTGCTAAAGCGTTTCTTCTCATACTACAAACCATATATGGGGCTGTTTATATTAGATTTTTCCTGTGCGGTACTGGCAGCCTTACTCGAATTATCCTTTCCCCTTGCCATCAGTAAAGTGATGGACGATTTGCTGCCAAATGGTGATTGGGATGCCATTTGGTTTTGGGGCATTCTGCTCCTCATTTTATACGTGATCAGTTCTACGATGCATTATGTCGTGACCTATTTTGGGCACAAATTAGGCATTAATATAGAAACGGATATGAGGAATCAGCTATTTTCTCATGTACAAAGAATGTCCTTTCGCTTCTTTGACAAAAAGAAAACGGGAAAACTCGTGTCCCGTATGACAAATGATTTAATGGATATTGGTGAAATTGCGCATCATGGCCCGGAGGATTTATTTATCGCGATCATGACACTCACGGGTGCCTTTGGCTTGATGCTGTCGATTAATTGGCAGCTGGCAGTTCTCACATTTATTGTCGTTCCATTCTTGATCGGATTATCCGTCTACTTTACGAAAAAAATGTCTGCTGCTTTTGATAAAATGTTCTCGAGTATTGGTCAATTCCATTCACGTGTGGAAAACAATATTAGTGGCATACGGGTTGTGAAAGCATTCGGAAATGAATCACATGAAATGGACCGATTTATTGAACATAACGAGCAATTTAGAAAGACAAAGCTAACCACATATCAAATGATGGCTGTGCATACCGCTGTCAGTCATTTTCTTATTAAGAGTGTGACAGTGTTTGGCCTTGTATGTGGCGCATGGTTTGTGCTGCAAAAAAATATGACGTATGGGGAATTTGTGTCATTTGTACTATTAACAGGCATCTTCTTAGGACCCATTCAACAAATCAATGCAGTCATTGAAATGTATCCAAAAGGTGCAGCGGGCTTTAAACGATTTGCATCACTCATCGATCAATCGCCAGATGAAAAGGATGCGGATGATGCCATTGAAGTTGATCAGTTAAATGGGGATATCGTTTTTGAGCATGTGTCTTTTCAATATGAATCAGACAAACCGGTTCTTCATGACATCAATCTTGAGGTGAAACAAGGAGAGACCATTGCGGTCGTAGGTCCCTCTGGTGCTGGGAAATCGACGCTTTGCAGTTTGCTGCCACGTTTTTACGAATGGCAGGAGGGTACCATTACAATTGATGGCATAGAGACAAGAAAGATGACACTGCCTTCGCTGCGGAGACAAATTGGTGTCGTCCAGCAAGATATTTATTTATTCCATGGGACCATCCGAGAAAACATTTTATACGGAAAACTCGATGCATCTGATGAAGAAGTGTGGCAGGCAGTGGAGAAAGCCCAACTGAAGGATCTTGTAAATAGCTTGCCAAATGGGCTTGATACGATCATCGGTGAACGCGGAATGATGTTATCTGGCGGACAAAAACAGCGTATCTCCATTGCACGTATTTTCCTTAAAAATCCGCCAATTTTTATCTTAGATGAAGCCACATCTTCTCTGGATACGGAGACAGAATCCTTTATTCAGGGCTCACTTGAAGAACTATCTGAAGGACGAACCACGTTTATTATTGCGCATCGCCTAGCAACCATCCAGCATGCTGACCGGATTGTGGTTTTAACAAAAGAGGGCATAAAGGAGCAAGGCAGGCATGAAGACCTGCTGGAAATGGACGGGATGTACCGGCGTTTGTATGAAACACAGTTTAGAATGTAAAAGAGGAAAAGCCGGCATATTGCCGGCTCGGCGTGTAGACAAACCCATGCATTCGGTGTCAGTCCTGCGCTTCGGTGCTCACGAATGTCAAATTCGCTCCGCGCCGATGCTCGTCCTTCCTAGGGCTGCAAAGGTTTTCTATCACGCTGAAAAGAAGACAAAGGGCTAAAATAAAGTTCATTTTAGCCTTTTGTCAACAATCTGAAGCCGGCATATTGCCGGCTTTTTAGCGTGTGATCATCATCCGACCATTAACTGCGGGGGGCAAATAACATCACACTGACACCAGCTAAACAGATCAAAGCACCCATCCAGTCATAGAAATCAGGGGTCTTGCGATCGACCCACCAGCCCCAAAACACAGCGAGAACGACAAAAACACCGCCATAGGCCGCATAAACCCGCCCAAAGGTCGGGAACTGCTGGAATGTAGGGATGACGCCGTAAGCGACCAAGATGAGGCTACCTGCGATTCCGTAGCTGACGGGTTTTGCTTCACGCAGCCACAGCCAGACAAGATAACCGCCACCTATTTCAGCCAGACCAGCTAATAAAAAAAGAACAATCGTTACAATCATTTTCGGACACTCCAGTTCTCCAGTTTCGTTCTATTATGACATGATGAAAGGATGCGTTCTACCTGATGTAAATTGAGAGACTAATGAGAGTTTGCTAAAATCAACTGAACAGTGAATGAAACACATGGATTCTTGACTTTCCTTGAGGCGAGTGATCCAAATGGTCAATCCATCCGTTTAGTAAGTACATTCTCATGAGGAACACATTTCCTTTTTCAGCGCTCTTTTTTTCTCCTTGAAAAAAGAGTAAAGTACAAAGGAGGCTTATCTCAGCAATTTGAGAGATGAGCCATACGTGAAGATTTCATGATGAATGCATAATGCTCTTTCTCATGAAAAAGGAAGGAGATGACCATGGACACACTGAAGGATTTTGAGCTGTATCACAAGATCAAACATGATCGACATAAGCCCTCGCTTGAATTATTGTACGATCGCTATGAACGTGTGTTATATTCGTTTATTTATAAAATGACTGGAAACCGTGAGCTGGCGGAGGAAGTGCTTCAAGAAGTCTTTATCAAGCTCTGGCGCGGCATAGGAGAATACAATACAGATAAAGGGAAATTTTCCTCATGGTTATTTATGATGTCACGAAACACGGCAATCGATCTATTAAGGAAACATCGAAATGAAACAGCTCTTGAAGATGAGCATATTGAATACTTGGCAGATCATCAAGAAGATGTGTCAAAAGAAGTAGAATGGAACGAAGAAAAACAAATCATACGTGAAGCAGTATCAACATTGTCGAAAGAACAGCAAACCATCATCGAAGATGTCTATTTTAAAGGAATGACACAAAAGAGCATTGCGGAAAAACTAGGCATCCCTATTGGAACGGTGAAGGGAAGAGTTCGATTGTCATTGAAGCATTTACGAACGAAACTGTCTCGCGGAGGAAAGGAGGAAGAGGCATGACTCAGTGTAAACATCAAGTCATTGATTACTTTAACGGGCATTTACAAGGAGAAGAAAAGACGCAATTTGAAGAACACATCAAACATTGCTCGGATTGCAAAGAAGAGCTTGAAGAACTGACATCGCTCATGTCTGATATTCCGTTTCTAGCAGAGGACGAAACGCCTCCGGCAGGGATGAAAGACCGCATTTTATCAAGAGTATTTGAAGAAGAGATACGAGAGACAACAATCGCTGCAAAATCGAACCCGCCTCAAGATCTCAAAATAGTTCGTGATGCAAATGAGACGAAACCGTCAATGAAGAAGAAAAATCAATGGCTTTTGCCTCTCGTTGCCGCACTACTTCTCATTTCTGCAGCTGGGAACGTGTATTTCTTAACAAATGGAACAGATCAAGCAGAACAACCTGTCAAAATTGTTGCGACAAAATCACTGGCATCTGCCGAATCGGCAAAAACAACGGGTGCTTTTTCAGTGATTGAGCATCACGGCAAAAAAGAGCTTGTAGTGAGTGCAGACGGATTAAAAGGCCAGCTTGATTCATCAGCTGTTTATCAAGTATGGCTCATTAAAGGAGATCAGCCCGTTCCGGCCGGTGCCTTTAAAACAGATAGCAAAGGGGAGGGCACCGTCACCTATGCATTATCTGAAAAAGAAGCAAACGAATCATGGGATACTGTGGCTGTCACCCTTGAACCAAAAAAGAATAACAAGCTTCCGCAAGGCCCTGTCGTACTGAGTGCTGCATTTTAAGCTTGATTCATGAAGGATGCCTTTTTCAGGGCATCCTTTTTTGATAGGCAGAAGGAACCTTATGACAAATGAGACGTACTACATATAGAGGTGAGACACATGCAGCGATACATAGAAAAACAACTATTTCTCTTATCAGGTAGACACGCATTTACCGCATTTTATTTTTTGGTGATCCCATTCATTATAAAAGACCTTTTTAAATCAACTCCTTTACTTATGGTCATGATCGCTCTTTTTATCATTCATCATCTAGTGACAAGTATCGTATGGTTTTATAAATCAAGAAACATTCGAAAGCGTCAATCAGGTGACCTAACCAAACGGGGACATCTCGTTGTCCAGATCATGCAGAGGCTCGAACAGCTCATGATGCTGGGTTTTGTGATGTTATTGATCAGTGGATGGATGCAGGGAGACATTGTGACGTTATTATTCACAATTTTTCTGTTTATCGTCGTTTTCTTGCAGCACATTCAGTTTTATTATGTTCAGTACTTTTTTAAATCGAGCGGCTGGTTCACCTATGTCCTCTCTTTACAAAAGGCACGTCCTTCTTACATCGTGAGGGAACGAAGGGCTTTGAAGAAATCCTAAATGTACAATCGCTTGCTGACTGATCCATCAGCATCAGAAATGTATGATAAAATGTGGAAAAGAAGCATGGAGAAAGGGAGTGCGAGCGAGTGAAAGCAGTTGGATTATTTGAGTATTTGCCAATTGAGCATGAACAAAGCTTGATCGATCAGGAGGTGGCAAAGCCCAAAGCAGCTGGCAAGGATATTTTGGTGAAAGTAGAGGCTGTGTCGGTGAATCCAGTGGATACAAAGGTGAGGTCACCGAAGAATCAGAAAGAAGATGAATTGAAAATTCTTGGCTACGATGCAAGCGGTACGGTGGTGGAAGTGGGCGAAGCGTGTACGTTGTTTCAGCCGGGTGACCACGTCTATTACGCAGGAGATATCACGCGACAAGGCTCAAATAGTGAATACCAGCTTGTGGATGAGAGAATTGTGGCGAAAAAGCCTGCAAATCTCTCTTTTGCTGAAGCAGCTGCCATGCCTCTTACAACAATTACGGCATATGAAGCGCTATTCGACCGAATGCATATGAAGCGGAATGCAGAAGGCTCGACCTTGCTGATCATCGGTGGTGCAGGCGGAGTGGGCTCTATCGCCATTCAACTCGCCAAATTAGCAAAGGCGACTGTGATCGCCACTGCATCAAGACCTGAAACAAATGAATGGTGTCTCTCATTAGGGGCTGATCATATCATTGACCATCACCAGCCGCTCTTAGCGCAGCTTCAGGAAAAAGGGATTGGCGAAGTGGATTACATTTTATGCTTAAATGATACAGATGGCCATTTCAAAGGGATGGCAGAAGCGATTAAACCTCAAGGGACGATCTGTACCATTGTTGAAAATCAGGACCATTTAGACATTCAATTACTCAAAAATAAAAGTGCTGCATTTGTATGGGAATTCATGTTCACACGGCCGATGTACAAAACCTCGGATATGATGAAGCAGCATGAGCTTTTAAAAGAAGCGAGTACATTATTTGAAGAGAAGAAGTTAAAACATACATTAACAAAGGTGCTCAGCCCCATCAATGCCGCCAATTTGAAGCAGGCACATCAAACACTTGAGCAAGGGAAGATGATAGGTAAATTTGTTCTAGAAGGATTTTAAGGAGGGGCAGCAGATGACATCATTACAATATCCGATTGGCTTATATGAACCGGTGGACCAACAAACGAAAAAGCAGTTGGAGGCATGGATTGATGAGCTGGCACTCATTCCTCAAAAGTATGAAGAGGCAGTTGTCCCATTGACAGATGATCAGCTGGATACCCCATATCGGCCAGGAGGATGGACCGTTCGTCAGCTCATTCACCACGTAGCGGACAGCCATCTGAACGCCTACTTGCGATTTAAACTTGCGCTGACAGAAGAAACACCGCACATACGTCCATATGATCAGGAGGCATTTGCTTCACTTCCTGATAGCAAGGCGCCTATCAGCCTATCACTGCCGTTAATCAGCAGTCTGCATCGCAGGTGGGTCACATTACTTCGCGAGATGACAGAGGAAGATTTCAACGCTGCATATTACCATCCAGCCGATCAACAAACGGTGTCCTTATATGATGCAACAGGAATGTACGTCTGGCATTCACAGCATCATCTTGCCC
The DNA here is from genome assembly GCF_038595035.1 of Bacillus sp. FSL W7-1085. Classification (NCBI taxonomy): domain Bacteria; kingdom Bacillati; phylum Bacillota; class Bacilli; order Caryophanales; family Bacillaceae; genus Bacillus; species Bacillus sp. FSL W7-1085. Next base: position 837,686 of record NZ_CP152000.1, read on the forward strand.
ATATCACGGAATTAATCAAAAGAAATCAGTGGAAGTAAAGGAGTTAACACATGTCTAGTAGAAGAATTGTCGGCGCTATGTTTATCTGCACGGCGGCATTGTTTTATATAGCAAAATTCGTTTTGTTTGAGATTCGTTATGGTGGAAATGTAGGCGGAGAAAGAACGATTGAGGAACTGGAAGATATACTCCCAGGCGGTACGTGGATCAGCATCATTTTTCTCATTATCGGTTTAGGTTATCTCTTGTGGGATGACCGGGAAGTCATTCGTCAATATCTTTTCACCCCAGATAAACAAGGAAAAGAAGAATTAAAAAAGACGGACCTCAAGTGACCGTCTTTTTTCCTTTTTTAGCCACGTTCGGGACGAAGTGCTTTTTCTAAAATAGCTAGACCTTCATTGACTTTTTCTTTTTCTTCATCATTGAGCCGTTGCAGGGAATTTTTAATTTTTTCATGCCCTTTTTGATAAATACTTCTGAAAATATTTTTCGCTTCCTCTGTCAATTCTACGACAATGATTCGACGGTCACGCTCAGAATGCTTTCGTTCCACAAAGTTCGATTGTTCTAACCGATCAAGCAGCCCTGTCATATTGGACAAAGAAGCCCCCATTTTTTCAGCAATTTCGGACACCTTAAGAGAGCCATGGTTATTGAGCAGCATGAGCACCTTCATTTGAGGCATACTCATATCCAGCTTCATCCATTCAGAAACATCTCCAAGTCCTGCAGCAGTGAGTACTTTCATATACAGCACCCATGTCTTTTTTTCCTCAGGAGATAGGATTTCCTCTTTTAGTACGGTGGTGTCATGAATATTATATTCCACGCTTGTTCACTTCCTTTAAGCGGCTCTTTTCTTTATATTACTGATTTTTACTTCTAATTGAAAGTATCATGAAGCTTTTGAATGTTAAACTGCATGAATTAAGTGGTATTTGTTGTATAATAATGGTCAGTTGAAATTAATGAAGCAACTTAGAAAGTTGGGAAAAACATGTGGAACAAAAAAACGGGTATGACGATCTTAAAAATGCTCTTTCCGATCGTGATCATCCTTGTCTTAATTTTTGTCGCCAAGCAGGAGCTGAGCGGCCTTTCCATTAAAAAGACGTTTTATATTATTGACAGCTTGAATCGAATGGACTTGTTTATTCTTGTCTTTCTTGGACTTGTCGCTGTTTTATCCATGTCCTTATATGATTTTATTTTAAGAAAAAGCCTTAATATGCCTATCAGCGGCTGGAAAACGATCCGAATTTCTTGGATCGCCAACTCCTTTAATAGTGTGCTTGGTTTCGGTGGTTTATCAGGAGCAGGGCTTAGAACGCTTCTATACAAGGAATACATAACAGATACGAAAAAACTGCTGAAAGGCATTGCCCTTTTAACATCCTCTGTTCTGCTAGGCTTATCTATTTTCAGTGATTTGATTTTAGTTAGGGTCCTGCCAGTTGAAAGTATTATTAGTCAGGAGCCGTGGTTATGGGCATTTGTCATTATTTTTGCTTGTATTGTGCCCATTTACATCATCATGGCGTCCATTCGAAAAAGCTCGATTGAGAGCGGTGAAAACGGACTGAAGCACCCGATCTATGCTTATATTGGTGCATCGTTTTTAGAGTGGCTGGCAGCTGGTCTTGTCATGTATATGGCTGTTGTCTCTATGGGGATGAACGTTGATGTCCGTATTGTATTAGGCGTCTTTGCGATTGCGTCAATCGGCGGTTTAATCAGTATGGTTCCGGGCGGATTTGGTTCGTTTGATCTGATCTTTTTACTCAGTATGCAATACATTGGGTTTGATAAAGAGATGGTACTGACAGCGCTTGTATTGTACCGCTTCGTTTACTCCATTTTCCCGTTTATTCTTGGACTTTGTCTAGCGGCATACGATTTAACTGGAACAACACTCAGGCGTCTTGAAGGCAATCCGAGAATGGCGCCTGCTATTGAAACAACAAACGTCTTAATTGTGTTGCACCGAGCTCTGCTCATCCGTTTATTGTACGGATCTTTGTCCATTTTAACGTTTGGAAGCGGTTTGCTCATTATGGCTTCAGTTGTGCTTCCTGTTGATCGTTTAGGTGTGATCACAACCATTCCACGCTTTTTGTTATCAGGGTTTAATGGTCTTTCTTTAATGTTCGGGATCATTTTAATGATTTTGTCCATTGAAGTGTATAAAAGAACGAAACGGTCTTATCTATTGACAATGATTGCCCTAGCAGGCGGCTTTGTGTTTACTTTACTAAAAGGGTTTAACCTGAGTTTAATCTTTATATTGCCGGTCATCATGGTGGTATTTTTCTCGCTTCGAAATCAATTTGTGAAGCAGCAGGCCCCTTATTCTTTGAATCAGTTTGTGGCGGCCGCCGCCGGATATTTACTCGTGTTGTTTAACTATAATGTCATTGGGAACTTCATTTGGATGAAAATTGGTCATTTCCTAAGCAAGGACTATTTGGTTCATAATGAACGGCATATCACGATGACCAGTATGATTGCTTTAATTGGTGTTCCTCTTTTCTTTTTCATTAGCAAATTGATTTTTAATAAAAAAGCAGTTCCAATCGGTGAAGAAGCCGATGAAGAAAAATTAAAAACTTTTCTCGAAGAAAAGGGAGGAAATGCTCTTAGTCATCTAGGTTTTTTGGGAGACAAAAAACTGTTTTTCTCAAGTGATGGAGAGGCGATGCTTCAGTTTGGCCGGATTGGCCGTTGCGTTATTGTGCTTGGAGATCCTTCTGGGCGTAAAGCCTCTTATCCGCTTGTACTGGAAGAATTTTTGGAGCAGACAGAAAAAGCAGGCTATCGTGTCGCTTTTTATCAAGTAGAACGTGAAGGAATGGCGCTTTATCATGACCTAGGTTTTCACTTCTTTAAGCTTGGGGAAGAAGCCATGGTCGATTTAGAAACGTTTTCTTTGTCAGGAAAGAAAAAATCAAACTTACGGGCTGTCGCAAATAAATTTGAACGAGAAGGCTATACGTTTGAAATGCTGGAGCCGCCCTTTTCAGAGGAATTGATCTCAACCTTAAAACAAATCTCTGACAGCTGGCTGGGCAAGAAAAAAGAAAAAGGATTTTCATTAGGCTATTTCCATGAAGACTACCTTCAAAAAGCACCGATTGCGATTTTAAAGGATGAACAAGGGCAGATCATATCTTTTGTGTCCTTAATGCCGATGTATCAAAAAGGAGAGATATCCATCGACCTCATGCGTCATATGCATGATGCACCGAACGGGATGATGGATGCACTCTTTATCCACCTGTTTCAATGGGCGAAAGAAAAAGGCTACACATCCTTTAACATGGGAATGGCGCCATTATCGAATGTAGGCACGTTCCACCAGTCCTTTCTGACAGAACGTTTGGCGAGTGTCATCTTCAATAACGTCAGATATATGTATAGTTTCAGCGGCTTACGGTCGTTTAAACAGAAATATAAACCAGAATGGCGCGGAAAATATTTAGCGTATAAAAAGAATACATCATTGCCTGTCACAATGGTGCTCGTCACTAAGCTGATAGGAATGGACCCAAATCGAAAACGGCGTCCATAAGTCCAAAGAACCTTTACCTTTCACTAGGTGAAGGTTTTTTTAGACAAAAGAATAGCAAAAGTGGTAAAGTTGAAGGGTAAGGGGGATGTTCACATGACACTAAATGAATGGTTTACAAAGGGATTAGCTGAACGTACATATGTACACAACATGGAGAAAAATCGTGAAAACTTACTCACGGTGTACAACCAGTACGCAATTCATCAAAAGGAAAAAGAGCTGCTTCAAAAACTTCAAAAGAAAAAGCTCAGAGCGCTTGTGATTACAGCAGATTGGTGCGGTGATGCGATGGTTAATGTACCTATTTTCATGCGTATTGCAAATGAAGCACTGATTGATGCGCGCTATTTCATTCGGGACGAGCACCTAGACCTGATGGATCAGTATTTAACGAACGGGACCGCAAGATCGATTCCGATTATCGTCATCATTGATCAGGACGGGAAAGAAGTGGGGAAATGGGGACCTCGCTCAGCAGAAGCTCAGCGCTTTGTCGACGAGAAAAAGCCGGATAAAGATGCACCCGATTTTGAGGAAGCATTTAAAGTGTTTGCGAAAGAAGCCGCACATCACTATACGACAGATCGTTACTTATGGAAAGATATTGAGAAAGAAATAGTAGAAGTTTTGGCAAAAATATAAACCAAAAGACTACTTCGCCGCAATGGGAAGTAGTCTTTTTTTATCTTGTTTTTGCGTTTTACCTACAAAACACCGCATAAAGATGTAGAAAAACCGCAGAATTCTATCAAATACCGCAGAAAACCGCAAAGCATCACGATTTTCCCAACCACTTTTAGTTGAAAAACCTCATATATGCCATGAAATCAGCTATTTTGCCCTTATCTAAAGGCTCATATAACGCACGTCGGATGGCTTTTTCCCAATACAAGAGGCCCAGCAACTATAGTAATCTAGTTGTAATCTCCTTTGAACGAACTAAAAAAATAAATGAAGGAAAAGGGCTGGCGATCAATTTATGAAAAAAATCATCTATCTCGATCAAGAAAAAAAGAAGCTCGCTGAATCAAAGAAAAGAGAACAGCGTTCCATCAAATCACTCAGACTGCTTGTGTTTTATGACGGACAAAGTCCTTCATGTGCAAAAGCAATTGACCTGTTGAAATCACTCGATTGGAAAAATCGAATTCACTTTGAATCATTTAGAAACTCACAGCTGCTGAGACTGAATAAAATTAGTGAAGAGAAGGCAGAGAAACGAATCGTGTCTATTTCCTTAGCGAAAAATCAAAAAAACTCAGGGATTTATACGTGGCTGAAAATGGCTTGTCACATCCCTGCATTATGGGGAACGGTCCCATTCATTGTACTCAGCATTTGGCTTGGCTTTGGGCAGCATGCTTACGATTATTTTGCGAGAAAACGGTACATTCATTCTGTCGAACAAGTCACCCGTCCCGATACAGATCAACAAAAGACCATCTAATCATAGAAAAAGCATGACCTTCGATCGGCAGAAGGTCATGCTTTTTTATAATACGGGATATATGATGCTAAGTGATCAAGCAGCTTCGTTGTGTAAGACATATATGCACGCTTATCAAGCTCAGAAGCCGCATAGGAAAGCAAGGTTCTAAGAGCAAACAAGTACTCATTGTGGAGCTGATTGTGTTCAAAGTAAGGAATCGCTGCTTCTACTAAATAAGTTTTCAAATCATGAGGATTCTCTTCAATCATCAATTTATAGATTTTAATCATATATAAACAGTTTGGTTGAATACGAGGCTGTTTGAGCAGCTCGTGTATATATGGAAGCGCCTTTTTGCGATCATATTCCGCATACAATGTCGCGATTTCATAAAGCGTTTCACAGTAACGATCTTCTATCTGTTCTTGATTAAAATAATTGAGTGAATCTAGTAAATAAGGCACAGCGGATGAGAAATCGCCTTGGCGTTTTAAGAGAACCCCGTAATAAAAATAAGCTGTCATCTTAATATAAGCATCAGGGTGAAGCGATGTGTGTAAAATCACTTCTTTTAAATATCTTTTAGCTGTTTGAAAGGCCTTTAATTCCAGTGAGATGACCCCATGAATGAGTGTACAATGAATGACCCGCTTGAAATTATTTTTTTGTCTATACAAATCCATTGCTTGATGTGTGGCCTCAAGCGCATCACCGAGATGCCCCATGGCTCCAAGTGCTTTTGCATAGTGATAATACAGGTCGCTCTGTTCAACAGAAGCGTAAGAAAAGCAGCTTTCAAGTCTTTTCAATCCTTCTTCGAGCTGACCGATTTTAATCTGGTGGATGCCATCTAGATATTCAAACGTTTCTTTTTCTGTGTCAATAAAGGTTTTTTCAAACTTCTTAAGCACGCGGTGCGTTTTTAAGGCAAGCTGCTGTTTTTCTGTTAATAAATAAAATTGAAATAAGGACAAATGATACTGAATCCCTAAATCTAGCGAAAAGAACTGTTCCTCGTGATGAATGATCATTTCTGCATTTTGCTCTGCTTGATCGAGCGCATAGAAATACATGTTCATCTGAAACTCATCGAGTAATGACAACAGATGACGCGCCTTTTGCGACAGCGTTTCTTGACTAATTCCAAGCCGTTCAAGCAAAAGATTGATCGTATCTTGATTGGCCTCTTTTGAGCCATTTTCAATTTTACTTAAATGAGAGACAGAACAAATTCCTTCTGCCAACTCCGATTGGGTCATATTTTGTTTATAACGATAGAGTTTGATGATTTGCCCAATATTGATTTTCATTCCATTCAGAAGCCTCCCTTCCAATCATGGGTTGAAAGCTTTTTGAAAAAATAGCCGCATGAGACAAAGTGGAAATACCTGAAATCATTTCATCATCTTGGCTTTTTTCTCAAAATTTGTTTAAAACGTAATATGATTGTAACATTACTTGAAAAAGGCAAACAACTTTTTAGCAGAGAGGTGAGGTCTTATTTGCAAACAGCACATGATCATGTTTATAATGTGAATGAGAATCAATTTCAATTAAGGTTGATTGAAAGGATGACATATATGCCAGAAACAAAACAACAAACAGAAGCGTTAACGGTTCGAGACGCTGTCAGATATAGACGATCGATTCGAAAATTCAAAGAAACGCCGGTGAGCATTGAGCAGCTTCAGCCATTATTAGAGGATGCAGTCTATGCACCCAATCATAAAATCACGGAACCTTGGCGTTTTTTATATGCAGTGACGGATGAAGCAAAAGAGGTATTTGTTGAGCGGTTTATTGCTTTCTTTAAACGCAACAATCCAGACGCAAAAGAAGAAAAGATCAATCAGTACAGAGATTATTTTTCTAAAGTACCAGCACTTTTACTTGTTGTTCTAAAAGAAGACGAAAATATAGTTGTGAGAAATGATGATTTTGCCGCTGTGAGTGCGCTCATTCAAAATTTCCAGCTGCTGGCTTGGGATCAAGGAATCGGTATGGTATGGAAGAGCGGCCGAATTTTATACGACAAAGGGTTTCAACAGGATATGGGATTAAAGGAAAACGAACGCTTTGCCGCGATTCTTCACATCGGTTATCCAGAAGAGGTGCCTGAGGAAAAGTCACGTCAGAAGGCATCAAGCCTGCTAACTGAAATCAAATAAAAACAGACCTTTTGATAGGGTCTGTTTTTTTTACTTATTGTTTTTTGGCACGCTGATCGGCTGCTTTCATACGTGCCATCGCTTTTACGTCATTCGGATCTGCAAGTTCTTTGGAAAATTCAACATATTCGCCATCCGTCTCTTGTGCCTCAAGCTGGTGGTTGGATTTTTTGTGTTGGTCTTTTTTCAAAGCTTTTCCCTCCTTTACAAGATCACTTTAGTTATGTGCTTGTAAAAGAGGAATATCCGTTTTATTTGTTTCTTTTTTCTGCTGCTCTTTCCGCTTTTTTGAATTCCTGCTGATACAGAACTTCCTGGGTTTTCTTCAGTTTTGAAGTCGGCTGGTGTTCTTTTTTCTTCATCAAAATCGCCCCCTCATCTCATTTTTAATAGGATGGGTGTTTTTGACAAAATTTATTCCTCTGAATGCAAAATCGCTTCTTTTAGCTCAGGGTGTAAAAATTCATAAGAAGACAGCAGTGCCTTTTTCGGCAGAGCACGTTGGCCTTCTAATACAAGCAATGACATGTCGCCAAGTGCGGTTTTGATGACAAAGGACGGCACCTTCAGCCAGTGAGGGCGATGAAGGGTAGATGCAATAGTTTGCCCCAGCTGCTTCATTTGAACAGGATTTGGAGATGTGACATTGAGTGGACCTGATATGTGTTCATGTTGAATGGCATACGCAATGAGATGTGCTACATCCTCCACGTGAACCCAAGATACCCATTGCGAGCCAGAGCCAATCGTTCCACCGGCAAACAGCTTGTATGGCAAGGTCATAAGAGGAAGTGTGCCTTTTTCTCCTAGCACTACCCCAAAGCGTGTATAAACCGTGCGAATACCGAGCGCCTCAATTTTTTGCCCTTCAGCTTCCCAAAGTTTAGATGTATGACTTAAAAAGTCTGTATCGGCTGGAGGGGCCTCCTCCGTAAAGTCTTCTGTCTTGGAAGTGCCGTAGATACCGACAGCACTTGCTTGAATGAGCACAGATGGTTTCGATTCCTGCGCTTCTATAATGCGTCTCACTTCTTGTGTGGATTGAATACGGCTGGAGAGAATGCCTTTTTTTGCTTTGTCCGTCCAGCGTGTGAAAATAGATTTTCCAGCAAGGTTAATCCATACATCAATCGCAGGCAATTCATGTTCAGGTTTAGCACCATCTGTCAGCCACTGCACGTAATGTAAATGATTTTGTTCGGATTCCTTTGGATTTCTTGTTAAAATATATAGATGATGTCCTTCAGCTGCGAGCACCTTTGTGACATGCTGGCCGATAAACCCGGTTCCTCCGGTAATGGCGATATTCAATTGACATCTTCTCCTCTCATATACATACCTATATCTTTCACGATTTTGAATCAGAAGAAACATCCTGACTGTTTGAAAAAAGGAGTGATCACAGGATGCCCTATATTACGAAAATCTCTGCTCAGAAAAACAATACAGAACGCGTGAACATCTTTCTTGATGAAAAGTACGCTTTTAGCGTTGATCTAGATGTGCTCGTCCAGCATGATTTGAAAAAGGGAAAAGAGCTGGACGAAGCCGATATCATAGAGATTCAATTCGGTGATGCAGTAAAAAAAGGATTTCAGCAGGCCGTCGATTATTTATCGTATCGGATGAGATCAGTGAAAGAAGTCACCGATTATTTGACGAAAAAAGACATACCAGCACCTGCTATTAGTGAAATTATACACAAATTAAAACATTATAAGTATGTAAATGATTTTGAATTTGCAGAAGCGTATGTAAGCACCCACCGAAAAACGAATAGCAAAGGCCCGTCAGTGCTAAAAAAAGAATTAAAGCTGAAAGGCATAGACGATGACACCATCGAACAAGCACTATCGCAATATCCGAATGATTTGCAGCTAGAGGAAGCAGTGAAACAAGTGCTAAAGCTGGTTAAGAAAGAGAAAAACCGGTCCGCAAAAGAAATTGAACAGCGTATCAAATTGCAGCTTCAGCGAAAAGGATTTTCATTTGATATCATTGATAAAGCCCTTCAAGAAGCCTATGATGGACAAGAAGAGGAAAAGGAAGAAGAAGCCCTTCACTATATGCTTGAGAAGGCAAAACGCAAGGTAGGTTATGACGGATCATTTGAGAAAAAAATGAAAGTGAAGCAATTCCTTTACCGAAAAGGATTTGATCTTGATACAATTGATCATGTTTTAGACAAAGGGGAATGACAGATGGAAAAACGCTATAGTGAAATGACAGAATACGAATTAAAGCAGGAGATTGCCGCTCTTTCTGAAAAAGCAAGAAAAGCTGAGCAGCTAGGCATTGTGAATGAATATGCCGTGTTGGAGCGGAAAATTGACATGGCGAAAGCCTATTTATTAGATCCAGCTGCTATTCAAACCAAAACGACTTATCACATCAAAGATACAGACGAGCAGTTTTATGTGGAGTATTTAAATGGTGTTTTTGCTTGGGGCTACAGAGTATCAGCGCCAAATAAAGAAGATGCCCTGCCGATTTCAATGCTTACTCAAAAGGACTGATCCCTAGAGATCAGTCCTTCAGCGTGTAGACAAACCCTCGCATTCTTTGTCAGTCCTGCGTGCTGGTGCTCACGAATGTCAAATTCGCTCCGCGCCAGTACTCGTCCTTCCTAGACTGCAAAGGTTTTCTATCACGCTGAAAAGAAGACAAAGGGCTAAAATAAAGTTCATTTTAGCCCTTTGTCAACAATCTGAAGGACTGATCGTTAGAGATCAGTCCTTTTCTTTACTTCGAACGTTGTTTACGGACGTTGTTCTGAAGTACGATGTCGTGCTGCGTTTGCTGCGTTTCTCCGTTGACCTGAGAGGCAGAATGTTTAGCATTCGCCCATGGTTGAGGGTAAGCGGTTGTTCTTAATTGAACAAAGTCTTCCATATACGATTTCCCATTTGAACTCATATCTCAAGCACTCCCTTTGGAAAAATTAGCGTTTCCCTGATGCCCTCATACGTTCCTGTGGACGTGTATTCGTCTCACCGTTCGGCCTTTTAGACGCATAAGCATCTGTGGCCCCTGGTTCGCCTTCAAACTTGTGATTCACTTGATTTGGAAAGCCCTTTGCTTTATTACGCATACTGATTCCCTCCAAACAATACAAATCATTTGCGTCTTTTGAAGACGTAAGGGTAGTATATGAAAAAAGAGATTTTTTTAAAAAGGCACTTTCTGCTAGATGAAGGAGGAACCAGTATGGAACAATATTTTGAGCGATTAACCGAACAACTAATGGAAAAAAACAATATGCTCACATATGAAGAAGCACGTACATGGGTAGAGCTCCTTTGGAGTGATTTTGAAACAACCTATGCAAAGGCTGGCCGCAAGTATAAAGGACAAGAAACGACTGAACGGATTGTCCGAGAATGGATCGAAAGCTACGGCGCTCAGCTGCATTTATTTCAAAATAAACAATCGAAGGCAAATGAGCATCTGCAACAAAACGACAAAGGGCTGCTGCATTAAAAGGGTTGCCCTTTTCACTTCCACTCATCTTTTTCAATAAACAGGAAAATATATAATTGACCAAACAATTTTATGAAACAATACCCAGTCTGTGATCAAAATTACAGGCTTTTTACAATGGATAAACTTAAAATTACATTAAATTCATGTTGGTGAAAATCACTGGAAATAAAACTCTGATATAATGTAACGATTAAGGATACATGAAATTTATGGATAATAAAAAAGGGTTTCGTTTTCTGACAAAAAAGGAATAATGAACATAACAGACTATGTGAAAAAAGTGAAGAGAAGGTGCGATATGGAACGGGAACTGCTCTCTGTTATAATTCCTTCTTACAATGAAGGTGAAAACATCAGACGAATCTTTGAGGCACTCGAGGAAGAGTTTCGCGATTTTCATTATGACTTTGAAATCATCTTTGTGAATGATGGAAGCAAAGACAATACGCTTCAATACATGAGAGAGCTCTCTCACAAAAGTGCAAAAGTCAAATACATTTCCTTTTCTCGTAACTTTGGGAAAGAAGCTGCAATTTTAGCAGGTCTTGAGCATGCAAAAGGGGAAGCTGCGATCATTATGGACGCCGACCTGCAGCACCCAACGTATTTGATTCAGGATTTTGTTAGAGGCTACGAAGAAGGTTATCATCAAGTCATTGCCAAACGAAACCGTAAAGGGGACAGCAAGCTTCGTTCTTACCTATCATCGATGTATTATAAAGTGATGAACAAGGTGGTCGAAGTGGACTTGCGTGATGGTGTAGGAGATTTCCGCTTAATTTCCCGTCAAGCGATCGACGCATTGCTTCAGCTGAAAGAGGGAAATCGTTTTTCAAAAGGCCTTTTTTGCTGGATTGGCTTTGAAGAAAAGGTCATCTATTATGAAAATGTGGAAAGACAGCACGGTGATACAAAATGGTCACTGAAGAAATTATTTAACTACGGGATTGATGGGGTCATTTCCTTTAACAACCGCCCGCTGCGTATTTGTTTTTATACGGGTATTTTGATCTTATTTCTCTCTTTGATTTACATCGTGGCGACCTTTATTCAAATCGTCAGAACGGGCATCATGGTACCGGGTTATTTCACTTTAATCTCAGCTGTGCTTTTCCTCGGTGGTGTCCAGCTCTTGAGTCTAGGTGTGATCGGAGAATACATTGGCCGGATTTACTATGAAACGAAAAAGAGGCCGCATTACTTAATTCAAGAATCAAATGTCATGGAACAAGAGACAAGCTCAAAAGAACAAGACCGAGTGTTAACACAGTTATTTAAATAACGTGGAGTCAAATAACCGGCAAGCACGAATCGCTTGCTGGGTTGTTTTGTTTCAATGAACAGTGGATCTTTTGGAGAAAGGATTTAGATGATGAAACGTAGATGGATACTCATTGGAATGTGCCTCATTCTTGCTTTATTAGGCCACTCCTTTTTCTTATATGAATATACGCAAGGCCGATATATGACGGGAGATGGGGATGGCATTTCACAAATGCTCCCGTTTAAAAAGCTGCTGTATGACGAATACGTCAAAGGAAACTTCTTTTATTCCTATCAATTTGGTCTAGGCGGCGGTACATATACGCAATTAGGTTATTATTTTACAACGTCGATGGTCTTTATGGTCACAGTCGCTGTTGTCTGGCTGTTAAATGCGCTTCACCTTGTACAGTCAACAGACATTCACTTTTGGGCAAATGCTGTTATTTGGCTGAGTGTGATCAAGCTGACAGTCATTCTGTTCATCGCATATCGTGTGCTCCTTTCGATTGTGCAGCATAGGCTGGGGGCGCTGACAGGAGCCGGTATTTACGGACTGTCTATTGTGTACTTTCGGCATCAAACGTTTTGGGAGTTTTTCACCGACAGCATGATGTGGCTTCCGCTGCTTGTGCTCGGGGTTGAACGGATTTTTAAAACAGGCAAGCCGGCTTGGTTTATTGCGGCTTGCAGTCTCATGCTGATCAATAATTTTTACTTTGCTTACATTCACTTTATCTTTTTAGCCATTTATCTCGTCTTCAGATATATGATTAAGCTTCAAAGCGAGGAGCGAGGCTGGAAGGTGTTCTGGACCCTTGCGATCTCTACGTTGTTATCGTTTGGGATCAGTGCTGCCTTTTTTATCCCGTCTGTTTACGGCTTTCTCAATAATGTAAGACCGCCGTATGAACAGGCAATTCCTTGGTTTGAGCTGCATGATCATCTGCTGTTTACAAGCAGGGTGTATTTATTGCCGGTCATCTTTCTGATTTGTCTGTTTCTCGTTCCGCTATACCGGAACAGATGGTTTTTCATGTTCACATCGATCAGTGTTCTGCTGATCATTTTTCACTACAGTCCAAAGATGGCGAGCGTGTTTAATGGTTTTTCTGCACCGCAGTACAGATTTGAATACATTCTTGCTTTTACAGTCGGAGCAGTCGTAGCCATCACCATCAAGCATTTCTCGCAAATGGAGTGGAAGTGGAAAAAACGTGCGGTTTTAGGCGCTTGGATTGTATTCCTTCTCGCAGTCGCCCTTTCAGAACGAGCAAAGGGAAATATGGATGTTGTTGTATTTACCGGAATAGGACTGCTTGTGATCAGCTTGTTCTTCCTCTCGATACATGCGGGGAAACGTCTGCACCTTCGTCTCTTTTCAGCTGTGCTCATCGTTGTGAGCTTACTGACAGCAGGCGTGTATCAGCAGGGCTACTTATTTGAAAGAAGCAATATTAAGAGCGTATCAGATACGTATCTGAATAGTGAGGCGTATGCTGGACATGAGCAAATGAAGCTCATTCAGCAGATTCAAAGCCGCTCAAAAGAAGATCCGTTTGCCCGGATTGATTGGATGAACGGCGTGCGCAACAACACCCCGTTATTTGAAGGCTTTCAAGGCATGAGTGCGTATTCAAGTATATTGAATCAGCATCTGCTCCATTTCTACTGGAATGACCTGCAAATTGATATGGGACGGGAAAGTGTCAGCCGGTATGCAACAATGGGGGACAGGGCGAATTTATACAGTCTGACCTACGGGAAGTATTATATGAGAGACAAATCGATGTCTTTCTCACCGCCGGTTTATTTTAAGCCCATATTGGAAAGCGAACATTATGAAGTGTATGAAAATACACGTCCGCTCCCATTTGCAAGAACAACGAGTACCGTCTATTCAGAAAAGTCACTAGAGCATGCGTCAGCACTTGATAAAGAACATGCGATGTTGCAAGGTGTGATCTTAAACAAAAAAGGAAATGCTGAAATCGACCAATCGCCTGATCGAATAAAGGATACAAACATTCATACTGAACAATCTGTATACGAAAATGGCGTGCTTGATGTATACGGGAAAACGGGCGGGCTGAATATCACCCTTCCAGATGATATCGCTCGCGTGGGGGATGTGTATGTGAGCTTTTATGTGAAGCGGACCGACCGTAACGAAGGGTTTCAGTTATCTGTGGATGACTACGTCACATCACGCAAAAGCAATACGTCTATCTACAAAACAGGCGTTAATGACGTGACGATCAGAGTCCCTGCGGAAAAAATCCTTTCCATACGAGTTCCAAAAGGGACGTATGAGCTGAGTCAATTAAAGCTGTATCATGAGCCTTACCGCACCCTTGCGCGGGCATATGAAAAAGGAAAACAAGATGATGGCAGCCAGCAGGTGAAACTTAAAAATAACCGCTTTACGATTTCTTATGAGAACAAGCGCGGCGATGATTATATGATTCTGCCTGTTCCATATGAAAAAGGCTGGGAGCTCACGGTGAACGGCCATCAAACCGATATTGAACAAGCCAATTATGCGTTTATCGGTTTTCCAATAGAAAAAGGCAAAAACGAGATCGTGCTAACCTACTATCCACCTTATATCAGAATTCTCGCATTGATTTCACTCGTCAGTTTGATCGGTGCGATCCTCTATGCACGGAGAAAACACAAGAAACACCACTTTTCAGCATAAGTGGTGTTTTTTTATCTTTCATCTCATACGTAAGTTTCTTCATCCCATTCAATCGTGTATTCGTTCATTTTTTTATCAATATCGTTTTGAATACTCATGTGTTGAAATAGCGCATTCAATTCTTCTGTCCTCTTTCTTCGATCCTTTTCATAATAATAGAACGCATCTCGATAATCATGATCTCTTAGCATCTTTGCTATGAGCATGGCATCTTCTAGACTATACGATGCTCCTTGACCAACAAAAGGGTTCGCCGTATGTACCGCATCACCTACAAGAACAACACGTCCTTTTGACCACACAGGAAAATCCTTTATTTCATAGATACTTCTTGGAAAGAACATGTTTGTATGATCGATGATGTCAGAAAGGTGTTTAGGAATGTTCCAATGTTCCATTTGTTTATATAATAACTGTCGGATGGTTTCTTGATTGGCTTTCTCAAAATGTTTTGTAGGTAACTTCTCAGGACACTGAGAGAAAGCTTGCCATAAAATATTCATTTTATTTGTTGGATGCGCTTTTCCAAAAATGAATTGGAAGTTTCCGTCATTGTAAAAATAACTTGTTGCCTCATCCAATACAAAATCCTTCACAAACGATACTCCTTGTAGTCCCCAAAAACCGCTATAGTCTAATTTAGCATTAAACGCAATAGCCTCTCTTGTTTTAGAAAAAGTTCCATCTGCTCCTATTACGATATCACCTGTTATCTCAGTTTCATCTTCAAAAAGAACCTGAACGGAATGAGGTTGCTGTTTGATTGAGATTAACTTTTTGTTGTACTTCACTTCTATTCCTTGACGGTGAACTTCTTTTAAAAGTGATTTGATGATTTGGTCTCTCATGACGTTCAGTAAAGGGGCATCATAATATTTTTCACTATAATTGTGAAAGATCGCTTCTACTTCATTTTCACTGTTTATTTGCTGGATCTTCTTTATCACTGTTGCATTTGCTATCACTTCATTTTTACACCCGATTCCATCCAAAATCTTTACCCCATTCGGAGACAGTAAAAAACCTGCTCCTGTTTCTAATTCTTCATCTGACCTGCTTTCATAAATCGTACTTTCCATTCCAGCCTTTTTTAAAAATAAAGCAGTAGCCAATCCTGCTACACCACTGCCGATAATGATCACATTTTGAGATTTCATCATTTTTCCTCCCTTTTTATAAACAGACCGGTCGGTTTATTTTAGTGCGAAAAAATAAGCTTTTTCATATAGGACAGCGTATCACAATTCCCCCTTTTCATTTGGTAATTAAAGTATATGATAATATGTTATAAATGATTTAGCAAGAATGAAACTAACCAATTTCTGATCAACTTCTTTTAAAAACATGAAGGGGATAACAAAACATGAACAAAGACACCGTGATAAAACACTATGAACACACCCTTGAATGGGTACAGTCACTAACGGAAGTAACAGAAGAAGAATGGCGTAGCGCCATCGCTGATGGAAAGTGGAGCATTGCTGAGATCATCGCACATTTCGTTCCATGGGATGAATTTATTTTACACGATCGCCTAAAGGAATTTTGGAACAATAAAGCGTTACCTCAGGCACCTGATGTGCATGAAATGAACCGGCAGTCAGCCGAAAGAGCAAGAAAGGAAGAGAGAAGCGAGACGATCGGGCGATTTATTGCTGTTAGAACAAAGTTGCTTCAAGAAATGAAGAAAATCGAAGCATCTCGCTGGAATACATCCTTTTTGATCGGTCAAACCGAGCTGACGTTATCAAGTTATTTTCAAGGTTTGATTAAACATGATCTCCATCATATGGAGCAGGTCAAACAAGCGCTCTTCACAAAAAGACGATAGCGCCTCACGAAGTTTCCTTATCAAACGAAAACGTCGCATAATCAAACAAAAAATGAAATAGCCAAAGACTTAGCGCAAAGAGAATTTCTTCAGAAGTAGTCAGCAAAATGCCGTCAACTAATTCGTCTGATACATAGACAGCACCCCAAATAAACAAAAGGTGAAATAAAACGGCATAGAAAATGATGGATCGTTTTTTGGACCGACACTTACGAACAAACCGCATGAGCACGTGTTCCAGATGTTCAAAAGAGATCCCAAGTACAACATAGATGCCCATAAACAGTAGCAGCGATAAAATCGATTGGTAAAAAGCACCGGTCAAATGAAAGAACAGCACACAAAACAACAAAAATATGTAACAGACAGCTGATAGCGCCATGAGCCATTTCAGCCCTTGCCATAAAGCGTGAACAGATTGTTGCATGGGTAAACAACACTCCTTTACATGAAGATACCTGCAAAAAGGACAGCCTTTTTGCAGGAAGGTGGAATTAATCCTCTTTTTTAGGGGCAGCGATGACAGGGTGTTTTTCTGTATCAAGCAGTTTTAAGAAATCTTCGCCTTGATCTAAATGATCCAAAACAAGCTGTTTCGGTGTGACCGCAAGCCACTGATTGAGTGAAATGTCTGCATAATGATCGCTCTTAAAGATTTCTAAGAAATAGAGCGGTTCGTCGCCTGTATTTTCTACATAATGCCCCATCGCAAATGGCACATAGCCAACGTCTCCCGCTTGATAGTTGAAGGTTCTTGCATGTCCATCAGAAGCAAATACCGTCATTCGTGCCTTTCCAGAAATGAAATATTGCCATTCATCCGTATTTGGATGCCAGTGCAGCTCACGGATGGCACCTGGATCAACTTTCACAAGAGCGGATGCAATCGTTTTAGACGCTTTGAAATTGGTAGAGTCCGCAATCCACACTTGTCCGCCGCTTGACGTAATCGGCTCTTGCTTTAACAGCTCATATTTAAAGGAATTCGGGACTTCTCCTTGCTCTGTTTTCACCTTGTCACACTCAAGGGAACCAGGAATTCCTTTTTGGAAAATATACTTCTCTTTCTCTGGCAGCTTCTTAAATTGCTCCTTTGTCATTCCAAAGTTTTGGAGAACGACTTCCTCTGGGGTATGGGCAAGCCAATCAGTCACTTGGAACGTACTATTTTCAGAGAAGGAACCATCATCAAACACAAGCAAGAATTCCGCTCCCGGTTCAAGTGCTTGAATAGAGTGCGGCAAGCCTGAAGGGAAGTACCATAAATCACCCTCGGTCACATCCTCTGTAAAATTGCGCCCCTCTGCATCAACCGATGTAATTCGGGCTTCCCCATAAATCATGTACGCCCATTCCGCTTCCTTATGCCAGTGCAGCTCGCGAATCGCACCAGGCTTTAGCCGCATGTTCACAGAGGCAAGACTTTTAGAGATTGGTAGTTCACGTACCGTGACTTCTCTTGCGTAACCGCCTTTTTCTAAACGGTTGTGCGTATCAGAAAAAGAATATTTCATGTTGGGAACCGTTCCATGATCGGTTTCTGGTGGCGTGAGCATATCTGGGTTTTGTCTGTCTCGCTCGAGATTACGTGGAATTTTGACCGTTGCTCCTTTTTCTCCTCGAATCGGCTGCGGTACACCATTTTGCTTTTCACTCATGATAAAATCCCCTTTCAACATCGTATTGTGTGAGGTGACAAAAGGCCTTTCATTTCGCCCTCGTTTTCATAAGGTGAAACGAATCAAGAAGATGTCAATCTGATTCATCATTTTTTTGAACAGCGACCAATCGTTGGATGAGCTTGCTTAATTCATCAAACTTTCGTTCAAAACGTGTCAGCAAGTAAACTGTCAAAATGGCAGGAAAGCCTGCCTGACCGAGCTGCTTCAGCCATTCCTCCGAAAAAAAGGTCTCCATTTGTCTCACCTCCCAGCGGATGCTCGTCTTCTCTATAAGTGGTATGAAAGAAGAAATAGGAAATCAAAAGGGGAGAAAATGAACCATTAGACCCGTTTCACAAAGTTTACTTTTTTTAACTTTTGTCCACTTAATGCAAGTAGAGAGAACAAAGGGGAGGATGCACATGGATTATCGGCTGTTATTGAAAGCAAAATGGAAGGAAATCGTTGATCACCCGCTCATTCAGCAATTTTTAAGCAATCCTAAAAACCAGCAGCTGCTCCGGCAAGTCATGGAAGAGCCAAACGAAGAAAATGCGAAAAAACTAGATTCCGAGTTCAAGCAGTTTTATCAAAAAATCCGCATCATCAAGTATATTTCCACAATGATCCGCATCTTTTCAGTCGACTTTGACAAACGAGTGAAAAAAAAGCAGCAGCGTTTTCCGCTCATACTCGATCATCCTGATACGCAAGAAGTGAAAGACCCTGTTCAAACAGATACGTATGAAGCTGTGCTCTTTAACCAACAAGACTTAGGGGAGCACCTGCAAGACCCAAGATTGTACAAGGCCTATCAGCAGCTCACAGACAAACAAAAAATGGTTTTAACCCATATTTATGTTGAAGGTCAAACAATGAAAGAAATAGCCGACCGGCTGGGCGAATCAAGACAAAACATCTCAAACATCCACAAAAAAGCGCTCAACAAACTAAAAGAAGAAACAGGGGGAAATGTCCGTGAACGAAGACAAAATGACCAATGGAGAAATGGAAGAACTCATTGAAACCTTCACACCCATGATCAAAAAGAAACTACAAAACACGGCATATCAAGAAAGAGAAGACCTCGAACAAGAACTCTACATCAAACTCATCGAAAAAATAGACCGGCTGATTTACCAAGAAGGACCTGGCTTTTGGGAGTTTATTGTGGAATATATGACGAAGATGTAAGCACAAAAAAAGACTCGCTCACACAGAGCCGAGTCTTAATTTTTTTTGCAGTTTTTCTTCACTGAAAATCCAGCCGGTATAGGAATTTTTGATTTGGTGGTCCATGTCGATATGGCAGATCGCAACAAAAGGATAGTGACCTTTGCTGCGGTAGCGCAAATCAATGAACCGTACCTCATAATGATCCTTGTATTTATCTACTTCCCACCGGTAGACAGGGGAGAAGGAGAGAAAGGCTGAAATGTTTTCATCCTGTTTGGCAATTTTCATAATCTCAGTATCAGGGACCGGCACACGGTTAAAGGTGTCTAAAATGATGATCTCACCATTCATACTGCGTCCAACATGGAAAGAGGATTTACATTTCACAGCAATGCGCCATTGTCTGAACTTCATTGTAGGCGAAATAATAATGTCTTCAATCTCATCGAATCGTGCACGCAGCTGACGTTTAATCTGAAGCTGCATGATGACCCTGACGATATAGTAACAGAAAATCACGGCATACAGCGTAATGAACGTATAGCCGGGATGACCGCCAATCGCCCAAACGACAATGGCGACAAGGTGTGTAAAAAAGATAAACGGATCAAACGTATTAATGATCCCAAGCGCTACCCATTTCTTTGAAAATGGGCGAATGGCCTGTGTGCCGTATGCATTGAAAATATCGACAAACACATGAAGCACAACGGCTAATAGTGTCCATAGCCAGAGGTGAAGTAAATTCGCCCCCGGCACAAATGGGAAAATCACAGCCGGAATTAGCAATGACCAAAACAGTACAGCCGGAATGGAATGAGTAAATCCCCGGTGATTTCTTATATAAACTGCATTATTTTTTAGTTTTAGCACAGTATCAATGTCTGGTGATTGGGAGCCGGCGATGGTCGCGATCATCACGGCGTGTGCCATGTGTGGATCTGCGCTGACGGCTGGATCTAAAAGCGCAAGTCCCCCAAGAGAAATGCCCATTACTACATGAGTACCAGTATCCAATTGATTACCTCCTAGTTGTCATGCTTAGGAACAATCATACAAAGTATACGTCTCCAATCAAGACTATGTGCAAAATCACTTTTGCTTTATCTCGATTTAATGTAACATGTTAACGTATCTACAAACAGTATACAACAAATAAGGTTCTTTTCAGAACGTTAGCCCTCGGTCCAATGAGAAGGAGTATAGATATGAAAGACATTCAAGAAAAGCTGGACCGCAAAGATATTGCGGGCTTTCAGCATGATTTAATCGATTGGTATGAAAAAGAACAACGTACACTTCCATGGCGTGAAAATCAAGATCCATATCGCGTCTGGGTATCAGAAGTGATGCTCCAGCAAACGAGAGTGGATACGGTCATTCCGTACTTCAATCGGTTTATGGAGCAATTCCCGACGGTGAAAGATCTTGCTTTAGCTGATGAAGAAAAGGTCATGAAAGCATGGGAAGGTCTTGGCTACTACTCACGAGTGCGTAATTTACAGGCAGCTGTGAAAGAAGTCTATGAATCCTACGGGGGCGTTGTCCCTGATACGAAAGAACAATTTTCAAAACTGAAAGGTGTAGGCCCGTATACGAGCGGCGCAGTGCTGAGTATCGCCTATAACAAGCCATACCCTGCGGTAGACGGCAACGTGATGAGGGTCATTTCCCGTATCTTGTCCATATGGGATGATATTGCAAAACCAAAAACGAGAAACATTTTCGAATTTGCGGTTGATCAGCTCATTTCCCGGGAAAAGCCGTCAGAATTCAATCAAGGGCTAATGGAGCTAGGTGCACTTATTTGCACCCCAACCTCTCCTGCATGCCTCATTTGTCCTGTAAACATGCATTGCTCGGCACTTGAGGAAGGCGTTCAGCATGAGCTGCCGGTGAAAAGTAAAAAGAAAAAGCCGACTGCGAAATCAATGGCAGCAGCGGTGTTATTTGACGATGCAGGCCATCTCTATATTCATAAGCGTCCAAGTACAGGTCTGCTTGCGAATTTATGGGAGTTCCCAAACATGGAAACAATGAAGGGAAGAAAAACGGAAAAAGAGCAGCTGATTGATTTCTTAAAAGAGGAAGCGGGTGTACAAGCAGAACTTGGTGATTTAGAAGGCACCATTCAACATGTATTTACCCACCTCATCTGGAATATTTCTGTTTTCTTTGGACGTGTGACCTCTGTATCTGATGACACGATGCTGAAAAAAGTCACAACAGAAGAATTTGAGGCATATGCTTTGCCAGTCTCACATCAAAAAATATGGAAGATGGCACTTGAACAGCCTAGTCATATTTAACCGTTGTACCATGGGTATAATCGGCTTCATTTCGGTGCAGACCCCCGCGGTTTTCAATTTCAGAAATGATTTCTCGATACTTAGATTGCCCTTCTTCGTTTAAATAAGGTAAAATTTGTTGGAAAGCATGATGAAAAAAAGCAAGCTCAGTATCTTTCCATTGATCCTTTGACATCATGCCAAGCTGGCTTAAATCGCGTCCGACATACATGAATGTAACCTCCTAATAGGAACTTTCCTATTAGTGTGAAGCGAATGGACGAAAACTATTCAAATCAGGAGATGAACCATAATGAACAAGCGTAAATGTGCACTAATTACAGGCAGCAGTAGAGGTGTTGGGAAAGAAGTAGCCCTTCGCCTGGCTGAAAAAGGATATGACATTGTCATTAACTATGCAAGAAGCAAAAAAGCAGCACTTGAAACAGCTGAAGAAATTGAAGCGATGGGTGTTAAAACATTAGTTGTCAAAGCCAACGTTGGTCAGCCAGAGAAAATCAAAGACATGTTCCAGCAAATTGACGAAACGTTTGGCCGTTTAGACGTATTTGTGAACAATGCGGCATCTGGCGTTCAGCGTCCAATCATGGATCTTGAAGAAAATCATTGGGACTGGACCATGAATATCAATGCGAAAGCCTTGTTATTTTGTGGACAAGAAGCAGCCAAATTAATGGAGAAAAACGGCGGCGGACATATCGTCAGCATTAGCTCACTAGGCTCTATCCGCTACCTTGAAAACTACACGGTGGTCGGTGTATCTAAAGCAGCACTAGAAGCTTTGACACGCTACCTCTCCGTTGAGCTGTCACAAAAAAATATCGTCGTAAATGCCGTATCAGGCGGCGCCATCGATACAGATGCACTCAAGCACTTCCCAAATCGTGAAGAGTTATTAGAAGACGCTAAGAAAAATACACCAGCAGGCCGTATGGTGGAAATTAAAGACATGGTCGACAGTGTAGAATTCCTTGTATCAGGCAAAGCAGATATGATTAGAGGACAGACGATTATCGTCGATGGCGGACGTTCTTTGCTTGTTTAAAAAAAATCATGAATAAGATGTACACCTTCTGCACAAATTAATGTGCGTGGAGGTGATAATGATGGATAAACAACAAAACAAAACAAACGCACAACAAGTGAAAAAACAAAACCAAGCTGCTGCACAAGGCGGTCAATATGGCACTGAATTTGCTAGCGAGACTGACGCACAGCACGTAAAAAAATACAACCAAAAAGCTGAGCAAAACAAACAACAAAACAGCTAATCACTGAAACAAAGGGAAGCACTTCATCTACGAATGAAGTGCTTTTCTTTTTGCCTCTCCCCACCATCCGACAAAACCTGTAAAACCTCTACATAAACAGTCAAAGGACTTCTTCCTTCTTTCAAGAAATGGTATAGATACAAAAAGTCGATACGAATGAAAGGGAGGAGTTAGATGTCTGATTTCGACCAGCTTGTCAAAGAACAAATGCAGCTTATGGATCAGCTGCTCGATGTACAAGGAGAACTTGATCTGTACTTAGAGACAGAAAAACGATTGCTGCAAGGTGAAAAAAAGGAAGAGCGGCATAAGCTTCATGATCAAATCAAACAGAAACGAGAAGAACTGCAAAAAGTCCAAACACTATTTACAAAACAGACTGAACAAGTCATCAATTCGTATAAACAAATGGAGAAGAGCTCAACCGTGATGTAAAAGAGTGTGCCGTTCAATTGGGTTGAATGGCTTTTTCATTTCATTTTTTAATGATGTAACGGTATAATATAATAGAGACATGTTTAGTTGGGAAATTAGGTCTTTGGACTGTTAGGTTTGTTTGTTATAGAAAGTAGGGGAGAAAATATGGGCTATCCCAAGGAAGGAGAAACCATCCAAATTCAAAGCTATAAACATAATGGCTTGATCCACAGGATTTGGAATGAAACCACCATTCTGAAAGCAACGGAATTGTGTATCATTGGTGCAAACGATCGAACAATGGTGACTGAATCCGATGGCCGAACATGGATGACAAGAGAACCGGCTATTTGCTATTTTCATGCAAAACAATGGTTTAATGTCATTGGGATGCTTCGAGATGATGGGGTGTATTATTACTGCAACATCAGCTCTCCTTTTGCGACAGATGAAGAGGCGATTAAGTATATTGATTACGACTTAGATGTCAAAGTCTTTCCGGACATGACGTATAATATTTTGGATGAGGATGAATATGCGGATCATAAGAGGCAGATGAATTATCCAAAAGAAATCGATAGTATCTTACGAGAGCATCTAAATACATTACTGCATTGGATTCACCAGCGGAAGGGACCGTTTGCTCCAGAATTTGTGGATATGTGGTATGAACGTTTTTTGCGTTATACAAAATAAGTAACAGCAGCTAAAACCTGTTTGGCTTTTCAAAGCCAACAGGTTTTTGATTGCGTACGGATAAGAGGCACTGATAGATTGGGAAGGAGATTTACATGGGGGTCATAAAACGTTACATGGCTTTTGTAACACCGTATAAAAAACAGATTGCATTGACAATGGTGATCGGAATGATTAAGTTCTCGATTCCCTTAACATTGCCTCTGCTTTTAAAGTATGTCATAGATGATGTCATTCAAGGCTCTGGATCGGCTGAAGAAAAAACATCCACTCTCTTTATTATTATGGGAATCATGCTTGTATTATTTTTAGTGATGAGACCGCCTGTTGAGTACTACAGACAATACTATGCGCAGTGGACAGGCAGTAAAGTATTATTTGATATTCGGGAAAAGCTTTTCTCGCACATTCAAAAGTTAAGCCTTCGTTATTACGCCAACACGAGAACAGGGGAAATTATTTCAAGGGTCATCAACGATGTGGAGCAAACAAAGGAATTTGTCATCACAGGGCTTATGAACATTTGGCTTGATTTGATGACCGTCCTGATTGTGATAGCCATTATGTGTACACTGGATCTTAAACTCACCATTGTGTCTGTCATTATTTTTCCGCTGTATGCGTTAGCAGTGAAGTATTTTTACGGACGGCTTCGCAAGCTGACAAAAGAGCGGTCGCAGGCACTGGCTGAGGTACAAGGGCACCTGCATGAGCGAGTACAAGGAATGCCTGTCATTCGAAGCTTTGCGATTGAAGAATACGAACAAGAGAATTTTCACGATGAAAATAAAAATTTCTTAAACAAAGCGATCAATCATACGAATTGGAATGCCAAAACATTCGCTGTCGTCAATACGATCACAGACATTGCGCCGCTGCTCATCATTGCTTTTGCTGGTTATACCGTCATTAACGGGTCGCTTTCAATTGGGACAATGATTGCCTTTGTCGGCTACATTGATCGGATGTACAACCCGATTCGCCGTCTCATTAACTCATCGACGACTTTAACTCAGTCAGTAGCATCAATGGATCGTATTTTTGAGTTTATTGATGAACCGTATGAAGTAACAGACAAGCCGAATGCAAAAGAAGCCAATCACTTAAAAGGAGATGTAGAATTTAAAGATGTGTCGTTCCGTTACGAACATACACAGGAAGAAATTTTACACAATATCTCCTTGAAAGTAGAAAAAGGTCAAACCGTTGCGCTTGTAGGAATGAGCGGCGGAGGGAAGTCGACGCTCGTCAGCTTAATTCCAAGATTTTATGATGTCACAAGCGGATCACTCGAAATTGATGGCATTGATATTAAAGAGTACAAGGCAAGAAGCCTGCGGAATCAAGTCGGGATGGTGCTCCAAGATACATTCTTATTCAGTGACACCATTAAAGAAAATATCGCTGTGGGAGACCCGGAAGCATCCTTTGAGAAAATTGTGTCGGCGGCCAAAGCGGCTAATGCCCATGAGTTCATCATGTCTCTTCCCGAAGGATATGACACAAAGGTAGGAGAACGTGGCGTAAAGCTATCAGGCGGTCAAAAACAACGAATTTCAATTGCGAGGGTATTTCTTAAAAATCCACCGCTTCTTATTTTAGACGAGGCGACGTCTGCACTTGATTTAGAAAGTGAACATTACATTCAAGAAGCGATGCAAAAGCTGGCAAAAGATCGCACAACTTTTATTGTTGCGCACCGTTTATCAACGATTACACATGCGGACCTCATTGTGGTCATGGAACAAGGGGAGATTGTGGAAAAAGGAACACATGAAGAATTAATGAACCGAGACAGCCACTATCGTCATCTATTTACCATTCAAACATTAAATTAGTAAAAGCCTATCCGATTCTAGCGGATAGGCTTTTTTATGCTTGTCAAAAACATGACATATTTCCCAGCTTGTCTCAATACAATTTTAAAAAGTATGACGGGGTGGTGAAGATGTGAAAGAACAAAAAGTATTGCTAGATGTCAAACAGCTGTCTATTGCTTTTCAGCAAAAAAAGCAGAGAGTGCCGATCGTCCATGACATCTCATTCTCTATTCAAAAAGGAGAAACCTTAGGTATTGTGGGCGAATCTGGCTGCGGGAAAAGCATCACATCGATGTCTTTAATGGGGCTGAATCACCAAACAGAAACAACAGGTCACATACAATTTGAAGGTCAAAACCTGCTGTCACTGTCGGAGAAACAATGGCGAGAGGTCAGAGGGAATGACATCTCAATGATTTTCCAGGAACCCATGACTTCTCTCAATCCACTCATGTCCATCGGCAAGCAAATGACAGAAGCCCTTTTCACACATCAGACTACCAGCCAAAAAGAAGCAAAAGTGAAGGCGGTAGATTTGCTTCAAACGGTTGGCCTGAAACAAGCAGCGTCATTACTCAAAAAATATCCACATGAACTATCGGGCGGCATGCGTCAGCGTGTGATGATTGCGATGGCGATGCTGTGTCACCCAAAGCTCATGATTGCAGATGAACCAACGACTGCACTTGATGTCACCATCCAAGCACAAATTCTTCGTTTGCTCAAAAAGTTAAATGAAGAGATGGACACCGCTATTTTATTTATTACTCATGATTTAGGCGTCGTGCGGCAAATATGCCAGCGTGTCATGATTATGTATGCCGGTCGAATCGTAGAAGAAGGAACCGTTGACCGTATTTTCCAAAAACCTCTCCATCCCTACACGAAAGGTCTTTTCGCCTCTGTTCCATCATTTAAAGAGAAAAAAGAAAAACTCATGTCTATTGCGGGTCATGTACCTAAGCCAGGAGCTATTCGGTCCGGCTGTCAATTTGCACCACGCTGTCCATATCAAATGACGCAATGTCTTGAAAAAGACCCATCTTTACAATCCATTTCACACAATCACCGCGTCGCATGTTTTCTAATGGAAGGAGGAGAAGACACTGAATCACCCACTGTTGCAAGTGAATCAACTGACGAAGCGTTATGACACATCGGCATTTTTTTCTAAACACAAACAGACGACTTTGGCTTTAAATCAAGTGTCCTTTCACGTGAAAGAAGGAGAGACGCTCGGCATTGTGGGCGAATCTGGCTGCGGGAAATCAACCCTTGGCAAAAGCTTAATGAGATTAATCGAACCGACTTCTGGCTCAATCCAAATGAAAGGAAAAGAAGTGACGCTTCTGAAAGAACGAGACATGCGTTCCTTCAGAAAAGACATTCAAATGATTTTCCAAGATCCATACGCTTCCTTAAATCCACGAATGAAAATCAAAGACATTTTAGAAGAACCGCTCATTGTTCATAAACATGGAACAAAAGCAGAAAGACAAAAGCGGGTAAAGGAGATGCTGCACATTGTTGGGTTTGACCCATCCTATGGAGACCGTTATGCGCACCAATTCAGCGGCGGTCAGAGGCAGCGTATTGGAATTGCTAGGGCACTGATTACTCATCCAAGTCTTGTGATTGCCGATGAGCCAGTTTCCGCTTTAGATGTATCGGTTCAAGCACAAATATTGAATTTAATGCTCGAATTGCAAAAGACGCTTTCTCTGACGTACTTGTTTATTTCTCACGATCTAGGCGTTGTCAAGTATATGAGCGACCGAATTGCAGTGATGTACGCTGGCCGTATTGTAGAAATGGGTCCTGCGGAGGACGTATTTCACAAGCCGCTTCATCCTTATACATCGCTTCTTCTGAAATCCATTCCACATATGGATCACGTGCTGGAAACGCAGGATGTGTCAGCGGAAGAATCCAACCTGGTGTCAGAAGATGGCTGTCCTTTCTATAAAAGATGTCCAAAAAGGTGGGCGCAATGCTTGCAAGATGTTCCGCCTTTGTATGAGGAGGAAACAGGCCATGCAGCTGCGTGCTATTTATATCAAAAGGAGGAACACAATGAAGAAGACATGGTTATTCAGTAGTTTCATTCTTGTGCTAGCACTTGCGTTATTTTTAGGGGGCTGTTCATCTTCATCAACATCAGAAGAAAAAGCCACCAAAGACACTCTCGTATTCGGCAGAGGAGGGGACTCTACGTCACTTGATCCGATTACAACAACAGAAGGCGAAACCTTCAAGGTTACAGAGAATATGTTTGAAAAGCTTTTGAATTACGGTGAAAAAGACACGACCATCCATCCGGGCCTCGCAACAGAATGGGATGTTGCAAAGGACGGAAAATCGTACACGTTCTACTTAAGAGAAGGTGTGAAATTTCACGATGGCACAGATTTTAATGCAGAAGCAGTGAAATTCAACTTTGACCGCTGGATGAATGGAGATGCCGAAAAATTTCCTTACTACGGCATGTTTGGCGGCTATAAAAAAGATAAAGGGCATGTCATTAAAGACATCATCGTTAAAGGAGAGCATGAAATTGAATTTCAACTCAAACGCCCGCAAGCAACATTTCTGAAAAACATCGCCATGTCACCATTTGGTATCGCTAGTCCTGCAGCAGTTGAAAAAAGCGGTGATTCATTTAGAGAAAACCCAGTGGGCACAGGACCATTTAAGTTTAAAGAATGGAAGCAGAACGACCGTATTGTCTTAGAAAAGAACGAAGATTACTGGCAAAAAGATAAACCAAAACTGAAACAAATCATCTTCCGCTCTATTCCTGAAAACTCTGCTCGTTTAAATGCGCTTAAAACAGGCGAAATCGACTTAATGGATGGCGTCAATCCGTCCGATTTAGATGGCATTAAAACAGACAAAGCGCTCCAGCTGATTGAAAGACCATCCATGAACGTAGGTTATATCGGGCTGACAGTGACTAGAAAGCCGCTTGATAACAAGTTGGTTCGTCAGGCACTCAATTATGCAGTTGATAAAGAATCAATCATCGAGTCGTTTTATGGAGGACTTGCTGAACCAGCAAAAAATCCACTTCCTCCGTCATTAGAAGGCTACAATGACGAGATTGAGCCATATCCATATGATCCGGAAAAAGCAAAAGAACTATTGAAAGAGGCAGGCTTCCCTGACGGTTTTCGCATCAAGCTTTGGGCAATGCCTGTGCCGCGTCCATATATGCCAGACGGGATGAAGGTAGCTGAAGTCATTCAGTCAAACTTTGAAAAAGTTGGTGTCAAAGCCGAAATCGTCACATATGATTGGGCGACTTATTTAGATAAAGCAAGTAAAGGCGAAGCAGATGTGTTCTTATTAGGATGGACAGGGGACAATGGCGATCCTGATAATTTCATCTACACATTATTAGATAAAGACAGTATTGGCGGTAACAACTATACATTCTTCCAAAACGATAAAATGCATGACATCCTCATTGAAGCGCAGACCGATACGGATCAAAAGAAGCGAAATGAATTATATCAAGAAGCTCAAGAAATCATTCATGATGAAGCGCCTTGGATCCCATTAGTCCATTCAATTCCAATGCTTGCCGCATCTAAAGATTTAAAAGGCTACCAGCCGCATCCGACTGGTTCCGAAGCATTGACTGACGTATATTTCGAATAAGCAAATAAGGGAGATCGTTCGATCTCCCTTATCCAAACAATGAAAAGGCGGTGAAAGCTGTTTGTTTGCTTATTGTATGAAGCGAGCAGGAATGCTCATTCCAGTACTGATCGGAATGACCTTAGTTGTATTTTCTATTATTCGGTTTATCCCTGGAAATCCGGCGCAGGTCATCTTAGGACAGCGGGCAACGAAAGAAGCAGTAGAGCAATTGACGATTCAGCTTGGTTTAGACCAGCCGTGGTACGTACAATATGGTCACTACATGCTGGGGCTTTTAAAAGGCGATCTAGGGACTTCCATACGAACAGGAGCGGCTATTGCCCAGGAAATGAAGCCTTACTTATTCGCTACATTAGAATTGACTTTCTTCGCTATGTTGCTGGCGATTATTGTCGGTGTGAATGCCGGAATCATTAGTGCATGGTTTAAACATTCTTTCTTTGATTATGTGGCCATGTTTATTGCGCTCATTGGGGTGTCCATGCCGATTTTCTGGTTAGGTTTAATGGGACAGTGGCTATTCTCGATTGAATTAGGTATTTTGCCGACTACAGGACGAGAAAACGTCAGAAATCCGGTAGAGTCGATCACCTATATTCATACGCTGGACACGCTTTTGCAAGGGCGATTTGATCAATTCTTTGACAGCATCAAGCATTTAATTTTACCAAGTACCGCTCTCGCAACGATTCCTGCTGCGATTATTGCAAGGATTACGAGGGCAAGTATGTTGGAAGTCCTTCATTCAGATTTTATTCGAACAGCAAAAGCAAAAGGGGTACGTTCATTTTTCATCATTTATCAGCATGGGCTGAAAAATGCGCTCATTCCGATTTTAACGATTATTGGTCTTCAAACAGGTCTCTTGCTAGGCGGAGCCATTTTAACAGAAACGATCTTTGCTTGGCCGGGAATTGGGCGGTATATTTACGATGCAATTAGCTATCGTGATTATCCTGTTATTCAAACTGGCATTCTTGTTGTTGCGCTCATATTTGTGCTGATCAATTTCATTGTTGATATCTTGTATGCAGTCATTGATCCGAGGATTAAATACTAGAGAAGGGAGAGTGACGACATGGAAGCGCAAAAAGAGCTTCAAGCACCTAAACAAAAGGAAGAACGCTCTCAATCACTGATTCTTGAATCGATGAAACTGTTCTTTCAGCACAAGCTGGCGGTCATTGGCACTGTGATTGTCTTTTTATTTCTGATCCTAGCAATCTTTGCACCGCTCATTGCTCCTTATGGAATCAACGAGCAGTCACTAGGCGAACGATTTAGTGCCCCTTCAGCTGCGCATTGGTTTGGTACGGATGATTTCGGGAGAGACATATTTTCTAGAGTCGTGCATGGAGCTCGGATTTCATTATGGGTGGGTTTCTTCTCCGTTCTCGGGTCGGTTATTTTAGGGACATTGCTTGGGTTGATGGCAGGTTACGGCGGTAGATTACTGGATGCTGTCATCTCAAGACTATTTGATATTTTACTCGCTTTTCCTAGCATTCTATTAGCGATTGCGATCGTTTCCATCTTAGGACCTTCCTTACAAAATGCCCTTATTGCCATAGCGATTATTAACGTCCCCACATTTGGCCGGCTCGTTCGTTCAAAGGTGCTGAGCATTAAGCAAGAAGAATACGTCTTAGCAGCAAAGGCAGTCGGGATGTCACACCGCCGCATCGTTCTTCGTCACATACTGCCAAATAGTATGGTGCCGGTCATCGTTCAAGCGACGCTTGCGATTGGTACTGCCATTATTGAAGCGGCGGCTTTAGGATTTTTAGGATTAGGTGCACAAGCGCCAAGTCCAGAGTGGGGGAAAATGCTTGCAGATGCGAGACCTTATCTCGTACAAGCGCCATGGACTTTATTTTTCCCGGGGATTGCGATCATGCTGACGGTTCTTGGCTTTAACTTGATGGGAGATGGATTAAGAGACACCCTTGATCCTAAAATGAAGAAAATAAAATAAGACCGATTCTAACAATCGGTCACAGCGTGTAGACAAACCCCGCATTCTTTGTCAGTCCTGAGTGCTGGTGCTCACGAATATGGCATTCGCTCCGCTCCATTACTCGTCCTTCCTTGATTTCAAGGGTTTTCAACTACGCTGAAAAGAAGACAAAGGGCTAAAATAAAGATCATTTTAGCCCTTTGTCAAAAATGTAAGCCCGATTCTTAGAATCGGGCTTTTGTATTTAAGCTTCTTTTTCTTCTGTCTCAATCTCACTATCTTTTGGGTGATACGTTTGGAAGCTTGTAATCAAAGTATCTAGATGCTCCAATTCATCACGGTATTCAATAATACTCGACATCACATTCAGCATATTGTAATCCAGCAAGTCGTTTTCTTGATTTTGTTGATGCTGAATAAATGATTTCGTTAATGCTTCAAGACGAAGAGAGCATTCATTCTGAAAATCATCGTCCTGCGGTTTCATTTTTCCAACAAACTTCATCAAGGTACGTTCATGCCAATAAAGCAAATAATCAATCTCATCTGTTAAGCTCTCTCTGAAATGCTCTGGCATCAAATGAATTTCATTTTCTAACTTATGAAGCTTTTTCAGCAAGTACAGCGCTCGATTAGACGTCATGATTGCCTGTCTGAATAAAACAAGCTTTCTAGATTTGACATAAGTTGTTTTCTTTAAATAGCTTCGTTCTTCTTTGTATAACAAGTAAATGTGATCTAATTTGATCATACGTTCTTTTATTTGATCGATGTCATCCTTTAAAGTGGAATGATCAGTTGACTGTCTGGAGCTTAGACGGATCCATTTTAAAATCTCCTCCGTATTTTCCATAATGTGATGAACAAGCTTTGTTTCATACTTTGGCGGCAGGAAAATCAAATTCACTAAAAATGAAGAAAGTACGCCTAACACCACAGTTGCTGTTCGAATTAAGGCAAAGGAAAGGAAATGATCCCCTGCACTTTCTAAAATCGCGATGACGGTTACGAGTGCAATCGGAATCGTGTGTTCAATCTTCAGCTTTAAATTAATCGCAATGACCATGACGGCAGTTAAGCCGATGATGACTGGTCCTGTGCCAAAAAGCAGACCGAACGTAATGGCAAGTGCTGCTCCAATAATATTGGCTTGCACTTGATCAACAATCGTTAAAAATGATCGATAAATAGATGGCTGGATAGCAAATACAGCTGCAATTCCCGCGAAGACGGGTGTCGGCAACCCAAGCCATGTTGCCAGGTAAAGCGCGAGTACAATGGCAATACCAGTTTTTAAAATACGGGCTCCAAGTTTCATTGGTTTTGTCCCTGCATTCCTTTCTTTTCGATAATAGATGACCACTTGTCATATATCATAAATATTTTGATGAAACAACTAAGTAATATACAGCGGTCTTCCGAAATATTCAAGTGATTTTTGAAAGTTCATGAAAACATCAAAAGAAGGTATTGAGAAAAAATGTAACAGATTCACTCGCTTTTGACAATCAAGAGCTGGTAAATAAAAAAACAGACGCATGAATTTACGTCTGTTTTTCTCTTCATTATGATTGTTTCAGCTGTTCAAACGCATGATCTACTGCTTTGAGCGTTTCAGAAATATCATTTTCAGTATGTGCAATGGTTAAGAACCAAGCTTCATATTTAGAAGGAGCGAGGTTAATACCTTGTGCGAGCATGAATTTAAAGAAACGGGCGAACATTTCACCATCCGTATTTTCAGCCTGCTCGTAGTTCACAATCGTTTCCTTTGTAAAATAAATGGTGAGAGCACCTTTTAAGCGATTCACTGTAATATCTACTTGATGTTTTTTTGCGTGGGCTAAAATTCCCTCTTCTAACATGGCCCCAAGCTGATCAAGACGTTCGTAGACCCCGTCTTCTTTTAACACTTCCAAGCATGCAATACCAGAAAGGATGGAGGCGGGATTACCTGCCATCGTACCAGCTTGGTAGGCTGGTCCAAGCGGGGCGACTTGCTCCATAATTTCTTTTTTGCCGCCGTAAGCGCCGATTGGAAGACCGCCGCCGATAATTTTACCTAATGCAGTGAGGTCAGGTTTTACTTGAAGCAAGTCCTGTGCACCACCATACATAAAGCGGAAAGCTGTAATGACTTCATCATAGATGACTAGAGCCCCTTTTTCATGAGTCAGGTCATTAACCTGCTGCAGGAAACCGTCTTTAGGCTCTACGATGCCAAAGTTCCCGACAATTGGCTCAACAAGAACAGCTGCTACTTCATCACCCCAGCGGTCTAATGCTTCTTTGTAGCTGTCTATATCGTTGAATGGAACGGTAATGACTTCATTGGCAATACTTTTAGGCACGCCCGCTGAATCTGGTGTTCCTAAAGTGGAAGGTCCAGAGCCGGCCGCAACTAGCACAAGATCAGAATGGCCGTGGTAACATCCGGCAAACTTAATGATCTTTGTTCTGCCTGTATAAGCGCGAGCGACACGGATTGTCGTCATCACAGCTTCTGTACCTGAATTGACAAAACGAACTTTGTCCAAAGCAGGCATCGCTTCCTTCAGCATCTTAGCAAAAGTGACTTCATGCTTCGTTGGTGTTCCGTAAAGGACACCCGTCTCGGCTGCTTTCGTGATGGCTTTTGTAATATGAGGATGAGCATGTCCCGTAATAATTGGGCCGTATGCTGCTAAATAGTCGATATAACGGTTTCCGTCAACATCCCAAAAATAAGCGCCTTCGCCTTTTTCCATTGCAACAGGTGACCCGCCGCCCACTGCTTTATATGAACGAGATGGGCTGTTAACCCCTCCAACAATATGCTCCAGCGCCTCTTGATGTAATTTTTCTGATTCGGTGAATTTCATAAATAGCCTCCTATCTCAACGTATCACGTCGTCTATCATTATTTTAACATGCCGATGCAAGCGTCCTTAGTTGAATATCTTCTCGAAATTGGATAGGCTAATGAAAAAATAGGTTGGAGGGATTGTATCATGACAATCGAAGTGGGGCAGCAAGTACCTGATATTGAATTACTTGGTGATAATGGAGAGAAAGTAAAGCTCTCTGATTTTAAAGGGAAACACATTGTCCTTTATTTTTATCCAAAAGATATGACGCCGGGCTGCACAACGGAAGCCTGTGATTTTCGTGACCGCCATCAAAGCTTTGCGGAATTAGATGCTGTGATTATCGGCGTAAGCCCAGACGGTCAAGACAAGCACCAAAAGTTTAAAGAAAAACATGACTTACCTTTCCTGCTTCTTGTAGATGACGAACAAAAATTGTCTGAAGCTTTCGGTGTATGGAAGCTGAAAAAGAACTTTGGTAAGGAATACATGGGAATTGAACGCTCAACGTTTCTTATTAATAAAGAAGGAAAGCTTGTGAAAGAGTGGCGTAAAGTAAAGGTGAAAGATCATGTGGAAGAAGCGCTTGAGGAACTGAAAGCTCACGCTTAATATGTTGACGAGATGAGATCGGCAGTCGTGCCGGTCTTTTTTGTATAGAAGAATAGGTAAAAAAGAGGATTGTAATTGACAAAGTTTCGGCTCTGGGGGTACACTATTTATAAAGATTATAATATAAGAATATTTTTGAAAAGAGAGGTGCATGATGAAATGGCTGCTCACGAACTAAAAGACGCTTTAGATGCTCTAAAAGAAACCGGTGTTCGAATTACTCCGCAGCGCCATGCCATCTTGGAGTTTCTCGTAAATTCTATGACACACCCAACCGCGGACGATATATATAAGGCACTTGAAGGAAAATTTCCTAATATGAGTGTAGCAACGGTTTACAACAATTTACGAGTCTTCCGGGAATCTGGATTAGTAAAAGAATTAACGTATGGGGATTCCTCAAGCCGATTTGATTTTGCGACATCTGACCATTACCATGCGATTTGTGAAAACTGCGGAAAGATCGTTGACTTTCACTATCCTGGCCTTGATGAAGTAGAACAGCTTGCATCCCATGTGACAGGTTTTACAGTAAGTCATCATCGTTTGGAGATCTATGGCACTTGTCAAGAATGTGCAAAAAAAGAAAATCATTAATGAAAAAGCTGACCAGTTGAATGGTCAGCTTATTTTTATGACTTTTTTCGATTGTAGGATTCATCAAACTCTTTGCCTTCTAATGCTGGATCGAGTGTAAGTGGCTCTCTGCAATGCATGCACATGTCCACCCGCCCAAGCACTTTTGTTTCCTTCTCACAGCCTGGACATACGACCCGGACTGCCTTCGTAGAAAGCATACCGATCCAAAAGTAAACGGCTGTACTCAATCCAATCGATAACACGCCGAGTAGCATAAAGAAGGTCGACAGCCAGACCGATTCCTTGAAGAACACACCGATATACATGATCAAAAAACCAACAAAAACCAAACTAAGTGCAAATGTTCTGATTTTATTAATCTTACTGGAGTATTTCGCCATCCCTAGTCCCCCTTATCTCCAATATAGCACATTTTACCTTTCTGTTTGAATTAGTTATAGAGTTTTGTGAATAAATTGCTTATAATGATTCAACGATCTTTTTTCATGTATTGAAGGAATTTTGATT
The DNA here is from genome assembly GCF_038595035.1 of Bacillus sp. FSL W7-1085. Taxonomy (NCBI): domain Bacteria; kingdom Bacillati; phylum Bacillota; class Bacilli; order Caryophanales; family Bacillaceae; genus Bacillus; species Bacillus sp. FSL W7-1085. The sequence goes on from NZ_CP152000.1 coordinate 873,667, forward strand.
CTATGAGGAGAAATACATAGCATTAGAGAAGAACCTTACACCCGAGTATTGGAGGAATCACTATGGAAAATCTTCTCCGTCCTATTTATCAAGAGAGAGCAAGTCATCCAGATACATTAGCTGTGATTATAGTAGAAAGAAGGCATAAAGTATCTTCTGAGACGGATAACTTTGATGCAGCGCTTCTAGTCATCGTAAAGGATGCGGAAGAACCGTTATTTATTAAGCACTATGAATCCGATCACCAGACAGCTTCTTTAAATGTTGTCACAGATGATCAGTTGAAGGAATGGATTACCTTAGGTACCAACAGGCGGATTATTGATTGGATTTTAAACGGAAAAGTCCTGTTTGATCGAAATGAATATATTTTCAACTTGATTGATGAACTGAGTACATTCCCGTTTTCTAACCGTAAGCTCAAAATTGGTTTAGAATATGGCAAGCTCATTCGCAGATATATAGAAGGAAAAGCATTTTTTGAATCAAATCAATTCCTCGATGCATATAATTCCATTGTGCATGCCCTGCATCATCTTGCGCGTATTGAAGTGATTGATAAAGGCTTCCACCCAGAAGTGACCGTTTGGAACCAAGTACGTCATATGGAACCGGAAGTATATAAACTTTATTCAGAGTTGATTGAAAGCCACGAAAGTCTTCATAAACGGTTAGAACTTTTATTCCTAGCGAATGATTTCTTGATTCATTCAAAAGCAGAAATTGGTGCGGCTCATTTGCGTCATGTCATGGAACAGCAGGATATTTGGCTGTTTGGCGAGCTTCTTGCACATCCTGATCTCAAACATTTCACACCTGATCTTAGTGTGATGATTGATTTCTTTGTGGAAAAAGGAATTGTGCTAGTAGAGCCAATTGAGACGAAGGGGCAAAAAATCTATCATCGAGGATATTTTGTTAAAAAAGATATTGACGTATGAATATTATGATGGTATATTATTAAACGTCGCTAATGAGCAACTGAGTTGCTTTGAAAGAAAAGCTGACAAAAAGAAATTCAGAAAAACACTTGACGCACACGGTGCTCAAATGTTATATTAAGAAAGTCGCCTCTGAGCGATAACGAAGATGATCTTTGAAAACTAAACAAGACAAAACGTACCTGTTAATTCGAGTTTTTATAAAAAAATCCTATGATACATCATAGGTAGTCAGTCAAACTGGCGAAAAGCAAAACTTCGGTTTTGTACTTTTTCGGAGAGTTTGATCCTGGCTCAGGACGAACGCTGGCGGCGTGCCTAATACATGCAAGTCGAGCGGACAGAAGGGAGCTTGCTCCCGGATGTTAGCGGCGGACGGGTGAGTAACACGTGGGTAACCTGCCTGTAAGACTGGGATAACTCCGGGAAACCGGAGCTAATACCGGATAGTTCCTTGAACCGCATGGTTCAAGGATGAAAGACGGTTTCGGCTGTCACTTACAGATGGACCCGCGGCGCATTAGCTAGTTGGTGAGGTAACGGCTCACCAAGGCGACGATGCGTAGCCGACCTGAGAGGGTGATCGGCCACACTGGGACTGAGACACGGCCCAGACTCCTACGGGAGGCAGCAGTAGGGAATCTTCCGCAATGGACGAAAGTCTGACGGAGCAACGCCGCGTGAGTGATGAAGGTTTTCGGATCGTAAAGCTCTGTTGTTAGGGAAGAACAAGTGCAAGAGTAACTGCTTGCACCTTGACGGTACCTAACCAGAAAGCCACGGCTAACTACGTGCCAGCAGCCGCGGTAATACGTAGGTGGCAAGCGTTGTCCGGAATTATTGGGCGTAAAGGGCTCGCAGGCGGTTTCTTAAGTCTGATGTGAAAGCCCCCGGCTCAACCGGGGAGGGTCATTGGAAACTGGGAAACTTGAGTGCAGAAGAGGAGAGTGGAATTCCACGTGTAGCGGTGAAATGCGTAGAGATGTGGAGGAACACCAGTGGCGAAGGCGACTCTCTGGTCTGTAACTGACGCTGAGGAGCGAAAGCGTGGGGAGCGAACAGGATTAGATACCCTGGTAGTCCACGCCGTAAACGATGAGTGCTAAGTGTTAGGGGGTTTCCGCCCCTTAGTGCTGCAGCTAACGCATTAAGCACTCCGCCTGGGGAGTACGGTCGCAAGACTGAAACTCAAAGGAATTGACGGGGGCCCGCACAAGCGGTGGAGCATGTGGTTTAATTCGAAGCAACGCGAAGAACCTTACCAGGTCTTGACATCCTCTGACAACCCTAGAGATAGGGCTTTCCCTTCGGGGACAGAGTGACAGGTGGTGCATGGTTGTCGTCAGCTCGTGTCGTGAGATGTTGGGTTAAGTCCCGCAACGAGCGCAACCCTTGATCTTAGTTGCCAGCATTTAGTTGGGCACTCTAAGGTGACTGCCGGTGACAAACCGGAGGAAGGTGGGGATGACGTCAAATCATCATGCCCCTTATGACCTGGGCTACACACGTGCTACAATGGACAGAACAAAGGGCTGCGAGACCGCAAGGTTTAGCCAATCCCACAAATCTGTTCTCAGTTCGGATCGCAGTCTGCAACTCGACTGCGTGAAGCTGGAATCGCTAGTAATCGCGGATCAGCATGCCGCGGTGAATACGTTCCCGGGCCTTGTACACACCGCCCGTCACACCACGAGAGTTTGCAACACCCGAAGTCGGTGAGGTAACCTTTATGGAGCCAGCCGCCGAAGGTGGGGCAGATGATTGGGGTGAAGTCGTAACAAGGTAGCCGTATCGGAAGGTGCGGCTGGATCACCTCCTTTCTAAGGATATATGGAGCAGCGTACGTTTTTCGTCTTGTTTAGTTTTGAAGGATCATTCCTTCAAAACATGTCTCTAGCGAGACAGGATTGTTCTTTGAAAACTAGATAACAATAAGTAATACATTCACATTGAATGCAATGCAAAGTTCATCACACATAGTGATTCTTTCTAAAGTAAGAAATGGTTAAGTTAGAAAGGGCGCACGGTGGATGCCTTGGCACTAGGAGCCGATGAAGGACGGGACGAACACCGATATGCTTCGGGGAGCTGTAAGCAAGCTTTGATCCGGAGATTTCCGAATGGGGAAACCCACTGCTCGTAATGGAGTAGTATCCATACTTGAATACATAGAGTATGAGAAGGCATACCCGGGGAACTGAAACATCTAAGTACCCGGAGGAAGAGAAAGCAAATGCGATTCCCTGAGTAGCGGCGAGCGAAACGGGAACAGCCCAAACCAAGAGGCTTGCCTCTTGGGGTTGTAGGACACTCTATACGGAGTTACAAAGGAACGATATAAGCGAAGAGGTCTGGAAAGGCCCGCCAAAGAAGGTAACAGCCCTGTAACTGAAATGTTGTTCTCTCCAGAGTGGATCCTGAGTACGGCGGAACACGTGAAATTCCGTCGGAATCCGGGAGGACCATCTCCCAAGGCTAAATACTCCCTAGTGACCGATAGTGAACCAGTACCGTGAGGGAAAGGTGAAAAGCACCCCGGAAGGGGAGTGAAATAGATCCTGAAACCGTGTGCCTACAAGTAGTCAGAGCCCGTTAACGGGTGATGGCGTGCCTTTTGTAGAATGAACCGGCGAGTTACGATCCCGTGCAAGGTTAAGCAGAAGATGCGGAGCCGCAGCGAAAGCGAGTCTGAATAGGGCGCATGAGTACGTGGTCGTAGACCCGAAACCAGGTGATCTACCCATGTCCAGGGTGAAGTTCAGGTAACACTGAATGGAGGCCCGAACCCACGCACGTTGAAAAGTGCGGGGATGAGGTGTGGGTAGGGGTGAAATGCCAATCGAACCTGGAGATAGCTGGTTCTCTCCGAAATAGCTTTAGGGCTAGCCTCAAG